>CAWAXR010000034.1:0-329941 GCA_963786045.1 uncultured Alphaproteobacteria bacterium | reverse complement strand
GAGCCGTGCGGGTGAACGGCGGCGGCATCGCCGGACGATGCGTTGCGATCCCCGCGATCCCGGAATGCGTCGCTCATCGCAGCGTCCGGTACAGCCGATGCAGCAGCCGTGCCCTTGGTTCGATCGACGAAATATATATCTGCTCGTAATGGGTATGCGCGCCCTTTCCATCGACGCCAAGGCCGTCGAGGGTTGCCGTGTGAGGCGCGGTGAAGTTGCCGTCGGAGCCGCCACCGGTGAAGGTGTCCGAAAGCTCGAAGCCGATTTCGGCGGCAAGCGTCCTGGCGTGTTCAAAGAGGGCGGCGCCCGCATGGTCTTTCTCATAGGGCGGGCAATTCAATTCACCTGTTACCTTGACGTGGACGCCTTCGGTCCGCGATTTCAGGCTGAGGATCCTCGGGACCAACTCGTCGGCATCCGCAATGGTCGGCAGGGCGTATTCGACCTCGGCATAGGCTTCTTCAGCGATAACGTTCGGCTTGGTGCCGCCCCTGACAACGCCGACATTGACCGTCACGCCGCGCTTGATGTCGTTCATGGCCTCTAGCGTCTGAATGATATTGGCAAGTTCGTGTATCGCGCTGCGGCCATCCTCGGGCCGCGTGCCGGCATGGGCGGGAACGCCTTTGACAAAAATCTCGAAGCGCGCGACGCCCTTGCGGCCGGTGACGATCTTGCCGCCGTCGCGGGCAGGCTTCGTTACCAGCACGTATTTTGCCTTGCGTCCCTCGGCCTCGATCAGCGCGCGCGACGTCGGGCTGCCAATCTCTTCATCCGAGACGTAGAGGTGAGTCACGCCGAGCGGCGAATGCGCGCCGTCAGCGCAAAGCTGCCGGAACGCGTGGTAGGCCGGATCGGCGCCGCCCTTCATGTCGTAGATGCCGGGGCCGAAGGCGCTGTCGCCTTCAACCCGAAACGGCAGACGCTCGATAAATCCCAGCGGATGAACGGTGTCGAGATGGCTCAGCACCAGGATTCCGGGCCGCTCCTGGCCCCATGACGACCGCGCCAGAATGTGATCACCACAGCCAGAATGTCCGGCGACGCGCTCGATCGTAGCCGGCAAATCGCCGTAGCCGTCCGCGACCAATGTTGCGAGCCCGTTGATCCGGTCGGGCGCTTCCGTCGGGGTCTCGAATTCGACCCAGCGGCGGATGCCTTCAAGGATGGTTTTCGAATCGAAGGGATTGACTGTCGTCAGCATGCTGTTTGCCTTGTCGTTATCCGACACGTAATCGCACATCGGCGAACGACGGCATATTCCAGATTTGGACAGCTCTCAAACCGAAACTAGCGGTTCAACGCCTGTCGGAACTTTCGCGAGCGGCGATCTGTTCGACCAGTTCGACAATGCTGCGCCGGAGCTTTGCGTCGGGGATGCGTGTGAAAGCACGGGTCAGTGCCAAACCTTCCGAGGTCGCCAGGAAGTCGGAGACATGGGCCGGCGATGTCGTTGGGAAAGCCCTGCAGGGTTTGCGCTGGCGGTGCTGTTGGGGCCTCCTTCAAACAAGAACGATACCGGCACCTGAAGTATTTCAGAGATCTGCTGGATGCGGCTTGCGCCGACCCGGTTGGTGCCCTTCTCGTATTTCTGAACTTGCTGAAAGGTGAGCCCCAGCGCGTCGCCGAGCTTTTCCTGGCTCATGCCCAGCATGATGCGGCGCATGCGCACACGACTGCCGACATATTTGTCAACAGGGTTGGGCGCTTTGGTCGGCATTACTGGTATACCTCGGGATTACGCTGGCAGGAAAAAGCAGGACGAGAGCGGGTTATGCCTCGGGCGCCATGACCGCCAGAGCCGGCTCGAAGAGGCCATGCCCCATTATTCAGACAAATTGAACAATGTACTGACGGTGGGCTCCTGAATGGCCCTCGGCCCAGAATGCGAATGGCACCGTCGGCCTGTCAACCGGGGGAACCCCGCATGCTGGCCTTTCTGCCAACATTCAAAACCAGAAGTGAATCACGGTCAGGAAATTCGCTTCGCGACTGGTGAATCACGATCGGGAAATTCGTTTCGCCTCGCGACGCCTGGACCACGAAGATCAAGGCGGCGGCGACCAGCACGGTGACAGGGATGTCGCCGACCCGCGCATAAATCGTCGGCGGGAGGGCAGAAGGCGGGCCGGAAGAGGACGCCTTCGAGCCCGAGACCCAGCCGCGCGACCGTCCGTCCCAAGGGATCGAAAACCGCCGATATGCCGGCGACTCGCGGCACGAACGACCGGCAGCCCTTGCTCGATCCCGCGCAGGCGCGCCTGTTGCAGGTGTTCGACAGGGGCCGGTCGAAATCCGAACCACCCGTCATTGGTGAGATTGACGATCCAGCCGGGGCGATCATTACGCTCGACGATATCACCGGGAAAAATTGCCTCGTAGCAGATCAACGGCAGCGCGCGGGGCGCGTGCGGGATCTCCATGGTGCGCCGCCGGGTGCCCGGAATGAAACCGCCCTGAACCTTTGTAAGCTGGACCAGGCCGATCCTTTCCATCCAGTCCTGGTACGGAAGAAACTCGCCGAACGGCACCAGATGCAGTTTGTCGTAGATCGACAGCACGCTGCCATCGTGATCGATGACGTAGATCGAATTGTAGGCGCGCGTGATTTTCGTGCCCGGCGGCGCATCGGGCGCTCGCACCGAGCCGGTGATCAGGACAGTTCCCTTGGGCAGGAGGTCGGCGATCTGCGCCATCGCATCGGCCTCACGCGTCAGGAAAAACGGGAACGCCGATTCCGGCCAGATCAGGATACTGACGTCGCGTACACCGGTGGATTGCGGGCCGGATGCCCGATCAGACAGCGTCAGGTATTTCTGCATGACCTCCGCCTTGGCGGAGTAATTGAATTTGACGTCCTGCTGCAGATTGGGCTGCATGATCCGCAGCCTGACGTTTGCAACCGTTGCGGTCGGCTGCAGGCTCAGGCGAACGGCGCCGAATATTCCCATGGCCAGCAGCAGCGCCAGGGCCGTTGCGGGCGCTATCCAGGGTTTGCGCCCGCGCGAACTTCCATCGATCAGCACGCCCGGGCTTGCAAAGATCGCCACCGCAAGAAACGTCTGACCCCACAGGCCGATCAGCGACGCCGTCTGGGCCAGCGCCAGAGGCTCGGTCAGGGCATAGCCGAAGGCATTCCATGGAAAGCCCGTGAGCGCGTGGCCGCGCAGCCATTCGCTCAGCGTCAGACTTGCGGCGAGTGCGATCACCCGCGAGGCGTCCCTGGTCCAGATCAGCCGCGCGAGCGCGAAGCCCAACGCGGTGAACAGTGCGAGGTAGGCCGGCAGCCCCAGTATGGCGAATGGCAACAGCCATGCGAAGGTGGATGCATCGACCAGAAAGGCGTAGCCGATCCAGTACAGTCCCGGCACGAAATAGCCGAGTCCGAACCACCAGCCGGCCATTGCCGCCGCCGGCACGCCGCGCAGGCGCCCGGCGCCCGCGCCGTCGATCAACCAGACCACGACCGGAAAAGTTACAAACAGCACGGGCCAGGCATTGAACGGCTCCATCGCGAGCGCCGACAGCGCGCCCGCGACGAGCGCGATGGCGGCGCGCTTCCATCCCCATGCCAGGATGATCGCAAGACCGGCCGCGCGGAGGGAGCCTGCGGCTGTCACGATGAGCCGGCTCCATCGCCGGGAGGGTTCGTATTGTCGCTGGCTTGCGCGGATCCGGTCTCGGTCTGGGCTTCGCGACGACGGCTCTCGCGCTGGGCGCGCAGGGCCGAGCGCTCCTTGCGCGTGGCGATGCGCAGGCGCTTGACGCGCCTCGGATCGGCATCCAGCACCTCGATCTCGAAGTTGCCGGGCCCCGAAATGACCTCGCCGCGCACCGGCAGCCGGCCGACATGGGTCACGAGGTAGCCGCCGAGCGTTTCGACTTCCTCGCCGGCTTCGCCGGTCACGAACTCCTCGCCGATCACGGAACGAACGTCATCGAGGCTGGCGCGGGCGTCGGCGATGAAGGAATTATCCGCCTGCCGCACGATCGCCGGCGGCTCGTCGCTGTCATGCTCGTCGTCGATCTCGCCGACGATCTGCTCGACGATGTCCTCGATCGAGACCAGCCCGTCGGTTCCGCCGTATTCGTCGACCACCAGCGCCAGGTGGATGCGCGAAGCCTGCATCTGCGCCAGGAGATCGATCGCCCGCATCGAGGGCGGCACGAACAGCAATTTGCGGATGATGTTGGCCTCCGAGAGCGGCAGCGCCAGATCGACCGCGCGCAGATCGAGGCCGGCGGGGAACGGCTTCTTGCGTTTGGTCTTGCCCTTGCCTGTCTCGGATAACCGCGCTCTCGCGGTCATGAATACCAGGAGATCCCGGATGTGAACGATGCCCTCGGGATCGTCGAGGGTTTCGTTGTAGACCACCAGCCGCGAATGAGCGGCGCTTTCGAACAGGCTCATCAGTTCGCCAAGCGGAATGTCGCGCTTGACCGCGACGATGTCGGCGCGATGGATCATGACGTCGGCAATCCGGCGTTCATGCAGCGAGAGGATGTTGCGCAACATGGTGCGCTCGATGGCGGAAAAGCCTACCTCGTCCGGCGTGCTTGCATCGAGCACCACCTGCAGATCGTCGCGGACCGATCCCGGCTTCCATCCGAACAATGCACGGATCGCCCGCGTCAGCCAGTTGTCGGCGACGGGACGCATGACTTCGCCTTCCTGCACCACGGCAGGCAGGTTGCGCGTGTTGCGCGGATTGTCGTGGATCGGTTCTGAGTCCGTCATCTCAGTCCATCCGCTCGCGGTCCGCATACGGATCGGGAATACCGAGCTGCGAGAGAATCTCCCGCTCAAGCGCTTCCATGGTCTCGGCGTCGTCGTCCTTTTCGTGATCGTAACCGATCAAATGCAGGAAGCCATGAACGGCAAGGTGGCTAAGGTGATGGTCGAACGGCTTTTGTTCGTCATCGGCTTCCCTTCGCGTCGTTTCATAGGCAATGGCGATGTCGCCGAGCATGCGCGGCGCATCGTCGGGGCCGCGCGGGCCGCTCGGCTGCAGCGCCGGAAATGACAGCACGTTGGTCGGCTTGTCGATGCCGCGCCAGTTCCTGTTCAGCGTTCGGATGCCGGCGTCGTCGGTCAGCATCACCGCAAGCTCGGTCCCTCCGACATCCGCATCGACGAATTCCGCCGCGGCGGCGATCGCCCGATGGATGACGGTCTCGGCGTCAGGCTCGGCCTGCCAGCAATCGGCGACAACAAGAACCTCTGAAACGGGAAGGGCAAACGGTACCATCGGTCCGGAATTCTGTTTGCGACGGGAATGTGTCCCCAGCGCGCGCTCGGCGGCAGTCTTCGGCATCAAGGCTTGCTGGTTGCCGGCCGCTGCGGCAATCCTTCATAGGCCGCGACGATCCGCGCCACGAGTTCATGGCGGATCACGTCTTCGGCGGTGAATTTCACCTGGGCAATGCCCTCGACGCCGTCAAGCAGCCTGGCGGCCTCCGCTAGGCCTGAGGTCTGGCCGTTCGGCAGGTCGACCTGGGAGGGGTCGCCGGTGATGATCATGCGGCTGTTTTCGCCAAGCCGCGTCAGGAACATCTTCATTTGCATCGACGTGGTGTTCTGCGCCTCGTCCAGAATGATGACGGCGTTGGTCAGCGTGCGGCCGCGCATGAAGGCCAACGGCGCGATCTCGATTTCGCCGGCCTGCAACGCGCGTTCGACGATACGCGAATCCATCAGGTCGTACAGTGCATCGTAAATCGGCCGCAAGTAAGGATCGACTTTCTCGCGCAAGTCGCCGGGCAGGAAGCCGAGCCGTTCGCCGGCCTCGACCGCGGGCCGTGACAGGATGATGCGATCGACTTCCTTCCGCTCGAACAACTGCGCGGCGTGCGCCACCGCGAGCCAGGTCTTGCCGGTGCCCGCCGGGCCGATGCCGAACACCAATTCGTGGCGCTTGAGCGCGCGTATGTAGGAGTCCTGCGCGGCGGTGCGGGCGCGCACAGGGCGCTTGCGCAGGTTGATGGTCTCGAACGACGATTTGACCGCCTTGGCATCGAATTCGAACAGCGAGCCTTGCGCGATCACGGCGCGGATCGCGCCTTCGACATCGCCCTGCGCCAGATCGTGCCCCTGCACCGCCTGCGCATAGAGCGTCTCCAGCACGCGCCGCGCGGCGTCGCAGCCGTCGCGGGATCCGGCGACGGTGATGTGATTGCCGCGCGAATCCACCACGACGCCGAGCCGCCGCTCGATCAGCGCCAGGTTTTGTCCGTAGGGTCCAACCAGCGCCGAGGCCGCGCGGTTGTCATCGAAGTCGATGACGAATTGCGTTTCGGGCGGGATCTGCATGTCGCGGTCGGGTTTGCGGCTGGGAGCGAGTGAAGGTGAATCCGATGCGCTTTTTGGCAAGGGTTCAGGCTCCCGTTGTCATATGAGCAGGCGCTTCTTGCGAAAAACCCGATGGCGTCGGCCGCCCGTGCGGGGAGGCTACGAGTTCGCCGAGCAGGCTGTAGCGCTCGAGGCTGTCGATCCTCACCGGCAGGACCTGTCCGATGATATCCGCAGGCGCCATCACATGCGCCGGTTGCAGACAGGCGGTGCGGCCGACGATCTGGCCGGGGTTGCGGGCCGGGCGTTCGAACAGCACATCGACGGTGTTCCCAATCATGGCCTTGTTGAAGGCCGATTGCTGGCTGTCGATCAATTCCTGAAGCCGCACCAATCGCTCGTCCATTTCCGCCGCTGACACCGTCTCCCGCATGTCCGCCGCCGGCGTGCCGGGCCGCGGCGAATATTTGAACGAATAAGCGCCAGCGTATCCGATTTGTGTGACCAGCGCGAGGGTGGCCCGAAAATCTTCCTCAGTCTCGCCGGGGAAGCCCACGATAAAATCCGATGAAAATGCAATATCTTGGCGGGCGTCGCGAAATCGGTCGATCGCCCGCCGGTAATCATCGGCGGTATGCTTGCGGTTCATGGCAGCCAAAATCCGGTCGGAGCCGGACTGCACCGGCAGATGCACGAAGGGCATCAGCGCGGCGAGATCGCGATGCGCCTCGATCAGCGACTCATCGACATCGCAGGGATGGCTGGTGGAGTAGCGCAAGCGGACGATGCCGGGAATGTCGGCGAGCCGGCGCAGCAGGGTGCCGAGCGACCAGATCCGTCCGTCGGGCCCCTCGCCGTGATAGGCGTTGACGTTCTGGCCGATCAGGGTGATTTCGCGCACGCCATGGTCGGCGAGCCGCTGCACGTCATCGACGATTTTGGCCGCCGGGCGCGACACCTCGGCGCCCCGCGTATAGGGCACCACGCAGAACGTGCAGAATTTATCGCAGCCTTCCTGCACCGTGACGAAGGATGAGATTCCCCGCGCGCGAATGGCATCCGGCCTCGGCGGCGGCAGAAACTCAAATTTGTCTTGAATCGGGAACTCGGTCTCCAGCGCGCGGCCGTCACTTTTAGCGCGCGCCAGCAGTTCCGGCAGATGGTGGTAGCTTTGCGGTCCGACCACCACATCGACCACGGGCGCCCGGGCGATGATCTCGCTGCCCTCGGCCTGGGCCACGCAACCGGCCACCGCGATACTCATTTGGCGGCCATTGCGCGCGGCTTCATCCTTCATGACGCGCAGCCGCCCGAGTTCGGAGTAAACCTTCTCGGAAGCCTTTTCGCGGATGTGGCAGGTGTTGAGGATCACCAGATCCGCGTCGTCCACGCTTGCGGTCTCGACAAAGCCCTCGCCCGCCAGTGTGTCCACCATGCGTTGAGCATCGTAGACGTTCATCTGGCAGCCGTAGGACTTGATATGCAGTTTGCGCGGCAGCTTCATGGAACCGGGAATGCTGGGCCGAAATGGCGCCAATGCGGCGCGGAGCTCAGTTATAGGCTAAATGGGCGGAAATCCAGCATTTTGGGGCGTCGTTCCGGGGCGCGAAGCGAGCCCGGAATCTCGAGATTCCGGGCCTGGTCCTTCGGCCCATCCCGGAATGACGCCGGTTAACCCGGCGCGATCCGCCCGATCAGCCCGGGCAATTGCCGCATATCGTCGAACGTCACCGCCGCGCCGGCCGCGCGCAGCGCTTCGCCGTCACCCGGCCGGCAATGGCTGCCGCCATGGAAACCAAGCACGGTCATTCCCGCGGCCAGCGCGCCGGTGACGCCGGGGATGCTGTCCTCGATCACGACGCTCCGCCCTGGAAGCGCGGCCATTTGCCCGGCCGCGAACAGGAACAGGTCGGGCGCGGGCTTGCCATGGCTCACTTGGGTGCCTGAAAAAATATTCGGCGCGAAGCGCTGGTAAAGCCGGGTCCGCGACAGGGTGGTGAAAATCTTGTCATGCGCGGAGCTGGAAGCCACGCAGATGCGCGCATCGATGGCGTCGAGCGCATCGTGAACGTGGGGGATGGCTTCGACCTTGTCGGCAAGTGCCGCAAGCAACGCCGTTTGCCGTTCAAGATCGTAGGTCTCTCCCAGCGGCCGTCCGAGTTGCCGCTCGATCTCGACGGTCGCATCGTGTGTCGTGCGTCCAAGAAACCGCTGGCGCACCTGTTCGGCTGATATCGGATAGCCATGACGGGTGAGCACGTCGGCATGGACGCGGCAGGAGATGACTTCGCTGTCGACCAGGACGCCGTCGCAGTCGAAGATGATGAGATCAAAATTCCGGATCTTGTTTCGACGCGTTTCCTCGCCCGGACCGTTATCCACGTCGCAGGCCAACGCCATGGCTCAGGATTTGTCGTCGTCCAGCGGGATGCAATACAGTTCCAGCCGGTGATCGACCAGTTTGTAGCCGAGCTTGCGGGCGATTTCGGCCTGCAGCTTCTCGATCTCCTCGGAAGTGAACTCGATCACCTTGCCGTCGCGCAGATTGATCAGGTGGTCATGATGGCTGTCGCGCATCTGTTCGTAGCGGGCGCGGCCCTCGCGAAAATCGTGCCGTTCGATAATGCCGGCGTCCTCGAACAGCTTCACGGTGCGATAGACCGTCGAAATCGAGATCTTGTCGTCGACGGCGACGCAGCGGCGGTACAGTTCCTCGACGTCGGGATGATCCTCCGCCTCCGCCAGCACGCGTGCGATGACGCGGCGCTGCTCGGTCATGCGCATGCCGGTGGCGGCGCAGCGCGCCTCGATGCCGGAGGTCTTGAGCGCAGGGGTGGATTTGAGCGCGGTCATTTCGGGGCAGTCACTATTTGGGGTTCAGGGCGGTTTCGAGTCTTCTGTCTTGGCGATATCACCTTCTGCCACCGCGCGGGCGTTACGACAAGTCGCGGCGCATCAGGAGCGCGTTCAACGGTTCCCCGCCGGGTTGCGGGTAATAGCGTTCGCGGCGCCCGACGACGCTAAATCCGGCTCGTTCGTAGAGCCGCCGTGCCGGTTGATTATTTTCCTCCACTTCCAGGAATACCGTGCGCACGCCGCGGCCGGCGAGATGGCCAAGGTGGGTCAGCAACAGGTTACCGGACAGGCCCCGGCCGCGATGGCTTTGGGCAACGGCGATCGACAATATTTCGGCCTCGTCCGCCGCCATGCGGGATACCGAAAAACCGACGATCTTGCGCCCCATTCTCAGGCGATGGACCAGCGTGTTGCGTTCGGTCAGCATCCTCTCGAATTCGCCTTCGCCCCATCCGCGATGAAACGACGCGCCGTGAATCCGCGCGAGCGCCGGCGCATCGCGCAGGCTGGCGGGCTCGATCGCCGCGGCGCCGCCGCGCCATAATTCGCGGAGCCATGCCATCATGTCGATGTCGGCTGCGGGGCCTTGTGCAGTAGATCTTTTGGCGGCTTGGCGTCGGGGGCGCGCAGGTAAAAGGGGCGGGCCGGCGCGGTGTCCGGGCTGACCGCGGCGCCCAGCCATCCCACCCAGGCAATGTCCGGCGCGGCTTGCGCATCGACCGCGAAGGGTGGCGGCCCGTCCGCCGGCCAGCGGTCGGCGAGGATCCTGGCGGCGTTGCCCACCAGATGGGGCGCGCCGAACCGCGCGGCGTCGAGCGCCTCCTCGATCGCCGCGACCCGTGGCAGAATCAGCGAACCGCCGTTACCGCTGACCACCTGAAGATAGACATGGTCATGCCGGGCATCGATCGCGGAAACCACGGGGTGCTCGCCGTTCTGACTGACGACGGGCGCCGCGTAGGCGGACAGCGTCGTCACCCCAACCACCGGCTTGTTGGCGGCCAGCGCGATGCCGCGCGCCGCCGACAGGCCGACCCGCAATCCGGTAAAGCTCCCGGGGCCGGTGGTTACCGCGATGCGGTCGAGGGCCGCGAACGTGACGCCGGATTGCGCGATGACGCGCCCGATCAGCGGCATCAGCGCTTCGGCATGGCCGCGCTTCATGGCCTGGGATTCCTGCGCGACCGGCATGGCCGGCCTCGGTGTCGAGCACCGCGGCGGCGCAGGCATCCAGCGCGGTGTCGATGGCGAGGATCAGCATGGGAGGCACGCGAATAGTGAGTGGCGAATAGCCAACAAGATATCAGCAATCCCCGCCATTCGCCATTCGCCACTCACTATTCGCCGCTGCCGATCACATCGGGCGGACTTCGACCACGTCGGGCACGAAATGCTTCAAGAGGTTCTGAATGCCGTGCTGCAGCGTCGCGGTGGATGACGGGCAGCCCGCGCAGGCGCCTTTCATGTTGAGATAGACGATGCCGTCCTTGAAGCCGCGAAAGGTGATGTCGCCGCCGTCGTTGGCGACCGCCGGCCGAACCCGGGTTTCGATCAGGTCCTTGATCGTCGCGACCGTTTCGGCGTCGGCCTCGTTGAAGAACTCGTCCGCCTCGTCGTCGGCCTCGTCGCTGCCCGCGCTGCCGTCCGCCAGCAGCGGCGCGCCGGACATGTAATGCTCCATGATGGCGCCGAGGATCGCCGGCTTGAGATGCTGCCAGTCGCTGTCGTCCTTGGTCACGGTGACGAAGTCGGAACCGTAAAAGACGCTGGTGACACCGGGCACGCCGAACAGCCTCTCGGCGAGCGGCGAACGCGAAGCGGCCTCGCGGTTGGCGAATTCCATGGTGCCGCCGTCGAGCACGGTGCGGCCGGGAATGAATTTCAGGGTGGCGGGATTGGGGGTGGCTTCGGTCTGGATGAACATGGTTTTCTCCGGCGTCGCCGGTTCAAGGCCGGCGCGTAAGGTCTCCTAGCAGATGGCGACGGCAAACGCACGGTCAAGGGGCGGGTAACCCCCATGCCGGCCGGTGCCGCGCAGGCGGAACGTGTACTCCTCAGGATAACGCGTCGATTTCCGCGTCGCTCAGATCGCCGGGCACGATGACGACCGGAATCGGGAACGAGCCGACCGCGTTGGATATCATGGTGATGAGCGGGCCCGGGCCTTCGGGGCCGGGATTGGCGGCCAGCACCAGCATCGCGATGTCGGCGTCCTTGTCGATGACATCGAGCATCTGTTCGGTCGGGTCGCCCTCGCGGATCACGCGTTCCGGGGTGATCGCGGCAATGCCGTTGGCGCGGCCGGAGGCGCGATCGAGCGCGGCATTCGCCTCCTCCAGCGCCTCGGCGCGCATGATGTCGGCGACCCCCAGCCATTGCTGGTTCTGATCCTCGGTTTCGACGATGCGCAGCATCACCACGCCGCCGCCGACGCGTATCGACCAGCGGCTGGCATAGTAGACCGCGCGATCCCACTCCGCGGTGTCGTCAACGATAACAAGACATTTCGGCTGGTGGCCCGTCTCGTAGCTTCGTCGCTGGGTGGTCATGCATGTCCCAAGGGTGCGCCAAGCAGAAGGGTGCGTCAGGCAAGCCGCATGCTGCCACGACGCGGCCATCCCCGACAAGCGGCGTCCCTGGCGCAGGGTGCGCTGCGTCAATGATGGGGCGTGATGGAACTAGCGCTTCCGGATGAAACCAACGATGTCGCGCGCGGCCTTCATGGTTTCGTCGGCGATGGCCCGCGCACGCTCGGAGCCGTCAACCAGGATGGCGTCGACATGGCCGGGGTCCGCCACCAGCCGCTTCATCTCGGAAGCGATCGGCGAAAGCCTCGCGACGCAGAGTTCGACCAGCGAATTCTTGAAGCTGGAGAACTGTCCGCCGCCGAATTCGCCGAGCACTTCGGACTTGCTGCGGCCCGACAGCGCGGCATAGATCCCGACGAGATTATCGGCCTCGGGGCGGGTCTCCAGACCCTTTTCCTCCGACGGCAACGGCTCGGGGTCGGTCTTCGCCTTGCGGATCTTCTGCGCGATGGTGTCGGCGTCGTCGGTCAGGTTGATTCGCGAATTGTCCGACGAATCCGACTTCGACATCTTCTTGGTGCCGTCGCGCAACGACATCACCCGCGTCGCCGGACCCGTGATCAGGGGCTCGGGCTGCGGGAAAAACAGCCCGTCGTCAAAGCCGTGGCCGCGGATCGAGTCGTCGAAATCATTGTTGAACTTCTGCGCGATGTCGCGCGCCAGTTCGAGGTGCTGCTTCTGGTCCTCCCCGACCGGCACATGGGTGGCGCGATAGAGCAGGATGTCGGCCGCCATCAGCACCGGATAGTCATAGAGGCCGATGGAAGCGTTCTCGCGGTCCTTGCCGGCCTTTTCCTTGAACTGCGTCATGCGGTTGAGCCAGCCGACCCGCGCCACGCAATTGAAGATCCAGGCCAGCTCCGCGTGCCCGGACACCTGGCTCTGATTGAACACGATGTGATTCTTCGGATCGATCCCCGAGGCGATGAAGGCGGCGGTGACTTCCCGGGTGTTGCGCGCGAGTTCGGTCGGGCCGCCCCAGACCGATACCGGCTGCGTGATCGCGTGCATGTCGACCACGCAATAGAGACAGTTGTGCGTCTCCTGCAGCTTCACGAAGTTGACGATCGCGCCGAGGTAATTGCCGAGATGCAGATTGCCCGTCGGCTGCACGCCTGAAAACACCCGTTCAACGATCGCCATGGTCAGCTTCCCTGTTTCGCGCCGTCAAATGACATGCAAGCATCAGTCGCGCAAGCCGGGGCCGGCGGTTTGCCGGATCGCGTTAACCGCTTCGCCCCAGCGGATGACGCCGAACGAGGCGAGACACAGGCCGTAGATCGCCATTCCGCCTGCTATCAGCGCCGCCACCAGAACGGCCTGCGCCACGCCATGCGCGTCCCCGCCACGCGCCAGCACGAACGGCGCCGCCGGCCACAGCAGTCCGCCCATCGCCAACGCGGCGGTCACGATGCGCGGCAGCCGCCGGCGCGCGGCGGCATCGATCGAGAACCCGAAAGTCGCGGCGCCGCGCCGGATCAACGCCAGCGCGCTGCTCCAGGCGCCGATTGCGATGCTCGCGGCGATGCCGGGCGCGCCGAACAGGTGGCCAAGCACGACCGCCAGCACGATCGCGACCAGAAATCCCGTCAGCGTCGCCAGCAATGGCGTGGTGGTGTCGTCGCGCGCGAAGAACGCCGGCGACAGCGCCTTGACCAGCACATGGGCGGGCAGGCCGAGCGCAAGCCACGTCAGCGCCCGCGCGGTGGCGGCGGTGTCAGTGGCGGTGAATACGCCGTGTTCGAACAGCATCCGCACCACGGGCTCGCCGAGCGCCATCAATCCGAGCGTCGCCGGTAACGCCAGGCCCACCGCGAGTTCGAGGCCGCGCGACTCGGCCTGCGTCATGGCCTTGTGATCGTCGCCGCGCAGCGCGCGCGTCAGTTCCGGCACCAGCACGGCGCCCATGGCGACGCCGACCATGCCGAGCGGCAGTTCGATCAGGCGGTTGGCGAAATAGAGCCACGACACCGCCGAGGGCTGTGCCGACGCCATGATGGCGCCGGCGACGATGAGCCATTGCGGCCCGCTGCCGGCGATCATGCCCGGGATCGCCCGGGCGAAAAAACCGCGCATCTCCGGATCGAAGGCGATGCGCAGCGGCGTCGCGATGCGGTTGCCGCCGGGGCGCACGACCAGGATCAGCAGTTGCAGAAGTCCCGCGACGCCGACGGTGGCGGCGATCACCAGCGCGGCATCGGTCGCCTCCTGTTGCCGGACGACGAGCGCGATCATCACCGCTATCAGCGCGATGTTGAACAGAAGCGGCGAGAACGCGGTGAGCGCGAAGCGGCTTCGCGCATTCAACAGCGCCATCATCACCGTGGTGGGGCCCGCGAAGGCGAGGTAAGGCAACATCAGGCGGGCATCGTCGACGGCGAGCCGCAGGGTTTCGTGTCCGGCAAAGCCCGGCGCGAGCGCGGTGATGACAAGGGGCATCAGGAGGCCGATCAGCGCCCGCGGCCACGATCAGCGCCGCGCTGACGGTGCCGAGCACGCGCCCCGAAAATGCCGCCGCCGCGATTGCGCCCTCCGCCTCGCGCACGCGCAGCCAGGCCGGCACCAGCGCCGCGTTCAACGCGCCCTCCGTCAACAGCCGCCGCACGACATTGACGAGCTGAAACGCCACCAGAAAGGCGTCCGCGACCGGACCCGTGCCGAGCAGCGCCGCGATCATGGCGTCGCGCGCGAATCCCAGAAGCCGCGAGGCCAGCGTTCCCGTCGATACCGTGAGGAAGGAGCGAATCATCGGCACTTCTATACTAGAGCGGGACGGGATTGGGTTAAGGCGCAGCAGCGATCGACCTTTGCTCCCACTCCCCGTTCTTCACGGGGAGAGGGTCGGGGTGAGGGGCTCTCTCCACAGACTTGAGATTCGCGGAGATTCCCCTCACCCGGATCGTAAGAACGATCCGACCTCTCCCCGCAAGCGGGGCGAGGTGACCTGAAGGACGGCGTCGATTCAACTCAGGCCATCATGCTCCAGCCTCGCTTGCCCGTGGCGGGAGGATCGTGATAGGCCGCTGCACCCCTTTCAAGCCGGTTTGGACCGGATTTTCCGCGCCAGCGCCATCGCCGCAACAGGACTTCTGGATGACTTCAGCAAAATACGACGTTCTCGGCATCGGCAATGCGATTTTCGACGTGCTGGTGCAGACCGATGAAGGCTTTCTGGCCGCTCACGGCATGACCAAGGGCGGCATGGCCCTGATCGACGAGGCCCGGGCAGCTGCGATCTACCGCGACATGGGGCCGGCGACGGAGATGTCCGGCGGATCGGCCGCCAACACCATTGTCGGCGTCGCCAGTCTCGGCGCCCGCGCCGCCTATGTCGGCAAGGTCAGGGATGACCAGATCGGCCGGTTGTACACCCATGACATCCGCGCCGCGGGGGTCGCCTTCGAGACACGGCCGGCGGCGGACGGCCCGGCGACCGGCTGCTCCTACATTCTGGTGACCCCGGATGGCGAGCGCACCATGAACACCTATCTCGGCGCGGCGCAGGACCTTGGCCCCGCCGATATCGACGCCGCCGAGGTCGCGGCTTCCGCGCTGCTTTATCTTGAGGGCTATCTCTGGGATCCGAAAAACGCCAAGGAAGCCTTCGTCAAGGCGTCGACGATCGCGCACGACGCGGGCCGTCAGGTCGCGCTGACGCTGTCGGATTCATTTTGCGTGGATCGCTACCGCGACGAATTCCTCGGGCTGATGCGAAACGGCACGGTCGACCTGGTGTTCGCCAACGAGGCCGAACTGCATTCGCTGTACCAGACGTCGGATTTCGAAACGGCGCTGAAGCAGTTGCGCATCGACGCCAAACTCGCGGTCGTTACGCGCAGCGAGAAGGGCTGCGTGGTCGCGTCGAAGGACGGCGTCACCGCGGTGCCGGCGTTTCCGGTCGACAAGCTCGTGGACACCACAGGCGCCGGCGACCTGTTCGCCGCCGGCTTCCTGTTCGGGCTGGCGCGCGGCGCGGGACATGAAAACGCCGGGCGGCTGGCAGCGCTCGCCGCCGCCGAAGTGATCCAGCACATCGGCGCGCGGCCGCAAGTCTCGCTGAAGGAACTGGCGCAGCAGAACGGGCTGCCGGTGTAGGGGGGCTTCAACCGTCTCCCCGCAATCGCGTGCCGCGAGCGCGGGGAGAGGGCAAAGAAATCACGCCGCTTCCTGGGCGGCCGCATCGAGGCCGTCATAGACGCCGCGTTCGAAGCCCGCGAAGGCTTCGAGGCATTTCTCGTCCGCGAACGGCAGCACCTGCATCAGGATCACGCCGGTGACGTCGCGCGCCGGATCGATCCAGTAATAGGTGTTGGCAAGGCCCGCCCAGGCGAGGCTGCCGGGGCTGCGGCCCTCCAGCGTCTGGGCGGTATTGATCATGAAGCTCAGTCCCCATTTTTTCACCATGTCCGGATAGAGATCGACATCGTTGGTCGCAAACGCGACCGCAGACGTCATCCTGGTCATGGCGAGTTCGCCGATGTGGTTCTGCCCCATCATCGCCACCGTCTCCGGCTTCAGCAGCTGGTTGCCGTTGCCGCGGCCCTTGTTGAGGATCATCTGCGTGAACCTGATGTAGTCGCCCGCGGTGCCGTAGAGGCCGCCGCCGCCCATGTGAAATTCCGGATCCTGTTCGAGTTCAAACGGGATCGGCGCCAGCGACCCGTCGGGCTCGCGCCCGTGCATGGCGACGAGTCGCTGGCGTTGCGAATCCCCGATTTTGAAACCGGTGTCGGTCATGCCGAGCGGGGTGAACAGGTGATCGCGCAAGTACGCGTCGAGCCGCTGGCCGCTCACCGCCTCGACCGCCTTGCCGACGAAATCGATATTGATGCCGTATTCCCAGCGCGTGCCGGGGTCCGACACCAGCGGCAATTTCAGCGCATCATTTTTGCAAGTCGTGACGGCGGGAAGGCCCGTCTTCTCCAGATACTGCACCATGTCGCCGTTCCACATGTTGTAGCAGTAGCCGGCGGTGTGGGTCATGAGATGGCGCAGCGTGATCGGGTTATTGGCGGGCCGCGTCACCGGCTCGCCATCGGCGTCGAAGCCTTCGAGCACTTGCGGGGCGGCGAGATCGGGCAGCACCTTGCCGATCGGAGCATCGAGCGAGAGCTTGCCCTGCTCGACCAGCTGCATGGCCGCCGCCGCCGTGATCGCCTTGGTCATGGAGGCAATCCAGAACACGCTGTCGGTTGTCATGGCGTCGTCCCTGGACAGGTCGCGCTTGCCGAACGCGCCCTGGTAGATCACGTCGTTGCTGTTGGCGGCGATCGCGACCACGCCGGGAATTTCCCTGGCGTCGCTTGCCTGGCGCAGGATCGCATCGATCTGGGCTTTGCCTTGCATGGGGTCACCTCCAGGTTGTTTTCGAGTTATTTTTTGAAGCGGCCAATCCTCCTCCCGGGCCGCGCCCCCCGCAAGGGTGGCCTGCAACATCAGGCCGGTCGCAATTTCGTGATCGACCGATGTCGTCACAGGGTTAATCCGGAGCGGATTTCCTCAGTAAGACGTTCAAATCCCGCCATAAATGTTGCACGGACCGTTGCATCCGGCCGGCGATTGGACCAAATGACTGCGGCATACGACCTTAAGAAGGGGGCTGGATTGATTTCGACCTGGAGTGAATGGAAACGATATCCGCGGGCCGGGCGCGGCGAGAATATCGAGGCGCCGATTTCTCCGGGCATCTACGAGGTTCGCTATGCCGCCACGGGCGCGCTGCACACGTTTGGCGCCGTCGATAATGTCGCCCAGGCGCTGGCGCTTCTGCCGGTTGGTTCCAGATCGTGGTTTGGACGGCGCGATCCCGCCGAAATGCCGGACCTCGAATATCGCACCTGCGCGACGTCCACCAAGGCGGACGCCAAGGCCGCGGCGGAGCGCATGATCGGTCGCCGCGACACCTACATGAGCGGGGCGGCCTGATTCCTGTCGTTCCGGGGCTCGCGTGAGCCGCGAACCTCAGATGCGCACTTGCGCATCGGGGAACCTCGAAATTCTCCGATGTGCAATGGCACATCGTCGTTCGATGCTGGCGCATCGCCCCGGAATGACGAACAGGGTTGGCTGGCGGGCCGGTGCACGGCGGCCGGTTTAGGCTTATAGTCAATTTCAATACTCAAAAAATCCGAGGAGCAACGCCATGACCCCGACCGCCGCCGCACGCGCTTCGCAACCCTCCGCCGGGACGCTGCGTGACCGCCTGAAAGATCCGTCGCTGCTGCGCGAGCACTGCTACATCGATGGCGCCTGGGTCGGCGACCCCATCTACGCCGTGAACAATCCGGCCACCGGCGTCGAGCTTGCAAAGGTGCCGCAGATGAGCGCGGCGGACGCGACGCACGCGGTGGAGGTGGCCGAGCGCGCGTTTCCGGCCTGGGCGAAACTCACCGCCAAGCAGCGCTCCAATACCTTGCGCAAATGGTTCGAGCTGATCGTCGCCAACCGCGAAGACCTGGCGCTGATCCTGACCTCGGAGCAGGGCAAGCCGCTCGCCGAGGCGCTCGGCGAAGTCGATATCGGCGGCGCCTATGTCGAATTTTTCGCCGAGGAGGCGCGGCGCGTCTATGGCGAAACCATCCCGACCCAGCGCCCGGATGCCCGGCTGCTCGCGATCAAGCAGCCGATCGGCGTTTGCGGCGCCATTACGCCGTGGAATTTTCCGAATTCGATGATCACCCGCAAGGTGTCGCCGGCGCTGGCCGCCGGCTGCACCGTGGTGCTGAAGCCCGCCAACGAAACGCCGCTCAGCGCCTTGGCGCTCGCGGCATTGGCCGAGAAGGCCGGCGTGCCGAAGGGCGTGTTCAACATCATCACCGGTGACGCGCCGCCGATCGGCAAGGTGCTCTGCGAGCATCCCGCGGTGCGCTTCGTCGGCTTCACCGGGTCGACCGAGGTCGGCAAGATTCTCTACCGGCAGGCCGCGGTCGGCGTGAAGAAGCTCGGGCTCGAGCTCGGCGGCAACGCGCCCTTCGTGGTGTTCGACGACGCCGATATCGACGCGGCGGTCGAAGGCGCGATGGTCTCGAAATACCGCAACATGGGCCAGACCTGCGTCTGCGCCAACCGCATCTACGCCCAGGACAGGATCTACGATGAGTTCGTCGAAAAACTCTCGAAGAAAGTCGCGGCCTTGAAGATCGGCGACGGCACCGAGCAGGGCGTCACGCAGGGACCGCTGATCAATATGGAAGCGATCGACAAGGTCGAGCGGCACATCGCTGACGCCGTGAAGGGCGGCGCCAGGGTCGTGGTCGGCGGCCAGCGTCATGCGCTCGGCCGCACCTTCTTCGAGCCGACCGTGCTCGCCAACGTCAAGCCGGACTCGCTGGTGTCGCAGGAGGAGACTTTCGGGCCGCTCGCGCCGGTCATCCGTTTCAAGGATGAGGCCGACGTGATCGCGATGTGCAACCAATCGCCGTTCGGGCTCGCGTCCTATTTCTATGCGCGCGATCTCGGCCGGGTCTGGCGGGTCGCGGAAGCGCTGGAATCGGGCATGGTCGGCGTCAACACCGGATTGATCACGACCGAAGTCGCGCCATTCGGCGGCGTCAAGCAGTCGGGCCTCGGCCGCGAAGGCTCGCATCACGGCATGGAAGAATATGTCGAGATCAAATATGTGATGATGGCGGGGGTTTAAGTCACATCGCGCTTCGCTGATCGCTCGGCCGCCAGCTGTGCGCGGGCTAAAGCCCGAGCGTGACCTCGGCCCAGTGCACGACGACCTTGCTGTTGAGGAAGTCGATGACGCTGGGCTCGACCGTCCCGGGATGATCGCGGTCGACCACCGCGGTGGCGACGACGGCGTCGCAGCGGTCGTTGAACGCCACCGACAGCGCCGAGTTCGGCGTGCGGTAGCGATCGGCGATCGCATAGGCCCGGCTGCGGCCCTTCATCCACGCGACATTGATCTGGCGACCCGGCCCCAAAACCGAAAGCTTGTCGCCCATCAGGCTGAAGTCGCTCAGCCGCTCGAGTTCGGCGTCATCGGAAACGCCGGTCTGGCAGTTGCAAAACCCGATCTTGGCCCGGATGTAAAGGTTGACCTCGACCCCGCAGTCCGCCGCTTCGCAGCGGAATGCTTTGCCCTTGCCCCATTCGTCGGTCGGAAAGGGCCATTGCACTTCCGAAAATTGCGGGTGGCTTGGGGGCGCTGCCGCCCCGCCATGGTCCAGTATCGGCCATGCGAAGAATGCCGCCGCCCCGGCGAACGCGCCGAGCCCGAAGCCAACGATCGCTGCAATGATGGTGATTCGTTTCATTGCTCTCGCTATCGCTTTGACCGCTGGCCTAGTTGCTCGCGACGAATGCCCTTGCGGCGGCAAGCGTCGGCCGCTCGGAGTCCGAGCCGGCCGCAAGCGCGACCAGCTTTTCATAAACCGCCTTCGCTTTCACGGTGTCGCCGAGGGCCTGGGCTGCCCTCGCGGCGCCGACATAGCCGTTGAAGCGGTTAGGCTCCTTCGCCATCGTGGCCTCGAACGCCGCGGCGGCCTCCTTCGCCATGCCGCGATCCAGCAGCATGAAGCCATATAATTCGCGGGCCGGCGCCAGCGGCCCAGGCGTGACCGGCGCCTTTTCCGTGTTGTCCTCGGCGTCGGCGGCGGCGCTCATCGCCTTCAATGCGTCGTCATATTTGCCGTCCGCGTAGAGCACCCACGCCGTCGCCACCTGTGCCTGGACATCGACCTGGCCGGCCCAGTAAGTGTTCTTCGCCTCGCGCAGGCCGTCGCGAATTTCGACAAGCTTCGCGACGTCGGCCCTGGCGGCGGCCGGATCGCCGGATCGAGCGGCGCCGAGCGCGCGCGCGAAATGCGTGATCGCCATGACGTGCGGGAACTTGGTCGGCTTGACGTCGAGATTGGCCGCGCCCTTCCAGTCGCCGCGCTCCACCATGTAGCGCGCCGGAGAGGCGGCCCGCGAAAAGGCCGCGCCGAAGGCGTCGGGGTCGGGCTGCGCGGCCTCGATTTCGTCGATGACCGCATGCGCCGCCCTGTCCTGACACAATTGCAGATAGGCGTAGACAAGATAATCCTGTCCATGCAGTTGCTCGCCGCCCTCCCTGTTGGCCTTTGCGGATTGCACCGAAGCGAGGTTCGCAGCGATCGATTCCTTCCAGTAGCCGACGCGCGTGAAAATGTGCGACGGCATATGCTGCGCATGCGGCGAATTCGGCGCTATTTTGGAATAGCGGAACGCCGCGGGGAGGCCTTTGGCGGCGATCGCCGGATAGTCATACAGATGGATCAGGTAGTGGGCGACGCCGGGGTGCTGCGGTTGCCGCTGCCAGATCGGCTCCAGGATGGCGGCTCCCTTGAGCTGGTTGGCGTAGGTCTTGTCGGCGGGCGATGCGGCCACATTCAACGTGATGGCATAGAAGATCTGCGCCTCGTCATCGTCGGGATATTTTGCCGCCAGGGCCGCCATTTTCTGCAGGTAGGACTGCACGCGCACCTGTTGCGGGGTCTTGTCGTAATCAACATACATCACCGCCAGCGCGTCGATGTAGTCGCGTTCGCGCTCGGTGCTGGCGCCGATCGCCTTCGCCTTCTCGATCGCCGCAAGGCCGAGCGGAAGATTGGGCGCCGGTATCGCGCCGTGCGGATTGCTGAGCAGCGACAGCGCGATCCCCCAATAGGCAATGGCGCATTGCGGGTCGGCCTTGATGGCCTCCTGGTAGATCTCCTTCGATTCCGCGTACCAGAACGAGTGCTGGTATCGCATCGCGCGATCGAACCGCCGCTGCGCGGTCTCGTTGCATGATGTCGCGAAATGGACCTTGCCTAATTTCTGATCCGCATCTTCCTGGGCCATGCCCGGTGCGCAAGGCCCAAGCACCGCCACCGCCGCAATCGTCGTCGCAAACCAGAATCCACGCATGACGTTCTCCCGGACGCCGAGAAGGGATGACATCCGCCCTTGGGGCGCGCGGCAAGCATAGGGCCTTATGTGGACCGACTCAACGCGCCGGGGGGCGAGGCCGTGCTCGCTTTGACGCAGGTCAAGCCTGGATTGGCGCAGGTTGCGTATTTTTGATAATATCCATTCCGGTCAGGCATGCCGTTCGGCGTCATCGCGTGGCCGATGCAACCGAATCTGGACATGCTGCAGCGCCCCCATCTGGCCCCGAACGAGAAGCTGCTTCTTTCCCGATTTTGGCAGAGCGCGTCGGGATATTGGCGGGGCCCAGGGGCGTGGCGGGCCTGGCTTCTGGTGGCGGTGCTGGTTGCTACCGTGCTGCTGCAATTGCTGACACAGTACATGCTGAATTACTGGAATCGCGACTTCTTCAACGCGGTCGGACGCCGGGACGCCGCCGGGCTTTGGGCCCAAGCGTTGCGATTTGTGCCCCTGGCCGCGGCCAGTCTGGCACTCGCGGTTTTCTCGGTCTGGGCCCGCATGACCATGCAGCGCACCTGGCGCGCATGGCTCAGCAACCACCTCTATGACTATTGGTTGAAAGACGATCGCTATGTCCGGCTCAGGTTCGTGGCCGGAGACTATGACAGCCCGGAATTCCGCATCGCCGAGGACGCCAGGATTGCAACCGATCTGCCGGTCGACCTCGTGCTCGGGCTGTTCCAGTCGCTGCTCAATGCCGTGACGTTCATCGGAATTCTCTGGTCGGTGGGAGACGGCCTGTCCATTGACCTCGGTGGTTTCGTCCTGAACGTTCCCGGCTACCTCGTCATCGCGGTGATCGTTTATTCCGCCCTGCTTTCGGCCGGCATCTTCCTGATCGCCAGTCACCTGACCCGCGTGATGGAGGAAAACAAGCGGACCGAGGCTGAGTTGAGGTCGATCGGCACGCATCTGCGCGAAAGTGGCGAGAGGAACAGCGGTGCCGGACGGCAAGAAGGATCCGACGCCAGGTCATCGGCGCGCCATTGAAGGCGGTGATCGCCATCTGGCGGATCTACATGTGGCAGCTGATGCGGATGACGGTGGTGACTTATACGAGCCTCCTGTTGACCCCGGTGATCGGCCTGCTGCTGTGCACCCCGAAATATCTGGCGGGCATGATGAGCCTCGGGGAAGTGGTTCAGGCGGCCGCCGCGTTCGTCGTCGTGCAGACCGCGTTCAACTGGTTCACCGACAATTATGCCCGTCTTGCGGAGTGGGCCTCCTCGGCCAACCGCGTCGCATCATTGCTGCTCGCGCTGGATGAGATCGACCAGCCCGACCGGACAAAGGATGTCGCTCCCCCTGCTATCTCCTGCAGCACCGCGATCGTGTGGTTGGCGAAGGTCAGGCGTTCGGCCATCACGGAGACGAAATAGATCAGCAACTTCTGGCCGAGCATCGGATTTTCGGTCTTGAGCGCCTCGAATTGACGTGTGCTCAAGACATAAAGAACGCTCGCGGCCTCGGCCTGGATCGTGGCGCTGCGCGGCGCATATGAGACGAGGCCCATTTCGCCGATGGTGGTATAGCGACCGAGGCTTCGCACCCGCGTGGTGCCGCCTTCGTCCGCGCGAATCATGATCCCGACGCGTCCGTCCAGAATGAAATGCATCGAATCGGCGGCATCGCCGGCGCGAACGATGACCTCGCCGGCGTCGACCTCCAGTCGGTCGACGCGATTGATCAGTTCCGCGGCATCCTCTTCGGTGCCGAGAATGCGGGCGAACCAATTGCGCAAGGACGCTTCTTCCTGCTCGCGGCCCTGATGCTGCGCGATGATCTCGTTCTCGCACCACTCCAGCGCGTGATCCAGTTCGGACACGATGGAGACCTCGTGCGAGATGAACTCGCTCGATCGCAGAGCCTTCTCGGCCGCAGCCGGAAGGTGCACCAGCACAAGTCTGGTGCCGCGGTTCCGGGCCGCCCGCCTGATCTGGGCGAAGCTGTACGCCGCCGAGGAATCGATGCCGGTAACGAGCTTGAAGTCGAATACCAGAAAGCGGCATTCGGGGTGGCTTGCGAGAAGCGCCTTGACATGCTGGTAAAGCCGGTTGGCCGAGCCGAAGAATAGATAGCTCTGCAGGTTCAGGCCCCGGATCTTGGCCGCCATGCGTTGACAGTACCGCCTGGTCCTCGCGTGAGCGGTCGAGCGAACTGCGGTATTCCGAGCCGTCGAAGCTGTATTTGATGGAATCGATGCGCGAGGCGCTCAAGGCAAAGGTGGCGCAGCCGATGATGACGCCGATCAGGATGCCGGCAATGAAGCCCCATTGGACGATGATGACAATGATCGCCAGCAGCGACAGGTATTCGACGACGGAAAGTCGCCGTCGCGACTGAACGATCCATTTGTGAAGCTGGTCCGCTCCCAGATAGATCAAGAGGCCGCCGAGCACGAACTTCGGCATATAGCCGAGAAGCAGGGGAGCAAAAGCCAGCATCAGCAGGGAGATCGCGGCGACGGTGAGCCCGGACAGCGGGCCGGTCCCGCCGGTATTGAAGTTGAGCATGGACCGGCTGATGGAAATGCAGCCGGTATAGCCACCCAATGCGCCGGAGAGCATATTGGCGCCGCCGGTGACGTTCAGCTCCCGTTCCAGATTGGCTTCGCGCTGTGATGCGACTTCAATGCCCGTGGTGTTGAACAAGGTGCACGAGGCCGTGACGAAAATCACGGCGATCACATTGCCCGAAAGCTCCGGCAATGTGTGCCAGGGATAGTTGCGGATGGCGTCCACGCTCCACGGCGACATGAAGGTCACGGCGGGCGGCGGCTGAAAGGTCCAGCCGGCGGCCTGCGCCTGCGCCAACGAGATTCCGGCCAGCCAGAACGCGATGTGCGCGGCAATCACGCCGCCGACGAGAATGGCCGGCAGTCCAAACGACGCGCGGGAGCGGTGCCAGGTCAGATAGAGGACGAGCGCCATTGCGCAGGCGGCCGCCAGCTCGGAAAGCGTCAGGATATTGTCGAACCGGTCGAGCGTTGCGAATTGAAGGCGCAGGCCGGTGATGACGCGGATGGCGCCGAGAAGGATCAGGCAGCCGGTCGCGCCAAGAAATCCGCCGACCACCGGATAGGGCACGTAGCGGATCGCGCGGCCCATCCGCGTCATGCCGAAGCAGCAGAGCACGAGGCCGGTCGCGACGGAGGCAAGGGCGAGGGTGAGCATTACGGGCGCGAGCAACGGTGCGGAGGGGTCGGCTGCAATGACCCGCTCCACCATCGATGACGCCAGGATGCCCGTCATCGCCGCGGTGGAGCTCTCCGGCCCCGCGACCGCGAACGGCAAGGAGCTTCCCACCGCGATGACTGCGGCGAGAACCGCCGATGAAATGAAGGTCGCGGCGACGCCATAGGACAAATAGGGCGCGAGCGGTCCGGAGAAGATCAATAGCGCGTAGGACAATCCGAAAGTCACGGTCAAAATGCTGGCGGCGCTGCCGCCGAGAACATCTTTGAGCGCCGCACGCAGCGGCAGCTTCCGACCGAGGCTGATGGACTGGCTGACCACGCGCGCTAAAAATCGAGGTCTGCGCCGGTGATGCGGCGATAGGCTTCGAGATAACGCTTGCTGGTGGCGTCCACCACGCTGGCCGGCAGCGGCGGCGGCGGAGCTTCGCCGTTCCAGCGGCCGGCGCGGCGTTCGGCGTCGAGGTAATCGCGCAGCGGCTGTTTGTCGAAACTCGGCTGCGGCTGGCCCGGTCTGTAGACGTCGGCTGCCCAGAATCGCGAACTGTCGGGGGTCATCACCTCGTCGATCAGGATGATGCGGCCGTCGGCATCGCGGCCGAATTCGAATTTGGTGTCGGCGATGATGATGCCCTGGTCGCGGCTGATTTTCTCGCCGAGCGTATAGACCGCGCGGGTCATGCTCTCCAGCGTGTAGGTGGCCTCGTCACCGACGATCTCGCGCATCCGCGCGATCGTGATGTTTTCGTCGTGGCCGGTCTCGGCCTTGGTGGCCGGGCTGAAGATCGCGGGCTCGAGCCTGGCGCTCTCGATCAGGCCGGGCGGAAGCTTTTCGCCGGCCAGAGTACCGTGCGCGGCATATTCCTTCCAGGCCGAGCCGGAGAGGTAGCCGCGGATCACGCATTCGATCGGAAATACCTTGGTGCGCCGGCATAACATCGCGCGTCCTTCAAGCGAGGCGCGATGGTCCTTCAGAACAGGTACTTCGCCGATGATGGTGTCGGTGTCGGCGCTGATCATGTGATGCGGCACCACGCCTTCAAGCTCATTGAACCACCAGGCGCTGATCTGGGTCAGTACCGCGCCCTTCATCGGAATCGTTTCGGCCATGACCACATCGAAGGCGCTGATACGGTCGGTGGCGAGCAGCAGCACGCGGTCATCGCCGACGGCATAGATGTCGCGAACCTTGCCGCGCCCGATCCGTGGAAGGGGCAGGTCACTGGCGAGCATGGTGGTCATGGGTCGAACTTTCGAAGATGGCCGTCAGCGCGGATGCGCGCGGCGGAAGACGGAGAGGGGACAGCTCACTCCGGAAGCGGAATGAACTCATGTTCGTTGGGGACGGCAGCGAAGCGGCCCGTTTTCCAGTCCTGCTTGGCCTGTTCGATCCGCTCCCTGCTGGAGGAAACGAAGTTCCACCAGATATGGCGCGGGCCTTCCAGCGCGTCGCCGCCGAGGAACATCATCCGCGTCGGCCTTGCCGCTTTCACGGTGATGCGATCGCCGGGACGAAAGATCAGCAGACGTGGACCTTCATAACGTTCATTGGCGATCTCGACCTCGCCGTCAACCAGATAGATGGCGCGCTCCTCATGGTCGGCGTCGAGCGGGACGCTGACGCCTTCCTCGGTGGTCACCTCGGCATAGAACCACGGCGACACCATCGTGACCGGCGATTTCACGCCGAAAGAACTCCCGGCGATGATGCGCGCGGTGACGCCGTGATCCCTGACGACCGGCAGGTCGGCGGCCGCGTAATGCTGGAACGATGGCGCAATTTCCTCCGATCCCGCGGGAAGCGCAATCCAGCTCTGCAAGCCAAGCATCTTCTGGCCGTTCTTGCGCTCCAGATCCGGCGTGCGCTCGGAATGGGCGATGCCGCGGCCCGCGGTCATCAGGTTCATGGCGCCGGGCTGGATTTCCCTGACATTGCCTTCGCTGTCGCGGTGCATGATGCTGCCGTCGAACAGGTAGGTGACGGTGGCGAGCCCGATATGCGGATGCGGGCGCACATCCATGCCCTTGCCGGACATGAACTGCACCGGCCCGAAATGGTCGAAGAAGATGAAGGGGCCGACCATCTGCCGCCTGCCGTGCGGCAGCGCGCGGCGCACCGCAAATCCGTCGCCGAGGTCGCGGGTGCGCGGCACGATGACCAGCTCCAGCGCATCGCAGGATTTGACATCGCCGAGTACGGGATCGTTGTCGGGAACCCAGCTCATGGCTTTTCCATTATTTGCTGGCGGTCATCATAGCAGAAATCCTCGCATGTCGTCCAAGTGCGGAATGTCGACACGCCAGCGTCGGCGCATGGACAACGCAACTCGTTCTCGCGGCGCGAAACGCGCCCGAGTCGTTGGGTAAAATCCTTCCGCGCCCGGAGGGCGTGGGGAATGCCGGGCGCCCGATGCGCCCGCAGCCGCGTGCGCAGTGTAGAAAGCGCACACGCGTTAGCCACCACGAGTACACCGGGAATCACCCGGCATTCCCGCACGCGGATGGTTTTAACGGTTTCCTTCGCGCTCTCCCCAGTGACCGGGCTTTCTTGCCACTGTCGCCAGCGGAATCGCTTCCGCCAACTTGACGCCAGCGTCGGGGCGTCAGGACCACACGACTTCGCCGTCCGCTTTCGTGCCGTTCGTCTTCAGGCACCAAAACGTCCACCGCATCCCGCACCAACGTTCGTGACGATCGCGAAGCGCCCCTCTCTCGGGGCGGGATGGCCCGACTCATGAAGTGATTTGCGTCAGGCGCAAAACGAAAAATTTTTGCAAATCAGGCTGGACAGCCAAATGGACGCGGCGCCCGCCGGGCAAATCACCGGACGGGCGATCCGACATCGCGTCCGTCATTTGGGACTATTGCAACCGTGTCTGCCAAAACCCGAAGTGGACGGATTTAAGCCATATCGGCTGGCGAATATGAGATTAAAATAAAAAGGCCGCCAACCGAGGCGGCCTCACGCGTAGCCCAAATCATTTACGGAAAGTCAGCCCGCGTTGCGGCGACGGCGCACAAGCCAATAGGCGCCATAACCCAAGCCTATTGCGAGACCGGGAAGTCCCGCGCCCAGGAGCGGGGCAGGAGCGCCACGAGGGTCGTGTCGGCCTTGACGGTTATCATCGCCTCCGCGGTCGTCGTGGTCGCGATGCGCGAAGGCCGGCGACAACAAACCTATTGTGATAACGACTGACGCCAGAATGCCTTTCACGGGAACTTTCTCTCTCGCTTTATAAAATTAAAGCAGTCGATACCTGCCTGATTTTTGTTAAGCCACATTCGGGCGCCTCGCAAGTGAATTTATATCCTCGCCAATATATGCCTCTCCCGATTTAAATGCCCGGCTTTCAAAGCAGCTGGGAACGGCGGTTTTTCGGGCGTAATTCCGGTTATTTGTGCAAAATTCAATTATCGGGCGCGAAAGAATATAACTGCCAGCCGGAATAAATTCAGACGGCATGGCTGTTTTATTGCCAACGTCTGAATACGCTGTGCGAGCAACCAGGATCTTCCCGGGATCGGGAATAATCGCTTTTGCAATTTTCCCTTTTTGACGCGTCCGCCAGTCTTGATGAAAGAGCGGCATCGCGGCGCTCGACGACGATCGGATTATCAATGTCCGCCTGGCTGCGCCTGGGGACTCCACTCGGGAAAACACGCCGTGTCGTTTTGCGCCGGAGCAGATCTCCTGCAGCTTATCCAGACTCGATCTAGCTGCGTTGGAGTGCGGCCACCTTGCGTTTCCTGAGCGTTTTCGCCGCACCATGATCGTCCCGCACAGCTAGCCGGTTGCGCTTCTTCATTTCCGATTTCGCGTGTTGGACTTTCGTCCCGCGGTGGTGAGCGGCATATTCCTTGCCGTCGATCGGTGCCACATGCGGCGGATCTCTATCGAGATAAGGTCGCCCGATTCCAAACTCCTTGCCGTGAGCATCGATCCATTTCCAGAGGCTTTCGCTGGAATTCCATCGCTGATCCCGTGTATCGCCACTGACGCTCACAATGTCGGCCGCGAGCCCATGGCCATAGCCGCCACGGGAGCTCCCGCCATGGTACGACCTGTCAGTCGCCGCCTTCAGGCCGCTCGCGATCGATTGACGGTAGTCGTCGCGGAACGCACTGGTTATGCCGGGTGACAGCCCGGCCTCCTCCGCAGCCCGAAGCAAATGAAAGAGCTTCAATTTGAAGCTTCGATCCATGCCTCCGATCACGTAGTCCATCATGGGCAAGCCGGCCTTTTCGGCCGCCTTCGGATCCTTCCAGCCAAAATCCTCGTCGACCAGCCTGGTAAAGCTTTTGGTGACAGTCACCGTCCTGCTCTTCTTCCGGACTGTCACTTTCCTCCGCTCAAGCACCTTGATGGTGTCCTCCTTGGGCGTCCGCTGGTACAGCACCCAGAGGTATCGGTTGATGCACGGGTCCGCCGCCAGGCACTCGTCGAAATTTCCGATGGGGCTCACAGTATCCTTGACGTCGTTTGGCACAGGATCAGGCGTATTCGCTGTCGCCACCTGCACGGCGGGTGTTTCGGGCGGCGGCATCTGCGACGAATCGGCTATCGCAGCCTCGATCGACTTCGGCGCATCCGGGGTCACGCTCGTGTCGGTGGCATTCGCCGCCGGCGATTCGGGGTCCGTCGCCACATCGGCGTTGGCGACAGCGAGGTTGCCGATTGTGGTCGCCTTCGGTGCCTCCGCGAACTCGGCGTTGGCGGCGAGAGATGATGCGCGGCGGTTTTCGATCGACACCGCGCCGGTGCTCTCGATCCCGGTCGAACCGAAGCCAGCAAGGACGACCCAACCTGCGAGAGCGACCGTTCCGCACAAGGTCGGCGCCATTGTCGCAAATCGCTGCGGGTTCATCATCCCGTCGCCTCCAAAGGCTCCGCCTGAGCCATGTTGCACAGCCAAGCACGCGACGAGGTGATCTTTCGGCTCACGACACGCATGCGCAACGACGCAAATTGCAGGTCGTCGATTTTTCCAAAAAGTGTTGCCCGAATACAACGCGCCGCCGGTAACGCAATATGATGCATCCCTCGACATATCGTGGGGAAGTTTCGGACCTACGGTGACGTCGAGTTGCGATCGGCACCAAAATCGTGCGCGTCGATGATGGCAGCATCATGCGCCGCATGCGGCCTGCTCGGGGCGAGCCCGCCCTGGCCATTGCCCGATTGTTTTCTCCGGCAAATCGGCATCGCAATTGTGAATACCGTCCAATTTTCGACTCACTGCGACCAGATTTGGAGGAGAGGCTGGGAGCGGAAATGCTGCGTTTTGCTTGGACCTCGCATGTAATTTTGCTGCATGAGGTGCTCAATGAGAAAGCAGACACCATTAATCGCTTTCGCCGCATGGATTGTTACGCTCTCATCAATCGCGATACCAACGGCGCAGGCGAGGCAGGAATGCGCGGCCGCGATGCCGTCAAATCCGCACGGGCATTGGTCCTGGCGTCTGATTGACGGACGAAAATGCTGGTACGAAGGCAAGCCCATGCTTTCGAGATCATTGTTGGAGTGGCCCGCGCAGGGTTTGGCACTACCGAACGCCGAAGCGGAACTTATAAGCGTCCTGCCCGAGAGGCCCCACAATCCACTGGATTCACAAGCGCGGGCACCGGATGATCCGGATACGTTCGAAGCGCGGTGGCGTGCCATCCGAATGATGTATTAGGCGCCGGATGCGCCGGCAGGATTTATCAGCGATGCGGCGCGCGGAGGAAAAGCCTGAACAGTGCCGTGAGCGCACCATGTCTGCGCCTCTCTCCGGACGCATCAACACCGGATCGATCCGCGCGACGACAATGGCGGTATTCGCCATTTTCATGCTCTCCGCAGAGGGCGCGCACGCCCAGTTTCCGTTTTGGCCGCAGCACACGTTCTGGTCAGACCATTACGCTCCGTTCAGGCACAGGCATCACCACCGGCAGACAAACTCCGAATCGGCGAAGAACACGCGGCCCGAGGACCGTCCGAAGGGCCCGCTCCAGATCATCATCTCGATCGCGGACCAGCGGGTCTCGCTTTTCGACAACGGGGCCCTGATCGCGCGCTCTTCGGTGTCCACGGGAGTTCCGGGGCATCCGACGCCGCTTGGCGTATTCAGCGTGATCGGCAAACAACGATGGCACCGTTCAAATATTTATAGCGCGGCCCCCATGCCTTACATGCAGCGCCTGACCTGGTCGGGGATAGCGTTGCATGCCGGTGTCGTACCTGGGCATCCGGCGTCACACGGCTGCATCCGTTTGAAGAATGACTTTGCCATTCGACTCTGGAATCTCACGAAGCGCGGCACGCGCGTGATCATTGCGCAAGAGGATGTCCAGCCGGTCGAGATCGCCAATCCGCACCTTTTTCAGCCGAAAGCCGTGTCCGGTTCGCCGGAATTTCAGGCGGCCGCGGTGGCGGGCAAGAGCATTGGTACAGCCGCGGAAACACAGGGATCAGTGGCGTCCAACGCCGAGGCTCCAGAAACCGCCGGTCTCCAGGTTCCGGGCCCGCCTCCTGCCGCGGTCGCGCCTAAAAGGATCGTCCCGATCTCCGTTTTCGTGAGTCGCAAGTTGAGCAGGCTCTTCGTTCGTCAGGGCTTCTCGCCGCTGTTTGATGTACCGGTCAGGATCGAACATCCGGAGGAGCCGCTGGGAACGCACGTGTTTACCGCCATGGAATTCCAGAACGACGGAGCAGCCATTCGCTGGACCGTCGTGTCGCTTCCCGGAGGAATTTTCCCGCATGTCCGAGGGGGTCATGAAAGAGCGCGACGTGCCCGCGAAGCAAGCCGCCCTTTCGGTACCGTTGCCCGATAAAGCCAACGCCGCCCTCGACCGCATCGAAATTCCCCAGGATGCGGTCGACAGGATCTCTGAACTACTGACGCCGGCCTCTTCGTTGATTATTTCCGACAACGAATTGAGCCGTGAGACGGGAAGAGACACGGATTTCATCGTGGTCACGCATTGATGCGGTGGCGCAACCCACCAGCACACGATGCCCCCGCGCAGGTCTGCCGTCGGTATCTCAACGTGCCACGAACGCGCATGTGCCTGGGGTCAGCATGGCGAAGGCCGCCTCTATTCGCGGATGCTAGCCTTTCTTCGGTGACCAGCCATAAGTCTTGGCGCAGGCACCGCCCATCAGCATCGCCCGCTCGGTGTCGCTCAGGCGGTCAGTCCTCAGGAAGGGCTCGACGGCCTGCTCGTAGTTGACGACGGCGAACGCGCGCGTCCAGTCCGTGCCCCACAGGCAGCGATCGAAACCCCAGGCATCAAACACGCGAGCCAGCGGATCCCAAATGTCCGGGAAAGGATACGGCTCCCGGGACAGCGTGCAGGCGCCGCTGACCTTGATCACCGCGTTCGGGCGCCTGGCAAGTTGCAGCACCTTCGGGAGATCGGCCCAGGGCTCGGGCGGCGCGGGCGGCACGCGTGGCTGCAGGATGCCCAGATGGTCGATGATGAATCGCGTGTCGGGATGGCGATCGATGAGCGCGGTGCCCGCGTCCAGATTGTCCCAGCACAGCAGGTTGACCGGAAAATCGTAGCGGACCGCCGCGCGCGCGATCCGGTCGAGGCCGGGGTCATCAGGCGCGCGCCTGGCCTCCTTCGTCAGCATGATGCGGATCCCGACCGCGCCCGGCGTTTTCTTCCAGTCGGCGACGACATCGGCCACATCGGGATCGTCCGGGTCGACCGGTTTGACGATGGCGAGCCGGCCGGGATGGGCGCGTTGCACTTCCACGGCATAGCTGGCGTCGTAGCGGTACATGGAAAAGGCGGAGATGAAGATCGCGCCGTCGACGCCGACCTTGTCCATCGCCGCCACCATCTCGTCACCCGTGACGTGATCGGGCCAGTTCGGCACACTGTGCCACGGTCGCTTCGCGGTGTTGGCCTCATAGGCGTGGACCTGGGAATCGATAACCGTCATCGGGGGCAGCTCCTTTGTGCCAGTGTCCCGAATCCGAAGTTCGCATTTCGAGGCGACCTCCTGGCGAACTTCGGATTCGAAATGACACTGGAAATTTATGATTCTAGTGTGATTTTGGTTCAGAAGGTCTCTTCACGAACTCGCGGCGACCATGAAGAGAACTTCCAAACCACCACACTGGCCGAGTTTGGACAATCCAGCCGCCGCGTGTCCAGAGGGCAAAGGCGCCGCGCGTTGGCGCGATATGCCCATCAGTGACAACGGGTGCCCGGCTTGAAAATGAAAGAGGCCGCCAATTGAGGCGGCCTTTGTTGGGGATTTTCGGCGGTGCGGCCGGTCAGGCCCGCTTGGCCGCCATCAGAGCCTGCCTGGAACTCTTCGATCGGGATCATCGTACATTGGAGGCGGCCAGGTCCTGCAGTCGAAGCTTCGGGCGATGCCCGGGCAGACTTCGCCCGTGCCATAGTAAGGCCTGGTCACAGGCCGAGCCCGACCGGCAGACCAGTAGCCGCTGCCGGAGCGGATCTTCTTTTTATGCTTCGCATGCGTGCCGCTGCTCGTCGCGGCCTCGGCCGGCGTGGCCAAGGGAATCACCACCAGTGCGGTCGTGTACATGGCCAGTGTCAAAAGACTTGTCGCAAATTTGCTCATGCGCCGCTCCCGTCAAATCCTGCGCGGAGGTCCACTGATGGTACACCGCGCCGGAACAAACATTCCCGGGCAATCGCACCAATTTTTGCAATTCTTTGCAGATTTTGGAGCGGATGGTCGCCGCCGCTCGCCATTAACTGGCGTCATGCCCACCTTTGTGAAGGATTTCGGATGCCGGCCAATGACGACGGGGCTACGGATTTGGGGGTCGGCGTCCGCAAACCTTTACAGCAGCGGTAATCACAATCGAAATGACAAGAATGTCCGCTTCACTCTCGCTAGCACTGTTGGTCGCCGCCGGCCCAACGAAAAACCATTCCGACAACCCCTGCCGGGCGGAGTTTTACTCCGCCGCCGCGGTCGGCTTTGCGCCCGCGCCGTAGCGCTGGTCGATGTAGTCGATCACCAGCGCCTTGAAGTCGGCGGCAATGCCGGGTCCGCGCAGGGTGCGGAATTTCTTGCCGTCGACGAACACCGGCGCGGCCGGCGCCTCGCCGGTGCCGGGCAGCGAGATGCCGATATTGGCGTGCTTGGATTCGCCGGGGCCGTTGACGATGCAGCCCATCACAGCGACGTTAAGTTCCTCGACGCCGGGATAGCGCGTTTTCCAGCCCGGCATTTCGTCGCGGATGAAATCCTGGATCGAGCGCGCCAGTTCCTGGAACGTGGTCGAGGTGGTGCGGCCGCAGCCGGGGCATGCCGCCACCAGCGGCACGAAGGTGCGGAAGCCCATGGTCTGCAGCAGTTCCTGCGCCACCTGGACCTCCAGCGTGCGGTCGCCGCCGGGCTCGGGCGTCAGCGAAATGCGGATGGTGTCGCCGATGCCTTGCTGCAGGAGAATGCCGAGCGCTGCGGACGAGGCGACGATGCCCTTCGATCCCATGCCGGCTTCGGTGAGGCCGAGATGGATCGCGTAATCCGAGCGGCGCGCCAGTTCCTGGTAAACCGCGATCAGGTCCTGCACCGCGGAGACCTTCGCCGACAGGATCATCCTGTTCTTGGGCATCCCGAGTTCCTGGGCGCGCGCGGCCGACAGCAGCGCCGACTGCACCATGGCTTCTCGTGTGACCGCGCGGGCATCGATCGGATCGGGCGAGGCCGCGTTCTCTTCCATCAGCTTGGTCAGCAGTTCCTGATCGAGCGAACCCCAATTGGCGCCGATGCGGACCGGCTTGTCGTTCTTGTTCGCGATCTCGATGATGTCGGCGAATTGCGTGTCGCGCTTGTTCTTGAAGCCGACATTGCCGGGATTGATCCGGTATTTGTCCAGCGCCTCGGCGCAGGCCGGGTATTCCGCCAAAAGCTTGTGGCCGATGTAATGGAAATCGCCGATCAGGGGCGTGGTGATGCCGCGCTTGCGCAGGCCGTCGCGGATATGCGGGACGGCGGCGGCGGCTTCCTCACGGTCCACCGTGATCCGCACCATTTCCGAGCCGGCGCGAGAAAGGGCCGCGACCTGGGCGATCGTGCCTTCGACGTCGGCGGTATCGGTATTGGTCATCGACTGCACGACGATCGGCGCGCCGCCGCCGACGGCGACATTGCCGACCATGACCTCTGTGGTTTCATGCCGGGCCTTGGGGCCGGCGACGTCGTTCTGGAGCGGCTTTTCGAGCTTGTTCATGGCGCCTCAGATATCAGGTTTTGGTGACGGTCAGCAATGGATCAGTGGGAACCGGGACCGCTGGATTGGGCCGGTTAACGAGATAAAGCCCGGCGATCACCAGGAGCGCGGCGGCGCCGAATACCGGGGTCAGGGCCTCGTGCAGGATGACATAGCTAGCCACGACGCCAAACAAAGGGGTGATGAAGGTAAATGCCGACAATTTGCTGGCGGAGTAGGTTTTGACCAGCGCAAACCAGAGCAAAAACGTCAATCCAACCACCCAGATGGCCTGATAGGCCATGAGCGACAGCGCCAGCGATCCGGGAACCCGGGTCAGCGATTCGCCGGAAATCCAGGCCGCCAGCGCCAGAATCGGGATCGAGAGCGCCACCTGGTATCCCAGCGATTTTTCGGGCGGGGCCCGAAGCAGCGGGGTTGCCTTCACCAGCAGCGTCGTGGCCGCCCACATGGCGCCGCCACCGACACTCAAAAGATCCCCGAGCAGCACCTTCGCATCGACATCGGCCTGCGGGACGCCGATCGCCAGTGCGACGCCCGCAAAACTCAAGCCCATCCCGGCCCATTGCGACGCGCGCAGCCGCTCGCCGAGAAACCGATACGAACCGATCGCGACGAAAAACGGCGCGGTATAGAGGAACACCACCGCGCGCGCTGCCGTTGTCAGCAGCAGCGCCTGATAGACCAGCACGAATTCGAAGCCGAACAGCAGCCCCGCGAACAGGCCGGCGCGCAGCGTGCCGTCGGATGCGAAAATCTTCACGCCGCGCAGGCGGGCGATCAACAACAGCACGGGAAGGGCGCCCACTGAGCGGATCGTGGCCTGCAGCATCGGCGGAATATCCGGCAGCGCCAGCTTCACCGCGATCTGGTTAAAACCCCAGCTCAGGCAGAGCATGAGCATCAGCGCGACCGCGCCCGGGCTGAGCGGACGCCCGGCCGATGCAATCGCCAATTTTCCTGAAGACATGAACCCTCGTGCCGGCTTGTCGCCGTGTCGTTGTTGAAATCAATTCTGGCAATGCGCGCAAATGCCGGTGATTTCGACGACCGACATTTTGGGAGCAAAGCCCGTGGCGCGCGCGGCGGCGTTGAGGCTCTGCGCCACAGGGGCTGCCGGAATTTCACCGACCGAGCCGCAGCGCTCGCAGATCAGAAATGCCACCATCGCCGCCGCGTCATGGTCATGCGCGCAGGCCAGAAACGCGTTGCGGCTTTCGATGCGATGGACGAGGCCGTTCTCCATCAGGAAATCGAGCGCGCGGTACACCGTGATCGGCGCCGGCCGCGGCATCGATTTCGCGAGTTCGTCGATCACCTCATAGGCGCCGAGCGGCCGGTGGCTCGACAACAGTGCCTCCAGCACCTGACGCCGGATCGGCGTGAATTTTTGCGCCCTTTGCTCGCAGACCCGTTCGGCATGTCGCAACGCGTCCGCGGTGCAGCGGCCATGGTCGTGATCGGGCGCGGGAAATGTCGGTCTCGGGGCTGTCATCTTGACGACCATGTAATCCGATAATCAGGTTTCGCCCACCATTTGAGCACCGCCCTCCCTTGATTTTGCGACGTAACGCCAAATACTGCAACGCAACATTCCGGGTTTCATTGGCCTTGGCCCAGACCCACCTGGCCTGGCCGGTTCCTGGCCATGCCCATCCCGCCCGTTTCATCGCAAGACATCGCCATTCGGCAGAACGAGAGAGCCGCACGTTGCCCCTCAAGTCCTATCTCGACAGTATTGCAATCTGGAATACCGGTGGCGCGACGAAGTCCCATCCCAGCACGACGAAAAAGATCAATCTCGCTTTGCAGGGTGGCGGCGCGCACGGCGCCTTCACCTGGGGCGTGCTTGACCATCTGCTTGCCGACGCTCGGCTGGAGATCACCGGGATCTCCGGAGCATCGGCTGGCGCCATCAACGCGGTGATGGTCATCGACGGGCTTGCGCGCGGCGGGCGCGAGGAGGCGCGCAAGCGGCTTGCCGGATTCTGGCGGGCGGCGAGCGCGGGCGGCGATTTGCCGCCGGTACAGCGCGCCGTCGCGGACCGGCTGTTCACGCTGATGCCGTTTGCGACAACGCCGATCCAGACATGGTTCGAGGTGATGTCGCATTATTTTTCGCCCTACGACTTGAACCCGCTTAACATCAATCCGCTGAACGACCTGATTGGACGCTTTGTCGATTTCGAAGCCGTCCGCAACAGCGAACTGGCGCTTTTCATCTCCGCCACCAACGTCCACACCGGCCGGCTGCGGATCTTTTCCGGCGACAAGATCACCGCCGATGTGGTGATGGCGTCGGCGGCGCTGCCGTTTCTGTTTCGTGCCGTCGAAATCGACCAGGTTCCCTATTGGGATGGCGGCTACATGGGCAATCCCGCGATCTTTCCGTTCCTGCACGCCACCGACGCCGAAGACGTGCTGGTGGTTCAGATCAATCCGGTAACGCGCACCGCGACACCGCGGACCTCGTCGGAGATCATCAATCGGTTGAACGAGATCACCTTCAATTCGGCGTTGATCTCGGAATTGCGCACCATGGACTTCGTCAATCAGCTGATCGACGATGGCCGGCTGCCGCGCGGCTATGGCAGCGACCAGTATCGCCGCCTCAACATCCACCGCATCGATCTGGGCCCGCTCGCCACCCGGCTCGCCGGATCGAGCAAAATGAGGACCAGTTTTGACTTCCTCGAACTGCTTCATCGCGCCGGTCAGCGCGCGGCGCGGAAATTCCTGGATCGGCATTTCGACGATATCGGCCGGCAAAGCACCATCGATCTCGCCGCCGAATCCGGCGTGGAGTGGGCCTAGCCGCCGGGCGCGGTTGCCGGAGCCGATCGCTGGCTCAGCCATGTGATTTCAGCGGGTCAGCCCCTCAAGGCGCTGCCATGAAAAATTCATAAGCTAGCTTATTATATTCAAAGCTTATGGAGACCAAACCCATGCCCCGCGGTTCCGTGGATATGAACTTCCTGTTCGCGCTTGCCGAGTTGCAGCGGCTGGTGCGCGCCTATGCCGACAAGCAGGCGGCGCGTTACGGCATTACGCGTGCGCAATGGGCGGTCCTGGCCAAGGTGGAACGCTTCGAGGGCCTCAAGCAGTCGGAACTCGCCGAGCAGATGGAAATGCAGCCGATCACGTTGACGCGATTGATCGACCGCCTCTGCGACAACGGCTGGATCGAGCGCCGCAGCGACGATACCGACCGTCGCGTCAACAGACTTTATCTGCGCAAGGCGGCGCGGCCGCTGCTCGGCAAATTGAGCGAGTTGCGGTCGGAGCTCACCGCGACCGCGCTCGAAGGCATCAATCCGTCCGACGCCCATCGCCTTCTCGCCCAGCTGGAAACGATCAAGGAAAACGTCCGCAACGCGATCCAGGGTCCGGCGGGCGAAGCTGCAAGGAAAGAACAGCGCTATGGCTGATCCCGTACTCAAATTTCCGCCCGACCAGAAGGGCAATCCACAGCAAGCTCCCCGGAAGAAGATTTCCGCGGAGCCGCGCCGCCGGCTGATGGCGGCGTTGCGGCGCTACCGTCGCACGCTCCTGCTCGTGGTGTTGCCGCTGGTCGCGCTGCTCGCCGGAATGATCTTGTATCTCAATGGCGGCCGCTACGTGTCCACCGACGATGCCTATGTCGGGGCGCAAAAGGTTCTGATCACGCCCGACATTTCCGGCAAGATCGAAAAGGTCGTGGTGCGCGAAGGCCAGCGGGTCAGCGAAGGCGACGTGCTGTTCGAAATCGATCCGGTGCCGTTCCGCTTCGCCGTACAGCAGGCCAAGGCGACCCTCGACCAGTCCCGCACCACCTATGACAATCTGGTGGCCAACGTCAGGATCTACCAGCAGATGGAAGATCTCGCACAGCAGGCTGTCGATCTGAAACAGCGCGACGTCGAGCGCAAGAGCACGCTCGTCAAGAGCAGTTTCGGCTCGCAGCTCGACCTCGACAATGCATCGAACGCCTTTGTCACGGCGAAAGCGCAACTCGAATATCTCAAGCAGCAGATCTCGAACGCAAAAACCCAGCTGCTCGGCAATCCCGATTTGCCGATCGATCAGTTCCCGTCCTATGCACAGGCCAAGGCTGCGCTTGACCAGGCCGAGCGCAATCTCGATCACACCGTGATGCGCGCGCCGATGGGAGGCATTGCAACGCAGGTCGAACAGATTCAACTCGGCCGCTTCGTCGCGGCGGGCACGCCGGTGTTCTCGGTCATCGACATCTCGAAACCCTGGGTCGACGCCAACCTGAAGGAATCGGATTTCACCCATGTCGCTGTGGGGCAGCCGGTCTCGATCGAGGTCGATGCGTTTCCCGGCCATCTTTTCAAGGGCACGATCGGTTCGCTCAGCCCCGGCACGGGCGCGCAATTCGCGATCCTGCCGCCGCAGAACGCCACCGGCAATTTCGTCAAGGTGGTGCAGCGGGTGCCGGTGCGAATCTACTTCGACCGCCATGACAAGGACGTCGAGAGGCTGAAGGCCGGCATGAGCGCCTATACCACCATCGATACCGGCCATCGCCGCTCGCTGGCCGCGCTGCTCGGCCTTTCGCCGGCGGCGGCCATGAAGCAGGACTAGTCGACCATGGCGACATCCGCCGCCGCTCCCGTCGCGGTTCCCGGCCTGCGGCGCAACATGGTGACGATCTGCGCCATGACCGCCACCATCATGCAGGCGCTGGACACCACCATCGCCAACGTCGCGCTGCCTTATATGCAGGGCAGCCTCTCCGCATCGCAGGACCAGATCAACTGGGTGCTGACTTCCTACATCGTGGCGGCGGCGATCATGACCGCGCCGGTCGGCTGGATCGCCAACCGCTTCGGCCGCAAGCGCATTTTTATCATTTGCTCCGGCGGGTTCACCATTGCCTCGGTACTCTGCGGCCTGGCGCAGGACATCGACCAGATGGTGCTGTTCCGCCTGCTGCAGGGCGTGTTCGGCGCGGCGCTGGTGCCGCTGTCGCAGGCGGTCATGCTGGATTCCTATGCGTTGCACGAGCGCGCCAAGGCGATGTCGATCTGGGGCATGGGCGTGATGATGGGGCCGATCATGGGCCCCTCGCTCGGCGCCTGGCTGACCGAAACCTATTCCTGGCACTGGGTATTCTTCGTCAATATCCCCTTCGGCATCGTCACGGTGGCCGGGTTGCTGGTCTTCATGGACGAGACCAGGGCGGATCGTGAATTGAGGTTCGACTGGTTCGGATTCGCGGCGCTCGCGGTCGGCATCGGCTCGATGCAGGTGGCGCTCGATCGCGGCGAGCAGCTCGGCTGGCTGGAATCCAATGAAATCATAGCCGAGATCGTCGTCTCGATCGTCGGCTTCTATTACTTCTTCGCCCATTCGCTGACGACCGCGAAGCCGTTTATCCAGTTTGCGATCTTCAAGGACAGGAATTTCATCGGCGGCTGCGTGTTCATGACCGTGATGGGCCTGGTGCTGTTCTCGACCATGGCGCTGTCCTCGCCCTATTTGCAGAACGTGATCGGCTATCCCATCATCACCGCCGGCCTGCTGCTGGCGAGCCGCGGTTGCGGCACCTTCGTCGCCATGATGCTGGTCGGCCGGATGATGCGATATATCGAGGCGCGCACGCTGATCATCTCGGGCCTCGGCCTGACCTGCCTCTCGCTGTTCTATATGACCGGCTGGACCGATCAGACCGGTGTTCCCGAGATCGTCACTTTAAGCATCCTGCAGGGATTTGGCTTTGGCCTCGTCTTCGTGCCGCTCTCCACGGTGGCGTTCCTGACGCTGCCCAACCATCTGCGCACCGATGGCACCTCGATGCTCACCTTGCTGCGCAATGTCGCGAGTTCGATCGGGATTTCCATTGTCATCGCGCAACTGACCGAGGGCGGGCGTCGCGCTTACGCTGTCTTGAACGAGCACGTCACCCCATTCAACCAGCCGATGCAGATGCCCGGCGTGCGGGGCATGATCGACATGACCACCGACGCGGGGCGCGCCCTGGCGGACGTGATGATAAGCCTGCAGGCGCAGATCATCGCGTTTTCGCTGGATTACCAGATGGTGATGGTCTTCACGCTCTGCACCATCCCGCTCGCGATCATCATCGGCTCCACCAAGGCTGCATTGCGCAAGCAGTCGGCGGCGCCGGAACATGCGGTGATGGAATAGGCCGCTGAGCCATGCGGGTGGACGCTGCGGCGTCCAAAATAACAAAGCGCTGCGTCATCCGACGCAGCGCTTTAATTTTAGACTCCCGCTGAATGCGGGTTAACGCGATCAGAAATGATAGTTGACGCCGAACTGTCCGCTGTTCACTGCCAGCGTGCCAGTCGAGATGCCCAACAAGGTTACGCTATCCAAGCGGCGATAGAGGTACTCCGCCTTGAGCGACCAGTGCGGCATGAACATCCACTCCAGGCCCGCGCCCACAGTCCAGCCGGTTTGAGTTTGGCTATCGCTCAGGGTCACGCCGAGCGCGGTGGCGCTGACTTTGGTGTCCGCCAAGGCAAGGCCGCCGGTGCCGTACAGCAAGACCTGATCGAACGCCACGCCGATGCGGCCGCGCACGGTGGCCAAGGCGTCGACCTTTGCCGTCGCGGAGACACCGCCAACGCTTGCGGTATTGCTGATGTCGGCCCACGCGCCGTCAGCTTCGATGCCGGCGACGATCGCGCCAAATTGCCAGTTGTAGCCGACGGTGGCGCCGGCAAAGCCGCCCTTGATCCCGAGCGGATCGCTGGTGGCTTCGGAGCCATAGCCGCCCATGGCGCCGATATAGAATCCGCTCCAGTTGGTCGCGGGACCACCCATCGACGGCGCCTTTGTATAGGTCGCGCTTGGCAAATCGGCCGCGCAAGCCGCTCCGGCGATCGAAGCGAGCAGAAGTCCCAGTGCAAGTCGTTTCATTTTTATCCCCAGCGGTAAAATAAGCCGGCGTTCGCATTAATTGAATGGTTCGATCGACACAACCCTTCGGCGCGCCTTTTTGCCGCGAAAGATGGGAGGTGTGTCCCCGGGAACACACGGGGACTGCGAGGGATTTTCGTGACGGCCACGGCTCGCGACTGCCGCGCAAGGCACCGTCACACGTCGAAAAACACCGTCTCGTTGTCGCCCTGCAGGTGGATATCGAGACGATAGACCGGGTTGCCGCTGCCCGGCGCGCGCGTGGCGATCAGCGTCGCGCGGCGGTCGGCCGGGACCAGGGCCATCACGGGGTCGGTGGCGTTGGCCGCCTCGCCGTCGAGGTAAATCCGCGTGTAGTTATGCAGCAGCATGCCGCGCGCGAAAATCGCGAGCAGGATATGCGGCGCCTGCGGCTTGCCGTCGGGATCGGGTACCTGGCCCGGCTTGATGGTGTCGAACGCGTATTCGCCGTTCGGGCCGGTGCCGCAGCGGCCGAACCCCCTGAATTTCGAATTCGGCAGCGCGCGCTTGTCCTTGGGATCGGCGAAATTGCCCGACGCGTCGGCCTGCCAGATTTCCAGCATGCAATCGGGAACCGGCTGTCCGTCGCCGTCGAATACCCGCCCTTCGATCCTGATCCGCTCGCCCGTCACATCCGGGGTCACGAGGTTGTTGGTGAAGGCGTCGTCCCAGTCGTACTTGCCGGCCGGCGTCAGCCCGTAGGCGAAAAACGGGCCGACGGTCTGCGACGGCGTAATGCCCTGTGCTCTTGTCTCTGACACTATTTATTCTCCGTCGGGGTGGCGTTGCGGCCGCGCAGCACGATGTTGAAGCGGTAGCAGAGCGCCCATTCCGGCTGGGTGTTCTCCAGGTCGAATGAGGAAATCATCCGCGCCCGCGCCCGCTCATCGGTGACCGAATTGAAGATGGGGTCGAACGGGAACAGCGGGTCGCCGGGAAAATACATCTGGGTCACCAGCCGTGACACGAACGAATAGCCGAACACCGAGAAATGAATGTGGGCCGGCCGCCAGGCATTGTGATGGTTGCCCCACGGATAGGCGCCGGGCTTGACGGTGACGAACCTGTAATAGCCGGTGCCGTCGGTCTGCGCCCGTCCGGCACCGGTAAAATTCGGATCGAGGGGCGCGGGATGCTGGTCGCGGACGTGGATATAGCGGCCGCAGGCATTGGCCTGCCAGATCTCGACCAGGGTGTTCGGGACGCCGCGTCCCTCCTCGTCGAGCACGTGTCCGTGCACGATGATGCGCTCGCCGAGCGGCTCTCCCTTGTGCTGGGTGGTGAGATCGTGATCGTTCTCGCGCACCGTCTCGTGGCCGTAGACCGGCCCGGTCAATTCCGACAACGTGTGGCGCATGATGATCAGCGGTTTCGAGGGCGAGCGCTTCACCGTGCTCTTGTAGGCCGGCGACAATCGCGGCGGATGCGCCGCGTTGCTCGCGATGGGGTAGGCAAGGGTCATGTTGTTATCCTCCGCGTCATGGCGAGGAGCGCAGCGACGAAGCAATCTATCTTTCCGTATAGCGATGGATTGCTTCGCTGCGCTCGCAATGACGATTCCAGTCAAAACCTCAGTTCAGCTTCTCGATCGCCATCGCGACGCCCTGTCCGACGCCGACGCACATGGTCGCGAGCGCGCGCTTTCCGCCGCGTTTCTCCATTCCGTGCACCGCCGTCAGCGCCAGCCGGGCACCGCTCATGCCAAGCGGATGACCCAGCGCAATGGCGCCGCCATGCGGGTTGACGAAGTCGGCATCCTCCTTGACGCCGAGTTGACGCAGACAGGCTATCCCCTGGCTGGCGAAGGCTTCATTGAGCTCGATCAAGTCGAAATCGCTGATTTTCAGTCCCAGCCGCTCCATCAGCTTGCGCGTCGCGGGCACCGGGCCGATGCCCATGATGCGGGGAGGCACCCCGGCCGAGGCCAGGCCCAAAATCCGCGCCCGTGGGGTGAGGCCGTGTTTCTTGACCGCGGTTTCCGAGGCCAGAATCATCGCGGCCGCGCCGTCATTGACGCCCGACGCATTGCCGGCCGTCACCGTGCCGGGATTGCGCACGATCGGCTTCAGTTTTGACAGCCCTTCCAGCGTCGTCTCCGGGCGCGGGTGCTCGTCCCTGTCCACGGTGGCCGGTCCGGCCTTGCCGCCGGGCACCGAGATCGGGGTGATTTCCTCGGCGAAATAGCCCGACGCGATTGCCTTTCCCGCACGCTGCTGCGAGCGGATCGCGAATGCGTCCTGATCGGCGCGCGACACCTGAAATTCCTCGGCGACGTTCTCGCCGGTTTCCGGCATCGCGTCGACGCCATATTGCGCCTTCATCAGCGGATTGATGAAACGCCAGCCGATGGTGGTGTCGAAGATCTCGGCGGAGCGCGAAAACGCTTCCGGCGCCTTGCCCATCACGAACGGCGCCCGCGTCATCAATTCGACGCCGCCGGCGATGGCGAAATCGATCTCGCCGGCGCGGATCGCGCGCCCCGCCGCGCCGACCGCATCAAGCCCTGAAGCGCAGAGCCGATTCAGCGTGAGTCCGGGAATCGAATCCGACAGGCCCGCCAGCAACAGCGCCATCCGCGCCACGTTGCGGTTGTCCTCGCCGGCCTGATTGGCGCAGCCGAAATAGACCTCATCGACCTGCGACCAGTCGACTTCGGGATTCCTCGCCATCAAGGCCTTGATCGGGGCGGCCGCCAGATCGTCGGCACGGACTTTGGCCAGCGAGCCGCCGAAGCGGCCGATCGGGGTCCGCACGGCATCGCACACAAATACGTCACCCATCGATCTCTCCCTGAAATGTTGAGGTTCCGCGCCGATCGGCTCGAATTGAGACCGAGTTTTAGGAGCGGGTGTTCCTGAGGTCAATTGACCGCGTTGGCGTCAGCGGCGCTTTCGCGTGAGGCCGGTTATGTCCGCAGGGACGGGGTCGCGCGCAAAGAGGCCGCCAAGGGGGTGGAAAACGGGTAATGCCGCGGCAAAGCCATAGGATCGGCGATTGAAATTTTGTAGTTTGCGCGCCTGGAGCCCGGTTCTGATTGGATCAGAACCGAGCTTCGGGTTTCTCATTTTGATGCGTTTTCCAACGCAGATAAGTCTACGCCATCTGCGTAAACTTGATTGCGACGCGAAACGGTACCCACTGCACTTGAAAACGCTTTAATGACGATCCAGCCATCCTTTCCCGCTGCCCCCGATGCCGCGCCTGCCGCCGAGGCGGCGGCGCGCGTCACGCCGATGATGGAACAATACCTCGAGATCAAGGCGGCCAATCCCGGACTGCTGCTGTTCTACCGGATGGGCGATTTCTACGAGCTGTTCTTCGAGGATGCCGAAATTGCCTCGCGCGCGCTCGGCATCATGCTGACCAAACGCGGCAAGCATCAGGGCATGGATATCCCGATGTGCGGCGTGCCGGTGGAACGCTCGGACGACTATCTGCACCGCCTGATCGCGCAGGGTCACCGCGTCGCGGTCTGCGAGCAGATGGAGGATCCTGCCGCTGCGCGCGCCCGCGGCAACAAGAGCGTGGTGCGCCGCGACGTGGTGCGGCTGGTGACGCCGGGCACGCTGACCGAAGACACCTTGCTGGACGCGAGAGCCAACAATTATCTGCTGGCGATCGCGCGGGCGCGGGGATCGGCGGGGGCCGACCGCATCGGGCTTGCCTGGATCGATATTTCCACGTCCGAATTCATCGTCACGGAGTGCGCGACCGGCGAACTAGCCGCGACGCTTGCGCGCATCAATCCCAACGAGGTGATCGTTACCGATGCGCTGTATGGCGATCCGGATCTCGGACCCGTGCTGCGCGAGCTGCCGGCGGTGACGCCGCTGACCCGCGACGTCTTCGACAGTTCGACCGCCGAGCGGCGGCTATGCGATTATTTCGCGGTCGCCACCATGGACGGCTTGAGCACGATGTCGCGGCTCGAGGCGACCGCCGCGGCCGCCGCCGTCACCTATATCGACCGCACGCAGGTCGGAAAGCGTCCGCCGCTGTCGCCCCCTTCGCGCGAAGCCGCCGGCACCACCATGGCGATCGATCCGGCGACCCGCGCCAATCTTGAACTGACCCGGACACTCGCGGGCGAGCGGCGTGGATCGCTGCTCGATGCCATCGACTGCACCGTGACGTCAGCGGGATCGCGGCTGCTGGCGCAAAGACTGGCGGCGCCCCTTACCGACAGCGATGGAATCGCGCGGCGGCTGGACGCGATTGCGGCGTTCGTCGCGGACGCCGCGGTCCGCGACGACCTCCGCTCGACATTGCGCGCGGCGCCGGACATGTCGCGCGCGCTGGCGCGATTGTCGGTGGGGCGCGGCGGACCGCGCGATCTTGCCGGATTGCGCGACGGCATTCTCGCCGCGGATCAGGCGCTGGTCCGGCTTGCCGCGATGGAGCCGCCGCCGCGGGAGATCGCCGCGGTCATGGAGGCGTTGCGCCGCCCCTCGCGGGAACTGGCGCGTGAATTCGAGCGCGCGCTTTCGGAGCAATTGCCTCTGATCAAGCGTGACGGCGGCTTTGTTCGCGAAGGCTACGAGGCTCCGCTCGACGAGGCCCGCAACCTGCGCGACGCCTCGCGCCTCGTCGTTGCCTCGATGCAGGCGCGCTACGCCGACGTGACCTCCGTCAAGGGCCTGAAGATCCGCCACAACAACGTGCTCGGCTATTTCGTCGAGGTCACGGCCCAGCATGGCGAGAAGCTGATGGCGCCGCCGCTGAATGCGACCTTCATCCATCGGCAGACGCTGGCCGGCCAGATCCGCTTCACGACATCGGAGCTCGGCGAAATCGAAGCCAAGATCGCCAATGCGGGCGACCGTGCGCTCGCCCTGGAGCTGGAAATCTTCGAACGGCTCTGCGCGCTTGCCGTTGCGGCCAGCGACGACCTGCGCGCCGCCGCGCACGCCTTTGCCATTCTCGACGTCGCGACCGCGCTCGCAAAACTCGCGGTCGACGACAATTATGTCAGGCCCGAGGTCGATACCTCGCTCGGCTTCGCGATCGAGGGCGGGCGGCATCCGGTGGTCGAACAGGCGCTGAAGCGCGACGGCCAGCCGTTCATCGCCAATGCCTGCGATCTTTCGCCCGGGCCGGGACAGAAGTCGGGCCAGATCTGGCTGATTACGGGCCCGAACATGGCGGGCAAATCGACCTTCCTGCGCCAGAACGCGTTGATTGCGCTGATGGCGCAGATCTGGCTGCTTCGTGCCGGCGTCGCGGGCGCGGATCGGCATCGTCGACCGGCTGTTCTCGCGCGTCGGCGCGGCCGATGATCTGGCGCGCGGCCGCTCCACATTCATGGTGGAGATGGTGGAGACCGCGGTCATCCTCAATCAGGCCGGCGAACGTTCGCTGGTGATCCTCGACGAGATCGGCAGGGGAACCGCGACTTTCGACGGGTTGTCGATCGCCTGGGCCGCGATCGAGCATCTGCATGAGGCCAATCGTTGCCGCGCGCTGTTCGCCACCCACTACCATGAACTGACCGCGCTATCGGCCAGGCTGCCGCGGATGTTCAATGCGACCGTTCGGGTCAAGGAATGGCAGGGCGATGTCGTGTTCCTGCACGAAGTGTTGCCGGGTTCGGCCGATCGCTCCTACGGCATTCAGGTCGCCAAGCTGGCGGGGCTACCGGCGCCGGTGATCGCGCGGGCCAAATCGGTGCTGGCAAAACTGGAGGCGCAGGACCGCGGTCAGACCGCGCGCGCGCTGGCCGACGATCTGCCGCTGTTTGCGGTGCCCTCGCGCGCCAGCGCCGAGCCGGCGCCGCCGAGCGAGGCGGAAAAACTGATCGAAGCGGTGAAGTCGCTGCACCCGGATGAAATGTCGCCGCGCGAGGCGCTGGAAGCGCTTTATGCGCTGAAGGCGAAGCTGCCAAAGCAGTAGATGGTCTTCATCCTGAGGAGCCGCGAAGCGGCGTCTCGAAGGATGGGCCGCAGCGTGGCTCTCATGGTTCGAGACGCGCGAAGACGCGCTCCTCACCATGAGGATCACGTCCTTAGCGATTCCTCCGTCCCATCCACCACAGTCCGAGGTTCCAGCCGATACAGGTCGCAAGCGCGAGGCTGAGGCCGATCACGGAGCCGAATTGCAAGGCGGTGAGATGCAGTACCGCGATCGCGATGCCAAATCCCATCAAGCCCCAGCCGCAATTGGCGATCACGGCGGCGGTCGGGCGTCCGCCGATGCGCGGGTGCAGAACCAGCATCATGCTGGTCAACACGACCGGAAACAGCGCGATCACGCCGCTCACGCCGGGGCCGACCCAGCCCGACAGGGCCGTGACGGTTGCCACCACCGTCGCGACCAGTCCCGCGCGCAGCGGGATGTCGTACCAGCGGCGCGTGATCAGCGGCATCCGGACGTGGCGAAAACGCCGTAGCAACGGCAGGCAAATCGCAAACGCGACGGCATTCGCGACGAGGCCGCCGGTCAGCGACCACGCAACCATTCGCTCCAGCGCGGCCAGCGTGATCCACACCGCAACCGCGCCGCCGGCGCTGACCGCGACGTTCCGGCGCTGCGCCAACACCACATAAGTCAGCCCGAGGAACATGGTCGCGGCATTGACCGGCAGGCTCGCCAGCGCGCCTTCGGCGATGAACGCGGCATCGTGATCGAGCGCCAGAAAAACGTAGGACGGGCCGGCCGAAATCGGCAGCGTCGCCACCAATGCGCCGATCACCGGGCCCGATCGCTCGGTGATGAAGGATGCCGTCACCACGAACGCGGCCGCCACCGCCATCCGCAGCGCGAGGGTCAGAATAAAAGCAAGGTCGGGGGACATGGGCCTAACCGTCGTCCCGGCCAAGCGAAGCGCGAGCCGGGATCCATCACCACAGCCGTTCGTGTTGCACGAAAGCCGTCGAACAGCATTTGTAGAGACGAGAGGACACGGCGTATAGGTCCCGGCGTTCGCCGGGACGACGCGAAATCACACCCGCTGCATCGTCACCGAAACCTTCGGCCCGTTCCTGATGGTCTGGTAGACCACGCAATAGCGCTCGGTGAGTTTCAGAAGCAGATCGAGTTTGTCCTGCGGCGCCGATGTATCGACGTCGAAGCGCAGACGGATTTCAGCGAAGCCGACCGGCGTTTCCTTGTCGATGCCGAGCGTGCCGCGAAAATCGAGATCGCCTTCGGCGGTCACGATGCCTGTTTTCAGCGGTACCTCGATGGCGGTCGCCACCGATTTCAGGGTGACGCCGGCGCAGGCGACCAGCGCTTCCAGCAGCATGTCGCCGGAACACAATTCAAGCCCGGAGCCGCCGGACCCCGGATGCAGCCCGGCCACCGCCAAGGCGCGGCCGGTCTCGACCTTGCAGGCGATGCCTTCGTTGTCGATCGAGCCCCTGGCCTTCAATGTGATGAGCGCGGCCTTTGGATCGTTTTTGTATTTTTCCTTGAACGGGGCTTGCGTGGCGCGGAGTTCGGCGGCGTCCATTTCGTGCTCCAGAATAAATTGTGCATCGGGTGTAATGAAAGATTGCTCCGGTGTCACCATCTGGTCGGGCAGCGCGGCCCGGGCGGTCTTGAAAATATCCTGCTGTTTCAATTGGTTGGTTGTGCGTTCCAGTCGGAAAAAGCGCGTCCCTGATGCCGGGCAACCGGAGTTGCGGCGTGTCGGGCCGGGGGAGGCCAGGATGGATCTGCCGCCATTTTTTGAATGTCCGTGACAGGGTTGGCGCGGTCCGATATCGGGATAGGCGATGGATAGCGTTGTGACACAGGCACGATCCGAGGCCGACGAGCGTTTCGATACCGCAAGGATCACCGCCGCGGTCGACGCGCTCGCCGCGGAGCACGCCGGACGCGAAGATGTCTTTCGCGCCGCCGTGGCGAAACTGCTGAAGGCCGAGCTGGTCGCCGCGCGCGCCACGGCGCAGGCCGTGCTGCTGAAGGACCGGCACGGGCGGCGCTGCGCCGAGCGGCTGTGTTTCGTCCAGGACGAAATCATCCGCATTCTGTTCGACGCTGCCACGCGTCATCTCTATCGCTCGCCCATACCCTCCGGCGCCGAGCGCATGGCGGTCGTCGCCACCGGCGGTTATGGCCGCGGCTTGATGGCGCCGGAATCCGATATCGATCTTTTGTTCATCCTGCCCTACAAGCAGACCGCCTGGGGCGAGCAGGTCGCCGAGGCCATACTCTACTGTCTCTGGGACATGGGATTGAAGGTCGGCCACGCCACGCGTTCGGTCGACGAATCGATCCGGCAGGCGCGCGGCGACATGACCATCCGCACCGCCATCCTCGAGACCCGGTTCCTGACCGGGGATCAGCCGCTCTACAACGAACTGGTGGCGCGGTTCGACAGGGAAGTGGTGCAGGGCACCGCCGCCGAATTCGTCACCGCCAAGCTGGCCGAGCGCGAAGAGCGGCACCGCCGCGCCGGGCAATCGCGCTATCTGGTCGAACCCAACGTCAAGGACGGCAAGGGCGGCCTGCGCGACCTGCATACGCTGTTCTGGATCGCGAAATACGTCTACCGCGTGCGCGAGACCGATGAATTGCTCGAGCGCGGCGTGTTCGACGCGCAGGAATACCGCACCTTCCGCCGCTGCGCCGATTTCCTGTGGTCGGTCCGCTGCAACATCCACTTTTTCTCGGGCCGCGCCGAAGAGCGGCTGTCGTTCGACATGCAGCGCGAGATCGCCGTCCGGCTGGGATATACCTCGCACCCCGGCATGCAGGATGTCGAACGCTTCATGAAACACTATTTCCTGGTCGCCAAGGAGGTCGGCGATCTCACCGCGATTCTGTGCGCCAAGCTGGAAGACCAGCAGGCGAAGCCGGTGCCGGTGCTGAGCCGCGTGATGGCGCGGTTCCGGCCGAGCGCCAGCCGGCGGCGGGTGCCCGAGAGCGACGACTTCGTCGTCGACAACAACCGCATCAATCTGGCCGCGCCTGACGTCTTCAAGCACGATCCGGTCAACCTGATCCGGATCTTCCGCCTCGCGCAGAAGAACAATCTGGCCTTTCATCCCGATGCCATGCGCACGGTGACGCGTTCGCTCAGGCTGATCAACACCCAGCTGCGCGACGATCCCGAGGCCAACCGGCTGTTCATGGAAATCCTGACATCGAACGATGCGGAAATCGTGCTGCGGCGCATGAACGAAACCGGCGTACTCGGCCATTTCATCCGCGCCTTCGGCAAGATCGTGTCGATGATGCAGTTCAACATGTACCACCACTATACGGTGGACGAGCATCTCTTGCGTTGCGTCGGCTATCTGCAGGAGATCGAACGTGGCGGCAACGACGAATTCGTCGTCGCCAGCGATCTGATGCGCAAAATTCGTCCCGAGCACCGCGCGGTGATCTATATCACGACGCTCCTGCACGACATCGCCAAGGGGCGCCCCGAGGATCACTCGATTGCCGGCGCGAAAGTGGCGCGACGGCTGTGCCCGCGGCTCGGTTTCAACACGGCCGACACCGAACTGGTCGCGTGGCTGATCGAAGAGCATTTGACGATGTCCACGGTGGCGCAATCGCGCGACCTGTCGGACCGCAAGACCATCGAGAATTTCGCCGCCGTCGTGCAGTCGGTCGAGCAGATGAAGCTGCTGACGATCCTGACCACCGCCGATATAAGGGGCGTCGGTCCCGGCGTCTGGAACGGCTGGAAAGCGCAACTCTTGCGCACGCTGTACTACGAAACCGAGCCGGTGCTGACCGGGGGCTTCTCGGAGGTCAACCGCGCGCAGCGCATCGCCGTGGCGCAGTCGGAGTTTCGGGCGGCTTTCAGGGAATGGCCGGAGCAGGAACTCAATGCCTACGTCGCGCGGCATTATCCGGCGTACTGGCTCAAGGTCGATCTGTCCCGCAAGATCCGCCATGCCCGCTTCCTGCGCGCCAGCGAGCAGGCCGGGCACAAGCTGGCGATCAATGTCGGCTTCGATGAGGCGCGCGGCGTCACCGAACTCACCATTCTCGCGATCGACCATCCATGGCTGCTGTCGATCATCGCCGGCGCCTGCGCTTCGGCGGGTGCCAATATCGTCGACGCGCAGATCTACACCACCACCGATGGCCGCGCGCTCGACACCATCGCGATCACACGGGAATACGATCGCGACGAGGACGAGGGGCGGCGCGCGACCCGGATCGGCGAGATGATCGAGGATGTGCTGGAGGGCAAGCTGCGCCTGCCCGAAGTGGTGGCGCGCCGGGCCGCCGGACGCGGCAAGGCGCGCCCGTTCGTGGTCGAGCCGGAAGTGACCGTCAACAATCAATGGTCGGACCGCTACACGGTGATCGAGGTCTCCGGCCTCGACCGGCCAGGCCTGCTTTATGAGCTGACGACGGCGATCTCGAAGCTCAACCTCAACATCGCCTCGGCCCATGTCGCGACCTTCGGCGAGCGCGCCCGCGACGTGTTCTACGTCACCGACCTGCTCGGCGCGCAGATCACGGCGCCGACGCGTCAGGCCGCGATCAAGAGCGCGCTGACCCACCTTTTGGCCAACGAGCAGGCCGCGGCGTAGATCGTTTCGTGATCCTCACGGTGTTTCAGGAATCTCGCCGAACGTCTTGCCGGGCGCGAGCGGCTTCAGGCGAATGAGCCGCGAGTTTTCCACCGCGGCCTGCCGGTGTTTCACGGCTTCCCGATAGACCGGATCACGGATCATTTCGACAAACGCGGCGACGCTGGGATATTCCGCGATGAAGCAATGATCCCAGTGTTCGTCGGTTGGTCCGATCAGCATCAGCTCGAAGCGGCCTTGCCAGACCACCTTGCCGCCGAGCCGCGTGAACACCGGCCCGCTGTCGCGGCCGTAGGCCGCATAGGCTTCCGCGCCGGTGGCGATCCGTCCGTCGGGATAGGCGGCGCGATCGCGCAACCTGACCAGATTGAGCATGTGGATCGGCCCCGGGCGATTGTTGTCGCGAAACCGGGCGAACACTTCCCTGGTCGGATCGATATGGCCTGTCATCGTTATTGTCCCGCTGCCAACCATTACCCCGTGCGGCGTGTTATCATGCTGCGGACGATTTTTCGCCTGGCGTCTCAGGGGGCAGCAAGATGAACGCAATCGCCAACATTCTGGTGGCGCTGGTCGCCGTGCTGCATGTTTATTTTCTGATCCTGGAAATGTTCCTCTGGACCAGGCCGCTGGGCCTGAAGACCTTTCGCAATTCGCCCGAGAAGGCGGCCGATTCCGCTGTCCTGGCCGCCAACCAGGGGCTCTATAACGGCTTTCTCGCCGCCGGGCTGGCCTGGGGACTGGTTCAGGCCATCCCCGGTTTCGCCTTCCAGATCAAGGTGTTCTTTCTGCTTTGCGTGATCGTCGCCGGCGCCTATGGCGCGGCCACTGTCAGCCGCAGGATTCTGTTCGTCCAGGCGGCGCCCGCTGCCATCGCTTTGGTTCTGCTTTGGCTGGCGTGAGGTCGTTCACTTCCAGCCCGCATCGCCTTGTATTGCCATCATCGTTCATCCAGTATCCCGTGAGCGATGGCATCCATCACGGTTGGACCAGATCATCGATATTATCAAAGCAAAGGTGAGGGAGCGAGATGAGGAACAGTCTTTTTCATTTTGTCACCGGGACGGCGGTTGTGATCGCGCTGTCGGCGTCGGCGGCCCACGCGCAGAAAAAGTACGACCCCGGCGCGACCGATACCGAGATCAAGATCGGCCAGACCGTGCCATTCAGCGGACCGGCCTCCGCCTATGCCTCCATCGGCAAGACCCAGGCGGCCTATTTCCACATGATCAATGAGCAAGGCGGCGTGAACGGCCGCAAGATCAACCTGATCCAGTATGACGACGCCTATAGTCCCCCGAAGGCCGTCGAGCAGGTGCGCAAACTGGTCGAGAGCGACGAGGTGTTGCTCACCTTCCAGATCATCGGCACCCCCTCCAATGCGGCGGTCCAGAAGTATCTCAACGCGAAGAAGGTGCCGCAACTGTTCGCCGCCACCGGCGCCTCCAAATTCACCGATCCGAAGAATTTCCCGTGGACGCTGGGGTTCAACCCCAATTACTTCGTCGAGGGGCGCATCTACGGCCAATACATCCTCAAGCAATACCCGAACGCCAGGGTCGGTGTGCTCTACCAGAACGACGATCTCGGCAGGGATTACCTGAACGGCCTCAAGGCCGGCCTCGGCGACAAGGCCTCGACCATGATCGTGGCCGAGGCGTCGTACGAAATGTCCGACCCAACGATCGACTCGCAGATCATCAAGCTGAAGTCCGCCGGTGCCGACCTGTTCTTCAACGCGTCGACGCCGAAATTCGCGGCGCAGGCGATCAAGAAGAACGCCGAACTCGGCTGGAAGCCGGTGCATATCCTCGACATCAACGCCACGTCGGTGGGAGCGGTGATGCAGCCCGCCGGCCTGGAGGCTTCCAAAGGCGTCATCAGCGTCAATTACGGCAAGGATCCGCTCGACCCGACCTGGAAAGACGATCCGGGCATGAAAAAGTATTTCGACTTCATGGCGAAGTATTTTCCCGAAGGGGACAAGAATTCCAACTTCAATATCTACGGCTACAGCACGGCGCAGCTGATGGTCCACGTTTTGAAACAGTGCGGCGACGATCTTACCCGCGAAAACGTGCTCAGGCAGGCCACCAACCTGAAGAACGTGCAGCTTGATCTCTCGCTGCCCGGAATCGTCGGCAACACCACGCCGAACGATTATCGGGTCAACAAGCAATTGCAGATGATGAGGTTCAACGGCGAACGCTGGGAGCTGTTCGGCCCGATCCTCGAGGACTCCGGACCCGCCGGCTGAGGCCGGCCTTATCCTGGCAGTCCGGGAGCGAGGTGCAGTCGCGACGTCCCTCGCGGCCGTCTTAAATTCTCGCCCGCGGTAGGGTTAAGCGAATCTGAATGCCTTGCCTGTCAGGCAGTTACGCATCGCGACGGGCGCTGCGATTAACCATTGTTTAAGACGGCTTTAAACCCGCCCCGCTACCTTTGGCCCGCATCGAATGGCGTGGGCGTTCGCGTATGGCGTGGGGACGAAAAAAAGGCGGCGGGCGCAAGGAGCCGCAATTCGGCCTCGGCGCATCGCTCGCGGAATTGCGCCTCGGCCCGCAGGATCGCGTCGCTTCCGCCGACGAAGAAAAGCCGAAGAAGCCGTCCTCCAAGCGCAGGGTCATCGATCGCGACAACGAGGAGGACGCGCCGCGCGAGCGAAAGCCGCGCGCCAGCCGGGCCAGTCGCAAGCGCAAGTCCGGCAGCCGGGCGCGCGGCGGTCTCTTCCAACTCTTCTACTGGGGCGCGGTGCTCGGCCTGTGGGGCGCGATTGCGGTGGTCGGCGTCATTGTCTGGGTCGGCGCGCATTTGCCCCCGATCCAGTCGCTCGAAATCCCGAAACGGCCGCCGACGATCCAGATCACCGGCCTCGACGGCAGCGTGCTGGCCATTCGCGGCGAAATGGCCGGCGCCAATATCGCGCTGAAGGATCTGCCGCCCTATCTGCCGAAGGCCTTCATCGCCATCGAGGACCGCCGTTTCTATTCGCATTACGGCATCGATCCCTTGGGCATCGCGCGCGCGGCGGTGGCAAACATCCTGCATCGTGGCGTTTCGCAGGGTGGCTCGACGCTCACGCAGCAGTTGGCCAAGAATTTGTTCCTGACCCAGGAGCGCACATTTCAGCGGAAGTTGCAGGAGGTCGAACTCGCGTTCTGGCTGGAGCGCAAGCACTCCAAAGCCGAGATACTCGAACTCTACCTCAACCGCGTCTATTTCGGCTCCGGCGCCTATGGCGTCGAGGCCGCAGCGCAACGCTATTTCGGAAAGTCCGCCAGGAACGTGACGCTGGCGGAGGCCGCGATGCTCGCAGGGCTGGTCAAGTCGCCGTCGCGTCTGGCACCCAATCGCAACCCCGAAGGCGCCGAGCAGCGTGCGCAAACGGTGCTTACCGCCATGGCGGAAGCGAAATTCATTACCGACGCACAGGCGCAGGCTTCGATCGGGCATCCCTCCTATCATGTGAAGCCGGTCGGTGCCGGCACGGTCAATTATGTGGCGGACTGGATCGGCGAAGTGCTGGACGATCTCATCGGCCAGATTGATCAAAGCGTCGTGGTCGAAACCTCGATCGATCCGAAACTGCAGGCGGTGGCCGAAGCCGCCGTGATCGATGAACTCGCGGCGAAAAGCGTGAAATTCAACGTCAGCCAGGGCGCGCTGGTGGCGATGACGCCGGATGGCGCGGTGCGGGCTATGGTCGGCGGCCGCAATTATGCCGAAAGCCAGTACAACCGCGCGGTGACCGCCAAGCGCCAGCCGGGTTCGGCGTTCAAGCCCTTCGTCTATCTTGCCGCGATCGAATCCGGTCTGACGCCGGAAACGATCCGCCAGGATGCGCCGCTGGACGTCAAGGGCTGGAAACCCGAGAACTACAGCCATGAGTATTTCGGCGCGGTGACGCTGACCCAGGCGCTCGCGATGTCGCTCAATACGGTAGCGGTGCGGCTCGGGATGGAGGTGGGCCCCAGGAATGTCGTGCGGACCGCGCACCGGCTCGGTATTTCATCGAAGCTGGACGCCAATGCCTCGATCGCGCTCGGCACCTCTGAAGTCTCGCTCGTCGAACTGGTCGGCGCCTATGCGCCGTTTGCCAACGGTGGCCTCGGCATTTCCCCGCATGTCGTGAACAAAATCCGCACGGTCGAGGGCAAGGTGGTGTATGCGCGGCCCGCCGACCAGCTTGGCCAGGTGATCGAACCACGCAACGTGGCGATGATGAACACCATGATGCAGGAGACGCTGCTGAGCGGCACCGCGCACAAGGCGGAGCTTCCGGGCTGGATGGCGGCCGGCAAGACCGGCACCAGCCAGGATTTCCGGGACGCCTGGTTCGTCGGCTACACCTCCAACCTCGTGACCGGCGTATGGCTCGGCAATGACGACAACTCGCCGACCAGGAAGGCAACCGGCGGTGGCTTGCCGGTGGAGATCTGGACCCGATTCATGAAAGCAGCCCACCAGGGCGTGCCGGTCGCGGCCTTGCCGGGTTCGCAGGCAGGCGGCCTCTTCTCGAACATCGCGCAGGCCACGCCACCAACCAACATCGCGGCCAACACGCCGCCTGCCACCGTCGCAGGCAGGCTGGCGCCGACGCGGGCCTCGGTTCGGCCCGAGGCGGCGAGCGGACTGGACGGTTGGCTGATGGACCGGCTGTTCGGGCGATAGGCTCTGTGTCGGCGTTCCCGGATGGCGGCCTTTTCGGGTGTCGCTCAGGTCTGCCTGAATCAGCGACCGTCCGGCGTACGAACGCCGACCCAGTTGTCGCGCACCTGACGATAGTGAACGCTTGGGTCGTAGGCAGGCGTAGCGAGGTGGAGCACCTGGGGCGATAGCCTTCCTACGGCGCTCAAGACGGCATACGACGCCACCACGCGGTCATGCTGCGCGCTGACGAGCGCCACGCGGGCGTTGACGACCGCCTGTTGGGCATTCAGCACATCGAGTACGGTGCGCTGGCCGACGGTTGCCTCCTTGCGCGTGCCAAGCAACGCGATCTCCGAAGCCGAGACCTGGGATTGCGTGGATGCGACCTGCGCCCTGCCCGCCAGCAGTTGGCCCCATGCCGTAATGAGATCGGCGCGGGCCTGATCGCGAACCTGTTCAAGATTCAGGCGCTGCTGCTCCAGCGCTTCCTTTGATTGCCGTATCAGCGAATATTCCGCGCCGCCCTGGTAGATTGGCGCGTTCACCTGGGCGATCGCCGAAGCATTGAATTGTCGTATCTGCGTGATGGTCTGTTGCCAGCCTCTCTGAACGCTGGCTTGCAGCGTGACGGTCGGAAACAACGCGCCCTCGTTGACCTTCACGTTGAGAAAATTGACGTCGATGCCGTACATCGCGGCCGTCACGCTCGGGTTTTCCACAAGGGTGATATCGGCGGCGTCACGCAGCGTTTCCGGTAAATAGCGATCCACCGGAGAAGCCGGCGCGAGCTGTTCCGGTTCGTTGCCGATGATGCGGCGAAAATTCGCGCGTGTCGTCGTCAGATTGGCTTCGGCGGTCAGTTCCTGGGTGCGGCCTGCCGCAAGCTGCGCCTCGGATTGTGCGACGTCGGTGGGGGTGACAAGCCCCGCATCGTACCTCTGACGAGTCTGTTTCAGGGTCTGCTCGAGAACCCGCGTGTTGCTGCGTTGGACCTCCAGGATGGCGGCGTCGCGCAGATAGTCCATGTAGATGGTGGCCGCCGCCAGCAGAACGGACTGTTCCATGAGCCGCAAGCCTTCCCGCGCGCCCAGAACCTGACTCTCGGCGGCCCGCGTCTTGTTGGCGGTCTGATTGCCGTTGAAAAGCGTCTGGGTGGCGGCGGCGCCGACCGCGTGAGGGCTGTTCGGCCCATCCGCCAATATTGTTCTGCTGCCCAAACTGATGAGTTGATCGCTGTATTGGGTTCCCGCACTTGCGTTCGCAGTGACCTTGGGGCGGTAGCCGGACAATGCCTGCGGCACACTTTCGTCGGTGGCGCGCACCGAGGCACGTTGCGCATTGAGTTGCGGATTGCTCTGATAGGCGCGCAGCAGCGCGGCCTCCATGGTGTCGGCGCGGGCAGGGGGTGCGGCCATCTGAATAAGGAGAAGAACCGCCGTTACGGCTCCGCCCAGGACTGTCACGCGTTGCATGCTTGAGTTATCCGACCCCACGCGACGCCTGACAATATCCATCTGCAATTCTTCAACTGACTAAAAGCGCATACCTGGCGCGGCCGCGTGAGGGCCGGCGCCGTGGCTCGCGCGTGGTGCCGGCCTTGCTCCGGACGGCGGGCATTGAACGGCTGCGGGCTGATGGCTGGCTAGTCCTGGATGCCGTAGCGATGCAGGTCGTTGCCGTGGGTATCGAGCCAGGTCTTGGCGCGCTCAACATGATCGCAGACCTTTCCGACGACCCTCCAGAATCGCATCGAATGGTTCATTTCGACAAGATGGGCGACCTCATGGGCGGCAAGGTAGTCCAGTACGTAAGGCGGCGCGAGGATCAGCCGCCAGGAGAACGACAGCGATCCCGCGGAGGTGCAGGAACCCCAGCGGCTCGACTGATCGCGAATCGACAGCCGTCTGACCTTCACGCCCAGCGCCTGGGCATAGGAGGTTGACGCCTTCTGCAGGTCCTTGCGGGCTTCGCGCTTCAAATAATCGTGGACCCGTCGCTCGATATGCTCGGCGCCGCCTGCGACGCAGAGGATCCGCTCACCGCTTTCGCGCATTTCGGTCCAGACCGTGCCACGATGACCGGCGCGGTGGACGATCTTGTGCGCGACGCCGCGCAGCGAAACCACCGTGCCCGGAAGAAACGGTGCCGCCTTCGGCAACCGGCCGAGGCGCGCGGCAATCCAGCCGCCATGGCGCTGCGCGAAATCCTTGGCGTCGGCGATGGTGCCGCGTGGCGGCATCGTCAGGATCGCTTCGCGCTCGCTCGGATGAATGCGCAACGTATAGCGACGCGCGCGCCGGTGGCGGCGCAGCCGAACCGAGTAGATTTGCGAGCCGTGCTGGACGAGAAGGCGAGAAGGTTCGTAAGGCCGCCGATATAGAAGGGCGCGAGTGGCCATGTCTGCGATTCCGGAGATCAGGAGTTCGCCCGGATTCTGCCACATCCGCCGCCAGTGAAATCGCTCGGCGCAAAAACAAATCATTTGCCCAATATACAGGGGCTGGCCGCTCAAGCGGCCCTACAGGATGGGCCCGGAACAAAAAAAATCCGGCCAAAAACCACCCGGTCGGGCCCCTCAAGGATTGAAGTTAAACTCATTCTTTCGGGAGGGCCGGAATCGGGGTTTCCGCCGGTCAATTCAGGGGGTTAACCGCCCCTGAAATTACGGCCGATTCTCTCTTGAACGCGCGGTTCCGCGCCGATGTCGCCAAGGCGCGGCTTACTCCGCGGCGTAAGCCAACGAGGGCTTCAAGTTTGCCGCAGACATCATGAAATCCGAGATGCGTGGCACGATTTCAGACTTGAAGCGCGATCCGTTGAAGACACCATAATGGCCCACGCCTTTTTGCACGTAATGCACACGGCGATGATTCGGGATCGAACTGCACAGCGAGTGTGTCGCTTCGGTCTGCCCAAGTCCGGAAATGTCGTCGTTCTCGCCTTCCACCGTCATCAATGCGACGCGCTTGACCTTCGATGGGTCGACCGGTTGGCCCCGATGGGTCATCTCGCCCTTCGGCAAGGCGTGCTTGATGAAAACGGTATCGACCGTCTGCAAATAATACTCCGCCGAAAGATCCATGACCGCGAGATATTCGTCATAGAAATCGCGGTGCTTGTCGACCAGGTCGCCGTCGCCCTTCACCAGGTTCCTGAACAGGTCCTTGTGGGCGTCCATATGGCGGTCGAGATTCATGCTGATGAAGCCGTTGAGTTGCAGGAAGCCCGGATAGACGTCGCGCATAACTCCGGGGTGCGGAAACGGCACTTTGGTGATGACGTGATTGCGAAACCAGTCGATGCCGCGCTCAGCGGCGAGGTTGTTGACCGCCGTCGGATTGCTGCGGGTATCGATCGGACCGCCCATCAGCGTCATTGAAACTGGAACGAAGGGATCGTTTTGAGCTTCCATGACGGAGACCGCCGCCACGACCGGCACCGAGGGCTGGCACACCGCGATCACATGCATGCTGCCGCCGAGCACGTGCAGCATCTCGATGACGTAATCGACATAATCGTCCAGATCGAAACGGCCTTCCGTCAGCGGGACCATCCGCGCATCGGCCCAGTCGGTGATGTAAACCTCGTGGGTCGGCAGGAAGGCCTCGACCGTGCCGCGCAGCAGCGTCGCATAGTGACCGGACATCGGCGCCACAATCAGCACCCTCGGCTGCGGGCTGCGCAACGGACGCGTCAGCTTGCGATCGAAGTACAACAGGCGGCAGAACGGCTTTTCCCAGACGACACGAATTTCGATCGGAGTGCGTATGCCGCTCACGTGGGTGTCGTTGAGGCCCCATTCGGGCTTGCCGTAGCGGCGCGTGGTTCGCTCGAACAGCTCGCAGCCGGCGGCAACGGATTTGCCGAGCTCGGTGTGCGACCATGGATTGAGCGGATTTTGAAGCAGGATTTTCGTGGCGTCGGTCACGGCGCGCGCCGGGTTAAGCGACGCATGCGCCATTTCGTACATCCAGTACATCGGCGTCGTGAGCGCCGGACTGCCTTCGGCCACCAGTGGCGGTGCGCCGCCAAATTCACCAATCGGCATTTATTCCTCATCGATTTTGCATCGCAGCATAGTGCCGAATGCGTAACAAAGCGTCAACGCACAGATCGGCATTTCTTCGCGATGCACAAGCCGAAGATAGCTCAAATCCCCGAGATAAGCGGGCTTATTCACCGCTCTGGATCAGCGAGCCGTGCCGCCGGGCACTGCGCAAAAGCGCAAGAAATGCCGCAAACGAAGCAATAAACAGCACGCCATTGATGGCGAGCGCTTCCGCCATCAGGTCGGCGCGAAACATGTGGTCCATCAACAGCGCCCGCATGCCCTCGAATACGTAGGTCGGCGGCAGCGCCCAGGCGACATATTGGAGCCAAAGCGGCAACACCGTCACCGGGTAATAGACGCAGGCCAGCGGCATCAAACCGAACATCAGCGTCCAGACGATGCTCTCGGCGCCGAGGCCGTGCCGCAGCACCAGTCCCGAGACGAAGATCCCCACCGCCCAGCTGGTGAAAATCAGGTTGCAGAAAAAGGCAATCAGCGGAAACCCGACGCCGTAGAGATTGAAGTCGAAGAAGATCATCGCCAGCAGCGTCATTGGAATGACGCCGATCGCAAGCCGGATCAGGCTCATGATCATCAGCGCGATCAGAAACTCGATCGGCTTCAGCGGGCTCATCATCAGGTTGCCGAGATTGCGCGCCCACATCTCCTCGAGAAACGAGATCGAAAAGCCGAGCTGTCCGCGAAACAGGATGTCCCACAGGATCACCGCGCCGATCAGCGTGCCGCCGGCGCGCGCGAAAAATCCGGCATTCTGGGAGATGTAGTTTTGGAGAAATCCCCAGGTGATGATCTGCAGCGCCGGCCAATAGAGCAATTCCAAGAGCCGCGGCCACGACGACATCAACAGGTACCAGTAGCGCAGGATCATCGCGTTGATTCGATGCGGCGCGATACCGCCGACCATCCATAGCCTGCTCATGGCATGCCTTCCTGGGCGCGGCCGCGCGCGACGTCGAGGAACACTTGCTCCAGCGTCGTCCGGTTGTAGCGGGCCATGATCCTGTCAGGACTGTCGTCATCCTCGATGCTGCCGCGCTTCATGATGATGACGCGGTCGCACAGCCGCTCCACTTCGAGCATGTTGTGCGATGCCAGCAGGATGGTCGCGCCATTCTCCTTGCGATAGGTCTCAAGGTGCTGCCTGATCCAGTCGGCGGTGTCGGGATCGAGCGATGCCGTCGGTTCATCGAGCAACAGTAGTTCGGGCTGATTGATCAGCGCCTTTGCCAGCGCCACGCGGGTCTTTTGCCCGGCCGACAGCTTGCCGTTGGCGCGGTCGAGGAATTCGCCAAGATCGAGGTCGGCGGCGAGCTTCTCGATGCGCTCGCGCAGGTTTTCGACGGCGTATAGGCGGCCGAAGATGGTGAGGTTCTGCCGCACCGTGAGCCGCATCGGCATATCGACATAGGGACTTTCGAAATTCATCCGGCCGAGCACATCGGCGCTTTGGTCGGGCATCGTGCAGCCCAACACCCGGATGCGCCCCGAACTCGGCAGCACCAGCCCCATGATCATGGCGATCGTCGTGGTCTTTCCGGCGCCGTTGCCGCCGAGCAGCCCCGTGATGCTGCCACGGTTGATGCGAAACGACACGTCGTCGACGGCACGGGTCGTCTTGTAGAGTTTTACCAGGTGCGCGACCTCGATCGCGGCCGATTCGCGCCGAGCGGCCGCATCAGGCCGGGATGTGATTGCGCCATCGTTCGTCATGCGGGCCGTTCATTGAGCCATCGGAGCCACAAGCGCAAGGCTCCCGCAGGCATTTACGGCCGCCCGATTCAAAGCCAAAGCGAGCGAATTTGTCGTTGGCGCGGTGCGCAGTTAAACTCCAGCAGGGGTCGACTTGAGGTTCCAGCAGCATCGCGACCAGCCCTCTTGGGAACTTCAAATAAACCGCACCAGGATCGGCGATCGCCAATGCCCCTTTTGCTTCTGAAGTCCGCACCGGAGGGAGGCGCAATGGTTCACGAACCTCGAAAGACCGGGCACCGGGCATGACAGACGTCGCCGCCTCTGATTTTCGCCATCCGCGCCGCTATGTCCGTCTGGACACGATATTGCGTCTGCGCTGGCTCGCCGTGCTGGGTCAGCTCGGGGCCATCTTCATCGTGGTGCAGGGTCTCGAATTCGACGTCGAGGTCGTCCCCTGCGTGACCATTGTCGGGCTTTCCGCACTGCTCAACCTCGTCCTGCAAATCGGCTTCAACCCGATGCAGCGGCTGGAGCCGGCCTACGCGGCGGCGTTGCTGGCGTTGAATATCATCGAACTGGCCGGACTGCTGTTCTTCACCGGCGGCCTGCAGAACCCGTTCTCATTTCTGTTTCTTGCGCCGGTTCTGATCTCGGCGACGGCGCTGCCGATAAGGCTGACCATCGCGCTCGGGGTTCTGGCGGTCGCCTGTGCCTCCCTGCTGGTATTTTTTCATCTGCCGCTGCCGTGGGACAGCGATGATCCGCTGGTGCTGCCGCCGATCTATTTGTTCGGTGTCTGGCTCTCGATCGTGGTCGCCATTGGCGTCACCAGTCTTTACGCCTCCCAGGTTGCGGAAGAGGCCCGCAAACTATCGGATGCGTTGGCGGCAACCGAGTTGGTGCTGACGCGGGAACAACATCTCACCCAGCTCGACGGTCTTGCCGCCGCGGCCGCCCATGAGCTCGGCACGCCGCTATCGACAATTTTCTTGATTTCCCGCGAGTTGGAGCGGACCTTGCAGGATAACAGTCCGCTGGCGGGCGACATCAAGACATTGCGGGAACAGGCGCAGCGCTGCCGCGATATTCTGGCCAAGATCACCCAGCTCTCCTCGACCGGCGCGCCGTTCGACCGCATGCCATTGTCCGCGCTGATCGAGGAAACGGTGGCGCCGCATCGCGATTTCGGCGTGGTGATCAAGGTCCGCATCGCGGTTGCGGGTACCCCCGAGCCGGTCGGAACCCGCAATCCGGCCATCCTTTACGGTGTCGGCAACATTCTGGAAAACGCTGTCGATTTTGCCCGGGCGGCGGTGGAGGTAAACGCGTGGTGGAATGCGGAAACCGTCGAAATCGTCATTTCCGATGACGGGCCAGGGATTGCGCCCGACATGCTCAAGCGCATCGGCGAGCCCTATCTGTCGCGGCGGCGCAGTGCGGACGAGGTCCATGGCGCACGTAGCGGTCTTGGTCTCGGGGTGTTCATCGCCCGCACCCTGCTCGAGCGTACGGGCGCCAAGGTCTCCTTCACCAACCGGGCTTTCCCGGATCATGGCGCCGTGGTCCAGATCGCCTGGCCGCGGAACCGCTTCGAGGCAGGCGAATCGACGGCGGAATCGCCGCCTTAGCCGGTCTTGGACACCCCCGGGGGAGGGGCGGGATCGACCTTTTGTGGTCTTGGCAGCGCCGGGCGGCCACGCCATATGTTGTGATGTCCGACATAAAGGATACCCTCATTGTGAGTGCAATCGCCGAACTGAACGACCACGCCGATCGCTCCCTTCTGATCGTGGAGGACGACAAGCCGTTCCTGGAACGCCTTGCGCGCGCCATGGAGACCCGCGGCTTCACGGTGACCTCCTGTGACAACGTTTCCGATGGTCTGGCGCAGATCGGCCGGGCAGCCCCTGCCTTCGCGGTGGTGGACTTGCGATTAGGCGACGGCAACGGTCTTGACGTGGTGTCCGCGTTGAAGCGCAAGCGCCCCGATGCACGGGCGATTGTGCTGACCGGCTATGGCAACATCGCCACCGCGGTGACTGCGGTCAAAATGGGCGCGGTGGATTATCTCGCAAAGCCCGCAGACGCCGACGATGTGGTTACGGCCCTGCTCGCGAGCGGCAGCCAGAAGTCCGAGCCGCCGAGCAATCCGATGTCGGCGGATCGCGTGCGCTGGGAGCATATTCAGCGCATCTACGAGATGTGCAACCGCAACGTCTCGGAGACCGCGCGGCGACTGAATATGCATCGGCGCACCCTGCAGCGCATCCTGGCCAAACGCGCGCCGCGCTAGAACTTGATCCCGATGCGGAGGGCCGCATTAGCGCAAAGTGGAAACCGGTTTTCCCTCGCGGCAAACGCGAAGCGCTTGCGTCGAGATCGTGCTCAAGAAATGATATCCCATTTTGGAGCACCGCGTCGGCGTCAGGACCTGTGGATGTTGCGAGCGCCTCCAATGAAGGGTAAGTGTAGGCGAACCGGATTTAGGGGAGGGGCGGGATGTTTGGGAAATTGAGCGTTCGGATTTCTGCGTCGGTGCTGGCGACCATCCTTGCTCTGGGAGGCGCCGCGGAAGCCAACACCTTATCGAAGGTTTCGACGCGCATCGTCCGGAACTGGAATAATAGCGGGTCCGACGTTTGCCTTGTGCACAATTCGAACAACGTGCCGGTCTCGGCTATCATCTCGGTATTCCCGATGGGCACCGCAGTTTTTGGAATTGACAGCTGGACCTTCCCGCTACCGCTAGCCGCCCATGATGGAGCGAAGGTATTCAGCTGGAGCCCACCGGTGCATGCGGGGTCATGCAAGGTGTTGTCGGTTCAGTGAAAGCACCCAAGGACCGCAAAGGCCCGGGGCAGCCTGCCAGCAAGTCTTCGACGCCAACAACAGGCTAGACGCACGGCCCCGGATACTCACCGCCACTTCGTGCGCTCGCGGACGCCGGCAAGCGCGGCGCGTGCCCCGGCGATCACTGTGGGCGTATCAAGCGCCGCGAGCTTGCCGCCGCGCTTGAGGATGCGGCCGTCGATCACGACCGTGTCCACGTTTTCCGGGCCGGCAGCTTCGAGCACGAGATGGGCGGGGTCGGCCACGACCGCCATGTTGAGTGCGTTGGGGTTGATCGCGATCAGATCCGCGCGCTTGCCCGGCTTGAGCGATCCGACCCTGTCGTCGATCCCCATCGAGCGCGCGCCCTCGATGGTGCCAAGTTCGAGCGCCTTGCGTGCCGTCATCTTGAACTCGTTTTCCACCTTGGCGTTCTCGGAGTCGCGCGCAAGCTTGAGCACGCCGAACAGATTCGAGCTGCCGGTCAGCGCCGAGGTGTCGACCGAGATGCCGAGCGGAATTCCCTTGGCCAGCATCTCGCTGATCTGCGGATAGCCGTAGCCGATGCGCAGTTCGGAACCGGGCGACACCGAGACCGCCGCGCCGGACTCCTTGATCATGTCGAGTTCGGCCGGGCTCGCCGACAGCGTGTGAATGAGCTGGACGTCCTTGCCCATGAGCTTCGCCTTGTAGAGCGGCTCGATCTGGTTCACGGCCTTGCGGGCGCTGGCGACGTGCACGGTGATCGGCAGGCCGAGCTTTCGGGCATTGTCGAATTCCGGCTGATAGACCTCCGGCTTGATCGGGCCGGCGCGGAACTGGCCGCGCCATCCCATGCCGAGCGTGATGAGGCCCTCGTTGGACCAGCTCTTCCAGTCGCGGGCGAGGCTCTCGATCGGCCCCTGGTCGGCCGACTGGGTGTCGGGCAAACCCTGCGGCCAGCCGCAGGAATGGCGGGCGCGGATGCCGACCTCGGCAAGTGCGCGGATATCGGCCTCGGCATGGGCCGTGCTGCGCGCGTTGTGGCACCAGGAATGCACGAAGGTCATCCCGGAATTGATCGCCTCCGCCGCGGAAAGCCGCGTGCTCGCAAAGATGTCGTCCGGGGTCATCTGCTGGCCGAAACGCGCCACCGTCGGGAAATAGCCGTCCTCCGGCCTGTCGCCCGCGAAGCTGCGGAAAAGCGTGTTCCACATATGCCAGTGCGTTTCGACCAGGCCGGGCATCACGATCATGCCGGTGCCGTCGATCTTCTCGCCGCCGCCGTTGACGTCCTTGCCGACCGCGACGATCTCGCCGTTTCTCACATGAACCGAACCGTCGGCGATATCGCCGAGCCCGCTGTCCATCGTCATCACATAGGCATTGGCGATGGTGAACTCGCCGCGCGCCGGAAGCTTCGACGCCCCGGTGTTGTCGCGCCCGGCCTGCGCCATCAGCGGCGATGAAAACAGCCCGGCTGCGCCGAACGCGGCAGCGCCACGCATGAAACTACGTCTGCAGACGTCGCACATGAACCCCTCCCCCGAAGGATCGGCGCGCGGCCGATCGTCAACTGCGGACTTCTTTGCCGGTGGCTGGTCCGCGAGAGGTCAGCTTATGTTAATTGGCGGCTCCGGCGAAGCCCGTTCGTGGGCAAAAAGCGGACCTCTCGCGATCTCCCGATTCGCGTCCGCAGGCTTCGGCGCCAAGGCGTCTTCTAAAACTCGGCATGCCCCTGCGGATCGACCAGGCGATTGATCCGCTGCGCCGCCGCCATCGCGAACCGGACCGTCATCAATTTGCGGGTCGGCGCCGGCAGCCGATGCTCCGGTGCCGGGCAATGCATGTGCGCGCCGTAGGCGTCGGCGACGATCAGTCCGGTTTCAGCGGGAAAGATTTCGCACGGCAGATCCTGGGTGAAGGCGAAAAACAGCCGGTCGCAATGAGCCCTGTATTCCGGCCATTTCTGGTCGGCACGCAGATCCTCGACCGACGATTTGATTTCCACGATCCAGATCTCGCCGCGTTCGTTGATCGCCACGATATCGGCGCGCCTTCCCGACGGCAGTGGCAATTCGCTGATGCAGGCAAATCCCAGCGACCGCAGCAGCCGCGCGGTGCCGCGCGCGATCGCAAGCGCCGTCTCCGACTGACGGCGGTCCGGCGCGGGCACGAGATTGACCTGGCGGGCTTGCGATTCCATCAACATGGAGCCTATTCGATTTGCGCGGTCGGGGCCAACGGTCCGCCCCCGTCCAGTTCGTTCCGCGCGGCAAAAAATGCCCGAATCTTTCACTTGGCGGGCCGCAAAAAATCGGCAATGTGCTGAAATGACCCAGGAAAACGAAACCCAGGCAAAGGCCGGCGCGATCATCATCCCGGTGACGCTGTTCGAGCAGAACTGCACCTTGCTATGGTGCACGGCCACCAAAAAGGCTGTCGTGATCGACCCCGGCGGGGAGGTTCCGAAAATTCAGGCGGCCATCAAGCAGGCCGATGTCACGGTGGAAAAGATCTGGCTGACCCACGGCCATATCGACCACGTCGGCGGCGCCGCCGACTTGCGTGACGCGCTCAAGGTGCCGATCGATGGCCCGCATGTCGCCGACAAGTTCCTGCTCGACAATGTGGTTACGAGCGGGGCACGTTTTGGCATGACCGGCGTGCGCGATTTCGCGCCGGACCGCTGGCTCGAAGAAGGCGATCAAGTCTCGATCGGCGAACTGACTTTCGACATCCTGCATTGCCCGGGCCATTCGCCCGGCAGCGTGGTGTATTTCAACCGCGAGATGCGCTTTGCGCATGTCGGCGACGTCCTGTTCAGCGGCTCGGTTGGGCGCAGCGATATTCCCGGCGGCAATCACGCCACGCTGATCAAGTCGATCAAGGACAAGCTGCTGCCGCTCGGCGACGACGTCGGATTCATCTGCGGCCACGGCCCCGGATCGAGCATCGGCCAGGAGCGGTTGACCAATCCATTTCTCACCGGCGCGATGTGAGCGACGGCCGCTCACTTTGGAAGTTCGTGCCGCGCAGCTGGCTCCGGCATCGTTGATGCCGGCGCCGACCTTATTTCATGAGACCCGCCGCCGTGAGCGCGCGCGTGATCACGCCACCGACGTCGATACCGTGCCGGCGCTCGCGTCGCGGTTTGGATGAGGGGTTGGAAGGCCGGCTAACGGTGGTCAACGGCCAAAGGATCTTGCTGATGTCGGGCGCCGATGTGGATATTGGAGAGACCAGCGGGATTAGCCTCGCACTCGGCGATTCCATCGCTGCTTGGGGCGGCGTTTGTGCAGCCGGCTTCAGCGCGGGCTTGGCAACCCTTTGGGGCTGGCGAATCCATTCGGTCAGGCCGAAGAAATTCGCAATGTGATACGAGGACGAGATGCCCGCCTCGATCAGGAACGCGCCCTGGGTGCCATAACGCTCGTCATTGGCAGCCGTGCCCAGCGGAGTGCCATGGGCCATATCGGTGATGGTATAGGATTCAACGACGGTTTCGCCATCCGCATTCCACCACACCTTGCGCGGATAGCCGTCGACGGTACCCTCCGACATCGGCGCTGAAGACAGCTGATGCACGTCGAGCCATTGCTTGACGATCTCGTTGGCGTTTGCGGGATTGACCGTGCGATCCGCGCTGCCATGCCACACCGAAATTTTCGGCCATGGACCTTGGTGAGTTGAAGCCTTGCGCACCAGATCTCCCAACTCGCCGGCCGGGCGGGCGGGAGACTGAAACATCCCGTTCAACGCTTCCCGCACATTGGTCGCAACGCCGTATGGCAGTCCCGCGATAACGGCGCCGGCCGCGAATACTTCGGGATAGGTAGCGAGCATGGCGGTCGTCATGGCGCCGCCCGCGGAGATCCCGGTGACGAAGATACGATCCGCGTCGACCTGATGGTCCTTCACCATCCGCGCGATCATCTGCCTGATCGAGCGGGCTTCGCCGTCCCCGCGCGCGGTGTCTTCCGGATTGAACCAGTTGAAGCATCCGTTGGCGTTGTTCGAGCGCTGTTGCTCCGGCATCAGCAGGGCAAAACCATAATGTTTCGCGAGCGTGGACCAGCCGGCACCCAGATCGTAGCCGGCGGCGGTCTGACCGCAGCCGTGCAGGACGACGACCAAACCGGGCGCCGGTTGCAGGCTACCGGGCACGAACGAGAACATCCGGAGATCGCCCGGATTAGCGCCGAATCCCTTGGTTTCGACAAGGGGGCTACGAAGACCTTGCCGCACGCCACCGTGCCCCAAGCCTTCCAAGGCATTGAGTCCGTACAGCTTGGGTACGTGCTTCAGGAATTCGATATTTTTGGCAACGGACACCGGCAGCTCCTTAGCGAGAGGCTTTGTAACGCCACCAAGAACAGATAGTTGTTGCACTGCAAAATAAAAAGGCCGTGTGCTGTCAGTCCCCAAATTTGTGATGGCTGTCCTTAATTGTTTCACGCATGGCGTATCCATGACGGAAATGCGGCGGCAGTCCCGCCCGCGCGGCCAGACGATACGATGAGAGATCGCCTTTCAATGTGCGATCGGCGACCCAAACCCTTTTTCAAGAAAAGCTAGCCGTCCCGAAAACGCGAAGCTTGCTTCTCAGCGAACGCGCGAGCTCTCTTAAGCGTGCTCTTCCCTTGGCCCCTCCCGGCCCATAGTCTGGGGCCGAGCAATCAAGAAAAACAAGTTCGGAGAGAAGCCCATGGCCCGCCTCAAGTTCGGAGCCTTCCTCGCACCGCACCATCCGATCGGCGAGCATCCGATGCTGCAATTCCGCCGCGACCTCGATTTGGTCGAGCAGCTCGATGCGCTCGGCTACGACGAGTTCTGGTGCGGCGAGCATCATTCCTCCGGCTGGGAGACCATCGCCTCGCCCGAGATGTTCCTGGCGGCCGCCGGCGAGCGCACCAAGCGCATCAGGCTCGGCACTGGCGTGATCTCGCTGCCCTATCACCATCCCTTCAACGTTGCCCAACGCATGGTGCAGCTCGACCACATGACCGGCGGCCGCGCCATCTTCGGCTCCGGCCCCGGCGCGCTCGCCTCCGACGCGCATACGCTCGGCATCGACCCGATGACGCAGCGCGATCGTCAGGACGAGGCGATCGCGATCATCCGCCGGCTGTTCAAAGGCGAGCGGGTGACGGCGAAAAGTGACTGGTTCACGATGAACGACGCCGCGCTGCAGATCCTCCCCTTGCAGGAAGACATGCCGTTCGTGGTGGCCTCGCAGATCTCGCCGTCGGGGATGACGCTGGCCGGAAAATACGGCATCGGCATCATCTCGCTGGGGTCGATGTCGACGCAGGGCTTGATGGCGCTGCCGACGCAATGGAGTTTTGCCGAGGATGCCGCGAAGAAGCACGGCACCACGGTAAGCCGGTCCGACTGGCGCGTGCTGCTCTCCTGGCACATCGCCGAAAGCAGGGAACAGGCGCGGCGCGAGGCTGGCGCCGGACTGATGCGCTGGCACAACGAGTATAATGTCGGCACGCTGCAGCGGCCTGGCCTGCAACCGTTCACTTCGCCCGAGGACGCCGTAGAGAAGACTGCCGGCGGCGAAGGCGCCGCTTCCACGATCGGCACCCCCGACGACCTGGTCAAGACCATCAGGAACCTGATGGACGTATCAGGTGGCGTCGGCAGCATCATCGGCTTTGCCCACGACTGGGCCAACCCTGAAAATACCCGGCGCAGCTGGGATATGGTGGCGCGCTATGTGGTGCCGGAAATCAACGGCTACATCACCAAACTGCGCGAGTCACAAAAGTTTCTGATCGAGAACCGCGCGGTGTTTGAGCGCGCGGGGCAAGCCGTGATGGCGAAAATCATGGAAAACGACAGGGCCGCCGCGGCGCTTCCGCTCACCGGTCCCGGCCGTGTCGCGATCCCGACCGTTAACGCACCGGATTTGCAGAAGGAAGCCGCGAAACTGAACAAGGCGTAACGCGCATGGTCGCGCTCCGTCGCGAATGATTTGCGATAATGCTGCCCGCAACTTCCGACGGTCTTTTACGGAAACGACAAAAGAGCTATTACCAGCCTGGGCTAAAGCCGATGACATCAGCCCGGACCAGCGGCGGCGATAAAGCCGCGGTCCGGTGGATCCAACAGGGCCAATCGGAGCAATTGCCATGTCCGTGCAAAGTATGGCTTCCCCCGCGATGACGCTGACGCCACCCAAACGCTATTCGCTGGCGCACATTCCCGGTGATGAAGGCTGGCCGGTCATCGGCCGGACGCTGGCGATCCTTGCAGATCCCAAGGGTGAAGTCGAACGGATGGCTGCGAAACACGGTCCCATCTATCGCAGCCGCGTGCTCGGTGAAACCAGCATTACCTTGCTCGGTCCTGACGCCAACGAACTTGTGTTGTTCGACCAGGGCAGGCTGTTTTCCTCGACCCATGGTTGGGGAACCATCCTCGGCCGGTTGTTTCCACGCGGCTTGATGCTGCTCGATTTCGACGAGCATCGCCTGCACCGGCGCGCGCTGTCGGTCGCGTTCAAGGCAGGCCCGATGAAGTCCTATCTCGCGGCGCTCGATGCCGGCATCTCGGAACGCGTGGCGCAATGGCGGCAACGGCCTGGTCCGACCATGTTCTACCCGGCCATGAAGCAGCTCACGCTCGATCTTGCGGCCACATCGTTTCTCGGCACAGGCATCGGATCCGACGTCGAGGCGATCACGCGCGCGTTCGTCGATATGGTCGCCGCCTCGGTCGCCCCGATCCGCCAGCCCTGGCCGGGCACGCAAATGGCCCGCGGCGTCAAAGGCCGTGCCCGCATCGTGGCCTATTTTTCGGCGCAGATTCCGATCCGTCGCGCCAAGGGCGGCGAGGATCTTTTCTCGCAACTCTGTCGCGCCACCCACGAGGACGGCGCGCTGCTCTCGACCCAGGATATCATCGACCACATGAGTTTTCTGATGATGGCCGCGCACGACACGCTGACCTCGTCACTAACGTCTTTTGTGGCCGCGCTTGCCGCCAATCCGAAGTGGCAGGATAGATTGCGCGACGAAGTTACCGCGCTGGGCGTGGCGCCCGTCGAGCCCACGACATTCGACAATCTCGAGGCCATGCCGCTCGCGGAGATGGCGTTCAAGGAGGCGATGCGGATAAGGCCGCCGGTGCCTTCCATCCCGCGACGCGCGACGCGCGACTTCAGTTTCGGAGGCTATCCGATCCCGGCGGGCACGTTGGTCGGGGTAAATCCGCTGTTCACCCATCACATGCCGGAAATATGGCCCGACCCCGGCACCTTCGACCCGCTGCGGTTTACCGACGAGGCGCAGCGCGGCCGCCATCGCTTCGCCTGGGTGCCGTTCGGCGGTGGCGCGCATATGTGTCTTGGGCTGCATTTCGCTTACATGCAGGCGAAATGCTTTGCCCGGCATTTCCTCCAGAACCTCAGCGTCTCGCTGCAGCCCGGCACAACGCCGGATTGGCAGATGTGGCCGATCCCGAAACCGAAAGATGGATTGCGCGTGACCCTGTCGCCGGTCGCCTCGCCGGGCTGATGTCGCGCCTTGCAGATGCCGCGGCGGGGCCTTTGCGTTTGAGCACTCATCCTCTGGCTTGATCGAACGCCTTGCGCAGGGCGACATAGCCTTGCTGCTGCGCAGTCCAGTTGCGGCCGCCCGTGATGGCGCCATCAACCACCAGATCGTGCCCGTTGATGAAAGAGGATTCGTCGCTGGCAAGAAATACCGCGGCGTGAGCGATGTCCTCGGGCAGTCCGGCGCGCGGTATCGGTTGGGCAGTTTTGTAGACCTCACGCATTACGTCGGGGGTTTTCTCCGCCGCCTCGACCGGCAAGCCCAGCGCCTTGCCGAAAATGCCGGTAGCGATCGCGCCCGGCGAAATGCTGTTGACGCGAATGCCGGACTCGCCGAGTTCCATCGCCACGCATTTGGTGAGGTGAATAACGGCGGCCTTGGCGGCGCCATAGACCAGCGAAGACGAAAAGCCCGCGAGCCTGCCGGCAATGCTGCCGTTGTTGATGATGCTGCCCGACCCCTGGCGGCGCATATGGGGTGCGGCGTGTTTCATGCCGAGCATCACGCTGCGTACCAGTGTCGCCATCGCGGCGTCGAAACGCGCCACCTCAAGTCCTTCGATCCCGCCGGTCTGCGCCGGCCCGCCTGCATTGTTGAACAGACAATCGATGCGGCCGAATTTCTCGACCGCCTCGCCGATCAGCGCGCGCATCTCGTCCTCGATCGTGACATCGGTCCGGCGGAACAGGCATGCAGGGCCGAGCTTGCTGGCCAATGCCTCGCCTTCCGGCACGCGGCGGCCGGCGATGACGATTTTCGCCCCTTCGGCGACGAAGATTTCGGCGGTGCGCAGCCCGATGCCGCTTGTCGCGCCGGTGATCACCGCGACCTTGCCGTCCAGCCGTCCCATGTTGTTCTCCTCTTGACGTTACCGGGTACAAAATATCTCCGGCCTGCCGGAACAACGCAAGCCGTGGGGCAACCCGGCACATGAGCGCCAAATCAGGAAAGCCGGACAAACAAAGGCGTTTGTCCGGCAAAACCGGTCTCCACGTCACCAATTGTGCCCCGACGGGCAGTTGTTGAAAGGTACCGAGCCCCAGCTCGCCCAATTTTCGCTATGCTTGGCCTTGTTTCGGATTCGCTGATCGGTTGATGTGAGCCATGGTGAAATTGATCGACGAGTTCCGGCGGGGTTGGCAAGGAATATCCCGGCCCTCTCCGTTATTCAGCATCGGCTTCGCCATATCCTGCCTTGCCGTCTCGACCGCGGCGCGGTGGTGTCTTTCCATGATCCGGCCGGACGTCTACTTTACCCCGTATTTTCCGGCCGTGTTCTTTGCAACCGCCTTTGGCGGTTACCGGATCGGGCTCGCGACGGCAATCCTGAGCGGCGTGCTCGGCGTAGCTCTCAATTTCGGGGATGCCCCAACCGACCTTGCAAGGTTGGCGCTGCTGGTGATCTTTCTGAGCGCGTGCGGCCTGACGATCTGGGGCGTCGAGCACTATCGATCGGTCGCCTCGAAGCAGCGGGAAATTTCCAGGCGCCTGATCCAGGAAGAGGCTTATCGCAAGCTCGTCGTCGACGAGTTGCAACACCGGCTGAAAAACAAGCTGTCGACCATTCATGCCGTGCTTCACCAGGTTCTGCAGGATCAGCCGCAAATCTGGGCCAGTATCGACCGGCGGATGCGGGCGCTCTCGGCGACTGACGATCTGATCGCCAAGGTGGATGGCCGCGGTTGCGATATCAAGGATCTCCTGCTCTCCGAACTCGGACCCTACGGGCATGTCCGTTTTGCCCTGAACGGCGATCGGCTGTTTCTGCCCGCCAAGCTGGCGGTGAGTCTTGCGTTGTTATTTCACGAGCTTGCCACCAACGCCGGCAAATACGGCGCGTTTTCCTCCGCGCGCGGACTGTTGCAGGTGTCATGGTCAGTCACCGACGATCGTCTCAAAATCGTCTGGGACGAGAACGAAGGGCCTCCGGTAGGAGCGATCGGGGAGGCAGGCTTTGGCAGCAAATTATTGAAATCGGCGCTCAAGCCTTTCGATGGCAACATCGAGATCGCCTACCTGAAGACCGGCGTTCATTGCACGATGCAATGTCGGATACCTTCGAGCTAAGCGCGCATCAGTCCGGCAAGCCGGCCGCCGCGGCAAAACCGGCCGGCCTATTGGCGCCCCGATCGCTATCGCCGCTGAGGTGAGCGCGCCCGTTCGGCATTGTTTCGCCCAAGCCTGTTCCCGCCTGATTTCTCATCATGCTCGCTATCATCGGCAGATCGGAAGGTTTATAAGCGGCCGGAATTGTCCGGCGCGAACGCTCGTTGGCCGTTTTTATAAAGAAGTTGCATGCCCCCGGTTTCGATATTTCTGAACATCATCTGGCTTTTTCTTGGCGGCCTTTGGATGGCGTTTGGCTGGCTGGTCGCCGCCGTGATCATGGCCATCACCATCATCGGCCTGCCCTGGGCAAGGGCTGCATTCAATATCGCCGCCTATACGCTGCTGCCGTTCGGGCAAAAGGCCGTGCCCCGCGACAGCCTGACCGGCCAGTCCGATATCGGGACCGGGCCGCTCGGCGTGATCGGAAACCTGATCTGGCTGCTGCTGGCGGGGTGGTGGCTCGCGCTTGCGCACCTCGTGACCGCGGTCGTTCTTGCCATGACCATCATCGGCATCCCCTTCGCCTGGGCGCATGTGAAACTCGCCGGCATCGCATTATGGCCGATCGGCAAGGTGATCGTTCCAGCCTAAAGTCTGATCGTCCCGGATCGCTAAAGCGGCCCCTCGGGTCCGGATCGTTCCTTAATGGATCGTCGCTTTATTGCCACGCGCCCGGATCGCTTCCTCGACGCTGCGAAACTGACGATCCGGACCCAACAGCACATTGATGCCGAACCGCGCCATTGCGTGCTGGGCGCGGATGGACTCAAGCCGGGCGACGGCGAAATCGATGCCGTCTGCATGACACTTGCGTATGATATCGGTCAGGATCTGCGCCGCGGTAAAATCGATCTCGACGATGCCAGTGGCCTCCAGCACGAGAAGTTGCGGCTTTTGCGGCGAGGACTTCAGGGCATCCAGGACGTCGCTCCGGAAATGATAGGCATTGAGAAAGGACAACGGTGCCTGAAATCCCGCAACAATGATGCCCGGCTCCCGTTCGCCGGGAAGGCTGGAACTCGACGGCCACCAGATTGAGGTTCCCGGCACGCGTTCGAAGAACAGCAAGCGGGCGCGTGTCGTGCTCCATATGCCGTGCAGCAGCGACAGCGCAATTCCGATGCCCACACCCTGTTCGATTGGCAAGATGATGATCGCCGCCGCGGTCAGGAGGATCAGCAGGAACTCCCCCAACGACTGTCGGTAGATCGCCAGGATCTGGCGGACGCGAATGATTCTGAGTGCGACGAACAGCAGAACGCCGCCGAGAGCGGCATTGGGGATCTGATGCAGCAGCGAGGCGCCGAATGCCAGCAACCCGATCACAATCGCGACAGCAGCGAGGCCGGCGATTTGGGATCGTCCGCCGGTTTCGGAAACCACAGCCGTGCGCGGCGGGCTGGCATTGACGGGAAACGCGCCGATCAGGCCCGACAGGACGCTGCCGACGCCGGCGCCGAGGAAATCGCGGTCGACATCCGGTGGCTCGTTGGGATCGGACGGAAACGATCGTGTGGTCGCCGCCGTCTGCACCATGATGATCATTGAAACGATGAGACTGAGCGATATCAGGCTCGCGAGGTGCCCGGCCGAGATAACCGGAATCGTAAGCGCCGGTAGCTCAACCGAGATTGCGCCGAGAACGCTGACGCCCCGGCTCTCGAGCCGCAGCAACACCACGGCCGCGCTGGCCAGCGCAAGCCCGATCAACGCACCGGGAATCCGCGCATCGATCTGTTCGGACAAGGCGATGATCGCCAAAACGCCGAGGCCGATGACAAGCGTAAATGCGTTGGCCTGGCTCAGATGTCCGGCGAGGATCGCGACGCGCTGCAGCATGGGGCCCTCCGGCGCGGGCAGTCCGAGCACCACGGGGAGCTGCGACATCAGGATGTGAAACGAGATCCCGGTGAGAAAGCCAATCGTCACCGGTATCGAGAGCAGGTCAGCGATCCAGCCAAGCCGGAAAAGCCCGGCGGCAACAAGGAAAAGTCCGACCATGAGCGCCAGCGCCGTGGCCAGCATCAGATAATCCGGCGAACCGGACACGGCCAGCGCGGCAAGGCCTCCGGCAAAAATCGGCGTGATTGTCGAATCCGCTCCGCACGACAGAAAGCGGTTGCTGCCGAACGCCGCAAAGGCCAACGAGCCTGCCAGAAAGGCGAAAAAGCCGATCTGCGGGGTGAAGCCGCCGAGCCGTGCCGTTGCCATCTGCTCAGGGATAGCGATCGCGGCCAGCGTAAGGCCGGCAAACAGATCGCGGCTGAGGAATTGAAGGCGATACCCACTCAGCGAGCGAAACGCGAGCCAGCCCCTGCTCGCGCCTGTAGAACTCGCAGAGCCGGAACTATCCGCCATCACCCGTTGCCTCCCCGATGGACGCCCATTTGCTGTCGTAAGTTTCGGCCCCAAGCTACCCGTTAAGCCTTCAGTAACCGGATTCCCTAACGGCTGCGCCATCAATGGATAGTATGCATGTCCCCGAGGAGTTGGGGAATGCGGAAATTGGCTTCCAGCATTTGGAGTGGGGTTGGAAGGCTCCGGGCAACGGCGGTCAGATCATATCACGCTGCCGCGTCAATTCGGCGGGGACCGGTCCTGTGGCTCATCCTGTGCGGCGGGTTCCCTGGTCGCGGCGATCATCATCGGCACTGTAGTTATGATCGGGGAGTTTCGCGAGAATGCGCTCCGCAACAGCGAGCGCGAACTCGAAAATGCCGTGCTGCTGCTCACCCGTCACTTCGATCAGCAGTTCGAAGACTGCGAGATCATTACACACGACTTGATCTCGAAGATGCAGGTTTTCCGAGATCGCTTCGCCCGAGGCGTTCAAGAGCCTGATGTCAAGTCCCGACGCGCACCTGATGCTGAAGTCCAAGGTCAGCGCCCTGTCCTATGTCGGTGCCGTCATATCTTTGATTCGGACGGACGGATTGGTCAATTCATCGGGCGACGGGCCGCTGCCGGTGGTCAACGTCGCCGATCGGCCATATTTCAAAGTCTTCAAATCGAACCCGCAATTGACGGTGGTCGTGGTCGAACCGATTCGCAGCCTTTTCACCGGCGAGTGGACCACGGTCCTCGCTCACAGACTGAGCGGGTCGAATGGGGTTTTTCTTGGCGTGATGGGGAGGCGGATCGACCCGTCAATTTTGAGACATTCTTCGCATCCGTCACCCTTGGAAAGGACATGGCGATTTCCCTGTTCCACCGTGACGGCACAATGCTGGCGCGTTACCCGCACGCCGATTCGATGATCGGAAAAAACCTCAAGACGGCGACCGCTGCTGCATCAGGATCCTGACGGAGGGCGGCTATCAGACCCTGCGCCTGCAAAGTCCGATCGATGGGCAGGAAAGGCTCGGTTCGGCGGGCGAATTGAGCCATTTCCCGATCGTGATTGTCGCGACCACGACGGTTGAGGCCGCGCTGGAGGACTGGCGTGCTCAAACCAAACTCATGATCGTCGCGGCCGGCCTCTCCGCCATGGTGATCGCCGTCCTTCTATTCCTGATCGTCAGGCGGATGACCCGGCAACACCGGGAATCGCAGCAGCGACTGGAGCAGCAAAAGCACCGGCTCGACACCGCCCTGAACAATATGACGCAAGGCCTTATTCTGTATGACGCATCGGCTCGTGTCGTCGTCTGCAACCAGCGCTATATCGATATGTATGGGGTTTCGCCGGCGGTCGTAAAGCCGGGCAGCCATCTTCGCGATATTATCCAGCATCGCAAGGAGACGGGATCCTTCCAGGGAGACGTCCATCAATTTTGTTCGACCGTTTTGGCCAACGTCGCGCAGGGTAAAGTCAGTCACAGTATCCTTGAAACCGGAGACGGACGTGCGATCCAGATCGTCAATCGGCCGCTGGCGCAGGGCGGCTGGGTCGCGACAATGGAGGATATAACGGAGCGGCGAAATCTCGAACAGGAACGCGACCGGAATTATGCGTTCCTGCGTCAGATCATCGACCACATACCATCGCAAATCACCGTGAAAGATGCGCACGATCGCCGTTATGTGCTGGTCAATCGGGTGGCCGAAATCCATGTCGGCTTGTCGAACGATACCATCGTCGGCAAGACCGCCATCGATCTGTTTCCGAGGGAGCTGGCCGAGAAAATCGCAAGGGATGACGACGAGTCGCTGCGATCCGCCGACGGCCTGTCGCTCGATGAGCACCGCTGGGTAAGCAAGTTGTCGGGCAGCCGCCTCATCACCTCAAGGCGCATCAGCGTCCGGGATGAGGCCGGCGAGCCCCGCTATATCATCAACGTCGTGGAAGACGTCACCGAGCGCCGGCGCGCCGACGAGAAGATCGCGCACCTCGCGCATTATGACGCGTTGACCGACCTGCCGAACCGGGTGTTGTTCCGGGAACAGGTCGAACGCGAATTGCAGCGGACCAGCCGCGGCGAGCAGTTCGCGCTACTGTATATCGACATCGACGAGTTCAAGGGCATCAACGATTCGCTCGGGCATCATGTCGGCGATGAGTTGCTGAAGATCGTGGCTGCTCGCCTCAAGAGCTGCATCAGGGAGACTGATCTTGTCGCGCGGCTCGGCGGCGACGAGTTTGCGGTCATTCAGACAAGTGTCGGCAACGTTGCCGGTGTCGTGGAGTTCGTGACACGAATTCAAGAGGCGATCAGGCAGCCTTTCCAGTGCCTCGGCCATCAACTCTCGACCGATGCCAGCATTGGCATCGCACTGGCTCCGCGTGATGGCACCGATCTGGATCAGCTCATCAAAAATGCCGACCTGGCGATGTATGGGGCCAAGGCCGACGGGCGCCGGACCTATCGCTTCTTCGAGAAGGCCATGGATGCCAGCGCCAAGGCCCGGCTTAGAATGCAGCAAGACCTGCGTCAGGCGCTCGTGGACGGCGGTTTCGAGATTCATTACCAGCCTATTGTCAATCTTCGTCACGACGAGGTGTCCGGCTGCGAAGCCCTGCTGCGCTGGCGCCATCCGGACCGCGGCATGGTCTCGCCCGCGGAATTCATCCCGGTGGCGGAAGATACCGGCCTGATCGTCGAGCTCGGCGAATGGGTATTGAGAACCGCCTGCGCCGAGGCGGCAAACTGGCCGGATCACGTCCGAATTGCCGTCAACGTCTCGCCTGTTCAGTTGAAATGCCAGACCCTGGCGCTGAAGGTCGCGGGAGCGCTAGCAGCCTCGGGTCTTCGGGCAGGCCGCCTGGAACTCGAAATCACCGAGGCGGTCCTGATCGGCGACGACGAGGCGGCGCTGGCCATCCTGCATGAGCTCCGCGCCATCGGTGTTCGCATCGCCTTGGATGATTTCGGCACCGGCTATTCCTCGCTGAGCTATCTGAAGCGCTTCCCGTTCGACAAGATCAAGATCGATCGCTGCTTTGTCGGCGATATCGCGGAAATCGGCGGCTCTTCGGCGATCGTGCAGGCGGTGGTGAATATCGCGGCTTCGCGCAACATGACGACGACGGCAGAAGGCGTCGAGACGCTTGACCAAAAGGAACGGCTACGCGCGTTGGGCTGTACCGAGATGCAGGGCTACCTGTTCAGCGCCGCAAAGCCGGGTTCAGAGGTAAGGCAACTGTTCGACCCGTGCCGCGCGAGAACGGCGGACGTCGCCTAGCGACGGGATATCTTGTGGGGGGTATCCGGCGGATCTTGACCGGAAAATGCCGCCCCGGACTTTCCCCTTTAGCCCTCGCAGGGCCGTTGCCGAGGCCTGGCCAATCGGCTAAATGAACCCCCACGCACCCGTAGCTCAGCTGGATAGAGCGTTGCCCTCCGAAGGCAAAGGTCACACGTTCGAATTGTGTCGGGTGCGCCAGTAAAACCACTTCTTAGTTTTCAACCAAGGTAGGCTTTGAGCTGGGTAAGCACCGGGTAAGCAGCCGCAGTGGTTTCGAGGCCCTGACTGTCGCTGCGCGCCGGCCGGCAGAAAGCTCAACCAGACATGCTCATTCAATTGAGGTGGGGGCACCTCATTGGGGTATCGCGCTTATCTGCGCCGCCAGGGATTGACCATCCGTGCTGACGCGGGCGTACTCTCGTAAACGCGGTTGATCGCGGCGCGTCTTAGTCGATCGATCGGTATGAAGCCCGCCTCTTCTAGAGACTTCTTAATGATTGGACACCACTGAGCGTTAGTGTTGATGCCGTGGACCAAAATTACGAGGTGTTTGCCTGCTCCGTTCGACATCTGTGCTGGTTCCACTCATTGGGTCGAGCCGACCCTAAGTCATTACACTGGCAAAGGTATTTTTAAATAGCGTTAGCGCACCTGCGGACGCTGAGGTTTGCCGCTAACGATGATGATGCCGCGTTCGGCGAGCGAGCCGCCGATGCCGTCGGGGGCGGTGGCGGTGATTTCGTGGCGGCCTTCGCCGAGCTGGGCAATGAGTTCGCGGCCGAAGCCGAGTTCGCCGTCGAGGCTGGAGGTCCAGCGTATTTCCTGCGGCGCGGGTGCGCCGCGACCGCGGCTGTCGACGAAGGCGCGGAGCGCCACCGGGCCGGGTTTGATGCCGCAGCTATCGTCCGGCAGATCGAGATGCAGCTTCCGACGGCAACGTGCCAGCTCGAAAGGCTCGGTATCGGCATGGGCCGCGCGCAACCCGGCGGTGGCGACGGCACGGAAGCGGCAGCGTTCTCCGCCCGGCAATCGATCGGCATCGACCAGCACCTCGCCGTTGGGCGGATCGAAGGCGACTGGCTGCCAGGTCGCTCCGTCATCGCCGCTGAACAGCACGACAACCGAGACCGGCGCGGTGGTGTTGCCGTCACCGGAATTCTCGCCCGGGAGGGGCGCCTGGGTTTTCACCCGGACGGCAAGGCTGCCCTCGCGGCGTTCGGGGCCGGCAATCTCAACCCGCGGCGCACCACCCGCTTCGAGCCGGGCGAATGGTTCTCCACCGCGATGGAAGGACAAGGCGGCCACCTCGTCGCCGGGTAATTCGATGGCCTCGTGCATATCAAGATAGGGCTCGCGTTCCGGCGACACCATCTCGCCGCTACAGCCGCAGCCGCAACTGCCGCCATGGGCCGGCACATAGAAGCAATGATGGGTGGCGAGGATCTTGCCGCTGCGATCCAGGAGATCGATCGAGAGCGGCGACATCGTTGCGCCGATATGCTTGGGCGGCAGGCCGGCCGCAGCGACGAGATGCGCCTGGCGTATTTCGACGCGCCGCGTATCGCGAACACCGCGATGCAGCCGCACGCCGACGACAAGAATGGAGCGGACATGCCGGGGATCGGCGGTTACAAAGGCATGCGAATCCCACCCGTCGAGAATCTTCTGGTAGGTGTAGGGCGAGATCCATTGGTTCTGCCCGTACGACATGAGATCGTCGGATGTCGCCGGATCGAACAGCGTCGGCGGTGAAGTGCCGGTATCGATGCCAACTTCGCCGATCGATTTCGTGTCGCCGCCGTAATTCGGGTAGTTGGGATCGCTGCTGGCATCGCCGGCCACCGCGACATGGGGGCGGCCATACTGGTGGCCGAGCTCATGGGCGAAGCTGGTGTTGAAGCCGATGATGCAGCCGGCAGAACCGATGCTGCAGCCACTGTTGACGCTGCCGCCCCCCGCCGGGACGACCGCATTCGGCACCATGCCGAAGACGATGTCGCCCAAGCCGAAGAGCGCGGTGAAGATTTTGGTGACGGCAAGCGAGCTGAGAAGACTTTGCCAGGCAAGATTGCAGCCGCCGGATGCGGTCGAGGGGACGGCGAAAGCACCGCTGCGGTTCTCCTCGATGCCAAGGATGGTGGTCTCGAGATAAGGGAAAGGCAGCATGCGTTCGGCAAGACTGGTGGTCGCCAGCATGCTGGCATCGGTCGGCTTGGTGACGTTGCCGGCCGCGTCGGTCCAGTTCACCCGCACCAAGGAGACGCGGGGGGCCGGGACGGCGAGAAAGGTCACCACCGACGAGGTGGTCGCGTGATAGCTGGACGCGGGACCGTCATCGGCGCGCCAGAGACGCACCGAAATGGTCGTGCGGCTGCCGCGGCAATAATAGGCGGGTACGATGAAGTTGAGCGAGGAATTGAGAACGAAGCTCCGCAGCGTGGCCAATGACGCGCCCGGAATGAGACCGGTGAAATCCTCATCCCACAAGCTGCGATCCAGAGATTGCTGTGGTCCCACCCTGGCGCCTTCGGCGCGCGTCGGGCCGGTGCGATAGGCGACGCGATCGCCATGAGCGAGAATGAGCTCGCCGGTGACGCGGCTGCCGGTTAGACTATCGGAGAAGAGACCGGCATGGGCGACGGGATAGACTCTCGCCACCAAAGTCTTCAGCGCGACGAGCGGTATAGAATTGTCGTCGCCGTAGGTCGTGCCCGCCGCGCCGTTATACTGGATGGATTGGGTGAGCTCCATGCCGGCGATGCCAAGACGGGCGCGCGGCAGCGTATCCGCGCCTGAGTTGTAGGGGCCGTCAAAAGGAACGTTCGGCCGCTCGGGATCGATCTCGCCAAACGGGCCGCCCGAACCGGGGATGCCGGGCGTTGGAACGCCGATCGGGGGAAGACCGCCAGGAAGGCGCTGGCTAAGGCGCTGCACAATTGCATCGGTCAGCGCGTCGAGGTTGGGGATTTCGGGATTTGGCATCCGGGGCTCCTCCAAATGAAGGCCCGGAGTTCCGGGCAATGAAAATTACCGAAATTCGCAATGCGCGAAGACTATGTGGTCATCAAGGAAACAAAAAGGCGGCGCGTCGCAGCGGCGTTGATCTCGCTCGATCCGGCCGAGACGCGAGGCCTAAGTGGTACAAAAGTGCTCGCGCCGAATCCGGGCAATCGTCTCCACGATCAGCATCCCCGACCACCTGCTTCGTTCGAAAGCAGGCAGCGCAACAGACCAACCTGTAGGGGGGCAATTTTGGGCTCTGACGCAATTCTGAGGACGAAAGACCAAGATGGGCAGAATTTGCAGATTCAATTCAACGGCATAGCATCCATCACAGAGTGATCGCTTCCTCTCCGGCCTGCTCGCCCAGGGCGTCGCGCGCCACGCCGCAAATTCAAGAATCATTTCAACTAGATTGGCGTCGATCGCAAAATGCGGCCGTCGTGCGCCATCATCAAATCTGAGTCAGAGCCAATATTGCAGGCCGACACACAGGCCAGCGACATCCAGTCAAGCCCAATAAGCCGGCGGAGCCGGGCACGCGAATAGCGCGAGGCTTGACGGGGTGGAGCGGGTCCGGCTCGCTCGAAACAAGCGGCCAACAAATCTCTGAGCGCATGGTGCGCCATGATCGTGGGCATCGGCTGCCATTCAGGAAATCGACCGTGCTCTGGCGTAGCAACGGCGGGCGGCCGTCTCTCGGCACATTGATAGCAAAGAGGAAACGAAAAAATCGACGCCGCGCTTCGCCTATTGGAAATCTCCGCGCAGCGAAAAACAATGTGCAGACAACTTCTTGCGAGCGAAGCGACGCGCGAACGAAGTTCGCTTTATCCTGCCATCGTGCAGTACTCAGGCCAGTGGAGGTTTGCAGCTCAAGGGATGGAACTTCGGTAGAGACCGGCGCAGGAAATGCTCTGATCGGCGCGTATCTTCCAAACGGGACCTGCCCACGAAAGTCGTGTTCTTCGCCGCTTCCGCCTCTCCTGCTTGGCCGGATAAACGGACATCGTCGGACCGGCCTGGTTGGTCCGGCTCGCGCCCAGCCGCCGACTACCGCATCGCACGTCGGAACGGTTTGTTTACAACGGCGAATCAACTAATTTGACGTGTGCTCTCGTTGAATTGTGCAGATGAATCGTCATGAACGTCGGGTAGCCGCCCGCAAATCTCCGGGGGCTTCGAAAGGTGGCGCGGGCACGCCTGCTGCGCTCCACGAAGCCGGCCTTTGCCATTTTCGGGCAGGAAGAAATCTGGACGCGCAAATTTGTTGCCAGCAGGCTCTCGCGCTTGATGCCGGGCATGCGGATACGCTTCAGCTCATGGGTCTGCTTTCCCTCCAGGCCAAACAATACGATGCCGCTATTGAGTGGCTCGATCGCGCCAATCGGGCAGATACGAAGACGGATTATCTTGCGAGCCTCGGCACCGCGTTGGAACAGCAGGGACTCCGCGAAGAGGCTTTAAGGGCCTTCGACAAAGCGGTGCAGATCAGGCCTGAAGATGCCGAGTTGTGGACACGGACCGCCGACATCCTCGTCCTGTTGCAGCGCCCGGACCGCGCGATCCTGAACTACGAACACGCGCTCATGCTTGATCCGCGCTACTGGTACGCAGCGTACAATTACGCGGTTCTTCTCCTCCAGTCGGGGCGCTTCGAAGAGGCTCTTATCAGGTTTAACCTGTGTGACCAGCTGCAGCCGAATCACGCGGCGACGCTGAATAAGCGTGGCGAGGCGTTGTACAACCTGAATCGATTTGAGGAAGCTCTGTCTGACAGCAGGCGGGCACAGACACTGCGTCCGACGTGTGCCGACACGTGCAACGATATCGGTGTGACTTCGCAGAAGCTCTATCGGCAGGAGGAAGAGGCGCTGGAATGGTTCGACCGGGCCCTCGAGCTGCGGCCGGACTTCGTGAGGGCTCTTATCAACAAGGCCTTCACGCTCAGTGAAATGCAGAGGTTCGACGAAGCGGTCATGGTGTACCGCCATGCCAAGAGGATTGCCCCGGACAACGCCGAGCCGGACTGGAATGTGTCCCTTATTCAGCTGCTGAACGGTGATTTCGAAGCCGGCTGGGCAGGACGAGAGGCGCGTTGGAAGATATCGTCTCTTCAAGGCACGGCCAACTACCCGAAATTCCCTCAACCCATGTGGCTCGGAGAGGAGAATATCGAAGGCAAGACGATTCTTGTCTGTGCGGATGAAGGACTGGGAGATACAATTCAGTTTGTGCGTTACGCACCCATGCTGACAGCCTTGGGCGCGCGCGTCATTCTTCTTCCTCAGGAGTCGTTGTATCCACTGCTTTCGGGGTTGCCCGGAATTTCGCAGTGCTTGCCGAACATGGACGGAGGGTTGCCGGCGTTCGACATGCATTGTCCTGTTACGAGCCTGCCGCTGGCCTTTCGGACCACGCTCGAAACCATTCCAGCGCCGCCATCGTATCTGCAAGCACTTGCGGAGGATCGCCGGCAGGTCTGGGAGGACCGTCTCGGCCGCCACGACAGGTTGCGGGTCGGCTTGGTCTGGTCCGGCAATCCGAAACACTGGAACGATCACAATCGATCGATCCCGCTGAGCAAGTTTTCAAGCATCCTTGACGCCGGCGCGACCTTCGTGAGTCTGCAGAAAGATTTGAGATCCGTCGATAAGGCGATCCTGACCGCGCGAACCGACATTGTCGACCTGACGGCGCATCTCACCGATTTCATGGAGACGACGGCGTTGATCAGTTGCCTCGATCTGGTCATCACGGTGGATACCAGCGTGGCCCATCTCGCCGGCACGCTGGGCTGCCCGACCTGGATCCTGCTGCCCTACACGCCGGATTACCGCTGGCTGCTCGGCCGCGACGACAGTCCTTGGTACCCGAGCGTGCGACTGTTCCGGCAGACCGAAACGCGAGACCATGCCAGCGTGCTCGATCGGGTGAGGGCTGAGTTGCTCACGTGGGTTACCGCCAACCAGATAGTCTTTCCCCCGCTTGCAGCACCAAGCCGAGACGGCGAATAGCCGAGTTGCTTTCGCCGCGCTTCTCAGCCCGGCACTCTGTGCCCCCCTGATCCACATGAACGAGAAAGGCGCCGCGAGCGACCATTACGATTCCGGTACCGGATCAAAAATGATCGCTTTCCGTTCGGTTTCACCCGCAAAACATTGGTAATCGTGCCGCCGCCCATCCGATCGCCGGCGACAAATCAGGGGGCGTGGAAAATCAGCGGCGTGCTCGGCGCGAAGGAAGCCGTCACGTCGCCGACGAGATCGCCGCTGTGGACGAGGTCGAGCTTGCGCACGGGGGCGCCCTGACCGAGATCGAGATCGTTGAGCCGCACCCACACGATATTGGGGCTCAGTGTCGATTCGAAAAAGTACACGCGGTCGGTCGTGTCGGCTACCGTGCGCCAGATGGTGTGCGAGACTTCCGGGTGGCCCGGCCTTGGTCTGATGAACGGCTGCGAGACATTGCGCATGACCGACAATATTTCGGCGACCGTCTGCCGGACGTCCTGCGGCTTGAGCAGATTTTGCACATAGTATGCGGCGCGCACGAAGCGATCGGCTGCCTCGGTGGTGCCGGGCAGCGGGGCGGTGCCGCCAAAACCTTCATATTGTTTCAGGTTCGCAAGCTGTTGCGGAAACGGCGGCGAATTCGTCATCACCGTATAGGCGCGGCCGTGATGGATGCGCATCTTGCCGCCGTCGACGATCTCGATGATCGCGGAATCCCCGCTGGCATCCGCCAACGCAAGATGCACGGTGGCAATATTGTCCGAGCCGGGAACCTTGAGCGGCACGATCTGGAAATGTCCCTGCTCGGATGCGGCGATCGTCTCTGCGACGGTGGCGAAGTTGTCGAGCACATATTGCACCCAGAGCGACAGCGACAGGCCCGGCACCTTCGGATCGCGCTGGCCGTAATCGGACTCGGCGAGCCACAGCAGGTTCGCGACCAGGCCCTTCTCGTTGATGCCATCGGCAGTGCCCATGGCATAGACGGAAGCCGCGACGCTGCCGTATTTCGATGTCCAAGCGATCGAATTGTCGCCGACAAGGCCGGAGCGTGCGATACCGCGCGGAAATGCCCACAGATCGGTGCGCATGTCCTCGAACCAGTCCATGTTGCGGCCGACTACCACGGCCTGGCCGTTATCGGCCCACAGAACGCGCGAACAGGCCGCAGCGGAACCCGCGCCTGCAAGCATCGTGACCAGCGCCGCCGCCGCGCTCAGGAGCCTGAACAGCATCGGACACTCCTTCCACATGAAAAAATCCACGGGAATAACAAGCATATGCCGATGGCGTCGATGCTGATCTATGTCAAACCGGCGACCTCCGTTGGGAAATCGGGATCAAACGCCGTGTTCGCGACAGCTGCTGCAGTTGTCCCGCTGTATCGTCGTCCGCGGATTTACGTCTGGCAGCCGGCCGCTCTATCCGTCGGCGGCTGATACTGGTCGCGCAACCGCAGCCAGGCCATCGGGTAGGACAAGCCTTCTTCGTGGCGGCCGAGCGGGGTCAGGTCGAGATAGTGATAAGCGGCATTCATCATGTCGAGGCCGCGCGCGAAGCATGAATAGGTATGGAAGATGGCTCCGGCCTGGTCGCGATAGAATACGCTGATCCCCGGTGCTTCCTCACCGCCGAAGCTTGATGTGCCGAAATTATAGACCTTGGCGCCTGACCTGATTTCGTCCGGCCTGAACGAAACCGCATAGTCGTGGTTGAAATCGCTGTCGGCCGAAGAAAACCAGTCGAAGGTCCAGCCCATCCGCGCCTTGAACGCGTCGAGCTTCTGCAGCGGTGCGCGTGAAACCGCGACCAGCGTTGTGTCGCGGGCGGCGAGATGCGGGATCATGTGGTCGAATTGGTCGGCCCAGAACGAGCAGCTCTTGCAGCCTTCGTTCCAGTCCGGTGCGAACATGAAATGCTGCACCACGAGCTGGCTGCGCCCTCCGAACAAATCGGCCAGCGTTTGCTTTCCGCCCGGTCCGTCGAAAACATGGCTCTTGTCGACCCTGACCCATGGCAGCGCGCGGCGCTCCTCGCTCAGACGGTCGCGGGCCCGGGTAAATTCCTTTTCACGGGCCATATGGGCTTTGCGGGCTTCAATCCATTCCTCGCGCGAGACGATCCTGTGCGGCTGCATGGCGGGCTCCTGTGCTTCGGGGCAGTGCGGCGGCTATTCCTTGGGGCACCTCAATTTTCGTTAATTTCGGTCGGAACGCGGCCAACAAGGTTGGCCAGAGAAATCAAACGGCGCTGCAACATAGCATCATCATGATCCCGGCCAGACAATCTCAGTCCGCGCCCGATCATTCATCGGCACAGACCAAGACTCACGACAGGGCCGGATTATTCCACCTTTATGCCGGCGTATTTGACGACTTTCTCCCATTTTTCGGTCTCCGCCGCGATCATCGCGCCGAAGGCCCCCGGCGAGCTGATCAGCGGCTCGCCGCCGAGCTCGGTCAGGCGCGCCTTAACCTCCGGCTCGGCCAGCACCGCGTTGATCTCCCGGTTCAGCTTCTCGACGATCTCGGGCGGCGTCTTGGCCGGCGCGCCCATGCCGAACAGCGCGCTCGCCTCATAGCCCGGAACGGTTTCGGCGACGGTCGGCACATCAGGCAATTGCGGCGATCGCGCCGCCGTCGTCACGGCCAGCGCACGCAACGCGCCGCCGCGGATGTGCCCGATGATGGACGGCATATTGTCGAACATCACCTGGACGCGGTTGCCGAGCATGTCGGTGATCGCAGGTGCCGCGCCCCGATAGGGCACATGCAGCATCTTCGCGCCCGACATCGCCATGAACAATTCTCCGGACAGATGCACCGACGTGCCGTTGCCCGATGAGGCCAGGTTCACCTTGCCGGGATTGGCCTTCACATAGGCGATGAATTCGGCGACGGTCTTCGCCGGCACTTCCGGGCTGACCGTCATCACATTCGGGACGCGAATAAAGGAGGCAACCGGGGCGACGTCGCGGATGAAGTTGAAATTGAGGTTGGTGTAAAGCGAGGCGTTGATGAAATTGGCGGGATTGACCAGCAGCACCGTGTAGCCGTCCGGGTCGGCCTTGACCACGGTCTCGGTGCCGATGTTGTTGCCGGCCCCCGGCTTGTTCTCGATCACGAATTGCTGGCCCAGCCGCTCTGAAAGCCGCTGCCCGATCAGGCGAGCGATGATGTCGGTCGCGCCGCCGGCCGGATATCCGACAACGAACCGGACCGGCCGCGTTGGATAATCCAGCGCGAAGGCATCGCCGATCGGCCAGGCGATGGTGGTCAAGCCAAATGCAACCAGACCCATCGCGGTGCGGCGTGACGCCATGCGTTTTCTCCCTGGGGTGCCGAAGCCGCTTCGCGCGGGTCGATCTTGTTGAACCGATGACGGTCCGCGTTGTAACAAACAAACCGCGGCGCGGCCAGCTTGCCCCGTGCCTGCTGGATCATGACGAAAGGTTCGTTTATGCCGGTTAAAGTCAACGCGCTCGATCATATCGTGATCAACGTGTCCGACGTGGCGCGCGCCGCCGAATGGTATCGAAAGATCCTCGGCATGGAGATCAGGGTTTTCGACCCTGGCCAGGGCAAAGCTGTCAGGACGTCGCTGATTTTCGGCAACCAGAAAATCAATGTGCGACCGCGCGACGCCGACAAGGTCGAGTGGTTCACCGCCGACCACGAGACCGCCGGCAGCGACGATCTGTGTTTCCTGACATCAAGCACGCCGGAGCAGGTGGTGGCGCATCTCAAGGCGTGCGGTGTGGCGATCGAGGAAGGGCCGGTGGCGAAACAGGGTGCCCGTGGCGTGCTGCGGTCGGTCTATTGCCGGGATCCCGACGGCAGTTTGATCGAGATTTCATCGTACGAGGGCGATCCGGCGTAGGGCGCCGGCCTCATTGTGAGGAGCGCAGGCATCGCCTTGCAAATCCCGTCATCAGGCCCGCAACTTCGGGAATCCGGGATATGCAATGGCCCGTCTGGTCCGGCCTTCGGACCATCCCGGAATGACCAAGAATCAATAGGCGCCCAGCGTCACCGGGCGGAATGCCTGCAGCATGTGCGGATCGAGCTTGCCCGTCATCTGCTCCATGATCGCGAAGGCCTTGGCGTGCGTATACGGCAGCCGGTAAGGCCGATTTTCGACCAGCGCCGAGTAAATATCGACGATCGTCGTCAGCCGCACGATGTCGCTGATGCGATCGCCACGCAGGCCGTCGGGATAGCCGGTGCCGTCCAGCAGTTCGTGATGATGCAGCACCACGTCCAGCATCTCCGGCGGGAAGCTGCCTTGGGCCGCGAGAGCATCATAGCCGAGGCGCGGATGTTTTCGGACCTCGCTCATTTCCTCTTCGGTGAGCGTTGCCGGCTTGTCCAGAATAGCTACCGGGACGAACGCCTTGCCGACGTCGTGCAAAAGCGCCGCGCGCGTCAGGCGGCGCTGGTCGTCCTCGCGCATGCCAAGATGTTGCGCGAACGCAACGGCAAAACCGGTCACAAACAGGCTGTGGCGATAACTGTCGGTGTGATGGCACCCGATAGCGGTCAGCCATTCGCGTAGCGAAGAGTGCTTGATGGCTTTGAGGATCTTGGTTTCGGCCGCCACGATATCGTTAAATTTCAACGGAACTCCCGCCGGAAGCTTGTTGAATATCTTGACCATCACCTCATGGGCGGCGGCAATGCCCCGGCTAAGGGTCTTGCCTCGCTCGGTCGCATCGTATTCCTGGCTGTCCGGAAAGGCGGCGCGGATGCGCTGCAGGATGCCCTCGGCATCGAACGGTCGCGATATCGTGTCCGTTGCGCCGAGAGCCCAGGCCTGCATCGATCCATGGTGAAGGGCATCGGCGAGAACAAACAGCCGCGGCATCGCGCGGTAGGCTTTTGCACTCAGCTTGTTTCGAACCCGCTGCACGCTTTCGGCGGAGCGCAGATTGATATCGACAACGACCCCCGAAATATGGCTGGCCGGGGCGTCGGGAAGATCCGAAGTCGAGACGGTATCCACCTCACCCACGGTCTGCAAAATGCCCGCCAGCTCGCGGCTTTGATCGAAGTGATCGGACGCCAGCAGCAGTCGGCGTTTGGATGAAGACGGTTTGGCTTGAGCTGACATAGCCCCTCGTTAACGGATACAGGTTGGCCCGGCGGCAAACTACCCGATAAGACATTCCCCGAGGCTTAAGGGAGATTGTGAATGCTCGCCTTTTGTCGAAGATAAAATTTGAACGAGTTACCGGGCGTCAGCCCCGGACACAAAAAATCCGCCGGAGGAGGGCCCCCCGGCGGATTGGTGCCGTGTCGCTGCCTGCGGCTTTAAGCCTTCATCGCCGCCTTCACCGCTTCTGCCGTGATCGGCAGCGAGCGGATACGGGCGCCCGAGGCATTGAAGATCGCATTCGCGAGTGCGGGCGCGATCACCGTCACCGCCGGTTCGCCGACGCCGGTGGCGTGTTCGCCATTGGCGATGACGCTGACAGCGACTTCCGGCGCCTGACTCATCCGCAATGGCGTGTAGGTATCGAAGTTGGTCTGCTCGATACCGCCATTCTTCAGCGTCGCCTTCTCGTACATCGCCAGCGAAAGTCCCCACAACGCCGCGCCCTCGACCTGGGCACGGATGTTGTCGGGATGCACCTGCGTGCCGACGTCGGTGGCCACGGTCAGCTTCTTGACCTTGACCTCGCCGCTTGGCGCAACGGCGACGTGGGCCACGCAGGCGGTCCAGCTTGCGGTTTTGCGTTCCTGCGACGAAACGCAGGCAACGCCCATGCCTTCGCCTTTTGGCAGCTGCCTGGTGCCGTAGCCGGCCATGCCCATCGCAGCGAGCAGGGTGTTGCGCAGGCGTTGCGCGCCCCCGGCATTGTCGCCCTTGCCGTCGAGCATGTCGATCCGGAACTGCGCGGGATCCTTGCCGGCGGCGTGGGCGAGTTCATCGACCATGCTTTCGACCGCCCAGAAGGTCCAGCCCGGGGCGACCGACCGCAACTGACCCGACGGGGTGGCGTTATGCGCCATCTCGTTGAGGATGGCGCGGACGTTGTGGTTGGGCACGGTGTAGAAGAAGTCCGCGCCATTCACCGTGAACGCATCGAGCGCGCCCTTCTTGTCGACCGAGGGCGACAGGAAGGCGGGGATGCCCCAGCGTTTGGTTGGCCACGCACTGACCACGTCGTGGTTCATCGCGACCAGCTTGCCGTCGCCGTCAAGACCGGCCTTGATCTTCTGGAACGTCAGCGGACGCGAGAAGTCCATCGTCATGTCGTTTTCGCGCGAGTAGATGATTTTGACCGGCTTGCCGACGGCCTTGGCCGCCTGCACAGCCGGCACCATCATGTCGCCTTCGAGACGCCTCCCGAAGCCGCCGCCCAGCCACATCTGGTGCAGCACGACATATTTGGGATCGACCCCGGCGGCGCCCGCCGCGATCGCGCCGGAGCGTGTCGCGAACTGGTTGCCGGAATAGATATGCCAGATCTCGCCTTGCTGCTGGGCCGTGGCGGTCATCGGCTCCATCGGCGCATGGATGTTAATGCTGGTGGTGTATTCCGCTTCCAGCACCTTCGCCGCCGTACTGAAGGCCGCGGCCGTATCGCCGTCCTTGACGAAGAACAGGCCGGAGTCGTCAAGCCCCTGCAGCCGCTTGGCTTCGGTGAGCAGGGATTCGCTCGACAGCTTGGCGTTCGGGCCGCCGTCATAGGTGACCTTGAGCGCATCAGCCGCCTTACGGGCGCTGGCATAGGTGTTGGCCACCGCCACCACCCAGCCGGTCGTCGTTGTTGTCTTGTCGTCGAGGACGACCGCCTTGATGAAGCCAGGCACCTTCTTTGCGTCGCTGTCGTCGACCGACTTGACCGTCGCGCCGTACCTGACGGGAGGCGTGACGACCTTGCCGTACACCATGCCCGGCAGCATCACGTCGATGCCGAATTTGGCGGTCCCGTTGGTCTTGGACGGGATGTCGAGTTGCGGCACCGAAACGCCGATTACGGTGTACTGGTCGGCCGTCTTCAGCTTGATCGCCTTGAGCTCGTCCGGCGTGAAGGTCTTGGTGGCCTTGCCGCTCTTGACGATGTCCGCGAACGTCATCGATTTTTTCGTTTTCGGATGCGAGACCACGGAGTCCCTGACGATCAGTTCGTCCTTGAAGAACGGCGGAAGGCCCATCGCTGCGCCCGCGGCTTCGGTCAATGCAATACGCCCGGCGGCACCCGCACGGCTCATCGCATCGAAGTTCATCATCGTGCTCCAGCTGCCGCCGGTCACCTGCGCGCCGAGCACGGGGTCGTTGAACTTCGGATCGTTCGACGCGAGCTGAACCCGCATGTCTTTCCAGTTCGCACCGAGCTCTTCGCAAATGATCTGCGCCATGGTTGAAGCAATGTGCTGGCCCATGTCCGCTTTACCGCAGGTAACCGTGACAATCCCGTCCGGCGCGATCGAATACCAGACACTTGGATCGAAGCTGCTGGTCGCGGCGAAAGCTTCATCGGTACCGAGAAAGCCTGGAACGGCGGAATAGCCCAGCACGAGACCGGCGGCGGCGGAGCCGACGAGGAACGTGCGCCGGCTCAGATCGGCGGGCTCTCCGAGGGACTTGTCTTGCGTGATTTTCACGTGCGTATTCATGTCGCCCTCCGCTCGGTTCCAGCGTTCGAAGCGGTGCGCATTTCGGAAGCCGCGCGCATGATCGCCTTCTGAATACGTGAGTAGGTCATGCAGCGGCAGAGATTGCCGTCCATGTGCGCCACCACTTCTTCCTTGGTCGGGTTGGAATTCTTCGCGAGCAGCGAGGCTGCCTGCATGATCTGTCCGGACTGGCAGTAGCCGCATTGCGGAACCTGCTCCGCGATCCATGCCTTCTGCAACGGATGATCGCCCTTGGTGCTGAGGCCCTCGATGGTGGTGATTTTCTTGCCAACGGCATCGCCTACCTGCGTCTGGCAGGATCGCACCGCTTCTCCGTTGATGTGAACGGTGCAGGCGCCACACAGGCCGGCGCCGCAGCCGAATTTGGTGCCGGTCATCTGCAATTGCTCGCGGATGACCCAAAGCAGCGGCGTATCGTTCGCCGCCTCGACGGACATATTCCGTCCGTTGACGTTGAGACTAGGCATGGTCGTTTCCCCTCCCGGTGCATGAAGCCGCTTACGGCGGCAACTCATTTATTTATATTGGCTGGCACCCACCGGACCGACGCCAGTAACGTGCAGAATGATCGCGATCCAACCGGGAGGCAAATGCAATTTGGATTTGGTCGAGGAAAATAAAATTCCAAAACCAGTGTTGTGCATTGCGGCAACGATGTTGCCGGGTGTGGCTGGATTTGCAAAGCGGCGCGGCGCTGACCGCGCCGCCAGCCTGTCGGGCAAGCCGGTTTCCACCAGCGAAGAGATCACTATAAAGTGGGCCGCAACCGGGTCTGGCAATGGTAGACGGAGTGCCGTCAGACTTCACGCCTCCACCGCAACTTCGTGCAACTCTTAACGCAAATGGATGACCCGTGGGACACGATATCAAGCTGACGGCTTCGGACAATTTTCAATTGGGCGGCTACCGCGCCGATCCCGCCACCGCGCCCAAGGCAGCGGTGGTGGTGATCCAGGAAATCTTTGGCGTCAACCATCACATTCGCGCGGTCTGCGATCGCCTGGCGGCCGAGGGCTATGTCGCCATTGCGCCCGCGATCTTCGACCGCGTCGAGCGGAATTTCCAGTCGGGCTATTCGCCGGACGAGGTTGCGGTGGCGCGCAAGTTCATCGCCAATCCCGATTGGGCGGCGATGCTGCGCGACACCCAGGCCGCCATCGATGCCGTCAGCAATGTCGGTCCGGTCGGAATTATCGGTTTCTGTCTTGGCGGCAGCATCGCTTATGCCGCCGCCACAAAGCTGTCGGGCCTGTCCGCGGCGGTCGGCTATTACGGGGGCGCCATCGTTCGCTTCGCCGACGACAAGCCGAAAGTACCGACCCAACTGCATTTCGGCGAGAAGGACGCCGGCATCCCGCTCAGCGATGTCGAGGCCATCCGCGCCAAACGGCCCGATGTCGAGATCCACATCTATCCGGGCGCGCAGCATGGCTTTCACTGTGACGAGCGGGCAAGTTACGACAAGGCGAGCGCGGATATTGCATGGCCGCGCAGCCTGAGTTTCTTTGCCAAGCATCTGATGAAGTGAGGCGAGAGAGCCGAGCTCGCTTTCTCAGTCATTCCGGGATGATCCGAAGGACCAGACCTCCGATGCGCAATGGCGCATCGGGGAATCGCGAGATCCCGGGTTCGCTTTCGCGCCCTCAGCGACAAGCGCTTGTGCAAAGATGACGTAGTACTCCGTACTTTCGTCAGAACCAGCGTTCGCCGACGAGGACGGTATCGCCGGGGCCGAGCGGGGTGCCGAGCGGCACCACGACGCGGTTCGGGCCCGCACCATCATTATGGGTCAGTGTCACGCGGTCGCGCTGGGCGCGGGGCGAGAAGCCGCCGGCAATCGCCACCGCGCTTTCGACGCTCATGTTGGGCACGTAAGGGTACTGGCCGGGAGCGGCGACTTCGCCGAGGATGAAGAAGGGCCGGTAGGTTTCGACCTCCACCGCGACCGAGGGTTCGCGGATATAGCCGTTGCGCAATTTGCCGGATATCTCCGCGGCCAGTCCCGCCGGCGTCCGGCCGCGCGCCGGCACCGCGCCGATCAGCGGCATGGTGATGGAGCCGCCGGCATCGATCGCGTAGGTGTTGGTGAGGCCTTCCTGACCGTAGACCACGACCCGCAGCTTGTCGCCGGCATCCAGCCTGTAGGCGGTATCGCGGGCCGCCGGCATGGGCGCGGCCGCATAGGCGGCCGAAGCCGGCGCATAAGAGCGCCGCGGGGTAGCGGCGAAGCTGGCGCGAAGCGCGCTGACGTCGCCACCGGAATCAGCCGCGGCGGCAGTTGCGGCTGGATGGGAAGGCCTGCCGTAAGCCATGTAGTCGAGGTCGCTCTGCGGCTGCGTCATGGCAACGGGAGCCGTCGTCTGCATGCAGCCCGACAGGGCGAGCCCGGTCAAGGTGACAATGATCGGCAGTCGAAACACGCGTGCAACCCGCACCGGAGCCATCCCCTCTAGCGAGACAGCCCCAGTCTTGCACCGGTTATGGTTAACAATTCGTGTTTTGCCGCCAGGCGCAAAAGACCGACATGGCGGCCGAAACCTGGCCGCCCACCAGATGGCGAAGCCATCAGGCCGTGACGCCCGCGCCGACCGGGCACGACACCCCGGTTCCGCCAAGCCCGCAATAGCCGGCCGGATTCTTGGCCAGATATTGCTGATGATAGTCTTCGGCGAAATAGAATTCGCCTGATGGCGCGATCTCGGTGGTAATGGCACCAAGCCCCTTTGCCGTCAGCGCCTTTTGATAGGCGGCCCTTGATGCATCCGCGGCTTTGCGCTGTGCCTCGCTGAACGTGTAGATTGCCGAACGATACTGGGTGCCGACGTCATTGCCCTGCCGCATCCCCTGGGTCGGGTTGTGGCTTTCCCAAAACGTCTTCAAGAGTCTGATCGTACGAAATGCTTTTCGGATCGAACACCACCAGCACCACTTCGGTATGACCGGTGCGGCCCGAACATACCTCCTCATAGGTGGGATTTCTGGTGTGCCCGCCAGCATATCCCGCCGCGGTAGCGTAGATGGCGTCGCCGAGTTCCCAGAATTTGCGCTCCGCGCCCCAGAAACAGCCGAGCCCGAATACCGCCTGCTCAAGGCCCGCAGGATAGGGCGGTTGCAATGGATGGCCGTTCACGAAATGCCGGGTAGCTGTCGGGATCGGATCGGCGCGGCCGGGCAACGCCTCGGCGGCGCTCGGCAGTGCAGTGGTCTTGCGCATGAACAACATGGGGTATCTCCCTGCGGGATCCATTCGACCTGACGGCGACAATGCGTGTCTTCAATATAGGTCTTTACGCGGATTGCGGCAGCCCCGTTACGCCGGAGTTTCGAAGACAGATCCGCCGGAGCCGCAGTCAGTCCCTCGAATAGCCGATCAACGGCTTGCGCGGCCGGAACAGCAGCATCAGGAGAATTCCCACTATGCCCATCACGGCAAAAACCGGCTGGTCCAGGATCACCCGGACGACGCTGTTCCAGAGCCAGGGCGCCGTGCGTTCCACCCAGGCGTGGAACGCCTGCTGGCTGGATTGATGGACATCGTTCCAGAATTGACCGAAACGGGTGAAACGCAAGGTGTTGTCGGCGACAAAGCGCGCCCCGTCATAGACCATGAAGACAAATCCGCCGGCCAGCAGCAGCAGCCCTACAAGGCGGAAAAAACCGCGGATCATGCGTCACCTTATACCTGTCGCGCCCGGAGGCGCAGTCAGCCAATAACGGTGCAGCGAAGGAAATTCAACCTCATCAGCACCTTATCGGCCCTTTTGCGGTCGGCGTCCGGGCTCCCGGGGGGCCGTTAGGCGTTGACGCTGCATGGCCTGCCCTCTATAAGGACCGCCAATGGCGGCGGGCGCAATCCCGCCGCCGCTGTTCTTTGAGCATCGCCGCCGAGTTCTTAAGTATAGGCCTCTGAGCATTTGCTCCGAGAGTGGCATTCTCGCAGAACACCCGAAAAACATATCAGCGTCGATCTCGCGAACCGTCGGTACGTTCACATCCGCCCGCGATCGGTCACTGTCGAAGGACATTTGAGAACATGGCCAATACTACTTCCGCCAAGAAGGCGACGCGCAAGATTGCCCGCCGCACCATTATCAACAAATCCCGCCGAACCCAGATGCGCGGTTCGGTTCGATCCGTCGAAGAGGCGATCGAGCGTGGCGACCGCGATGCAGCAATGAAGGCGATGGCGCGCGCCGAGCCGGAGCTCATGAAGGCAGCGCAGCGCAGCATCGTGCACAAGAACACTGCGAGCCGAAAGGTCTCGCGGCTCGTGCATCAGATCGCGAAGCTGGCGAAATAAGTCGCCCCCAGACAAGACCAGTCAACGAGCCCGGCCGTAGCCGGGCTTTTTTTTGACATCCGCATGTCACGGCCGCCGAAATTTTCGGGCGCTGGTGTTTTTGCAGGGCCGCGCCGGGAGACATATTTGGCGAGCTGCGGCAGCGACCGGCAAATAGAGCGCAGCCCTTGTTCGGCGATACTTTCGAAATGGCAACTGCGATGGCTCGGCAGCACCGAACCGCGCCGAAGGGTTACCCTTGTTCGACGAGCAAAAAAAAACGCGTTTCCGTAGTCACTTAAAGGCATAGCGGCGAAGAGTTGTTCGAAAATTCCGTTCGGCCTCGTTCGAACGTAAACAATTTATGAATTTATTTTGGGCAACAATGCGAAATATGACGGCGCATCGGCGTTTCGAATCTTCGCACAGATTCAAAACCTTGCGGCTTTGCAAAAAAAACGCGAGTTGGTTTGGCGAGCGCCAAGTTGTTTTTGCCGGCACCCGACCTGAATCATTTTCGTTGCGGGAAACAAGGCATGATGTATCTCTTAGGGCGTTCGCAGCGCCCACGGCTCTTGAGACCAGCGCGGATTAAGGTTCGGGGCGGACGTGCAAATCGGCGGCGGTGTGCACGTTGGCGACGCTTTCCAAGCGATAGTAGGTTTGGGACTCATAGCAATATGGGTGCCGGAGTTCTGTGTCGAAATTTCTCAGGCGGGGCGAATGCGTCCCGTTTGCTTTGAACAAGAGAAATACGCACGGGCCAGCCGACCGTATCGAAGGCGCAGCACGCGAGCGGGTTAAAATGAGCGGGCGGAACCAAATGGCGTAACGACTGGACGAATTGAGTTTCAGTCGTCGCCGATCGAACTTGAATATATCTGGAATGACGGCTTGCCGTGGGTGATCATGGTAAGAGGGGGAGGTCGTATGTCTTACGAAAGCATCGGTGGTTTTCAACGAGAGCCATTTTCGAACGATAGTGTATTTGATACCCTGGACATTGCCTGCACGCGGCCTCCGGCGCGAGCACCGGAGAGGCCGCTGAGTACGCGCTAGCCTCGCGAACGCTTCCTTTACAGCCGATGATCTGCCTGACGGCGTCCCGCCGAACGGCTGGTCTGTGTCTGAAAAAGAAGCCTCGCTTGAGGCCGGCCCCCGTGCGGGACATTCGCACGGCGGTTTCACTGTCAACAAAAACTCCTTCAGAGAAGTCCCAGGCAATGACAAATACGGAACAGGATCGTTGGTCGCGTGTGAAAGGCAGGTTGCGGTCGAGCGTTGGAGAAGACGTCTATACAAGCTGGTTCGCGCGCATGGATCTGGAAGGTGTTCAGCCGGAAAGCGTCCACCTTTCGGTTCCCACACGATTTCTCAAGAGCTGGATTCAGGCGCACTACGCCGAGCGCGTGCTTTCCTGCTGGCAGGCCGAGATGCCGGAAGTGCATCGGATCGACCTCACCGTGCGCTCAGCCATGCGATGCGCGACGCCGGCCAAGGAGACTGTCGCGCCGCACGATCCGCGCCGGGCCGAGCGGCCGGATGGCCGGCCCGCGCCGGAATTGCGCGCGACCGCCATCGCGCCCGTGTCGGCAAGCCATGACGCGCTCGGCGGCTCCCCGCTCGATCCGCGCCTGACATTTGGAAGTTTCGTGATCGGGCGCTCCAATACGCTGGCCCACGCCGCGGCGCGCCAGGTTGCGGAGGGCCGTCGCGGCGATCCCGTGATGTTCAATCCGCTCTACATCCACGCCGGCGTGGGTCTCGGCAAGACCCATCTGTTGCAGGCGGTCACCTGGGCCGGCAATTCAGGCAGCGAACGCAAGGTGCTTTACCTCACGGCCGAAAAATTCATGTACGGCTTTGTCGCGGCGCTGAAGACGCAGACCGCGCTCGCGTTCAAGGAGGCGTTGCGCGGCATTGACGTGCTCGTCATCGACGACCTGCAATTCCTGCAAGGCAAGTCGACCCAGGCCGAATTTTGTCACACCCTGAATGCGCTGATCGATGCCGGCCGCCAGGTGGTGATCGCTGCCGACCGTCCGCCTTCCGATCTTGAGAGCCTCGACGACCGCGTGCGTTCTCGTCTTGCCGGCGGCCTTGTCGTGGAGATGGGATCGCTCGGCGAAGAATTGCGGCTGGGAATCCTCAAGTCGCGGGTCGCCGCCGCCCGCTCGCATCACGCGAGCTTCGACGTGCCGGAACAGGTGCTGGATTATCTCGCCCGAACCATCACCCATAACGGCCGCGACCTTGAGGGCGCCATCAATCGTCTGCTGGCGCACAGCAAACTCAATGCGCAGCCAGTGACGCTGGAAATGGCCGAGCGCGAGGTGCGCGACCTGGTCCGCCCGCAGGAACCCAAGCGCATCAAGATCGAGGACATCCAGCGGGTGGTGGCCCGGCAGTACAATGTGAGCCGCTCCGACCTGTTGTCATCGCGCCGTACCGCGAATGTCGTCCGTCCGCGCCAGGTGGCCATGTATCTGGCCAAGACCATGACCTTGCGTTCGCTGCCCGAGATCGGCCGCCGGTTCGGGGGGCGCGACCACACCACGGTCCTGCACGCCGTGCGCAAGATCGAGGCCCTGGTCGGCAGGGATGTCGCGCTCTCCGAAGAGGTCGAATCGTTAAAGCGCCAATTGCAGAGCGAGTGACCGGCCTTTCTATTGGGTAGGGGGAAACCGCAGGTACTTGACTCGCGGTCACCCACTTCCCGCAAAGACCCGCAAGGGGGGCGGGGAGGGGATGGACGCTGCCATTTCCGTCGCTTCCTTCCTGGCAAAACGTGGGGAACGGCCCGACGCATCTCTTGCGCTTGCGGGCCATCCGCGCCACCTTGGGGTCCCCCCGAAGGGTTTGATCAAATCCAGCTTTGATCGGGCTTTTGGGTTCAGACGCCGCGGCGCGCCTTCGGGGCCGCCCAGGCTTTTCCATCTCCGGATCAGGCGGGTATTGCAATGAAGGTTACCGTCGAACGCGCGCAACTCCTGAAATCGCTGGGCCACGTCCATCGTGTGGTCGAGCGCCGCAACACCATTCCGATCCTCGGCAACGTGCTGGTTCGCGCCGAAAACGCGCGACTGTCTCTGAAGGCCACCGACCTCGATCTGGAGGTAACGGAGACGCTTGCGGCGGAGACCGCGACCGCCGGCTCGACGACCGTGCCGGCGCACATGTTCTACGACATCGTGCGCAAGCTGCCCGAAGGCGCGCAGGTCGTTCTGGAAGGCGATGGCGACCGCTCGGTCCTGGCGATCCGCGCCGGTCGCTCGCGCTTCACGCTGCAGACCCTGCCCGAGAACGATTTTCCCGATCTTGCCGCCGGCGACATGACCCATTCGTTCACGCTCGCCGCCGCCGACATGAAACGCCTGATCGACCGGACGCAATTTGCGATTTCGACCGAGGAGACCCGGTACTATCTCAACGGCATCTATCTGCACTCGGCCGGCAGCGCCAGGGCGGCAACCCTGCGCGCGGTGGCGACCGACGGGCATCGCCTCGCCCAGATCGATTTGCCCTTGCCCGAGGGCGCCGCCGGCATGCCCGGCGTGATTGTGCCGCGCAAGACCGTCGGCGAAGTGCAGCGTTTGATCGAGGATAACGAGGCCGAGGTTGGAATCGAACTGTCGCAGGGCAAGATCCGGTTCACCATCGGCAACGTGGTGCTGACCTCGAAACTGATCGACGGCACCTTTCCGGATTATGGTCGCGTTATCCCGCAGAACAACGACAAGGAACTCGTTGTCGACAAGAAGGATTTCGAGGCCGCGGTCGACCGCGTCTCGACGATATCGAGCGAGCGCGGCCGTGCGGTGAAACTGGCGCTCTCGGCGGGCAAGCTGGTGCTGTCGGTGACCAATCCGGATTCCGGCAGCGCGACCGAGGAACTCGAAGTCGAATACGCCTCCGATCCGCTCGATATCGGATTCAACTCACGCTATCTGCTCGACATCGCCGCTCAGATCGAGGGCGAGGTCGCGGTCTTGAAGTTGGCCGACCCCGGTTCGCCGACACTGGTGCAGGACAAGGATTCCAAGGGCGCGCTCTACGTGCTGATGCCGATGCGGGTGTAGGCTCTTTCTGTTCGCCGAGGCTGACCAGATTACGTCATGGCCGGGCTCGTCCCGGCCATCTACGTCTTGGAGACCGCAAGCACGTGGAACGCCTGGGTCACCGGCGATGACAACCGAGAACGCATGACCGCCTCCCGCATTCACCGTCTTACCCTCACACACTTCCGCAACTATCGCGCGGCGAGCGTTGAGACGCGCGGCGATGTAGTCGTGCTGGTGGGTCCGAACGGCGCCGGAAAGACCAACTGCATCGAGGCGATCTCGTTTCTGTCGCCTGGGCGCGGCTTGCGCCGCGCCACCCTTGAGGATGTCGCCGACAATCAGGGCGATGGCTCATGGGCGGTGTCCGCCGAGGTTGAGGGCGCCCTCGGGCTTGCCACGCTCGGCACCGGCATCGATGCCCCTGGCGCAGACGCCCCCGCCACCAGCCGGCGATGCCGCATCGACCGCGAGCCGGTGACCTCGGCGGCGGCGTTCGGCGATCACCTGCGCATGGTGTGGCTGACGCCCTCGATGGACGGGCTGTTTCTGGGTCCGGCGTCGGAACGGCGGCGGTTCTTCGACCGGCTCGTGCTGGCGATCGACAGCGAGCACTCGGCGCGGGTGTCGGCGCTCGACCGCTCCTTGCGTTCGCGCAACCGTCTCCTCGAAGTGCGCAACTACGATGACCATTGGTGCGACGCCATCGAACGCGAAACGGCGGAGCTTGCCGTGGCGGTGGCGGCGATGCGCGGCCAGACCGTGACGAAGCTTGCAGCCATGTTGCGCGCACGCGGTGAAACATCGCCATTTCCCTCCGCGCAGATCATGCTCGACGGCTGGATGGAGAATGCGCTGATGTCCGAACCCGCGACATCGGTAGAGGATCGCTACCGGGATATCCTGCGCAACAGCCGCGCGCGCGACGCCATCGCCGGCAGAACGCTCGACGGTCCGCACCTCACCGATCTGCAGGTGGTCTACGCGCCGAAAAGCATGCCGGCCCGTGACGCCTCGACCGGCGAGCAGAAGGCGCTCTTGATCGGCCTGGTGCTGGCGCATGCCAGTCTGGTCGCGGAAATGACCGGTATTACGCCGCTGTTGTTGCTCGACGAGGTGGTAGCCCATCTCGATCCCGGTAGGCGCACGGCGCTGTTCACCGAACTCTCAGGGTTGGGCGCGCAGGTCTGGATGACCGGCGCGGATCCGGCGGCATTTGCCGGCATTGGCACATCCGGGGAGATTTTCGGCGTCGAATCCGGCCAGATCGCCCGGTGCGTTTGAGGGGCGGGATGCGTCGGGTACCGGGCACGTGGGAAAAACGCCGCGCCGGCGGGATCAGGGCGATACTTTCGACGATCGCGCGGGTTGCCCGCGAAGCACGGCGCCGATGATGGATCGGACCAGAAATACCGATCCCTTTTCGGTCAGGTGAACCTGATCGCTCGCGGAAATGTCTTTGGCCGTATCGCCGATCCTGGCCAAACAGCCGTCCGCGTTGCACATCGTGTCCCATACCGAAATGAACTCCGCGCCAAGCGGTACCAGCTTCTCACGCAGGCGCGCCCCGGATGAATCGGCCGCGGCCCGGTCGGACCGCTCCGGAATCAGGCGGTGATGCAGCAGGAAAAAGCGCAGCACTTCGTTCGGTAATCCGCGTTTCCACCACGGTACCGAACCGAGCACGATGACGCGCGCCTTGGTCTGCTGTTTCAGCGCCGTCACCGTCTCGGCCACGCCGTCGAGATACCGGTCCCAGGTACTGTGCAGCAATATGATGTCGGGCTGGAGCTCGCGGGCGATCGACAGGATCTTGTCGTTGATGGCGCGGCAATTGGGAACGCCGGCGACATCCGTGTTGAGTGCCGGAACGCAGGAGCTCGAGGTAAACTGCGCGATACCGAAGTCGTTGGTTTCCTGGGCCTTGCGCAGACCGGGTAGCAGCGCTCCCGCGGTCGAATCCCCCCAGACGAAAACAAGGGGCCGCCGGCCCCGATCGACACAACTGTCCGCAAACGAGGTTTCATGACTGAGATCGAGCAGGCACTCGTGAACCCGCCATTTTGACGAATCCGTGCGCACATCCGTCATCTGCCGAATTTCCGGCGGCAGCCGGAAATCGAACCCGCGTCCCTGCACGATCACCCCGCCTGCCGCCGCGACCAGTGCCATGCCCGAACACAGGCCGGCGATCCTGAGCAGACCTGGGCGGCCAAATCGAAACGGGATCTCAATGAAGCGATAGGTCAGCCACGCCAGCACAAAACTGAGCCCGACGATGAGACCGCGATCGAGCAGGGTCAGAGGAGCAAATTTGATGATCCCGAAAAACACCAAGAGCGGCCAATGCCAGAGATAGAGCGGATAGCTGATCAGCCCGACCCTGACAAAAGAGATGCTGGCGAGCAGGTGCCGGCAGCCCCATGCCTCGGGCGCCGACAGCAGCAGCGCGCTGCCCGCAACTGGCAGAACGGCCCACCATCCGGGAAATGCGCTGCTGGAATCGAGAGCGGCCGCCGATGCCGCGACCAGCAGTAGCCCGATGGCGGCACGCCAGTTGCTGGGCGTGCTGGTTTGACGGACATGGCTCCAGCCGCAGGCCAAAGCGGCCCCTGCCAGCAATTCCCACGCCCGGGTGAACGGCAGATAGAAGGTCGCCACCGGGTCCGGGCCGATCAACGCCACATTGAAGGCAAAGGATGCAGCCCCGATCGCCGAGGCCACGGCCAGGAAGGAAAGGCGCATTCGGGCGATCAGCATCAGGATCAACGGCCAGAACAGATAAAATTGTTCCTCGATGCCCAGCGACCAAAGATGCAGCAGCGGCTTCTTGCCCGATTCGATGTCGAAATAGCCGGATTGCAGCAGCAGCGCGATGTTCGAGAAAAACGCCGCGCTGGCAAAAACATCGGCGCTCAGCTGCGCGTAGGCCGCCGGCAGCATCCACAGCCAGCCCAGCACCAGGGTCGCCAAAAGCACTGTTATCAGGGCAGGGAAAATTCGCCTGACCCGCCTGCCATAGAAGGCGAGCAGGCCGAAGCGCTGCTGGTCCAGCTCGCGCACGATGATGCCGGTGATCAGGAAGCCGGATATCACGAAAAAAATATCGACGCCGATGAAGCCGCCCGGCATGGCCTCCGGGAAGGCGTGAAAGCACACGACCAGCATCACCGCGACGGCCCGAAGGCCGTCAATATCCGGCCGATATCGATCTGAAGGCTGGGACAAATCAGGCCATTCCAAGGGTCGCGCCACATACAGAGCGCGTCAGCCGAAGTCCACAGACCTCCCGACGCAGGCTTTGCCCTTCTCTAGCAGGTCTCCGGCGGCCTGCCAGTTGCGGTCGGGCTCTTTCATGTCGGGGGCGGACTGCATTGAAGACCAGGACTTCGGAAACAAAAAACGCCTCGCGACCACCCTTTTGGCGGCCTGCTGAATCGGCGCCGGCGCGCCTTGAAAAACCGTGGAAAAGCCCTATTTATTCAATAACTTGCTGATATGGACTTTGGGCTAGGCGCAGTGCGCCTTTCATGGCAGAAATAAACGGTTCAGCGCCTGATTTTGCGCCGCTGATTCGGGACATCCTCGAAGGCATCACATGACAGAACCTGCCCGGCAATCGATCGCCGATACTGAGCATTCCATTCCCGTCGAATATGGCGCGGAATCGATCAGGGTTTTGAAGGGGCTCGACGCCGTCCGCAAGCGGCCGGGCATGTATATCGGCGACACCGATGACGGCAGCGGCCTGCATCACATGGTCTACGAAGTCGTCGACAACGCGATCGACGAAGCGCTCGCCGGCCACGCGAGCGCGGTGGAGGTCGTGCTCAACGCCGACGGTTCCGTCACCGTGCGCGACGACGGTCGCGGAATTCCCGTCGACATCCACAAGGGCGAAGGCATTTCCGCGGCCGAGGTCATCATGACCCAGTTGCACGCGGGCGGGAAATTCGACCAGAATTCCTACAAGGTGTCCGGTGGACTGCATGGCGTCGGCGTCTCCGTCGTCAACGCGCTGTCGAGCAAGCTGCAACTCAGGGTCTGGCGCGACGGCAAGGAGCATTTTATCGAATTCGCCCATGGCGACGCGGTGGCACCGCTGAAGGTGGTCGGCGAGGCCCATGGCAAGCGCGGCACCGAGGTGACCTTTCTCGCCTCCAAGGAGACCTTTACCAACGTCGAATACGATTTCGCGACTCTTGAACATCGCCTGCGCGAACTGGCGTTCCTGAATTCAGGCGTCAATATCGTTTTGTCGGACATGCGCCACGCGGTCGAAAAGCGCGAGGAGATGCATTACGACGGCGGTGTCGAGGAGTTCGTGAAATATCTCGACCGCAACAAGAAGGCGATGGTGCCCGCGCCGATCATGATCAACGCCGAGATGAACGGCATCGGCGTCGAGGCGGCGCTGTGGTGGAACGACAGTTACCATGAGAATGTGCTGTGCTTCACCAACAACATTCCGCAGCGCGACGGCGGCACCCATCTCGCGGGCTTTCGTGGCGCGCTGACGCGCCAGGTCAACGGCTATGCCGACGCCATGGCCAAGCGCGAAAAGATCGCGCTGACCGGCGACGACTGCCGCGAGGGCCTGACCGCGGTGCTCTCGGTCAAGGTGCCGGATCCGAAGTTCTCCTCGCAAACCAAGGACAAGCTGGTGTCCTCGGAAGTGCGCCCGGTGGTCGAGAACGTCCTCAACGAAGCCCTGGCGGCGTGGTTCGAGGAACATCCGGCCGAGGCCAAGGTCATCGTCGGCAAGGTGGTCGAAGCCGCCGCCGCCCGTGAAGCCGCGCGCAAGGCCCGCGAACTGACCCGGCGCAAGGGCGCGCTCGACGTCGCCTCGCTGCCCGGCAAGCTCGCCGACTGCCAGGAAAAAGACCCCGGCAAATCCGAACTGTTCATCGTCGAGGGCGACAGCGCCGGCGGCAGCGCCAAGATGGGCCGCAACCGCGAATTCCAGGCGGTGCTGCCGCTGCGCGGCAAGATTCTCAATGTCGAGCGCGCGCGCTTCGACAAGATGCTGGGCTCGGAGCAGATCGGCACGCTGATCACGGCGCTCGGCACCGGTATCGGCCGCGACGATTTCGACCTGTCGAAGCTGCGCTATCACAAGATCATTCTGATGACCGACGCGGACGTCGATGGCGCGCACATCCGCACCCTGTTGCTGACGTTTTTCTTCCGCCAGATGCCGGCGCTGATCGAGGGCGGTTACCTCTATATCGCGCAGCCGCCGCTCTACAAGGTGAACCGCGGCAAATCCGAGCAATACCTGAAAGACGAGCGGGCGCTGGAAGATTACCTGATCAGTACCGGCCTCGACGACTGCGTCTTCAAGACGGCGTCGGGCGAGGACCGCAAGGGCCGTGACCTGCTCGGGCTGGTGGAAGACGCCCGGATCATCCGCTCCACATTGCACAATCTGCACAGCCGCTATAACCGCAAGGTGATCGAGCAGGCGGCGATCGCCGGCGTGCTGAGTCCGAAAGTCACCGGCAATGTCGAGACCGCCGACGCCGCGGCCGGCTATATCGCGCGAAGGCTCGACGCGCTGGCCGATGAGGTCGAGCGCGGATGGGTTGGGCGCTTCACCGAAGGCGAAGGCTTCATCTTCGAACGCACCGTGCGCGGCGTCAAGGACGTCGCCATTATCGACGACGCGTTGCTCGGCTCCGCCGATGCGCGCAAGCTCGACGAATACGCCGCAAGGCTGCAGGAAATCTACCCGCGTCCCGGCCTGTTGCGCCGGAAAGATACCGAAACGGCGATTCATGGTCCGGTCAGCCTGTTCGAGGCGGTGACCGACGCCGGGCGCGAAGGCGTCAAGCTGCAGCGCTACAAAGGCCTCGGCGAGATGAACCCGGGCCAGCTCTGGGAGACCACGCTTGATGTCAACGAGCGCTCGCTCCTGCAGGTGAAGATCAAGGAGGTCGACGAGGCCGACGACATCTTCACCAAGCTGATGGGCGATGTGGTCGAGCCGCGCCGTGAATTCATCCAGGACAATTCGCTCAGCGCGAACGTGGATGTGTGAGGCACGTTTAGCGCGTGCCGCCGATCCGGTACATCGTCGAGAGCGGCATCGGCTGACAGGCGCGATCGAGCGGTCCGGCAACAGGAATGCCGCCTTGCCGATCATCGCCGCGGCGTTGCTGACCGAACATCCGGTGACGCTCCATAACGTTCCGCGGATCAGCGATACCGAACGCTGGTCGAACTGATCCGCTCGGTCGGTGCCGCGGCCGAATGGCGGGAGCGCAATGCCCTTGCCATTCACGCCGGGAGTGTTCGCGCGGCCGATCTGATGTCGATCGTCATCGTTACGGCAACCCAGCGCGACGGCGTGATCCTGATGTTCGAGAAGATGTTCGAATCCCGGATGTTCTTCGGCGACAAGCATCGTGCTGCGCGATCCGCACCGGGCGATCGTGACCGGCCCGAGCCGGCCCAGGGGCGCGCTGATGACCTCGCCGGATATTCGCGCCGGAATGGCCATGCTGCTGGCGGCGGTGTGTGCCGAGGGCATCTCCACCATCAACAATGGCGACCAGATCGAACGCGGCTATGAGCGCATCGACGAGCGGCTCAACGCGCTCGGCGCCAGGATCACCCGCGTGCCGGCGCGGTCACGTTACTCTGGAAAGAGGATCGTCGGCGACGGGCGACCATCTTTCTGGCCGACGGCAATGCTAGACTTCGGCAAATGATCGTTCTTGAAAAAACACAGCCCCCCGCCATCGCGCCGCCCCGGGCTTCGCCCGCGCGTAGCCATCTGGCGGTCGAGTTCGCCGACACGCTGAAACTCGCCGCTCCCATGGCGCTGACCCAACTCGGTCAGATCGTGATGATGACGACCGATCTCGCCTTGATCGGCCGGCTAGGCGAGGAGGCGGTCGCCGCGGCCGCGCTGGCCAACACGGTCTATTTCGTCAGCTTCACGGTGGGCATGGGCGTGGTATCCGCGGTGGCACCGCTCGCGGCGCAGGCCTTCGGCGCCCGCGATCTGCACCGGATGCGACGCGCGCTGCGCGTCGGGCTTTGGGCCGCGCTGTTGATCTCGCTGCCGATGATGACGTTTCCGCTCTACGGCGAGCGGATCCTGCTTATGCTCGGACAGGCGGAGGCGCCGGCGAACCTCGCGCAAAAATATCTTCTCGGTCTGGTGTGGGGCGCGACGCCTGCGCTGTGGCTCATGGCCATCCGCGGCTTCATGGGCGCGCTCAACCGGCCAGAGCCCGTGCTCTGGATCACGTTGGCGGCGATCCCGGCCAACGCGCTTCTGGTCTATCTGATGATTCACGGTCTGTCGGCGCTGCCGCCGCTCGGTCTGTTCGGTGCCGGTATCGCCACCACGATTGTCAATTTCGCCATGTTCCTGGCCGGGATATGGATTGCCACCTCTCGCCGGCCGTTTTCGAAATATCATGTTCTCGGACATATCTGGCGCACCGACTGGACGATGATGCGTCAATTGATCGCGATCGGTGCGCCGATTTCCATTGCCTTCATGTTGGAATACGGCCTGTTCTCCTCCGCAGCGCTGCTGACCGGCCTGATCGGCACGGCCGCGCTCGCGGCCCACCAGATCGCGCTGCAGGTCACGGCCATCCTGTTCATGGTGCCTTACGGTATCGGCATGGCGGCCACGGTGCGGGTCGGTCATGCCGTCGGCCGCAACGACCCGACCGGTGTCAAGCGTGCCGGCTTCGTGGCCCTGTTGCTTGGCCTCGTGCTGGGGGCCTGCCTGACATTGATGGTGATTGCCGGCCGTTTTGCAATCGCGCGGCTGTTCCTCGGCCATGCGGCCGGCAGCGCGGGCGCGACGGTCGAACTCGCGGCGACGCTGCTCCTGGTCGCCGCCACGCTCTTTGTCGCCGATGGTGTTCAAACCATCATAGCCGGATCGCTTCGCGGCATGAAGGACACGCGCATCCCGCTTTTGTTCGCGGCGATCGGCTACTGGCTGATCGGCTTTCCCGCCGCCTGGGGGCTGGCCTTCCAGGCGCAACTTGGGGCCATCGGCGTCTGGATCGGGTTGTCGGCGGGGACGCTGGTCTATGCCCTGCTTCTGGCCTTGCGGTTCAGGCGGCTGGCGAACAGGTTTTCTTCCGCATGAAGGTCAATGAGGTCGAGCCGAATGTCGATCGTGCTGCGCTGCTCCCCGGCGCGCAGTTCGTCGACGCTTTCCGTATAGCCGTCGAGGGCCCGGCGCTCGACGCACGCAACGCCGCGCAGCGAATGATGGGCCGCTCGCCGCGCTGGATCGAAACCCTGCTGTCGCTGCGCAATGCGCTGGTTGCGCCCTTCGGGCTCAAGCTATCAGGGGCCGGTGAGCCGACCGCCGGAGGCGTCATCGGCATATTTCCGGTTCTGAGCGAAACGCCCGACCGTCTGGTTGCGGGCTTTAACGACAGCCATCTGGATTTTCGCGTGGTGGTGGACGTGTCACCTTCCGGCCAGGGCCAGCAGGTCACCGCGACCACATTGGTCCGGACGCATAACTGGCTCGGCCGGACCTATCTTGCGATCATCCTGCCGTTTCACCGGCTGATCGTCCGCGCCTTGCTGCGGCAGGTCGCGGCCTGAGCCGAACCTGTCTGTCCTCCGGCTGGAGGTATCGCGATCCCCGGGACCGAGTCACGAACGGGCATTGTGCGCTTCGGCCTGCAAGTCGATCCCGAACCATTCAGCGAGCCCCCGACCTCCCTTGGCGGTGATCTCCAGCGCACGCGTCGTCTCGAGTTGCTTGATCCAGCCAAGTTCGAGGCAGCGTTCACACAATTTGGCGCCAACACTGCCCGCAATGTGGACGCGGCGTTCACTCCAGTCGAGACACGGCCGGCAAAACACGCGCCTCGAATGCTTGCGCTCGTCCAGCGCGACGCCGAGTTTGGACAGGAACGCGAACCCGCTTTCGGTGACTTCCCCGCCGTCCTGGACGAGAGCGACGTGACCACGCATCACGAGAGTATCAGCCAGCGCCACGCCAAGCCGTCCGGCGAGGTGGTCATAGCAGGTCCGCGCGGTGCGCATTTTCTCTTCCATGCGGGATGGCCGTAGCCGGAGCGGCGGAGCCTGAGCACTGGCAACGGCCATGATGCTCTCCAGCATCTGCCCGACCAGGGGCGAAGCGATCCGGTAATAATGCCGCCTGCCGTGCTTCATCAGGACGAGAAGGTTCGCTCTCGCAAGCTTGGCCAGATGCCCGCTTGTCGTTTGCGGAGACACGCCGGCGATGTAGGCCAATTCCTTGGAGGTGAGCGCGCGGCCATCCATCAGCGCAGCGAGGATGTTCGTTCGGGCCGGGTCGCCGACAAGCGCCGCGATTTCGGCAACGTTCAGATTGAGTGAGGCCATCTGACAATTGTAGCCGTTCGTGATCGAAAAGTCAGGCGCATCACTACGGTCGTGACCGTAGCGTTCGCGCTGTCCTTCCGGGATTCCCGGGGCCACTGTTCGGCGGTCAACCGGAGCTAATCGCAATGACTGACAACGATCCAAGAAAACGTTCGCTGTACCGCAGCGGGCTATTCACGCGCAGATCGGCCTTCACGATGCTGGGGGCATCCGTTGCCTTGACCAAGGCGACCTTCGCGCTGCCGGCCGACGGCCAATCTCAATTCCGAAACCTGGAAGGAACAAACATTATGAGCCAGAGCAGTATGAACCAAGGTGCGGCCAGCGAAATCGGGCGCGGCGGCCTTCTCGTCGTTGCCCAATGGGAGGCCAAGGAAGGAAAAGCGGACGCGGTCGTCGCGACCCTGCGTCGCTTCTTGCCGCAGGCGCAGCGCGAACCGGGCGTGAAGCTGTTTCTGATCGGTCAGGGCAAGGACAATCCCGCACAGTTTCTGTTCTACGAGCTTTTCGAGAACGACGACGCCTTTTTGGCTCACCAGGCGAGCGAGTATTTCAAGAGCCTGATCGTGGGGGAAGCACTTCCGCTGCTGTCCAAGCGGGAACGCAAGCAATATTCGCTGCTGTAATGAATTTGGACGCTGTTACCGAACCGCAGGCCACTCGCCTGCGCACCGGCAACTACCGCCGCCGTCCTGGTGGGAGCGCAACCATGAGTCTCGGCGGGAAGTAAGATAACATCGCGGGCTCGGGGAAACGTTGCGTCCAGCGTCCTCCCGCGGCCGTGCCGGCATCTCAGGCGCCGGCTGGGACGTTTCGGTGCAGGGCAAGGGCCCGCGCGCATGCATGCCCCTGGGGTGCGCATATCACGTTTATTCAAGTGCGGTTCTGCAGCGTTCCAGACCATTCCGTGACGCAGCGCTCCAGGTCCTTCAGATTCTGCCGCATCTGCTCCAGCACAAATCCCATCGCGAAGAAGCGCTCGACGACGTCGCCGGGCAGGCCGTGCGTCAGCCCGTCGCTGCGGACCGCGGCGACTTCGGCGGCATAGACCTGCAGCGCCGCGTCGATGGGCGCGGATGCGGGAGAAGCGGCGCGGGCTCGCAATGCCGCGGCGGCCAAGCGCAGATAGGCGACGAACGTGTCGTTGACTTCCGCCAGCGGTCCCGCGAGCCGCGCCTGCAAATCCGACGGCAGCGGCGCAACGCTCGCGCGCCCGATCATCACAAGGTCGTGGCGCAGCCGCATCGTGGTGCGGAGCAATGGGCCGGTGTCCGGCTCCGTCGACAGATGCGCCGCGCGCTCGCGCTCCGCTTCCGCGCCCAGGGCATTCAGCTCGACCAGCGCCTTGCCGATGCCGTCCTGAATCCGGTGCAGCGCGTCGTTGTCGAGCCCGCGCGTCAGTCCCGCCAGCAATTCGCGGAATGCGGCGGCGATCAATTCAAGCGTCCGCGAGGCGCTGATGCGGATATGGTTATGCGCCCGCGACGGCAGCACGAAGAAAGATACCAGAAGCCCGGTGAACGACCCGACCGTCACTTCCATGACGCGGTCGATCGCCGAGCCCAGGGGATTGAGGTGGCTAAGGGTCGGGACCAGCAGCACGATCACGGCGGTGACGGTAGCTGCGTTGAGGCTGGGGTTGATGGCGGCGATAAAAGCCAGCGGCGCGACCGCGAGCACCAGCAAGGCAAGCAATCCGGCCTCTCCGGAATACGGAATGAATACCGCGATGGCGCCGCCATAGATCGCGCCGCCCACGGTCCCGAACATATAGTCACGGGTCACCTTCAGCGAGCGGCCGACGCTCATCTGGGTCGCGATCAGCGAGGTCAGCACGGCCCATAGCGGCAGCATCAGATGCAGCGCGGTTGCGATCGCGTAGGCGCCCGCCGCTGCCAGGGTGACCCTGAAGGCCAGCGCCAGCTGCGTCTTCCGGGACCGGATCAAGCCGGACAGCGGTTTTAGCAATGCGGTCATTCGTCCCTTCCCCGAACTTGCAGAACAAGTCACTTATAGCCGACATTGGGCATGGCTGCTGCCCGTCTCGTGCTGGCGGCTTGAAACCGGAAATCAGGCCGATTACCCTGCGCGACAACAGCGAGGAAACAAAATGGCCGATGAAACCGCAACGCTCGCCGCCTATGTCGCCGATCTGAAATTCGAGGATATCCCGGGCGAAGTGCGCGAGCGCGCCAAGGCGCTGACGCTGGATTTCCTCGGCAGCGCGATCAGGGCGCGGCGCGATGCGGAATCCACGCCTTCGCTCCTGAAAATGCTCGAAGCGCTCGCGCTTGACGGCCGTGGCGAATCCACGGTGTTCGGCGACGGCAAGACCTGGACGCCCGCGGTCGCGGCATTGCTTAACGGCGCGCTCGGCCATTCCCTCGATTTCGACGACACGCACGCGGATTCCTCGCTCCATCCCAGCGCGCCGGTGGTGCCGGCCGCGTTCGCAATCGGCGAACTGGTCGGCGCCTCGGGGCGCGACGTGCTGACGGCGATTGTCGCTGGCTACGAGGTCTGCTGCCGGCTTGGTAACGCGCTCGATCCCACCTCGCATTACGCGCGCGGGTTCCACCCCACCGCCACCGCCGGTACCTACGGTGCGGCGGCTGCCGCGGCAAAGCTGTTCGGTCTGTCGAAAGCGCAGATCATCGCGGCGTTCGGCGTCGCGGGCAGTCAGGCCGCGGGCTCGCTGCAGTTTCTGGTCAACGGCGCCTGGAACAAGCGCTACCAGGTCGGCGCCGCCGCGATGAACGGCGTGATCGCCGCGACGCTGGCGCGCAATGATTTCGTCGGCGCGACCCAATCGATCGAGGGCAAGCATGGCCTCCTGGTCGGTTACAGCGACAACGCCCACCCGGACAAGGCCGTCGCCGATCTCGGCAAGATCTACGAGACCATGAAGATCGGCGTGAAACCCTATCCGAGCTGCCGCTACACCCACGCCGCCCTCGACGCGCTGATCGCGATGCGCCGGGAGCACAACCTGACGCCGGACCAGATTCGGCGCGTCGAGATCGGATTGCATCGCAACGGCATTACGCTCACCGGCGACGCCGCCACCAAGCGGCACCCGACCTCCATCGTCGGCGGACAGTTCTCGATGTTCTTCACCGGCGCCGTCGCGCTCGACCAGGGCCGCTTCGGCTGGGACGATTATGGGCGGCTCGGCGATGCCGCTGTCGATGCGCTGGCGGACAAGTTCGACGTCGTGCAGGACGATCGCCTCGAAATCGGCCGCAACCATCCCTTTGGCGCGCGCGTCAGCATCACCACGGACGACGGCGTGCACGAGCGGATTTACGCCGATCCCTCCGGCGAGCCGAATTCATTTCCGGACGCGCAGGCGATGGCACAGAAATTCCTCACGCTTGCGCGGCCGGTGCTCAACGGCCGTGCCGATCAGCTTGCCGACGCGATCCTCTCGCTGGAGCGATTTGATCGGGTCGAGAAGGCGACGCATCTGGGGCGGCAGTAGGCACTGCCGGCAGGCGGGATCGCTGCTTGTCAATTCTGCCGATTTTTGAAACCCTGCTGCCTTGACGCATATCCGGCCGATCGCAACGAGCCGGGCCAAACAGTCAAAAATCAGGTAGGGAGCAACGATCATGAAACGTCGGGACGTTCTCAAGACCATGGCTATCGCGGGAATGGCGGCAGGCTCGGGCACTGCTGCGGAGGCGGCGCAGTCCGAAACCCAGACCTTCGTGCTGGTTCACGGCGCCTGGCACGGCGGCTGGTGCTGGAGCCGGGTGGCCGACCGGCTGCGCGCCGGCGGACATCGTGTGTTTACGCCGACGCAGACCGGGCTCGGCCAGCGCAAGCATCTGCTCTCGAAGGACATCACGCTCGACACTTTCACCAGGGACATCGTCAATGTCATCGAGGCCGAGGAGCTGACCAATGTCGTGCTGGTCGGACATTCCTTCGGTGGGCTCGCGATCAGCGGCGTTGCCGATGCAATGCCCGAGCGGATTCGCCATCTGGTCTATCTGGATTCGCTGATGGTGGAGGGCGGCAAGAGCCCGTTCGACAGCCTGCCGCCGGATGTCGTCGCGGCGCGCCGCAAGGCGGCGGAGGAATCCAGCGGCGGCCTCAGCCTTCCCGCGCCGCCGCCATCGGCCTTCGGTGTTTCCGACGCGAAGGACGCCGAGTGGGTCAAGCGCCGGCTGACGCCTCATCCGCTCGGGACCTACACCAGCACGCAGAACATCAAGGGACCGGTCGGCAACAACCTGCCGCGGACCTATATCCACTGCACCAATCCGTCCTACGCCGCGCTGCAGGCCTCGCGCGACTGGGTCAAGGCGCAGCAGGGATGGCGCTGGGCCGAAATCGCCACCGGCCATAACGCCATGGTGATGGCGCCCGACGAACTCACGCGCATGCTGGTCGGCGTCTCGAGCTGAGCTCGGGATCGATTGCTCGTTCCGGCGAAAGCCGGGACGGGCCTGCTAAAGCGGCATCCGGCGATATTCGCGGTTGGCGAGGCTTGCCTCCTCCAGATCGAGATCGCGTTCGATCCGCCGCCGCGTCTCGTCGGTGATCTTGCCGTCGCGCAGCAAGACATGGATGAATTTCCGTTCGACCGAAATCAATTCCCGCGTCAGTCTGGTTCCCGCCGCGGAAACGTCATGAGCCTCCGGATCGAGCGAGTCCGGCAACTGATTGGTGCGGGTTTCGTGCCGCGCGCGCAACAGCTTGACCACTTCGTCGGATAGTGCGCGGTCGTCGGTAATGGCATCGAGCGACTTGAGTGCGGCGCCGAGCGCCTCGCGCCTCGCCGCGATTTCCGATTCGAGTTCCGCCACGTGCTCGGCGCGGCCGGCCTGGGCGACGCCGAGCCACCGGACCACCGGCGGCAAGCCCAGCCCAAACCCGACCAGCGTGATGAAAATGACCCCGAAGGAAACGAACAGGATCAGGTCGCGATAGGGAAAAGCGCCGCCGCCGGGAAGCGCGAAGGGCAGCGCCAGCGCCGCGGCCAGCGATACCGCGCCGCGGACGCCGGTGAATGAGAGCACAAATACCCATTGCCACGGCGGCGACGGATCGCGGACGCGCACGCGCTTGATCAGCCGTGGCAGGTAGGTCGCGGGAAAGACCCATGCGAAACGCGCGACGACGACCATGACGGTGACCAGCGAGGTCGCGATCAGGATGTCGTCCAGCGGAAATGTCTTCGATTTCTCGAACAACAACCGCATCTGGAAGCCGGTCAGCAGGAACAGCAGGCCCTCGATCAGAAAGATCACGAGGTCCCAGAAAAAGATCCCCTGCAGCCGTGTCGCCGCGGAGATCAACAGCGGCCCGTTCCAGCTCATATAAAGGCCGCAGGCCACGGTGGCGATCACGCCGGAACCGCCGAAATGCTCGGGTAACCAGTAGGCCAGATAGGGCGTGATCAGCGACAGCGTGATCTCGATCTGCGGATCGCGCGCATGGTGACGCGCCCGCAAGGAGAGCCAGCCCACGGCGGCGCCGAACAACACCTCGCCGCAGATGATCGCGGCGAACTCGCCCATGGCCACCGGCAGCGAAAACAGGCCGGTCGAAATCGCCGCCACCGCGAAACGGTACAGGATCAGCGCGGTGGCGTCGTTCGCCAGTCCCTCGCCCTCCAGCACGACCAGGATGCGGCGCGGGATGCCGAGTCGGCGGGCGATCGCGAGCGGGGCCACGACGTCCGGCGGCGCCACGATGGCCCCCAGCAGAAAGCCGACGTTCCACGGCAGCCCGATCAGATAATGCGTCACGGCGGCGACCGCGAAGGCCGTGAAGATCACGCACCCCACGGACAAGAGGATGATCGGGCGCAGATTGTATTTGAATTCGCGCCAGCTCATGGCGACGCTGGCCGAATAGATCAGCGGCGGCAGGACCACGAGCAGCACCAGCTCCGGCGGCAATTCCACCTGCGGCATGCCCGGCACGAAGGCGAGCGCGACGCCGGCGAGCAGCAACAGGATCGCCGGCGCGACATTGATCCGCCGCGCCAGAAATGCGGTGCCGGCCAGCACCGCGAGCAAAATCAGAAATATCTGGAATGTGGCTTCCACGGTCTTCAGGGACCTCCGTGGTCTAGTTTGCCCGGAAGGCGACCGAGGTCAACGGCGCGATTCTCACTCCCTCAGATCGTAGCGATACGACTTCGAGACGATCTGCCAGCCATCCTTGAGTTTCATCGCCACCAGATAGTCGGTGAAATAACGTGGCGGCAACTGGCAGCGCACCTTGATGAAGGCGGTAGAATCGTCGGAGCGGTCGATGGTGACGATGAAATCCTCGCGCGGCTTGCCCTCGGCCCTGGCGGAAGGCCGCTTCCTGACCCGACCCAGCCAGTCCGGCACGGTCAGCACCTGCAGCTCGCCCTTTTCCAGCCAGCGCAAGTCCGCCGAAGGGTGAAAGATCGCGCCCAGTCTGTCGGCATCGCCTTCGTACAGGCCGTCGAAATAGTGCTGGACGACGGCTTCAACGGTGGAACGATCGTGGCTCACGGCTGTGCTCCTTTTTTCTGTCATTCCGGAGCGATGCAAAGCGCTGGGGTCCGGTTCTCACGGACCATCCCGGAATGACGTTTCTAAATCGCACTCGCGGCGATATTGACCATCAGCGCGAGCAGGGCGGTGTTGAACACGAAAGAAATGATGCCGTGCGCGGTCGCGGTGCGGCGGATGGTCTTGTCGGTGATGCCGACGTCGGAAACCTGCGCGGTCATGCCGATCACGAACGAGAAATATACAAAATCCCAGTAGTCGGCGTGATCCTGCTTGTCGCCGCTGGGAAACTGCAGGCCGCCGGGCTTGCCGCCGCGGTAGTACTCATGGGCGTAGTGCAGCGCGAACGCGGTATGCACTGCAGCCCACGACAGCGCGATGGTTACGGTCGCCAATGCAAGCTGCGGCGAGCTGCGGTGGGAGGCGCCGAGTTCGGACACGATCGCGGCGAGGCTCGCGAAGGCTCCGAGCGCGGTCAGTAGCGGAATCAGAAAGCGGCCATCGTCCTGCAGCACGGCGTTGCGGCGGATGTAGGCAAGCCCGCAACGAAACATCATGAGGTACACGAGGACAACATACGTCGCGACGAAGATGTCCCATCCGATCAGAAGGCGCGTCACCAGCCGCAGCGAGCCCGGCAGCAGGAAGAACGCCACGATCCCGACCGCGATCGAAAAGAAGGTACGCGGCCGCGCGTAGACGGCCCGCACCGGTCTCGACATTTTCCGGAAGCGGCTGAGAACGGGATCGTCGGCTTCCCTGTCCGCCATCGTCGCCTTCAGTTCTTGCGCTCGGCGACGAATCGCGCGGCGGCGCGCAGCACATCGCCCTTGGCGCCGAAGATCGACAGTGCCGAATCGGCCTTCGCCAACAGGTCGCGTACGCGCTTCTTGGCGCCGTCGATCCCGAGTTGGGTGACGAACGTGGTCTTGCCCAATGCGGCGTCCTGTCCGGTCTGCTTGCCGAGCGCGACCGCGTCGCCCTCGACGTCGAGCAGGTCGTCGGCGATCTGGAAGGCCTCGCCGAGCGCGCGCCCGTAATCGTCGAGCGCCTGATATTCCTTCTGCGAGGACTGGCCGAGGATCGCCCCGGCGATGCAGCCATAGCGCAACAGCGCGCCGGTCTTCATCTGCTGCAGGCGCGCGACGTCGACCGGCTCGCGATCGCCGAACCGGCCCTCGCCGGCGAGGTCGAGCATCTGGCCGCCGACCATGCCGCCGATCCCCGACATGCGCGCCAGCGCGCGGGTCAGCAGCAGCCGTACGGTCGGGTCCTTGTGGACCTCATCGCGCGTGATGATGTCGAAGGCGAGCGTCAATAGCCCGTCGCCGGCCAGGATCGCGGTGGCGTCGTCGGTTTTCTTGTGCAGCGTGGGCCGGCCGCGGCGCAAATCGCTGTTGTCCATCGCCGGCAGGTCGTCATGAACCAGCGAATAGCAATGGATGCATTCGAGCGCGGCCCCGGCCAGAAGGGCGGCCTCGCGCGCGACGCCGAACACGGCCGAACTCTCGACCACCAGGAACGGCCTTAAGCGTTTTCCGCCGCCGAGGCTCGAATACCGCATGGCGTCCATCAGCCGCTTCGGCCGCGCGATCTCGTCGGGCAAAAGCGCGTCGGACAGAAGCTCTGCAAGCAGTGCTTCGGTATCCTCCGCGGTCTGGTCCAGGCGTTTCGCAAAATCTGAGTGTGCCGTGCCGGTCGTCATCAAAAACAGCTCCTGATCAAGTTGGCCGGACAATCGGTTATGGCGCAGGCTTCGTCAATTCCGCCCGCGGCGGTCCGGGGTGCCTTGAAACGGCTGGAAAAGGCGGGAATTATCAGTGAGATATGAGCCAAGCCCGCTGCCGAGAGCCAGAAACCGTCAAATTTGCGCATTGCCCGAAATTTGCTGCTGATTGTCCTGGTCGTGTTGCTGCTGCCGTATCTGCTGGCGCCGTTTTATCGCGCCGGGCATCCGGTCTCGGCGCTGATGGCCTGGCGCCGCTTGAGCGGCGCGCCGATGTCGCGGCAGTGGATCGATCTTGCCGCGATGTCGCCCTGGCTGCCGCGGTCGGTGGTCGCGTCCGAGGATGCGAAATTCTGCAGCCATCATGGCATCGACTGGGGCGCGCTACGCGAGGTCATCGACGACGCCGAGGACGGCGAGGTGGCTCGCGGCGGCTCGACCATCACCCAGCAGGTGGCGAAGAACCTGTTCCTTTGGCCCGGCCGCAGCCTGGTTCGCAAGGCGCTGGAGTTCCCGCTCGCGCTGTGGATCGATCTGGTCCTGCCGAAGTCCCGGATTCTGGAAATCTATCTCAACATCGCCGAACTCGGCCCGGCCGGCCAGTTCGGCGCGCAAGCCGGTGCCCTCTATGCCTTCGGCCACCCGGCATCGAGCCTGACGCAGCGTGAGGCGGCCCTGCTGGCGGCTATCCTGCCCAATCCGGTCCGGCGCAGTGCCCGGAATCCCGGCCCCGGCGTGCGCCGTCTGGCCGGAACCTACATGGCCAGGGCGCAGGCGCCGGAATTACAGCGATGCTGGAGCGAAAATCGCGGTTTTTGAGCCATTTTGGCGCATTTTGAACCTAGCCTTGTGTCGATCCATCCTCTATAAGCGCGGCCTTACCGGCATCTCAGCTTGCGCCAGAAACGCTCCAGCCGTCCTGTTTGGGACGATGCCTTACGACAACGCCCCTAGAGGACACCGACATGGCCGTTCCCCGTAGAAAAACATCGCCCTCGCGGCGTGGCATGCGCCGCTCGGCGGACGCGCTGAAGAAGCCAACCTATGCCGAGGACAAGGATTCCGGCGAGCTGCGCCGTCCGCATCACCTCGATTTGAAGACCGGCATGTACAAGGGCCGGCAGGTTCTGAAGGCCAAGAAAGAATCCTGATCCAGCATCAGGCAGGGCGGCTCGCGGCCCCCTGCCTGAAGTCGGCCAACGCGTGAGGTAAGACGGCCGCAAGCGGTGAAGCGAGTGGCGCTTCGCCGGGGAATGTTTCTGGTCTCCTAACAAGGCCTCGCCGATGTCCATGGTCGGTTTTCCGCTTCTTCTGATTCCGCTCGCGATCTACAACATCATCGTCTTCCTGATGCCCGGCGTTTCGCTGGCCGAGCCGGTCGTTAGTCTGACGCTGATGTCGGGCGCGGAATGGCCGCTGACGCTCAGCGATATGCTGCTGGCGCTAGGCGTTGTCCTGTTGCTGCTCGAGGTGATCAAGGGCGCGCGGCCCGGCGCGAAATATCTCACCGACCATCTGCTGTCGCTGATCGTATTCGGCTGCGCCGCCGCCGAGTTCCTGCTGTGGCCGCGGTTCGGCAGCTCGACCTATTTTTTGCTCGCGTTGCTGGCGCTGGTGGATTTCCTGTCGGGGATCGCGTTGCGCGCCCGGCGCGGCACTCAGCTGGCCTCAGCCGCTCCGCGGGCGGGCCAGCGTCACACCTCCGTCACGCCTGAATCCAAACCCGTCGATCTCCCACCGGAGCCGAAGGCCGCTTCGGCCACAGAATCCGTGCTGCCGGACCTCGCCCAGTCGCGAACGGTCCATCCTGAGGTTGCGGCAGCTTCGCCGTCGCCGGAAAAGCCGTCCCCGTAGCCGCAGCCCCCTGACGCGTCGCTCCACTCAGACGATTTGTCGCGTCCGGCTGACCGGGCCGCGGGCCAGGTTTTGGCGTGCATGATAGGCGGACCGCGCATCCGCAAGCGTTGCTCGCCGCAAGCCCCGCGTCTGCGGAGCCTGCTCGGCGGTGGCGATCAGCTGCGTGACGAAGGTCGCGTTGGACGCCCAGCCCCGGCCGGGGCGGTGCGACCATTGCGCCGAGGGGATCAGGGGGACCAGCGCGACACAGGCGGGTTTTGGCTCGACGCCGTCATCCACCGTGGTCTCTGGTCGATCGGTGCTTTTCATCGGAAGTCACCATCCGGGTTGGATTGTCGCGTTCTGGGACATTCAGCCCCTTGCCGGATTCATCCTCGCAAGGCCTATGCCGGATCAGCCCGGATGGTTTCAGGTCATCTCGCGACGTGGTTTCCGGAATGTTTATGAACTTTTCATAGGCTCTCGCCACAAGTTGGCCCTAGCCTGAGGTCCGAGAATCACGCAGACCTTGTCCCGAAACGAGGCGATCTTGACACCCGTTCTTCCCCCGGATTCGACCATCCTCGCCTTGCTCGGCCAGGCGGCCTTTGCATGGGACATCACGACGGACGAGATGGCCTGGAGCGGTCATGTGGCCTCGGTCTTTCCGGATATTCCCACAGCGGCGCTGGCGAGTGGCGCGGGGTTTTCGAAACTGATCGAGCCGCTGCGTTCCGTCAGGACCGACGCACTTTTCCGCTCACCGCCCGTTCACGGCGGAGAGGGCGCGCCCTACCGCATCGAATATGGCGTGCGCGCCAATACCTCCGCCCCCGTGCAATGGATCGAGGAAACCGGCTGCTGGTTTGCCGGCGCCGACGGCAAGCCGGCGCGCGTTCAGGGCATTGTCAGCGTCAACAACGAACGCCACGCCCGTGACGAGCAACTCATGAGACTGTCGCGGCACGATCCGCTGACCGGCGAGCTCAATCGCACGCACCTTGTCGCGTCGCTGGCCGAAGCCATCGAGGAAGCCCTGCGTTTCCGTACCTCCTGCGCGTTCATGTTGATCGGTATCGATCATCTGGCGCGCATCAACGACGCCTTCGGCTTCGATGTCGCGGACGCGGTGATTTCGGAAGTCGCCGCGCGCATTCGCGCGCGCTTGCGCGGCGGCGACGTGCTCGGCCGCTTCTCCGGCAACAAATTCGGCCTGATCCTGAAAAACTGCACCGTCGACGACATGAACGTGGCCGCCGAGCGGTTTCTGGCCGGCATTCGCGATGAGGTGGTGCCGACCAAATCAGGCCCGGTCTCGGTTACGGCGTCGATCGGGGCCGTCAGCGTGCCGCGCTACGCGCGCAACGCCGACGAGGCGATCAACCGCGCCCACGAAACCCTCGACCTGTCGAAGCGCCGCCGCGCCGGATCGTTTTCGCTATGGCGTCCCAACGTCGAGCGCGATGCCCAGCGCCGGGTCAATATTCGCGTCACCGACGAAATCGTCACCGCGCTCAATGATCGCCGCATCGCAATGGCCTTCGAGCCGGTGGTCGAAGCGAGCTCGCGCCGCGCGTCGTTTTACGAATGTCTGGTTCGCATGGGACGGAATGACGGGCAGACTCTGCTGGCGCCGGACATTGTTCCCGTGGCCGAGAGGCTCGGCCTGATACGCCTCGTCGACCATCGGGTACTCGAACTGGTGGTGACGGAACTCGCGGCCTCGCCGGGCGTGCGGCTCAGCCTCAACATCTCGCCCGATACCACGATGGATCCGGACTGGTGGGCTTCGATCGAATCGCTGATGCGCGCGCATCCCGGCGTCGCCGAGCGGCTGATCGTCGAGATCACCGAGACCGTGGCGATCCAGGACATCGATGAGGTCCGCGGCTTCGTCACGCGGTTGAAGAATTTCGGCAGCCGGATCGCGATCGACGATTTCGGCGCCGGCTATACCTCGTTCCGGAATCTGCGCAAGCTCGGCGTCGATATCGTCAAGATCGATGGCGCCTTCGTGCAGAACATCGCGCGCTCGGCCGACGATCGCGCCTTTGTCCAGACGCTGGTCGATCTGGCGCGCCGGCTGAATATCAGGACCGTCGCCGAGTGGGTTCAGGACGAGGAATCCGCAGTGATGCTGCGCGACTGGGGCTGCGATTACATTCAGGGGCGCCTGATCGGGCTTGCCTCTTCCGAGCGGCCGTGGGGGACAGCGGCCGAGATGGCGCTGCCGGCCGTGGGCTGACCTGCCGCCACGCGTTTAATCAACAATGGTGGATATGATTCCCTGCTTTCGCAGGAACGACGTAGGCAGAGCGTCGAACAACGAAGAAGAAAACTACTCTTCCTTCTTCGGCTCTTTCGACATCCGGTCGAGGCGATCCTGCATGTCCTTCATCTGACGGCGCAGATCGTCGATGTTGCCGTCTTCCGACGCCGGTTCCGGGACCTTTTCGGGCTCGGTGGCAGCAGCTGCCCCCATGCGCGGCGGCACGAACGGCTTGAACATCGAGAACGTCTGCTGAAACAATTCCATGTTGCGGCGGACATGTTCTTCGAGGGGAGCAAAGGGCGTCCCGCTGAACGTGTTGGTAAGCTGCTTGCGGAATTTTTCCTGCTCTCGGGTCAGCGTGTCGATGGATTGTTCGAGATATTTCGGCACCACCATCTGCATGCTGTCGCCGTAGAACCGGATCAGCTGGCGCAGGAAAGTGGTCGGCAGCAAATTCTGGCCGGCCTTGTTTTCCTGCTCGAAGATGATCTGCGCCAGCACCGAGCGGGTGATGTCGTCACCGGTCTTGGCGTCGTAGACGAGGAAATCCTCGCCCTCCTTCACCATCGCCGCGAGGTCCTCGAGCGTCACATAGGTGCTTGTGCCGGTATTATAGAGCCGTCGATTCGCGTACTTCTTGATCGTGGTCGGTTGGTCTGACTTCGCCATGGGCTCACACATGCACACCGAGGACGGGAACCCAACGGCATCGCCGAGGGGTTGACGAGCAACGCATCGCAGCAAAGGTAAGCATTTTCAATGCGGTTCGGCTACCGTTTTGTGCGGCACGGTTAATTCCAAAGCATAGGCACGGCTCAGGAAACTGCCAAGGGCTCGATTTGAATGCGCCGCAGCGAGATTTTACCCTCCGGCCAATTGACATGCTTCAATGACGTTAACAGGATGAGGCGGAGAGACTGGCCCGCCATCCGGCCGCCCGCCGTCCAAGGCTTCAGGCCCAAAGAACTCAAACTCAGGAGATGTCTATGTCAGACGATGTCGTCATCGTCAGCGCCGCCCGCACCCCGGTCGGCAGTTTCAACGGTGCGTTTGCCACCACGCCGGCCCACGATCTCGGCGCCGTCGCCATCAAGGCCGCGCTGGAGCGGGCAGGCATCGAGCCGGGCCGTGTCTCCGAGGTGATCATGGGTCAGATCCTGACCGCGGCGCAGGGCCAGAACCCGGCCCGTCAGGCCTCGATCGCCGCCGGAATTCCGGTGGAAAGCCCCGCCTGGGGCGTCAATCAGCTATGCGGTTCGGGCTTGCGCACCGTGGCGCTGGGCTATCAGGCCCTGCTCAACGGCGATTCCGAAATCGTCGTCGCGGGCGGTCAGGAATCCATGAGCATGGCCCCGCACGCCCAGTACCTGCGCGGCGGCGTCAAGATGGGCGGGATCGAGTTCATCGACACCATGATCAAGGACGGGTTGTGGGACGCCTTCAACGGCTACCACATGGGCAACACCGCCGAGAACGTCGCCCGGCAGTATCAGATCACGCGCGCCCAGCAGGACGAGTTCGCCGTCGCCTCGCAGAACAAGGCCGAGGCCGCGCAAAAGGCCGGCAAGTTCAAGGACGAGATCGTCCCGGTCACCATCAAGTCCCGCAAGGGCGACATCATCGTGGATACCGATGAATATCCGCGTCACGGCGCAACGCTGGAGGCGATGGCCAAGCTCAGGCCGGCGTTCGAGAAGGACGGCACCGTCACCGCCGGCAGTGCTTCCGGTATCAATGACGGCGCGGCCGCGGTGGTGCTGATGACCGCCAGACAGGCTGCCAAGGAAGGCAAGAAAGTGCTGGCACGCATCGTGTCGTGGGGCCAGGCCGGCGTCGATCCGAAGATCATGGGGACCGGGCCGATCCCGGCCTCGCGTGCCGCACTGAAGAAAGCGGGCTGGAGCATCGGCGATCTCGATCTGATCGAGGCCAACGAAGCCTTCGCGGCGCAGGCCTGCGCGGTCAACAAGGACCTTGGCTGGGATACTTCCAAGGTCAACGTCAACGGCGGCGCGATCGCGATCGGCCACCCCGTAGGCGCCTCCGGCGCGCGCGTGCTGGTGACGCTGCTGCACGAGATGCAGAAACGTGATGCCAAGAAGGGACTCGCGACGCTGTGCATCGGTGGCGGCATGGGCATCGCGATGTGCATTGCACGCGACTAATCCTGCGGCGTTGCGTGATGAAAAGATCATCTCGCAACTGCACTCATTATACTTAAGATGAAACGCCCGGCTCGCGCCGGGCGTTTTGTTCTTGATGTTCGTCAAACGGCCCCCTTAATTCGAAGCTAATAAAGGGCGGGTTCAAAAACGGCCGAGGGGAGAATTCGACATGGCACGCGTAGCACTGGTGACGGGGGGGACGCGGGGGATAGGAGCTTCGATCAGCCAGGCGCTGAAGGCCGCCGGCTACAAGGTCGCCGCCAGCTACGCCGGCAACGACGCGGCGGCGCAGAAATTCAAGGCCGATACTGCTATTCCCGTCTACAAATGGGACGTGAGTTCGTTTGACGCCTGCGTCGCCGGTGTCAAACAGGTCGAGGCCGATATCGGTCCGGTCGATGTCCTCGTCAACAATGCCGGCATCACCCGGGACGGTGCGTTCCACAAGATGACGCTCGAGCAGTGGAACGCGGTGATCAACACCAATCTCGGGTCGCTGTTCAACATGACGCGTCAGGTGATCGAAGGCATGCGCGCGCGGAAGTTTGGCCGCATCATCAACATCTCCTCGATCAACGGCCAGAAGGGCCAGTTCGGACAGGTCAACTATTCGGCGGCGAAGGCCGGTGACATCGGCTTCACCAAGGCGCTCGCGCTGGAGAATGCCAAGGTCGGGATCACCGTGAATGCAATCTGTCCCGGCTACATCAACACCGAAATGGTGCAGGCCGTGCCGAAGGACGTACTGGAGAAGAGCATCCTGCCGCTGATTCCGATCAATCGTCTCGGCGAGCCCGGCGAGATCGCCCGCGCCGTGGTGTTCCTGGCCGCGGACGAGGCCGGAGCCATCACCGGCTCGACGCTCACGATCAATGGCGGACAATATATGGTTTGATTGAATGCCTCGTCATTGCGAGGATGCGTTGCGACGAAGCAATCCAACTTCGCTACAATGACCGGATGGATTGCTTCGCTTCGCTCGCAATGACGACCTAATGACCTCCCGTACCGCTACCCTGGTCGGACTGACCGCGATCCTGATGTGGTCGCTGTTGGCCGTGCTGACCGTGGCGACGGGAAAAATCCCGGCCTTTCAACTGGCGGCGATGACGTTCGCGATCGGCGCGCTGGTCGGATCGCTGACCTGGATCGGGCGGCCCGATGCCATCCGCGCGTTGCGGCAGGAGCCGCTGGCGTGGATCGTCGGTGTCGGCGGGCTGTTCGGCTATCACGCGCTGTATTTTCTCGCCTTGCGCTTCGCGCCGCCGGCGGAAGCCGGCCTCCTGAACTATCTCTGGCCGTTGTTGATCGTGCTGTTTTCGTCGGCTCTCCCGGGCGAGCGGCTGGCGCCGCACCACGTCATCGGGGCGCTGCTGGGGCTTGCCGGTACGGTATTGCTGTTTGCCGGCAACAGCATCGGCGGCTTCGCGCCCGGCCAGTTGCCCGGGCTGTTCGCGGCGTTCGTCGCAGCCTTCGTCTGGGCGACCTATTCGGTCATGTCCCGCAAGCTCAAATCGGTGCCGACCGATGCGGTGGCGGGATTTTGCCTGGCCACCGCACTGCTTGCTGCGCTCGTTCACGGGCTGGTCGAGGTCACCGTGTGGCCTGAAACGTCAGCGCAATGGCTGGCGGTCACCGCGCTCGGTGTCGGGCCGGTCGGCGCCGCATTCTACGCCTGGGATATCGGCATGAAGCGCGGCGACATCCGCGTGCTCGGGGCCGCGTCCTACGCGACGCCGTTGCTTTCGACGTCATTCCTGATCATGGCCGGCTTTGCCAAACCGAGCGCAAATATCGCGGTCGCCGCCGTGCTGATCGCCGGCGGTGGACTGGTCGCGGCGAGGGATATGTTCCGGCTTCGCTGAAGCGCTGGATCAATCCGCCGGCGCCCATCCCTTCGACGCCAGTTCGAACGTCGCGAATTCAAATCCCGGTGCGACGGTGCAACCGACCAGCGTCCAGTCGCCGGCGCTTTCGGCCGCCTGCCAAGCCTGCGCGGGCACGATCGCCTGCGGTACTTCACTGGCGGCCAGATCGGGACCAAGCCTGATGCTGCGTGTTCCCGCGCCATCGGCAATCTGCAAGGTCAGGGCGTGGCCGGCGTAGTAGTGCCAGACCTCGGCCGCGTCGATGCGGTGCCAGTGCGAGCGCTCGCCGCGGGCGAGCAGAAAATAGATCGCGGTAGAGCGCGCGCGCCCGGTCGGCGTCGATGCCGGCATCGCGAAACGTCTCGCGATAATGGCCGCCCTCCGGGTGCGGCTTCAACTCGAGTCGCGCGATGACATCGGCGGCGGAAGGCAGCTTGACCATCAGGACTTGTTCTTGCGTTCGCGTAGTTCGCCGAACACTTCGGCGGCGCTCTTGCCCTTCATCCGGACGCCGGTCGCAACCGAAGGCTCATCGGCACGCAGAAACACATTGGCCTTTTTCTCTTCGCCAAGCAGCGTCGGAACCGTCGGCTTGTTCTGGCCACGCAAGCGCTTCACTTCCTCGGCGCGTGCCTTCAGCGCGGCATTGTCCGGTTCGATGGTCAGCGCGAATTTGATGTTGGCGGCGGTATATTCGTGGCCGCAATAGAGTTTGAAATCGTCCGGCAGCGCCCGCAGCTTGAGCAGCGAGTCCCACATCATCGGATAGGTGCCTTCGAACACCCGTCCGCAGCCGATCGAGAACAGCGTGTCGGCGGCGAACAGCGTCTTGTCGTCGTCGAAGACATAGCTGACGTGGTCGAGGGTGTGGCCGGGGGTTTCCAGTACCCGCGCCAACAGGTTCCCCACCTTCACGACGTCGCCCTGACCGACGCGCAGATCGACGTTGGCGATCACTGTGGATCTGTCGTGGGGGGCGACCACGCGGCATTTGTATTTCTGCTTCAGCTCGGCAACACCGCCGACATGGTCGTGGTGATGATGGGTGATCAGAATGTCGGTGAGCGTCCAGCCCTCACGCTCGAGCGCCTTGATGATGGGGGCTGCTTCCGGCGCATCGATCGAGGCCGTCGCCTTGGTCTCGGGATCGTGAATCAAATAGCCGAAATTATCGGTCAGGCAGGGGAACAGGCGAATTTCGGCAGCCATGATATCTCCGTCGATTTCGGAACCATGCTCTAGCATGCCTTCATACGGGCATGAAATATGGCGTTAACGCAGAATGAGCAATGCGCTATTCGCCGCGCGTGCGGGACAGGCATCGTGCTAGAATAGATCCATGACCATCGATGTGATCGATCTCCGGGACTTCTATTCGCAGCGCCTCGGCATCGTGGCGCGGCGGCTGATCAATCGCGGCATTCATGCGCGCTGGCCGAATGCCGGCGGGCAGCGGGTACTCGGTCTCGGCTATCCCACGCCCTATCTCGGCCTGTTCCGTGAGGACTCGGAGCGCTGTATCGCCTTCATGCCGGCGGCGCAGGGCGTATTGAAATGGCCGACGGCGCGGCCGACGCTCGCTACCCTGGTCAATGAGTTTTCGCTGCCGCTGCCGGACGCCGCGGTTGACCGCATCCTGCTGGTTCATGCGCTGGAAATGTCCGACGATCCGGAAGGGCTATTGCGCGAGGTATGGCGGGTGCTGGCGCCGTCCGGCCGCATGATGGCGGTCATTCCGAACCGGCGCGGGGTGTGGACACGCACCGACAATACGCCGTTCGGCCACGGCCGGCCCTATTCACGCTCGCAGATCACGCAATTGTTGCGGCAGACCTGGTTCACGCCGACGGGATGGGGCGAGGCCCTGTTCATGCCGCCGGTTGCCGGCGGCTGGTTCCTGCGCTCGGCCATGGCGTGGGAGCGCGTCGGCGCCACGCTGTCGCTGCCATTCGCAGGCGTTCACATCGTGGAGGCCACCAAGCAGGTCTATCGTGCGATCCCGGCGCACCGCGAGCGTACGCGATTGATTCCGGCGCTGCCGCCGGTGCTCGTGCCGTCGTCGTTCCAGCGCGACGATGGGTAGTATCTGAGCTGATCGTCGTCTCCGCGAACGGGGACCAAGTGCGCACAGCGCGCCGCTAACTACTCATTCCCGGGATTGAAATCGTCGCTGGGCGCGGCGGGCGCGGCTGCGCCTTCGGGGCGCGGACCGTGCGGCCGGCGACGGCGTCGCGACGGGAAGCGCTCCCCCCCGCCATTACCTTCGAAGCCACCCGGGCCGCCATTGATCTGCGGCTGCGGTCCGGTGATGAACGACGGCAGACGGTCAACGCTGGCGTTGTCGGGGATCACCGGCTGCGGCTGAGGCTGCTGCGGTTGAAACTGCGGCTGCGGACGATGCTCGCGATGGCCGGAGTGTTCGCGGGGCTGATGTTGCTCCCGCGGCTGGTAGGGTTGCCCGTCGCGCTGAGGATCGCGCGGGTTGCTGTCGCGCGGCACGAACGGCTGCTGCTGTACCGGGACAAAGCCGGGCTCCTGGCCGAAATTTGAAAAGCTCTCGCCGTCGTCACCGTCATCCGAGGTCATTTCATTTTCGTTCCGCGGCTGCGGCTGGTTCTGACGGAATTGTTCCTGGGCGGCGGCGATCAGCCGGAAATAATGCTCGGCATGCTGATAGTAATTCTCGGCTGCGACCGGGTCGCCGGAAGAGCGCGCGTCGCGCGCCAGCTGCACGTATTTTTCTGCGACGTGGGATGCGGTGCCGCGGATCTTGATGTCGGGCCCGTTGGACTCGAACACCCGGGTCATCGGGTTTTGGCCGCGCCGGTTGCCATCGTTTCTATTGTTGTTGTTGTTCCGGTTGCGCATCCGCTGTTTGTTTTGACCGTTTCTCATGTCTCGCCTTTATTCCAGCCCTGAAGTTACGATGATTGCCGTTGTCATAGGTCGCGCAGCCCGACGCGCGTCTTGCGCGCCGAATTGCATTCGCTGCTTAATTCCACAAAGATTTGCCGTACGTCGCAGTCAACAAAGACGCGTTCCCCACAAGCCCAGTGTGCGCCACTGGCCGCATCAAATCATTCCGCCTGCCAAAGCAAGCACAAGTGTCTCGCGTGAGTTTTCAAGCGCAATATCAGGCTTTCGTTCGCTTTGCGGTCGGAAGCGGCGCAGCCGTCTAAAGCCATCGCGCTCAAAGTGACCTGCGTTTTGGAACCTTTCACCCGGGGCGGGTTCTCGCTTTGAGAACTCTGGTCTCCACCCGTAGCGTTTACGGGGCCAGCAACCCTGGACCGATGTTGTAGATGGAACGTAGTCGCTCCCGGGGAATATTCCAAGTGGTTTTTTTACGTTCCATCAGGCTTTATCGGGGCGCTTTCCAGCCGGCCACCGCCCGCGGGACGCCGGCCAGGTCGGCCCTGGGAGGCCATTTGAGCGTTAACCCTGCCGCGGTCATCAATCGCTGGATTTGGCAACTTTGGCCAAGTCCGGCTTCCACGACGAGCGCGCCGCGCGGCGCCAGCAGTGCGGCCGCCTGCGGAATGAGGGTACGGTAGGCGTCAAGCCCATCGGCGCCGCCATCCAGCGCGGCAGGCGGATCATACTCGCGGACCTCGCTTGCGAGACCGGCGATTTCCGCTGAGCGGATATAGGGGGGGTTCGACACGACCAGATCGAAGATGCCCGACAGCGCCACCGCATAGTCGCAGGCGACGAAAGCCGCGCGCGGGGCGAGTCCGAGTTGAGCGGCATTGCTCTTCGCGGTTCGCAATGCCGCCAGACTGATGTCGGTGCCGATACCGCAGGCATCAGGCAGTTCGGACAACAGTGCCAGCAGGATCGCGCCCGATCCGGTGCCGACATCGGCGATGCGGTGCCGGCGATCGGGGTGGCGCTCGGCGCGCCAAATTTCGAGGGCCAGTTCGACCACCGTTTCGGTATCGGGTCGCGGCACCAGCGTCGCGGCCGAGAGTTGCAATGGCAGCCCCCAGAATTCCTTCTGCCCGAGAATGCGCGCGACTGGCTCTCCAGCGAGGCGGCGGCGCGCAAAATCTTCAACCCGCATCGCTTCGTCCGGGGTGAGAAGCCGTGTCGCAGCCGTGATCAGCCCGGTGAGATCGAGACCGAGCGCCGCGCCAACCAGCATACGCGCGTCGAGCTCGGCTGAATCGATGGCCCGTGCCCGAAGCCGCGTGGCCAGCATACGCCGCGCCATCTCGACGGTTTGCCCGGCGAAAGATTTGCCGGCCTTCACGCCGCGGCGCCCTGGGCGGCGAGTTGCGCCGCCTGATGCTCCGTCGTCAGTGCGTCGACCAACTCGCCGAGCGCTTCGCCCGCGATCACCTGCGGCAGCTTGTAGAGCGTCAGGTTGATGCGGTGATCGGTAACGCGGCCTTGCGGAAAATTATAGGTGCGGATGCGCTCGGAGCGGTCGCCGGAACCAACCTTCTCGCGGCGGTCCGCCGAGCGCGCGGCGTCGATGCGCTGACGCTCGGCGTCGTAGATCCGCGAGCGCAGGATGTTCATCGCCGAGGCGCGGTTTTTGTGCTGGGAGCGGCTGTCCTGCATCATCACCACGATGCCGGTCGGAATATGGGTGATACGAATTGCGGATTCGGTCTTGTTGACGTGCTGGCCGCCGGCGCCCTGTGCGCGCATGGTCTCGATTCGCAGGTCGTCCGGCTTGATGTCGACATCGACATCCTCGACCTCCGGCAGCACGGCCACCGTCGCCGCCGACGTGTGGATGCGGCCCTGCGTCTCGGTGTCGGGAACCCGCTGTACCCGGTGTACGCCTGACTCGAATTTCAACCTGGCGAAGGCGCCGCGGCCACGCACTTCGGCGATGATCTCCTTGAAGCCGCCCATGGTGCCTTCGCTGGCGGAGATAACCTCGACCTTCCAGCCCTGCAAGGCAGCGAAGCGCTCATACATCCGGAACAGGTCGCCGGCAAAGAGGGCGGCCTCGTCGCCGCCGGTCCCGGCGCGGATTTCCAGCACAACGTTGCGATCGTCCATCGCGTCCTTGGGCAGCAGCGCCACGCGGATCTGCTGCGCCAGTTCGACGCTGCGCGCCCCGAGCGTTTCGCGCTCGGCGTCGGCCATGGCGCGCATTTCCGGCTCGGTCGCGGGGTCGGCGATAAGCGCGTCGATCCCGGCGATCTCGGCATTGGCGGCGCGGTAGGTTTTCACGGCGTCGATCAGCGGATTGAGCTCGGCGAGCTCGCGCGTGATCCGCACATAGTCCTCCGAACTCACCTGGCCCAGCAATTGGGCTTCAAGCGAAGCGTGGTGCGCCAGCAGAATATCAAGTTTGGCTTCGGGGAGCATCGACATGGCTTCGTCTCGAATACACGCGCATTCAGCAAAGATGGATACAGGTTTCGCAAGTAGAATACGCGTCGGCTTACAAAGGGAGCCTGGAGGGCTGTGGGGGCCGCGCCCGCTACAACGATAGCCCCTCGGCCTCGGCGAATTCGGTCAGCCTCTGCCGGATCGACACGCTGCCGGACGGTGCATCGAGCAGCGGCTTCATGACGGCTTCGGCCTTCCTGGCGTCGAGGTCGAGGATCATCGCCTTGACCGGACCGTGCCCGGTCGCCGACAGCGACAGCGATCGATAACCGAGCGCTATGAGCGCCAGCGCGCCGATCGGCTTTGACGCCATCTCGCCGCAGAGGGAAGCGGATTTTTGCGCCGCGTTCGCCTTCTGCACGATCTCGCGCAACGCCCGCAGGATTGGAGCGGACATGGTGTCGAACCGTTCGGAAACCTTGGCGTTGCCGCGATCGACCGCGAACAGGAACTGAAACAGATCGTTGGATCCGACCGAAACGAAATCGACCCGCTTCAGGAGTTCATCGAGCTGATAGAGCAACGCCGGCACCTCCACCATGGTCCCGACGTCGATGCGTTCCGGCAGCGGATGTCCGTGCTGACGCAGATAGGTCAGTTCGCGTTCCACGATCGCCTTGGCTGAATCGAATTCCGCGACTTCGGTGATCATTGGAAACATGATGCGAAGCGCTCGGCCGCCACCGGCTCGCAGCAACGCACGGATCTGGCCGCGCAACAGGCCGGGACGGTCGAGCCCGAGCCGGATCGCGCGCCAGCCGAGCGCCGGATTTTCCTCGATCACGCTCTCCATATAGGGCAGCGCCTTGTCGCCGCCAATGTCGAGCGTTCGGAACGTCACCGGCTTGGAGCCCGCGGCGTCCAGCACCGTGCGGTACAGCGCGAGCTGATCGCTGGTACGCGGCAGGCTCTGGCCGACCATGAACTGAAGTTCGGTGCGGAACAGGCCGATCCCGGCGCTGCCGGTATCGTCGATATGGGGCAGATCGATGGCCAGGCCTGCGTTGATCATCAATTCGACGGGCTGTCCGTCCTTGGTGACGCAGGGCTTGTCGCGCAGCGCCGAATATTGTGCCTGCCGGCGCGCGCGAAACCGCACCCGCTCCGCATAGGCCTGCTCGATCTCCGCCGAGGGGCGGATGTAGATCGAGCCCGAGGTGCCGTCGACGATGATGGCGTCGCCGGGATCGGCGATTCCCGGCGCGTTCGGCACTTCGCCGACCGCCGGGATCCCAAGCGCGCGCGCCACGATCGAGACATGGGAATTGGCGGTGCCCTCCTCCAGCACCAGCCCGCGCAGGCGCTTGCGGTCGTAGTCGAGCAGGGCCGCAGGCCCCATCGCGCGCGCGATCAGGATGGCGTTGTCCGGCAGTTGCTCCCGGGAGGGCGCGTGATCCTGCCCCACCAATTGCCGCATCAGCCGATGACCGAGATCCTCGAGGTCGTGCAGGCGATCGCGCAGGTAGGGATCGGTGGAGCGCAGCATGCGCGCGCGGGTATCGGATTGCACGCGCTCGACGGCTGCCTCCGCGGTGAGACCCGTGGCGACCGCCTCGTGCAGCTTGTGCGACCAGCCGTGATCGTTGGCGAACATCCGGTAGGCTTCCAGCACGTCGCGGTGCTCGCCGCCATCGGCGACGTCGCCGCGCTCCAGCATGCGGTCGAGGTCGGCCCGCAATTTGGCCAGCGCCGCATCGAGACGCTTGATTTCCTGGGGGAGGTTCTCGGCAATGTAGTTGGTGATGACGACCCGCGGTTCATGCAGCACGACATGGCCGAGCGCGATGCCGTCGGACAGGATCGCGCCGGTCTTGTGCAGCGAATGCCGCGCGGCGGGTTCGGCGCCCGGCTGCGCCAGCGCCGACAACTCGCCCGAGGCGATCATCTCCGCCAGCACCATTGCGGTGGTCTGCAGCGCCTCGACCTCTTCCTCGACATAGGTGCGCTTGGCGCGGTTCTGCACCACCAGCACGCCGAGCGTATTGCCGGCGCGCAGAATCGGAACGCCGAGGAACGAGTGATAGATTTCCTCGCCGGTCTCCGGGCGGAACGAGAAGGCCGGATGGCTTTGCGCGTCGCTCAGATTGAGCGGCGTCGCCTCGCTCGCGACCAGACCGACCAGGCCCTCATGCGCGCTCAGGACGGTTCTGTGCACAGCGTCGCGGTTGAGGCCTTCGGTGGCATAGAGTTCCAGCGTGTTGTCGACACGCAGCACATAGACCGAGCAGACCTCGGCCACCATGTTGGCAGCGATCAGCACCACGATCTTGTCCAATCGTTCCTGGGCGCTGACCTGCTCCGCCATGGTTTCGCGAAGCCGTCTCAGTAAGACGCGGGGTCCCCCCGACGCGCTTCGCATGTGCTAAATTCCTCCCCGCGAGGCCAGCCCGCCGGGTGCCCGGCCGCTGGCAGTAGACCCGAAAAACAACAATTTTATTCGTTCGGCGACGCCGCAAGCCCAAGGTACCGGCCGAATCAGCGTCGCCAAAACCATGGCACAGCTTACGGCGGCTCGCCCATCAGGCCGTATAGCGAATTGAGGCTTGTTTTGCCAAGCAAAACGCCTGCCAGAGGCGTACACGGATGCGTCAAATCCGATGTTGCAGCAGCTAAGAAAAAATATTTCTAAGCCTGATCGAGTCCGTAGAGCGTATGCAGCGTACGCACCGCGAGCTCGGTGTAGGCGGTGTCGATCAGCACCGAAAATTTGATCTCCGAGGTAGTGATGGCGCGGATGTTGATATTGCGCGCCGCAAGGGCCGCGAATGCCTTGGCGGCGACCCCGGCATGGCTGCGCATGCCGCTGCCGATGACCGATACTTTCGCAACGTCAGTGGCGCTGTCGAGCCGGGCATAGCCGATCCTGGCCTTGGCCGAGGTGATGGTATCGCGGGCGCGGGCATAATCCGAGGCGGGCACCGTGAAGGTGAGATCGGTGGTCTTGCCGTCCTCCGAGACGTTCTGCACGATCATGTCGACGTTGATGTTGGCCTCCGCGAGCGGACCGAAGATCGATGCGGCGACCCCGGGCTTGTCCTCGATCTGGCGGACGGAAATCTGCGCTTCGTCCTTGGAAAAGGCGATTCCGGTGACGACGTGGCTTTCCATGATTTCCTCCTCGCTGCAGATCAGCGTGCCCGGCGGGGTACCGTGCGGGTCGATATCTTCGGGCTTGTCAAAGCTGGAACGGACGAACACCGGCATATTGTGCACCATGCCGAGCTCAACCGAGCGTACCTGCAACACCTTGGCGCCCTGAGAGGCGAGTTCCAGCATGTCCTCGAAGGCGATCTTGTCGAGCCGGCGCGCCTTGGGAACCACCCGCGGGTCGGTGGTATAGACGCCGTCGACATCGGTATAGATATCGCAGCGGTCGGCGTGAATGGCGGCTGCTACCGCCACTGCCGAGGTATCGGACCCGCCGCGCCCAAGCGTGGTGATTCGGTTGGTCTGCGGATTGATGCCCTGGAAGCCGGCGATGACGGCGACTTCCCTGCGTTCCTTGAACCGGTTGATCAGTTCGGTGCCGTCGATGTCGAGAATCCGTGCGGAGGCGTGGGCGTCGCTGGTTTTGATCGGAATTTGCCAGCCCTGCCAGGAGCGCGCCTGAATGCCGATGGCCTGCAGCGCGATCGCGAGCAGCCCCGCGGTGACCTGTTCGCCGGAAGCCACCACAGCGTCATATTCGCGCGCGTCATGCATGGCCGAGGCCTCGCGGCACCAATCCACCAGCTCGTTGGTCTTGCCGGCCATGGCCGAGACGACCACGGCGACGTCATGACCGGCATCGACCTCGCGCTTCACGTGGCGCGCGACGTTGCGGATGCGGTCGATATTGGCGACGGATGTGCCGCCGAATTTCATCACGAGGCGGCCCATGACGACTGGTGCATTCCCCTGCGAGGATTAACTAATGTGGATCGCACGCGAAACCGGAGGCGTGCGCGCCGAAAGGCGCGTATACATAGCGGCGCGGTTGGGAGCAAGCAACCGGGTTTCGGCTATCCCCGAAACGGTGTGGGACCATGGTTTTGGGGCGATTGGGGCTGAATGCATGGGGCGTTATATCGACGAGATCCTGCAGCCGGGCGAGAAAGTGCTGTATTCGACCAACGTGCACTGGATATTCTACTGGCGGTCGATCGCGGCCTGGATTGTTGCGCTGGTCCTCCTCGTGCTGTCGCGCGCGACCATCACCGAAGGCATCATTCTTTTGTGTCTGTCGGCCTCCGCCGTGGTGGCGATCGTGGCGGTGTACTGGGCGGCGGCCGCCTGGTTCCATCGCTGGACCACCGAGACCGACGTGACCAATCTGCGCGTCGTCCACAAGGCCGGATTCATCAAGCGCCGCACCTTCGAGATGAGCCTCGACAAGGTCGAAAGCGTCGACGTCAACCAAAGCATCCTTGGCCGCATTCTCAACTACGGCGATGTGACGGTCCAGGGCGTCGGCGAGGGCAAGGAAACCATCGCGACCGTCGCTTCGCCGCTGGCGTTTCGCAATTTCATCACCGCGCGATAGGAGCGGCGCGCACCATGGCCATGCAACAGAATTCCGCGGACTCGCCGATAGCCCCCGTGTCCACCGTCGATCCCGCCGAGATCGCCAAATTCTCGAAACTGTCGGAGCAGTGGTGGGACCCCAAGGGCAAGATGGCGCCGCTGCACAAGATAAATCCGCTGCGGCTGACCTATATTCGTGATGCCGCCTGCCGCAAGTTCGAGCGCAACGTCAGGAGCCTGAACTGCCTCTCCGGCCTGCGCATCCTTGATATCGGCTGTGGCGCCGGCCTGTTGTGCGAGCCGTTCACGCGGCTTGGCGCGCAGGTGATCGGTGTCGATCCTTCCTCCAGCAATATCGCAGCGGCAAAGCTGCATGCGGACAAGGGGCACCTGTCGATCGACTATCGCTGCACCACGGTCGAGGAGATGGACGTGCGCGAGCGCTTCGACATCGTGCTGGCGATGGAGGTGGTCGAGCATGTCAGCGATATCGGCGTGTTCCTCAATCGTTGCGCGGCGATGCTGAAGCCGGGCGGTTTGATGGTGATTTCGACGCTCAATCGCAACTGGAAGAGCTTTGCCCTTGCTATCGTCGGCGCGGAATATATCCTGCGCTGGCTGCCGCGCGGCACCCATCAATGGGACAAGTTCGTCACCCCCGACGAACTCGCGCATCATCTGCATAACAACAAGCTTGGGATCACGGAGCAGACCGGGGTGGTCTACAGCCCGTTCGCCGACCGCTGGAGCCTCTCCTCCGACATGGACGTGAACTACATGGTGGTGGCCGAAGGGGTTTAGCTCTTCCAATTGTCTCCGCCAGCGGGGCGCGGGAGCGGACCGCAATCCTGTCATGACGCCGTTCCGGTTGACCATGGGCACTGCGCCCTGCACGGTGCCGGCGAATTTCAGTGCCCTCCCTTGATCCCAATACCCCCCATGTTCAGCATCGCCTCGCTCTGGATTCCCTTCACCATCGTCGCGGCGATGGGGCAGGTCGCGCGCAATGCGATGCAGCGGCAATTGACCGGGTCGCTCGGCACCTGGGGCGCCACCAATATCCGGTTCCTGTTCGGCTTTCCGTTCTCGCTCGTTTTCTTCGCAGGGGTGCTGGTCGCGACCGGAGATCAACTGCCGTGGCCGACGCCCGCGTTCTGGCCGTGGCTTTTGCTCGGGGCGCTCTGCCAGATCGCCGCCACCGGATTGATGCTGCTCGCGATGCACGAGCGCTCCTTCGTGGTGACGACGGCCTACATCAAGACCGAGGCCATCCAGACCGCGATCTTCGGCTTCGTCTTTCTCGGCGATCATCTCACCGTGCTCAAGGTGATCGCGATCCTGATCGCAACGGTCGGCGTAGTCGTTACCGCGTTGAGGCCCGGTGGCGCGAAGGGGTTTTCCGATCTGAGGCCGACGGTGCTGGGTCTGGTTTCGGCGGCGGCGTTCGCGCTTTCGGCCAACGGGTTCCGTGGCGCGATCATCACGATATCGGGCGTGTCGTTCGTGACGGCGGCGACCTACACGCTGGTGTTCGGGTTGTTCGTGCAGACGCTGGTGCTGACGATCTATCTGTTGGCGCGGGCGCCCGGCGTGCTCAAGGCGATTGTTGGATTGTGGAGACCTTCTGTTCTGGCGGGTTTCATGGGCGCGTTCGCCTCGCAGTTCTGGTTCCTGGCATTTGCGCTGACGGCGGCCGCCAATGTGCGCACGCTGGCGCTGGTCGAGGTGCTGTTCGCGCAAGGCGTGGCGTATTATTCGTTCAAGCAGCCGCTGTCGGCGCGGGAGCTTTTCGGGATCGTGCTGATCGTGATCGGCGTGGCGTTGTTGGTCTCGGCGTAGTTACCGCTTGAATGCGATCAGCACGGCTCCGGCGGCGATCAACGCAATGCCAAGCCAGCCGTTGAGCGAGGGCCGCTCGCCGAGAAACGCCACGCCGAACAGCGCGACCAGCACCACGCTCAATTTATCGATCGGCGCCACCAGGGTCGCCGGCCCGAGCTTCAGCGCCCGAAAGTAACACAGCCAGGAAGCGCCGGTACCGAGTCCGGACAGCACCAGGAAGATCCAGCTTCTTGTCGAGATCGGCCCGGGATTGCTGAACTGGCCGGTTGAAAACAGGATCAGCGCAAAGCCGATCAACACGACGACGGTGCGGATGAATGTGGCGACGTCGGGATTGATATCCTCGACGCCGACTTTCGCGAAGATCGCCGTCAGGGCGGCGAACACGGCGGACAGGACGGCCCAGATTTGCCATGACGACAGGGTTTCCGGGTTCATGGGCGGTCCCTCAATAGTTTGCCGTTATTGCGAGGGGCGAGGCGACGATGCGGCGCTTCAGTTCCTGTCGTCCGGCAGCACCGGCAGCGGCGTCACTTCGACGCCTTCCTCGATCAAGGCGCGGGCTTCATCGGGCGAGGCTTCGCCGTAGATCGGGCGATGTTCGATATCGCCATAATGCATCTTGCGGGCTTCGTTCGGAAAGCGCTCGCCGACATTGTCGGCGTTCTTGACGATATGATCGCGCAACTCCTTCAGTTTGGCGCGCAACTCGCGCTCCTGCGCCATCAGAAGCGGCGTGGAGGCGGGATTTGTGACTTCGGTGGTGGCTGCAGGGACAGGAGCCGGGGCGGGCTCGGTGCTTTCGCGGCCCTTCTTGCTGACGATCTGCGGCGCCATGATCGCGCGTTCGACCTTGGCCGAGCCGCAGGTAGGGCAGCTCACCAGCCTGCGTCTTTCCTGAGATTCGTAGGCGGAAGAGCTCTGGAACCAGCTTTCGAACGCGTGGCCCCGCTCGCAGCGCAAATTGTAATGGATCATGCCGATCCCCGCACCACGTGCAGATGTTCGGGACCCGATTTGGGATCGGCAATGCTGAACCGCCTGCCATGCTGCAGCGACGGCACGGTCTTGCGCGCGGTCTCGACCTGGGAGGGATCAATCCTGGCCATGAATACGCCGGGTTCGACGCCGCCTTCGGCCAGCACCTCGCCCCAGGGAGCGACAATCAGCGAGTGTCCATAGGTCTCGCGCTTGTTCTCGTGCAGGCCGGCTTGCGCCGCGGCAAAGACGAAGCAGCCGTTTTCAATGGCGCGGGCGCGCAGCAGCGTATGCCAGTGGGCTTCCCCGGTCTTCCTGGTGAAGGCGGAGGGCACGGTGAGGAACGAGGCGCCGCTTTCGGCGAGCGCGCGATAGAGCGCCGGAAAGCGTACGTCGTAGCAGATCGTCAACCCGATCCGGCCCCATGGCAGGTCCGAGATCACGGCGGTTTCGCCCGGCTGATAATTGGCGGATTCGCGATAGCTCTCGCCGCCAGGCAGATCGATGTCGAACATGTGGATCTTGTCGTAGCTCGCGATCACGAAACCATCCGGCCCGATCAGGAACGAGCGGTTGACGGCGCGCTCGGGCGAGGCGCGAAGCGCCAACGACCCGATATGGAGATGGATCTTCAGCTCCGCGGCCAGCGCGCGATACGCTTTCAGCGAAAGATCGTCTTCTTCGGCGGCCAGATGTTCGAACAGCGCCTTGCGGTTAAGCTGCATCATGTTGCTCACCTCGGGGGTGAGCACATAGTCGGCGCCGCCGGCGGCGGCCTGCCGGATCAGTCGGGTGCCCTGTTCGAGGCTCGGCTCGGGCAATAGCCCGGTGCGCATCTGCACCATGGCGGCCGTGAAGGTGAGGTCGGCGCTCATGAATTGGCCTTTTCGCCCGCTAGCAAGGCGTCGAGCTTGCCGGCGCGGTCCAGCGCGTACAGCTCGTCGCAGCCGCCGACATGGGTTTGGCCGATAAAGATCTGCGGGAACGTCGAGCCGGCGCCGGCGCGGTCCCACATGATCTGGCGAAGTGTCGGGTCTTTGGCGACGTCGAATTCCGTGAACGCGGCATTCTTGCGGGTCAGCAGCGATTTGGCCGCGGTGCAATAGCCGCAGCCCGGACGTGTGTAGATTTCAATGGCAGCAGTCATGACGCGCTCTATTGGGATGAGGTGTCTGATTATATGGGAGTTTTATGGCTCTCCACAACCCGGGCGAACACCAGCACGTCGACTTGAGAAGCCTTGGCGCGCAACAGCGCCCGCGCGCAGGCGTCCACCGTCGCGCCTGAGGTCAGGACATCGTCGATCAGGAGCACGCGGCGGCCGGCGATCAGGGATTGCCGCTCCGAGGCGACCTTGAACGCGCCCTGGACGTTGCTTGCCCGCTGCGGTCGTGACAGGCCGATCTGCTGCTCGGTCGGCCGGATACGCTGGAGCGCCTCGGGCGCCACCTTGACGCCGGTCTGGCGCTCGATGACGCGCGCCAGAGCTCCCGACTGATTGTAGCGACGGCGCCACGCCCGTCGCCAGTGCAGCGGCACTGGAATCAGCACGTCGGCGCCGTCGAGCAGTTCGTGCCCGGCCCGCGCCATCCAGCGGCCCATGGCGGGTGCGAGATCCGTGCGGTCCTGGTATTTCAGCGCATGCACCAGCGTCCGCGCCACATCGTCATAGCGCACCGCGGCGCGGGCCCGCGTGTAGGCCGGCGGATTGGCGATCGCTTCCATCGAGAGCATGTCGGGCCCGGGATCGTAGACAAAGGGAATGCCAAGCCGCGGGCAGAACGGCGGCGCGATGAACGACAATTTGGCCCAGCATTCGGCGCAGACGCCTTCGCCGTCGACCGGTTCGCGGCAGGCCACGCACAGCGTCGGTAGCGCGATGTCGAGCGCCAATCTTGCCGCATGGGACGCCGCGCCGCGGCACGCCGCCAGCGCGCCGCGCAAATGGGTGGAGATGGAGCGGGATGGTGGTGATGCCTCGACTTCCATCCGCGGGAGGCTAGCGTTGGGTTGCTCGCGGCTCAAGCGGTACTGAATTGTGAGATGGCCTGATCAGGGAGTAGCGCCCGCATACCCAGCCTTATCCCCGCGCGACGCGATGGCGGGAAGCCGGCCGGTAGGCGAGCCTGCTGTGGCCCGCGCAATAGGGCAGGCCTTTTAGCGGCGCGTTGCCGCAAAAACAGAAATCTTCGGCGCCGGGGGTGCTGATCGGCCAGCGGCACCTCTCCTCGTCCAACTCGAGCAATGAGCAGTGGTGCTCGCTGTCGATGGTCTCGTTGTCGGCCACAGGCTCTGCCTCGGCGTACAATTTCCGGAGCATCTGGTACTGGGTTCTCGGCACCGATCTCGGGCGGTTTTCCTTTGTCTTGTCCTTGCGCGCGGAGCGTCCAACCTCAAAGCCCTTGTCGCGCGTCAGATTGAGGCGCGAGAGTTTGCCGATCACGGCGTTGCGGCTCACCCCGATATCACAGGCAATTTCGCGGCAGGTCAGGCCTGCCGCAAAGCGGATTTTCAGGAGTTCGATGCGTTCGGAAGTCCAGGTGGGTTCTTTGGCGAGCATGTTGATCGTCCCGAGTTACGAGCCGTCACTCCGATTCCCGTCGGCCTTGCAGTCGTCCGAACCGCCTCGCGCCCCGAAGGCTGCTTTACGGCGTCTTGCCGTTGTCGCGGATCGAAAGCAGCCCGTCCTTGATGGCGAGCCGAATGCCTTCCTCGATCAGGGTTCTTGCGACGCCGGGTACGCTGGTGCCGTGGGTGCCCTGTCTCACCAGCTTTTCGAGATAGCCGATGGTGGAGAGCGCCAACGTAATCGGAACACGGTCGGTTTCGGCTTTTTCTGTGGCCATGCCAAAAAGCTAGCCCTTAACGGGTGTACTGAAAAGTATCTTTTTAGAGTCTATTTGGGTCAAAAAGATGGTCGGATTGTCAGTCGTGGGTGGCCGGCGTACCAACCTGCCATGGTTTCGAGCCCACCCGCCGCGCCGATCCTGTTTGACCGTGCCTTGCTGCGCGCGCGGCAGAACCGTGCGTTGCGCTCGGGGCCAGCTACCTTTCTGTTCGACCGCGTTGCGGAGGATCTGGAAGACCGCCTCAACGCGGTGTTGCGGGAATTTGCCGATGTCGCGGATGTCTGGAGTCCGGACGAAATCCTGCGGGCGCCGGCGCGCGATCGCTTCAAGTCCGTCATCCATGTCGGCTTGCAGGACTCCGAGGCGGAAACGCTGCCGTTCCAGCCGGAATCGCTCGACCTCGTCGTTTCCGCGCTCGCCTTTCAATTTATCAATGACCTTCCCGGCGTGTTCGCGCAGATTCGCCGCGCGCTGCGGCCCGACGGCCTGTTGCTGGCGGCGATGATCGGCGGCGATACGTTGACGGAACTTCGGCAATCCTTTGCCGCCGCCGAAGCCGAGCTCGAAGGCGGGGTGTCGCCGCGCGTCGCGCCGTTCGCCGATCTGCGCGATTTAGGCAGCCTGTTGCAGCGCGCGGGACTGGCGCTGCCGGTCACCGACGTCGATCGCATCGTCGTGCGCTACGACAGCGCGTTCGCATTGATGCGGGATTTGAGGCGCATGGGCGCGACCAACATCCTTCGTGAGCGGCGGCGGACACCGACCCGGCGCGCGACGATGCTGCGGATGGCGCAGCTATACGCCGAGCGCTTTGCCGACGCCGACGGCCGCATCCGCGCCACCTTCGATGTGATCTGGCTGTCGGGTTGGGCGCCGCATGAAAGCCAGCAGAAGCCGCTCAGGCCGGGATCGGCGAAGGCGGGTTTGGCCGAGGCGGTGGCGAGGCTGCCGAAGACTTAGGAGGACGCCTCATGGTGAGGAGCGCGCTATTGCGCGCGTCTCGAACCATATAGCCCCGATGCCGCCCATCCTTCGAGACGCCGCTGCGCGGCTCCTCAGGATGAGGTCGTCACATCAACAAATCGATCAGATGCGGGATCAGCGGAATGTCGGCCGGCGGCATCTGGTAGTCGCGCAATTTGTTGGCGCGGACCCAGGCGAGCTTCTGCCCCTCGCGCCCGACTAAGGCGCCTTCCCAGCGCCGGCAGATGTAAAGCGGCATCAGCAGGTGAAAATCGTCATAGGCGTGGCTGGCGAAAGTGAGCGGCGCCAGGCACGCCTCCTTCACGGTGATGCCGATTTCCTCATGCAGTTCGCGGATCAGCGTCGCTTCGGGCCGCTCGCCGGGCTCGAGCTTGCCGCCGGGAAATTCCCACAGGCCCGCGAGCGCCTTGCCTTGCGGCCGCTGCGCGATCAGCACGCGGTTGTCGGCATCAACCAAAGCGCAGGCGACCACGAGGGTCAATTTGATGTCAGCCATGTGCCGCGAATGCGTTTGGGGACAGGAATTGGACGATTCTTCATTTTCCGGGAAGGAGCCCATTAACTGTATTAGGCCTGCAATTTTGCGATCGCAATAAGCAGAGCTTAATCCGTCGCCGCTAAATTTCTCGGGATTTAATCGGTATAGGCAGCACCCATGTCCTCTTTCTTCCGCCTGTTCGGCCGTTTCCGAAAGGATCAACGTGGCAATATCGCGGTGATCTTTGCCATCGCGCTGTTGCCCATCCTCAGCTTCATGGGCGCGGCGGTCGACTATAGCCGTGCCAATAGAGCGCGCTCTTCGATGCAGGCCGCGATGGATTCGACGGCATTGATGGTCTCGAAAGATCTGTCCCAGGGCCTGATCACGACAGCGCAGGTCACCACGAAGGCCCAGTCCTATTTCAACGGACTCTATACCGACGCCGAGGCTCCGGTGCTCACGCTCAACGCGACCTACACGCCGGGCAGCGGGAATACGAGTTCGACCGTGCAGGTCACCGGATCCGGGAACATCACGACCGTTTTCATGAAGATCGCCGGTTTCCCGACCATGGGTTTCAATACCGCCTCGACCGCAACCTGGGGCGCCAGTCTGCTCCGTGTCGCCCTTGTGCTCGACAATACCGGATCGATGAACAGTTATAACAAGATCGGCGCGCTGAGGACGGCGTCGCTGAACCTTGTCACCCAGCTATCGGCACTCGCACAGAACGCCGGCGACGTCTACATCTCCGTCGTTCCCTTCGCGATCGACGTCAATGTCAACAAGTCTAACAAGGGTGCTAGCTGGCTGCGTTGGGATCTCTATGATTCATCGATCTCGACTAGCAATTGCAGCGGCGGCACGAACTCCGGTTATATGAGCTACGCCACGTGCCTTGGGCACAACTACGTCTGGCGCCACACGCCGGCGGCCTCCCCGGATCCCAGCACATGGAACGGTTGCGTGACCGACCGCAACCAGAACTATGACGTGGACTCGACCGCACCGAGCTCCCTGGCGACAAATTTCATCGCCGACCAGGATCCGCTTTGCCCCGCGACGCCGATCCTGCCGCTCACCGATAATTGGAGCACCGTCAATAACACGATCAACGCGATGACGGCTCAAGGCGCCACCAACCAGACCGTTGGCCTGCAGTGGGGTTGGTTGTCGCTGCTGCAGCAGGCGCCGCTTAACGCGCCAGCCGAGCCTGCAGGCTCGGGCACGAGCTATCAGCATGTCATTATCCTGTTCACCGACGGCTTGAACACGGGTGACCGCTGGAACGGAAATCTCAGCAATACAAGCAGCGCGGTCGATGCCAGGATGAGTACGCTATGTACCAATATCAAAAATAGCGGCGTCACCATCTATACCGTTCAGATCGACACCGACGGCGCCGGGCAATCGGCCGTTCTTCCTGCTTGCGCCAGCGGGCCCGGCAACTTCTTCATGCTGACCCAACCGAGCCAGATCGCCACGGCTTTCGCGCAAATCGGGACTCAGATCGCCAAGCTGCGCGTCATGCGATAGACGCTGCTCGTCTGAAAACAAGAAAAGCCCGGCCACAGAGACCGGGCTTTCTGATTTTTCAAAACAATGTGGAACTCAAGCGGTGGCATTCACGATCGGTAGTCGCCATTGATCGCGACGTATTCCTTGGTGAGGTCGCAGGTCAGCACCCGGTCGCTGCCCTTGCCCAGACCCAGCGCAATCTTGATTTGAATCTTCGGCTGTTTCATTGCGCGCGAGACTTCGGCCTCGTCATAGGACGGATCGCGGGCGCCGCTTTTGGCCACCCGGATGCCGTTGAACGAGATCGACAGCTTGTCGCGGTTGGCGGGTTCGCCGGCCTTGCCGACCGCCATCACCACGCGGCCCCAATTGGCGTCCTCGCCGGCGATCGCGGTTTTCACCAGCGGTGAATTCGCCACCGACATCGCGATTTTTCGCGCGGAAGGCTTCGACACCGCGCCGTTGACGATGATCTCGACCAGCTTGCGCGCGCCTTCGCCGTCGCGCGCCACCTGTTCGGCGAGGTCGGCCAGTACAGCGCGGAAAGCCTTGGTGAACGCCTTCAGGCGCGGGTCGCCGGCACGGCTGATCTTTGGCGCGCCCGCCGCGGCGGCCGTGCCGGTGGCGAATGCCAGCAACGTATCCGAGGTCGACGTGTCGCCGTCGATCGTGACGGCATTGAAGGTGTCCTCGACGCCCCCCTTCAAGAGGGACTGCAGCGCGCCCGCTGCGATCGGCGCGTCGGTGAACACGAAGGCCAGCATGGTCGCCATGTCGGGCGCGATCATGCCGGCGCCCTTGGCCATGCCGTTGATCGTGACCCTGGCCTTGCCAAGCCTGACGGTCGCTGTCGCTACTTTCGGAAAGGTGTCGGTGGTCATGATCGCGCGCGCCGCGTCCATCCATTCGCCGGAGGCTGCTTGAGCGGCGAGGCTGCCGAGCACGCCGTCGAATTTCGTGGCATCGAGCGGCTCGCCGATCACGCCGGTCGAGGCGAGAAAAACCTCGTGGGGCTGGCAACCGACTGCCCTGGCGGCAATCGCGGCCGTCAGCGCCGTGGCCTGCCGCCCGGTCTTGCCGGTGAAGGCATTGGCGTTGCCGGAATTCACCACCAGCGCGCGGGCTTTACCGCGGCCGAGTTTGGCGCGGCACCATTCCACCGGCGCCGACGGGCACTTCGATTGGGTGAAGACGCCGGCCACGGCTGTCCCCTTGTCCATGACCGCGAGCAGCACGTCGGTGCGGCCCTTGTAGCGGATGCCCGCGGCTGCGGTCGCAAGCTTCACGCCCGAAATCGCGGGCATCTCGGGCACGTGGGTCGGGGCGAGGGGGGAGATCGAGGAGGACATGAGGGCTTCCGGCTTTGAGGCAAGGAAGCGCTCTGTATCACCTCGCTCGTCAGTGCGGGAGAGGGCGTACGGTGCAATTGCCGTGGTCGTCCCCGCGAAAGCGGGGACCCATAACCACCGGCGTCAATTGTTAAGCAGGCAACTGGCCGCGTGCCTGAACGCAAAAGCACGGCGTATAGGTCCCGGCGTTCGCCGGGACGACGCGGAGACCTACTTTTTCGCGGGCGCCATCTTGGAATCGGCCGGCTTGGCATCGGTCTTCGACGCCGCCTCGTTCGGCTGGTCCATGCGCTCGACCTTCGCGGCTTCACGCAGCTTCGCCACATATTCGGCTTGCGCTTTGCGCGTCACATAGGTCTCGATCTGGCTCTTGACCTGTTCGAAGTCGGGCGCCTTGCGGTTGCGCTTCTCCTCGACCTTGATGATGTGCCAGCCGAACTGCGATTTCACCGGATCGGAGATCTTGCCGGGCTCAAGCGCGAAGGCGACGGCGGAGAATTCCGGCACCATCTGATCCTTGGTGAAGAAGCCGAGATCGCCGCCGTCGGATGCGCCGGGATCCTTGGATTTCTTCTTGGCGAGTTCGGCGAAATCGGCGCCCTTCTTCAACTCGGCCTCGATCGCCTTGGCCTCGTCCTCGGTCTCGACCAGGATATGCCGGGCATGAACTTCCTGCTCGCCTTCGATCTGCTTGACGGCGTCGTCGTAGACCTTCTTCATGGCTTCATCGGTGAGCGCAGCCTTGCCTTCGGCCGCCAGCAGGTTGTCCATCAAGAGCCGGCTGCGGGTGAAGGCGAGACGGGCCTTGAAGTCGTCGCGGTCCTCGATTTTCTTGGCTTCGGCGGCCTTGGCGACGATCTTCATGTCGATCAGGAAGGCCAGCACGTTTTCCTTCTTGGTCGCCGGGTCCATCTGGGCAAGGCTGGGTCCGAGTTCCTCCTCGGCGAGTGTGACGTCGCTTTGACGGATTTCAGCGCCGTTCACCTTGGCGAGCACGGGGTTGGCCTCTTCGGCCCGCGCCGGCAGGCTGGCGAGCAACACCATCGCAAGGCAGCCGGTGGCGGCGGAGGCGAGGCGGGCGCGCGTGCCGAATTTCGTGGTCATGGAAAATCCTTATCTTCAAAGCCGTGTGGCGTTTTGGGGCAGGGCAGGAAGGCCGTTTCAGGGCCGCGCGACACTCGCCCAATCATAGGGCATTGGCAACGCGAAAAGTCTGTCAAAATGATGAATTCCTCGACAGGTGAGGTGGCCTTGGCCGCCGTTGACAAGCCTCTGGCCCAGCCATATCTCTGCAAAATCTAAGTCAACGGCGATAGCGCTTATTTCGCTGCGTTTTTGGCCGTTGAGCCTTGGAGTGCTGAATTCCCACTCATTTGACGGATGATCCCCGGTTAGGGGTCGGCCCGCGATGCGTCACGATGAGTTGATAGGCAACCTGGTGGACCACGTTACGGCGGCTTGGCCGACCGCAAATACAGGAATTTGGCATGATCGGCGCGCTCGCCCGCAAGTTTTTCGGTTCCGCCAATGATCGGCGGATCAAGGGGTATCAGGCCCGGGTCGATGCCATCAACGCCCTCGAGCCCGACCTGTCGGCACTTTCGGACGAGGCGCTGAAGGGGCGTACCGCCGAATTCCGAAAATCTCTCACCGAGGGCAAGACGCTCGACGATATTCTGGTTCCGGCCTTCGCCACGGTCCGCGAGGCGGCCAAGCGCACGCTCGGCCAGCGGCATTTCGACGTGCAGCTGATTGGCGGCATGGTGCTCCACGAAGGCGATATCGCCGAGATGAAGACGGGTGAAGGCAAGACGCTGGTGGCTACCCTTGCGGTCTACCTCAACGCGCTCGCCGGCAAGGGCGTCCACGTCGTCACCGTTAACGATTATCTCGCCAGACGCGACTCCGAATGGATGGGTCAGATCTACGGTTTCCTCGGCATGACCACCGGCGTCATCGTCCACGGCCTCGACGACGCCGAGCGCAAGGAAGCCTATGCGCGCGATATCACCTACGGCACCAACAACGAATACGGCTTCGATTATCTGCGCGACAACATGAAGTACCGGCTCGAGGACATGGTCCAGCGCGGGCACTTCTACGCGATCGTCGACGAAGTCGATTCGATCCTGATCGACGAGGCACGCACGCCGCTGATCATCTCCGGGCCGCTCGACGACCGTTCGGAATTCTACAACACCATCGACACCTTCCTTCCCAAGCTCGACAAGACCGATTACGACATCGACGAGAAGCAGCGCACGGTGACGCTGACCGAAGCCGGCATGGAAAAGATCGAAACGCTGCTGCGCGACGCCGGCCAGCTCAAGGGCGATTCACTCTACGACGTCGAGAACGTCTCGGTCGTTCACCACATCAACCAGGCGCTGCGCGCGCACTCGCTATTCACTCGCGACAAGGACTACATCGTCCGCGATGACGAGGTCATCATCATCGACGAGTTCACCGGCCGCATGATGCAGGGCCGCCGCTATTCGGAAGGCCTGCATCAGGCGCTGGAAGCCAAGGAACACGTGCAGGTTCAGCCGGAAAACCAGACGCTGGCCTCGATCACGTTCCAGAACTATTTCCGGATGTACGAAAAGCTTTCCGGCATGACCGGCACCGCTTTGACCGAAGCCGACGAACTGGCTGACATCTACAAGCTCGAGGTCGTGGAAATCCCGACTAACGTGCCGGTGGCGCGCCTTGATGAAGACGACGAGGTCTATCGTACCCAGAACGAAAAATATGCCGCGATCCTGGCCGAGGTGGAGCGCGCCAATGCCCGGCTGCAGCCGGTGCTGGTGGGTACCGCTTCGATCGAAAAATCCGAAGTGCTTGCCGAGTATCTCAAGAAGAACGGCTACAAGCAGATCGACTTCGGCAACGAAAAGGCGATGGAAAAGCTCTATGCAGCGGCGCGCGCGGGCAAGCCGGCCAAGCTGTTCGCGGTGCTGAACGCGCGCTTCCACGAACAGGAAGCCTATATCGTCGCCGAAGCCGGCGTTCCCGGCGCGATCACGATCGCGACCAACATGGCCGGCCGTGGTACCGACATCAAGCTCGGCGGCTCGCTGGATATGCGCATCCAGCACGAGGCCGCGGGAATCGTCGACGAGGCCGAGCGGGCGGCGAAGATCGAGCGCATCAAGGCCGATGTCGAGCGCTTCCGCGAGATCGTGCTGAAGGCGGAAGAAACGGTCGAGATCGAACCCGCCAAGGGGTCGAAGCCGGCCAAAACCGTGACCAAGCCGGGCGGGCTCTACATCATCGGATCCGAACGCCACGAATCGCGGCGCATCGACAACCAGCTGCGCGGCCGGTCCGGACGCCAGGGCGATCCCGGCCGCTCGAAGTTCTTCCTGTCGCTGGAAGACGATCTGATGCGGATTTTCGGGTCCGACCGGCTCGACAGCATGCTGACGCGGCTCGGCCTCAAGGAAGGCGAGGCCATTATCCATCCCTGGATCAACAAGGCGCTGGAAAAGGCGCAGCAGAAGGTCGAGGCCCGCAACTTCGACATCCGCAAGAACCTGTTGAAGTTCGACAACGTCCAGAACGACCAGCGCAAGGTAATCTTCGACCAGCGCGTCGACCTGATGAAGGACGAAAGCGTCGCCGAGACCGTCGCCGACATGCGCCGTGCCTTCGTCGAGGACGTCGTCACCAAGCATGTTCCCGAACACGCCTATGCCGAACAATGGGACACAGCCGGCCTCAAGGAAGAATTGAAGCGCGTGCTCGACATCGACCTGCCGGTCGATGAATGGGCCAAGGAAGAGGGGATCGCCGACGAGGAGTTGCTGACGCGCATCGAGACCCGCGTCGACGAGCACATGGCCGCCAAGGTGGCGCAATGGGGCCCCGAGGTGATGCGCTACGTCGAGAAGACCATCCTGCTGCAGACGCTGGACCATCTCTGGCGCGAGCATCTGGTGATGCTCGACCATCTGCGCCAGGTGATCGGTTTGCGCGGTTACGGCCAGCGCGATCCGCTGCAGGAGTACAAGTCCGAGGCGTTCAGCCTGTTCGAGGCGATGATCGCCCATCTGCGCGAGGCGGTGACGGCGCAGTTGATGCGCGTCGAAATCGTGCCGCCGGAAGATCAACAGCCGGCCTTGCCGCCGATGGAAGCGCACAAGCTCGATCCGAATACCGGCGAGGACGAGCTGGCGTTCGCCAATGCCTCGCTGGTGCCCACCGCAACCGCCAACCGCGATCCGAAAAACCCCGCGAGCTGGGGCAAGGTCGGCCGCAACGAGGATTGTCCCTGCGGCTCGGGCAAGAAATACAAGCATTGCCATGGCAGGTATGCGTGAGGGCGCCGATCAGCCCTCACCCTGCCGCGATCGATCAAAGCCTTATTGACATTGTTCAACCCTGCTGCCGCCCGCACTTCCTCTGGTTAGAGCGTTTTCAAGCGAAGTGGACACCGGTTCGCGTCAGGAAAACGCGTCAAATCAAGAATCTGGAGCCTCGTTTCGATTCCATCGAAACGGAAGGGGCTCTGGCGGCGATACGCGCTCTCAACGCTCCACTTTGAGCAGGGGGATGCTGTTCGGATCGCGCGGCGCCGGCATCTGCCGCACGTAGGCGTAGAGATCCGCCGCGTCCTGGTCGGAGACAACCGCGGATTCGTACGGCGGCATCTGGTTTGCCGGGTGACGGAGCTGGTACACAAAGCTCTCGAAGGGAAACTCCGTTCGCGCAATGCGTGGGCCGGTCATCTGTGCGCCCTGGCCTGCATTGCCGTGGCATTGATAGCAACCGACCTGAACGTAGAGCGTCTTGCCGTTCCCGACATTGCCCGCTGGCTCGGAGGCTTGTTGGGCGCATGCCGGGCCGGCAACCGAAATCATGCCGGCAAGGGCGAGAATGACAGGCTTCATCGTTCTCTCCTCAGCGCGGCTGCATGACGGCGTCGATCAGGGCGGGCTGGCCTGCCTTGACGGCGGCAATGCCCTTCCGGATCGCCTCGGACAGATCATTCGGATCGCTGATTGGCCCGATGCCGACCGCGCCATATCCCTGCGCGACCTTGGCGTAGTCGATGTTCGGATTGTCGATCGTCGTACCGATATGGACGTTCCGGAGGCCGCGATTGTGCCGGTTCGCCATGCGCTGGACGTGCATGACCTCCTGGTGATAGGCGCGATTGTTCTGGATGATTGTCAGGTACGGAATGCCGTGATGAGCGGCGGTCCACAGCGTATGCGGCGCCATGTTGAATTCGCCGTCGCCCGTGATGCTGACGACCACGCGCCCGCCGGCGTCGCGATGCGCGAGCGCCGCGCCCACGGCGGCAACCGGCTGATAGCCGACTCCATAGCCGCCCGAGCCGCCGATGAAGCGATAGTGCTTTTCCATCGGCCACAGGCGGTGCGGCCAGTTGGATGAGAAGTCGCCGTCCGAGACCAGCGCCCAATCCTCTTTCCTGAGTTGCTCCCACAGCTCCATATACATGCGCGCTGAGGAGATCGGGCTGGCATCCCACGCGAGCGCCGCCTCGGCGCGCGCGCGTTCCGCGAAGCCATGATAGGCCTCCCGCATCTTGCTGCCGCGCATCGCGATGGACAGGCTGCGGCCGGGGGCTATCTCGTGCTGCACGGCTTCGATCAGGAACGGCAAAGTCGTTTGAGCATCCGCCGTAATATTGATGTCGGCGTCCACGTAGCGCTGGAAGTCCTGGTAGTTGGAATGGACCAGCAAATCATGGGTCGAGATGCTGATAACCTTCACCCCCTTCCTGGCCCTCGAACTCTCGGTACGCTCCAGCTGGTCGCGCATGACGTTGAGCTGGCCGTAGAGGTTGACCGGCTCGAGCGACAGGATGCAATCGGCTTGCGCGATCAACCCGCCCGCCCGCTCTGACTGGCAAAGGTAATGCGTGGTCGGCATGTTCATGCGCGACCGGTAGTCGATGACGGGAGCTTGCAGAAGCTCGGCAAGCCTGACGAGATCGTCCATCGCCTGCTGGCCGCGTGCATAACGGTCCGCAATGATGACGGGGGATTCGGCCGCGACCAGCATTCGGGCGGCTTCGCGCACGGCGTTCGCATCCCCGGCGGTTTGCGAGGGTGTGACCAAACGTGGAATCCTGAGCCTGCGCTGCTCGCGTTCATCCAGCGGGCCTTCCTGCAGCTTGGTGTCCGCCGTGATGAATACGGGTCCCGGGGGCTGCGCACAGGCCAGCGCGTAGCCGCGCACCGTCGACTCGGCAAAGTGCTGAAGCGACATCGGGTAATCGTCCCACTTGACGAAGTCGCGTACCGTGGCCGCGCCGTCCTGTACGCTGTGGAACCACTCGACACCGGGGCGCCGCTCATTGAGGGCGCCGGCGTTGCCCGTAAAGATCATGACGGGAACGCGGTCGCAGTAGGCGTTATAGATGCCCATGGCCGCATGCTGGGTGCCGACCGTTCCATGCACCATTGCCGCCATGGGCTTGCCGGCGACCTTCGCATAGCCATGCGCCATGCCAACCGCGACTTCCTCGTGCAGGCATGTCAGCCATTCCGGGCGCTTGTTCTGCCCATAGTTGACGAAGCTTTCCTGCAAGGCACGAAAAGTCGAGCCGGGGCAGGAAGCCATGTAGTCGAGATTGAGCGTCCTGCACACATCGACCATGAAATCCGAGCCGGTCATGTCGGTTGTCAGTTGGTCGACTTCCGGCGGGTGTTCGCGTTCGCTGGCTTTTGCGGCCGCGGAAGGCGGTGACACATTGCCGCCTGGCTTGCCGGGGGCCTGCGCCTGAACGGCTGCGGGAGCCGCGATCGTTGCGCCGCCGGCGAGGATCGCCCCTTTCAGAAAGCCACGGCGATGCAATTCAGGCGAATCCGGTTCAGCCATGAGCATTCTCCCCTTCGCATTTTTTCCTGACACGGAAGCCCGTGGCCTGACGGCTCTTTTTGTACCGTTGGATAGAAGCCTACTGCACCGACCAGATCTTATCCAGATAGCGAGGCAGGGCGCGCTCTTTCGCCGTGTCCGCGCCCGGCGCCGCCGCGTCTTTTCTTTGACGCGTTTCAAGACGTCAACGGTGGCGCAAGCCGAACTTGCTGCGGCTCGGCCGCGACGTTGCGATGCCGAAGCGATGTTAGGTTACTTGGCGGCCGAGAAACGGCTCTCGAACGAATTCGCCGATACGATCGGCTGTGCGCCGGCGACCAGGCTGGGCGCTGCGGGAGCGGCTGTCTGCGCGGAGGCGGGCGCGGCTGCCGCGGTATCGGCCGCCGTTGGCTTCGAGGGCGGGTGTGCGGCGGCCTGCTTGGTATCCGCCTTTGGCGCCGAAGTCTTCGCGATCGAAGCGTCCGGGCGCTGCGGCTTGGCATCGGCGATCTTCGGTCTGGCCGGAGCGGGCTGGGACGCGGTTGCGGTGGTATCCGCGGTGCCGCCCAGACCGACCTTGCGGGCAAGGCTGGAGAAGAAGCCTTCGGATTTGGTATTTTGGGATGCGACATTTTGTGCCGCCGGCGCTGCGGACGCCACGCGCGTTGCAGGCTCGGGTGAAGCCGCCGGCGCCAGCGACGCAACCAGCGGTTCATCCGGCGACGTAACCGGTCCGCGCGGAGGATTGACGTGCGGAGGAATGGTCCCGGGCGCCTTGTCCAGGGTGAGCAGCGCCAGGCCAGAACCGCCTTCCGAAAGTCCGGTATTGCCGCCGGGCACCTTGGCCGCGAACACCTTGTGCATGCCGCCGTCGATGCCCGTATTGATCCGGGCCACCGGTGTTCCACGCGCCACCAGTTTGTCGAACTCGGCGTGATCGGTCTCCTGCTTCCCGCGTACGGCCTCGGCGACCTCATCCGGGATCACATAAGCAGGGCACTTTGCCGAGGCATCGAACACCGGATCGCGCTTGGCGTCCGCCGGCTTCACGGCGTCGAACACGTATTTCTTTTCGCAGAAATCGACCTTCGGCTCCTGCCGTGTCACTTCGAAATGATCGTAGCCTTCCTTGATCATTTTCCAGAACGGCATGTTCGGATTGTTGCGATGCCTGGCCATGTTGAGCGGCGTCATCCGGAACGGGTAGGCCTGAAACTGGAACGATTTTTGACCGCCGAAGAAGGATTCCCGCCCCAGCGAATAGATTTCCGCTATCTGCTCGTCGGTCATGGCGTAGCAGCCGCGTGACGAGCAGTCGCCGTGCACCATCAGCTCCGAGCCGGTATGCCCGAGCGACTTGTCGTAGGCATTCGGGTAGCCGGTATTGAACGAAAGATAGTACGCCGATTGCGGATTCATCTGCGCCGGCGAGATCGAATAGAAGCCCTCCGGGGCTTGACGGTCGCCCTCGCGTACCTTGGGTCCGAGGTCTCCCGACCAGCGGCAAATCGGATAGGTCTTCAGAAGCGCGAAGCGGCCGGACCGATCCTGCTTCCAGACCTCGAGCTCGGCCTCCTGCTTGAACAGCCGGACCAGGATCGGCGACTGCAAGTCCATGTCTTTCGCCGCCATCTCGGCGACGAGTTTTGGCGGAACGGGCTGGTTGGCCTTGGCGTTATTGGCAAGTGAAATTTCGTCGCCGTTGCAGCCGGCCAGCAACACGCCGGCCGCGAGCGTGGCAGATGTGATAAGCGCGCGAACCAGCGAGCGACAGATCAATGCAAAGCTCCACACCCAATGGGCAATTTCGCACCCCAAGAACAGCGTCCATGCCCTGAAGCCGTTGAATAAAATATTATCCTTAAGCCTCCTTTGTCGCAAGCCAGCGCGGGCGTTGCGGCAGGCGCCACCTTGGGCATGGTGAACAGAGCTTAAATAACGGTGTCTGGGCCTAATTGCGGCCAAAATGGTCGAATTTTGAAAAAGCCGGGGCTTTGGAGGCCGCCGAAATGCGGCGGTGTTTCTCGCAAATGGGACGAATTCACCCCAGCTTGCGGCCGATATCGAGGAATTTCTGCCGCCGCTGCTTGCGGATCGCGTCGGCATCGAGGTTGCGCAGGTCGTTGAATGCCTGGGCGATGGCGTCGCCGGTGGCGGCAATCATGGCGGCGGGGTCGCGGTGCGCGCCTCCGGGCGGCTCCTTCAGAATCTGGTCGATCACGCCAAACCGCAGCATGTCCTGGGCCGTGATCTTCATGCTGGTCGCGGCTTCCTGGGCCTTGGTTCCGTCACGCCACAGGATCGAGGAAGCGGCCTCCGGCGAGATCACGCTGTAGATCGCGTGCTCGAACATCAGTACCCGGTTCGCCGTCGTGATGGCGATGGCGCCGCCGGACATCCCCTCGCCGGTGACGATCGCGACGTTGGGCACGCCGAGCGACAGGCAGGCATCGGTCGAGCGCGCGATGGCTTCGGCCTGTCCACGTTCCTCCGCGCCGATGCCGGGATAGGCGCCGGCGGAATCGACGATCGACAGTACGGGAATTCCGAATCGGTCCGCCATCTCCATCAGCCGGACCGCCTTGCGATAGCCCTCGGGCCGCGCCATGCCGAAATTATGCTTGAGGCGGGACTCGGTGGTGGCACCTTTTTCCTGGCCGATCACGCAGATGCTCTCGCCGCGGAAGCGGCCGAACCCGCCCATCAGCGCTGCGTCCTCGCCAAACTTGCGGTCGCCTGCCAGCGGCGTGAATTCCGAGATCAGCGCGTTGATGAAATCGATCAGATGCGGCCGCTGCGGATGGCGCGCCACCAGGGTTTTCTGCCATGGCGTCAGATTGGCGTAGAGATCGTTCAGCGCCTGCGCCGCCTTGTCCTCGATCCGCGCGATTTCCTCGCCGATGTCGCTGCCGGAAGCCGCCAGCGCGCGCAATTCATCGACTTTGGAGTCGAGTTCGGCGACGGGTTTTTCGAAATCGAGATAGCTGCGCATGTGATCCGGCATCAAATCAATATAGGGGCGAACATAGGTGTGCGAAGCGGATTTAAGCTTTGCGTGAAGAAAGCGCGCGTTTTCAATTATTTAGCGCGCTTTCCGGTGTCTTGGCCAGTTGAGCAGGAGAGGAACGGGCTCTTTCGGGTGAGATGCCGCCGAAGTCAAGATGGGTCGCGCGCCCAGGTCATCTGTTATGGGTCCCCGCTCTCGCATCGACTATTTCTCCGCCAGCGGGTGCAGGTCGCGAACCAGGCTTTTCAGCCGCTCTTCGACGACATGGGTGTAGATCTGCGTGGTTGAAATATCGGTGTGACCGAGCAGTGTCTGCACGATTCGCAAGTCGGCGCCGTTATGCAGAAGATGGCTTGCAAAGGCGTGACGCAGCACATGCGGGCTGACCAGCCGTGGTGCGAGGCCTGCATGTGCCGCCAGTTCCTTGAGGTCGCGCGCAAAATGTTGCCGCGTCAAATGCCCGCTTTCGCCGAAAGAGGGAAACAGCCATTTCGAGACGGCGGCGTTTTTCTTCTTCGCCTCCTCCATCGCTTTCGTCGCCGCGAGATAGTCGGCCATGGCCCGGCGCGAGGCCTCGTTCAGCGGCACCAGCCGCTCCTTGTTGCCCTTGCCGCGTACCACGATCATGCGGGCGTCGCGGCGCGATGCCGATAGCGGCAGCGCCACCAGTTCCGAGACGCGCAAGCCGGTGGCATAGAGCACCTCGAGCAGACAATAGAACCGCAGCGCGCGAAGCCGCTGCGGGGGTGAGGCTTCCGGAGCCTCGGTCAACGCCTTCGCATGCGCCAGCAGGCGATCGACGTCGCCGATCGACAGCACCTTCGGCAGGCCGCGGCCGCGTTTCGGCCCGGACAGGATCGCCGCCGGATCGTCGCCGCGAATCCGCTCGTTCAGGAGGAAACGAAACAGATGCCGCATGGCCGACAGCCGGCGCGCCACGCTCGACGATTTGAAGCCGCGGGTGTCAAGGTCGGCGAGATAGTCCCGCAGCGCTTGCGTCTCGGCGCCGGCAAAGGCCTGCCCGGCAGAGCTGAGAAATTCGGAGAAATCGGTCAGGTCGCGGCGATAGGCATCAAGAGTATTGCGGCCTGCCCCCTGTTCCGCCGCGAGCATGTCGAGGAACAGGTCGATCAACCTGGCGTCGGGGGTCTTCGAACTTGGGGTCCTGGGGCGCATCGGCCGATCCTACCGCCCATTCCTTGACGAAGCCTATTTCTTGAGAAATTTGTCCGCCGGAATGGTGACCGTCATTTCCCGGGGTTTCGGGCTAACGAAATTCGCCAGCGCGAAAATCACGCCGTAGATGAGCCCTGCGATGACGGCGACGACAGTCAGAAAGCGGAACAGGCTGGGCATCGGCGAGCCTCAGGCGGCGAATTAACCATTGAATTCATCGGGGATAGCCTGACTTGACTACCACCATGTTCGTCATTCCGGTGCAAGAGTTCTAGCAACGCTATCGGCGGGGGTAGTATGGTCGCGCGGAAGGCCGCATCCCGCGGCCATCGAGCGAATGAATGCCTGAGACAACCTCACCGGCCAGCGCCATCGCAACCCAGGAGGCCGACATCATAACGGCGCTGGGCGGGCGTTCGATCGTGCTCGTGGGGATGATGGGGGCCGGCAAGTCCACCATCGGACGGCGACTGTCGGCGCGGCTGGGGATACCATTCCTGGATGCGGACAGCGAAATCGAACTGGCTCACGCGGGCATGACGATTCCCGAAATTTTCGCGGCTCATGGCGAGCCGTATTTCAGGGATGGTGAGGCGCGGGTAATCGCGCGGCTGCTCGACAGCGGCCCTGCCGTGATTGCGACCGGGGGCGGTGCCGTCATGCGCGAGGAAACCCGCGATCGCATCCGCGACAAGGCGGTCTCGATCTGGCTCAAGGCGGATGCCGACATCATTATGCGCAGGGTGAAACGTCGTTCCGATCGTCCGCTGCTGCATACCGCTGATCCCGAAGCAACGATCGGGCGTCTGATCGGCGAACGCGAGCCGGTCTATCGGCTGGCCGATCTGACCGTCTGGTCTCGCGACGTGCCGCACGAGAAGATCGTCGATGAATGCATCGAGGCCCTGCATGGCCGGTTGTGCGCGGGCGGGGTATAAGGAAGCCCACGACACAATGGGTATCACCATGACAGCGCCGCTGAAAAATTCCGATCCTATCACCGTCGACGTCGCGCTCGGCGATCGCGCCTATGACATCGTCATCGGCCGCGGCGTGCTGCAATCGCTGGGCCGCCGGGTTTCCGCGTTGCGGCCCGGCGCGCGTACCGCCATCGTTACCGACCGAACTGTCGCAAGGCATTGGCTTGAGAAGACCGAGGCCTCGCTGGCGGAGGCTGGGATTGCCACATCGCGTATCGTTGTCGAGGAAGGCGAGGGCTCGAAGACCTATGCCGGTCTCGAACAGGTCAGCGAGGCGCTGATCGCAGCGAAAATCGAACGCAACGATCTCGTGATCGCGCTCGGCGGCGGCGTGGTCGGGGATCTCGCGGGTTTCGCGGCCGCGATCCTGCGCCGCGGCGTCGATTTCGTGCAGGTGCCGACTTCGCTGCTGGCGCAGGTCGATTCGTCCGTCGGGGGCAAGACCGGAATCAATTCGCCGAAGGGCAAAAATCTTCTCGGCGCGTTTCACCAGCCGGTACTGGTGGTCGCCGATACCGCCGTGCTCGACACCCTGTCGCCACGCCAGTTCCGCGCCGGTTATGCCGAAGTCGCCAAATACGGCGTACTCGGCGACGAGGCTTTTTTCACCTGGCTGGAGGCCAATCACGCCGATATTTTCGCGGGCGGTGCCGCCCGCGAACACGCCATCGCGACCTCCTGCCGCGCCAAGGCCGCGATCGTGGCGCGCGACGAGCGCGAGACCGGTGAGCGGGCGCTGCTCAATCTGGGCCATACCTTTGGCCACGCGCTGGAAGCCGCGACCGGCTTTTCCGACCGGCTGTTCCACGGGGAGGGCGTCTCCGTCGGCATGGTGCTGGCGGCAGAATTGTCGGCGGAACTCGGGATGATCGCCGAACCGGACGCCGCGCGCGTCAAGCGTCATCTTGCGGAGGTCGGTCTGCCGACCCATTTGCAGGACATCGCGGGATTCGCCCAGGAAGGGCTCGCGGACGCCGACGCGCTGATGGCGCTGATGGCGCAGGACAAGAAGGTCAAGCGCGGCCGGCTCACCTTCATCCTGCTGGAGGCGGTCGGTCGCGCCGTAATCGCTCCCGACGTCGAGCCGTCGCTGGTTCGAGATTTTCTGAAGGCAAAGCTGGCGCGCAAAACCCAGGGCATGATCCGAAAAAGCTGAAACCCGGCTTTCCGAAGCATCGCGCTCCAACGAAAGATGACGTGAGCGTCACCTCATGGACTGGTTTGCAGTTTTAATTGTTCTTGGCTGTCTCCTGGTTTCCGCGTTCTTCGCGGCGAGCGAGACCGCGCTGATCGGCGCATCGCGCGCCAGCATGCTGCGGCTGTCCAAGCAAGGCAACCGGGAAGCCGGCGTTGTTTCCAGTCTGGTCGGGATGCGCGAGCGGTTGATCGGCGCGCTGCTGCTCGGCAACAACATCGCCAATATCGGCGCCTCGGCGCTGGCGACCGGCATCTTCACCGCCTGGTTCGGCGAAGTCGGCGTGCTCTACGCCACCGGCGTGATGACGGCGCTGGTCGTGATCTTCGCGGAGGTGCTGCCGAAGACCATCGCCATCAATGCGCCGGACCGGGTGTCGCTTCTGGTCGCCCGCCCGATGAAACTCATGATGTATTTACTGGGACCGTTGCTTGCCGTCGTCGAGGCGATCGTTCGTGGGCTGATGAAGATACTCGGCGTCAAGATCGGCGCCAATCAACCGCTGCTGTCGCCGACCGAGCGGCTGCGCGGCGCGGTCGATCTGCTTCACCACGAGGGCAAGGTCGAAAAGCATGACCGCGACATGTTCGGCGGATTGTTGGACCTGCGCGAACTTCAGGTCTCGGACGTGATGGTCCATCGCACCGAAATGGTGATGATCAATGCCGACCTGCCGCCGGAAGAACTGGTGCGCGAGGTGCTGGCGACCGAATATACGAGGATTCCGCTTTGGCGCGACAAGCCTGAAAACATCATCGGCGTGCTGCACGCCAAGGACGTCCTGCGCGCGATCCGCGCCTCCGACGGCGATACATCGAAAATCGATGTTTCGACCATCGCGCTGCCGGCGTGGTTCGTGCCGGAGATGCGTCCGGTCTCCGAACAGCTCAAGGCGTTTCGCCGCCGCAAGACCCACTTCGCGCTCGTGGTCGACGAGTACGGTGAAGTCGAAGGCATGGTGACGCTGGAGGACATCCTGGAAGAAATCGTCGGCGATATTTCCGACGAGCACGATGTGGTGGTGGCCGGCGTTCGCGCCCAGCCCGACGGGTCGGTGGTGGTCGACGGCTCGGTACCGATCCGCGATCTCAACCGCGCCATGGACTGGCATCTTCCTGACGAAGAAGCCACCACCGTTGCGGGCCTGGTGATCCACGAGGCGCGCTCGATCCCGGAGCGGGGCCAAAGCTTTACCTTCCACGGTTTCCGCTTTCGCGTATTGCGGCGGGAGCGCAACCGCATTACCGCACTGCGGATCGTGGCGGTGCCGCGCGAGGCCGAGGTCGAGGAAACGAAACCGAGGCGGGCTGGCAAGGCGTTTTGAAATTCTCGATGGGTCCGTCGTCGCCTGCACTCCGGCTTGAAGCCTCAGACTACTGGGTTACCCGGTTTTTGCGGGGCGTGAAAAAATTATCAGCCGGCTTCCCCCGGCGCCTGCGCCCTGATCGCCAGCGCGTGCACGGAGCCCGCCAGTTCCTCCGCCAGCGCTGCATTAATCATGCGGTGGCGTTCGATTCGGCTCTTCCCTTCGAAGGCGGGCGATACAATATAAAGTCTGAAATGCGTCTCGCCGCCCGGCCTGTGGCCGGCATGGCCTTCATGAAGATGTGATTCGTCCGTGACGTCGAGGCTTTCCGGCGCGAAAGCTTCACGCAACTTGTTTATGATAGCGTCTTTTGTGCTCATGGCGGCGGCAATACGTCCGGGACCGCCTTTCGTCAATGGCGTATCGGGAGTGAGGGTTTCGCAATGTCAAGACTTGAAGCTTTTTGCATTGCGTTGTCATAGTCAGCCATGCCGATTGATTCATCAAAATTCTTCGATTCCATTCGCATCAAGCCCAACAAGCTGAGCGCGAAGCAACAGGCGCAAGCGCGTGAAGCTTCCGCCATGTGCGAATGGCCGGAGTGCAAGAACAAGGGGCCGCACCGCGCGCCCAAGGGACGGGCCAACGACAAGGAGTATTGGCACTTCTGTCTCAATCACGTCCGCGAATACAACCAGTCCTACAACTTCTTCCAGGGCATGAATGCCGACGCGGTCGCGCGCTACCAGAAGGATGCGTTGACCGGGCATCGTCCGACCTGGAAGATGGGCGCCAATACCAGCGCCAAGAAGGGCAAGGGCGATCCAGAGGCCGATCTCGAAGGCGCCGCCGATCCGTTCAGCATGTTCTCTGAGCTCAACGGCCGTGGCCGCTGGCGGCCGGGGCCCGGCGCCGAGGCCAAGGCCGAAACCCGAAAAGTGTTCAATGCCGAGCGCAAGGCGCTGCAGGTGATGGGACTCGGTCCCGACGCGACGCTCGAGACAGTCAAGACCAAATACAAGGCGCTGGTAAAGCAGCATCATCCCGACGCCAATGGTGGCGACCGCTCCACCGAGGATCGCCTGATCGAGATCATCAAGGCGTATAATTATCTGAAAACGGTAGTGCGCGCGGGCTAACGCCGGAGCGCCGGCCGAGAGATTTCGAATCTCTCCTCGGCCATTTCCAATCACGCATCTGACCTGACATCGCTGCGCCATCAGCCTGCCGAGCGCCTTGGCGGCTTTCAAGTTGACGATCGACCCGACCTTGGTGGCCTGCTCTGTCGGCCGCATGCTTGATTGACGCGTCCGTCGCAGCGACATGTTGGCGACCGGAGTATTATCGAAAATCGTTTCGAATCCGCTCGGCCGTCGGTTCAACCATGCGCCCGCCATGTCTGCGGCGGATTGTCCAGCCGGCCAGCGCGAGGATCAGCGCGACGCCTGCCACCGTCAGCACCCAGTAAAACTTGCCAACCCCGGTATGATGCGAAACCCCCGCGTATTCGTGAAGCGCGGATACCGCAAGGACCCCCGGAAGTACGTGTGCCGGCGCCCACAACAGGATCGCGGGGATGCTGACGGTGTAAAAGCGCAGCGGCGCCATACCCAGCGCGCCCGCCGTGATGGGCACGAAGGCTCTGATCGGCGGCACGAAGCGTGCGAAAACCACCGCCAGCGCGCCCCAGCGATGGAAAACGGCTTCGCTCTGCACGATCAGACGCGGATAGTTTGCCATCGGCCATGCGCTGAGGATCTCGCGTTGGGCCCGATGCCCGATCCAGAACGCCGATCCATCGCCGAGCAGGGCCCCGGCGATAGCGGCCGCCAGCACCCCCTCTAACCGTAACTCGCCGCCGGGAACCAGCGCACTCAGCGCAAGGATAATGGTCGAGCCCGGGACCACCGAGCCGACCACCGGAACCGCCTCCAGCAGGGCCGCCAGGAACAGGGTGAGATAGGCAAGCCCCGCATGCGCCGAGACGAACGCAATCAATGGGTCGATCAATGAAGTCACGAAATTCCTGTACTGGTGAAGCGTCCGGTCCGGGTGCAGACCTAACATAACTCATGGCGCGCACGGAAAGTGCCATCAAGACCGCCGGAGGTAGCCTGACCGGCGCTGCCGGCCCAAGCATGGCGCGATTCGCAGGGCAGCCTTCCAAAAACCGGGACCAATGCCTATCTTAATGAAAACTCGATGGAACTTTGATTGGGTCGCGGGCTTCTGCCAGCCGCTGCTCTCTGATAGGTTCCCTTGAGCACCCATCCGCAGCCACACCGCAAATCTGGTTTCGGGGACGCCCGGGACCTCGGAGGATTGATGACGACCGCCGCCATGACCAAAGTGCAGGAGCCCGCCGGCATGCCCGATATGAAGGTGTCGGTGCGGCAGGTATTCGGTATCGACAGCGACCTTGAGGTGCCGGCCTATTCCGAAGTCGATCCGCATGTGCCGGACGTCGACGCGGATTACCGCTTCGATCGCGCCACAACGCTCGCCATTCTCGCCGGCTTTGCCAAAAACCGTCGCGTCATGGTCACGGGATATCACGGCACCGGCAAGTCGACCCATATCGAGCAGGTCGCCGCACGTCTGAACTGGCCCTGCGTGCGCGTCAATCTCGACAGCCACATCAGCCGTATCGATCTGGTGGGCAAGGATTCCATCGTCGTCAGGGACGGCAAGCAGGTCACCGAATTTCGCGATGGTATCCTGCCGTGGGCGCTGCAGCACAATATCGCGCTGGTGTTCGACGAATACGACGCCGGCCGGCCTGACGTGATGTTCGTGATCCAGCGCGTGCTGGAGGTCTCCGGCCGTCTGACGCTGCTCGACCAGAACAAGGTGATCAAGCCGCATCCGGCGTTCCGGCTGTTTGCGACTGCCAATACGGTCGGCCTCGGCGATACTTCCGGGCTCTATCACGGCACCCAGCAGATCAATCAGGGCCAGATGGACCGCTGGTCGATCGTCACCACGCTGAATTATCTGGCGCATGACGAAGAGGTCGAAATCGTGCTGGCGAAAGCCCATCACTACCGCACCCAGGAAGGCCGCGACATCGTCAACAAGATGGTGCGGCTCGCCGATCTCACCCGCAACGCCTTTGCCAACGGCGATCTGTCGACGGTGATGAGCCCGCGCACCGTCATTACCTGGGCGGAGAATGCCGATATCTTCGGCGATATCGGTTTTGCCTTCCGCGTCACCTTCCTCAACAAATGCGACGAGCTGGAGCGGCCGCTGGTGGCCGAATTCTATCAGCGCTGCTTCAATGCGGAGCTGGCGGAATCCTCGGTCAACGTCGCGATGAGCTGATCTTTTCCAGCCCTCCCCCCACAAACGGGGTGAGGGAGAGGGCCTGATGACGACGTCGAACAGCAAATTCCGCACCGGATCGAAGGAAGCGCCGACCGAGCCGTTCAAGCGCGCGGTCACGGCCTGCCTGCGCGCGATCGCGAAAAAGCCGGAGCTTGAAGTGACGTTTGCCGCCGAGCGGCCGGGCCTTGCGCCGGGAAAGGCGCGGCTGCCGGAGCCGGCGCGCAAGATGACCCGGCGCGATGCCGCGATCGTGCGCGGCCACGCCAATTCGATCGCGCTGAAGCTTGCCTGTCACGATCCGAAAGTTCACCGCAAGCTGATGCCGGGAAATCCGCAGGCACGTGGCGTATTCGAAGCCGTCGAGCAGGCCCGTGTCGAGGCGCTCGGCTCGCGGCGGATGGCGGGCGTTGCGAAGAATCTCACCGCGATGCTCGACGATCATTTCCATCGCGGCAAGTTCGACGAGATCACCGACCGCGCCGATGCGCCATTGTCCGATGCGCTGGCGATGCTGGTGCGTGAGCGCCTGACCGGCCTCGCGCCGCCGGCGGCTGCCCGCAAGATGGTCGACCTCTGGCGGCCGGTGCTGGAAGACAAGATCGGCGCGCGGCTCGACCGGCTGGACCGCCTTGCCGAGGATCAGGCGAAATTCGGTGATGCGGTGCATGATCTGCTGTCCGCACTCGAACTCGGCGACGACCGCAATGCCGAGGCCGACGAGGACGAGAACCAGGACGAAAGCCGCGACGGCGAGAACGACCAGTCCGGCGCGGAAGGCTCTCCCGACTCGGATGCCGCGCAGGAAATGAGCGCCGATCAGGCCCAGGCCTCCACCGACGAGATGTCGGAAAGCGCGATGGAAAGCGCGCAGGCTTCCACGTCGGACACCTTCGAGGATGGCGAACTCGGCGACGACGAGACGCCGGGCGAAGCGACGCGGCCGAATTCGCGCGGCGCCAACGAGCCGCGCGGCCCGGAATATCACGCCTTTGCGCCAAAATTCGACGAGGTGATCGCGGCCGAAGACCTGTGCGACCATGATGAGCTGGAGCGCTTGCGCAGCTATCTCGACAAGCAGCTCGCGCATCTGCAAGGCATCGTCGCGCGGCTCGCCAACCGCCTCCAGCGCAGACTGATGGCGCAGCAGAACCGCGCCTGGGAATTCGATCTCGAGGAAGGCATTCTCGATCCTGCGCGCCTGTCGCGGGTGGTGACCGACCCCTATCACCCGCTGTCGTTCATGCACGAGAAGGAAGCCACCTTCCGCGACACTGTGGTGACGCTGCTTCTGGACAATTCCGGATCGATGCGCGGACGCCCCATCACGGTGGCCGCGACCTGCGCGGATATCCTGGCGCGCACGCTGGAGCGTTGCGGCGTGAAGGTGGAAATTCTCGGTTTCACCACCCGCGCCTGGAAGGGCGGGCAGTCGCGCGAGGCGTGGCTTGCCGCGGGCAAGCCGCCCAATCCTGGCCGCCTCAACGATCTCCGGCACATCATCTACAAGTCGGCCGACGCGCCGTGGCGGCGGGCACGCAAGAACCTGGGCCTGATGATGCGCGAGGGCCTGCTCAAGGAGAACATCGACGGCGAGGCGCTGGACTGGGCGCACAAGCGGCTGCTCGGCCGCTCCGAGCAACGCAAGATACTGATGATGATTTCCGACGGCGCGCCGGTCGACGATTCGACGCTGTCGGTCAATCCCGGCAACTATCTGGAGCGGCATCTGCGCCATATCATCGAGGAAATCGAGACCCGCTCGCCGGTCGAACTGATCGCGATCGGCATCGGGCACGACGTCACGCGCTACTATCGCCGTGCGGTCACTATCGTGGATGCCGAAGAACTCGGCGGCGCCATCACCGAAAAGCTCGCCGAACTGTTCAGCGAGACCCACGGGGCGGCGCCCGTCAGGAACGGCCCGCGGCGCCGATTGAATTCGTGACGCAATGAGATGACCCACCGCGGACAGGGATTGCCTCCTCGCCATGAGGGGTGAAACTCATCTCGACCTCTCCCGACGCCGATTTCTCAAATCCACGGCGGCCGGGTTCTCGACCGTCGCGGTGTCCAACATCGCATGGGCGCAACTTGCGACGCAGCCGCCGGCAAAGCCGATCCGGCCGGATGAATTTCCGGTCAGCGCTCCCGTCTCGATCGAGGTCAACGCCCGGCCGATCCCGTCGTTCGATCGAAACGACCGCTCGCGCGTGCGGTTCGGCGCGCTGGAATATCGCAGCGGGCTGGTCCTGACCTCGCGTTTCCCGGGCTTTGGCGGGTTGTCGGGAATACGACTGGACGCCAGCGGCGAGCGCTTCATCTCGTTCAGCGACAAGGGAGACTGGTTCACGGGGAGCATCGTCTATCAGGACGGAAAGATGACCGGGCTTGCCGATGTCGAGGCGGCGCCGATGCGCGGGCCCGACGGCAAGCCGATCCAGACGCGCGGCTGGTTCGATTCGGAATTGATCGCGCTCGATGGTTCCTTCGTCTACATCGGGCTCGAGCGCGTCAACCGGGTGCTTCGCTTCGATTTCAGCAAGGGCTTCACGCGCGCGCGCGGCGAGGTGGTGCCGCTGCCGCCGGCGGCCGCCAAGCTGCCGTACAACAAGGGACTGGAAGCGCTGGTGTTCGTGCCGAAGGGCATGCCGCTTGCGGGCACGCTGATCGCGATCTCCGAGCGCGGCCTCGACGCCAGGGGCGATCTCGTCGGCTTTCTGGTCGGGGGGCCTTCGCCGGGACAGTTCAGCGTTCGCCGCACCGAAAATTTCGATATCAGCGACGCGGTGTTGCTGGCCTCGGGCGAGTTGCTGATCCTGGAGCGGAAGTTTTCCTGGGTCTCCGGGGTCGGCATCCGCATCCGGCGCATCGCGCTCGCATCGGTGGCGCCCGGCGCCGTGGTCGACGGTCCGTCGATCTTCGAGGCCAATCTCGAAAACGAGGTCGACAACATGGAGGGCATCGACGTCCACGTCACGCCGGAGGGCGAAACCGTGTTGACGATGGTCTCCGACGATAATTTCTCGATGATCCAGCGTACAATGCTGCTGCAATTCACGCTGGTGGGGTAAAGATGAAACCGGAGCGGTTCATGCGAAAGCGGTTCATGCAAAAGTCGATGCGTTTGGCGGTGGTGTTGGGATGCCTGTTTGCCGCGGCCGCGGCGCAGGCGGAAAACTGGCCGTCGCGGCTGATCAGGGCGACGATACCGTTCGGCGCCGGAAGTGCCGCCGATGTCGTGCCGCGGGTGGTGCTCGACGGGCTCGCGGCCGAGCTCGGCCAGTCCATCGTGGTCGAAAATCGCCCCGGCGCCGGCGGCACGCTCGGCACCGCCATGGTGGTGAAGGCCGATCCGGACGGCTACAGCATTCTCGCCCAATCCTCGGCGCTGGCGATCGCGCCGGCGATCTATCCCAAGCTCGACCTTCGACGTCACCAGGGATCTCGCCTCGGTGCTGATGATCGGCTCCAGCGCCAACGTGATGATCGTGCCGGTCACGCGGTCCTGGAAAACCGTGCAGGATTTCATCGCGGACGCCAGGGCGAAGCCCGGATCGATTTCGTTCGGCTCGGTCGGCATCGGCAGCGCGGTGCATATCAGCGCCGAGAAATTCCGCCTCGCCGCCGGGATCGAAACCACCCACGTGCCGTATCGCGGCGGCGCCGAAGTGATCGCCGACATTCTCGGTGGCCGGATCGATTTCTATTTCTGCCCGCTCGCGACCGCGCTTCCCTTGATTAAAGAGGGGCGGGTGCGCGCGCTGCTGGTGTCGACGCCGCAGCGCGCCGCCAGTTTGCCGGATGTGCCGACGCCGCTCGAGGCCGGCCTGAAAAATGCCGAAAGCGTTAGCTGGATAGGCGTGTTCATGCCGGTCAAGACGCCGCGCGACATCGTCGAGAAATTTCATGCCGCCGGCACAAAGGTTCTGGCCGAGCCCGCGATGCAGGACCGCCTGAAGCAGCTCGGCATCGAGCCGCTGCCGATGAGCCCCAAGGAGATGGACGCGTTCGTGGCGCGCGAGATCGCGGAAAGTCTCGAAGTGGTCAAGGCCGCGGGCATCAACCCGTAACGTGCCTTGATGGCGCTGCCGTTTCGCGCTTTTGAAATTCGACCTCTCCTGACCGGAGAGGTATAGAGACCTCTTCCAGCCGATCCCTTCCCCCTGTCAGGACATTCCCATGAGCGCCCTGTTTTCCCCGATAAAGCTGCGCGGCCTCGCGCTTCCCAACCGCATCATGGTGGCGCCGATGTGCCAGTACTCGGCCGAAAACGGCGAGGCCAATGACTGGCACTTCACCCATATCAACACGCTGGCGCTGTCGGGCGCGGCGATGTTCTGCATCGAGGCCACCCATGTCGAGCCGATCGGCCGCATCACGCCGGGCTGCCTCGGGCTGTGGAACGACGCCACCGAAGCCGCGCTGAAGCCGATCCTCGCCTCGGTGCGCAAGCATTCGAAAATCGCGGTGGCGATGCAGATCGCGCATGCCGGCCGCAAGGGATCGAGCCACACGCCGTGGAACGGCGGCCAGCAGATCCCGCTCGCGGAAGGCGGCTGGCAGACGGAAGCGCCGTCCGCGCTGCCGCACAAGGACGGTGAACTGCCGCCGCTCGCCTTCGACGCAGAGGGCCTCAAGCGCGTGCGCGAGGCGTTCGTCGCCTCGGCCCGGCGCGCGATGCGGCTCGGCATCGACGCCATCGAGCTGCATGGCGCGCACGGTTATCTGCTGCACCAGTTCCTGTCGCCGGTCTCCAACCAGCGCACCGACCAGTATGGCGGGTCCTTGCAAAACCGCCTGCGCTATCCGCTCGAAGTGTTCGATGCGGTGCGCGCCGTGGTTCCGGACGAAAAGCCGGTCGGCATCAAGGTGTCCGCGACCGATTGGGTCGAGGGCGGCTGGGATCTCGAACAGACCATCGAGTTCGTCGCGCGAGCTGAAAAAGCGCGGCGTCGACTGGATCGATGTGTCCTCCGGCGGGGTGTCGCCGAAGCAGAAGATCCCGCTGTCGCCCGGCTATCAGGTGCCGTTCGCGCAGGCGATCGGGCAGGCCACCGGCGTCACCACCATGGCGGTCGGCCTGATCACCGAGGCGAAGCAGGCCGAGGAGATCGTGGCCTCGGGCAAGGCCGACATGGTCGCGCTGGCGCGCGGCATGCTCTACGACCCGCGCTGGGGCTGGCACGCCGCGGCCGAACTCGGCGGCCAGGTCGACGCGCCGCCGCAATACTGGCGCTCGCAGCCCGCGACGCAGAAGGAACTGTTCGGCAAGACCACCTTCGGCGCGAGGTGAGCTGGAAGCGCACGCTGCGGCGAGCGAAAAGGGCATCGCCTGCGCGCGGAATTGCCGGCGACGCACGGCGGCCTTCTCGTTACCTCTCCCCGCTTGCGGGGAGAGGTCGGATCGCCTCGGCGATGCGAAGCATCGTCCGGTGCGATCCGGGTGAGGGGGGCTCTCCACAAGACCGGGCTCGACGAGAGTCCCCCTCACCCCGACCCTCTCCCCGCAGGCGGGGAGAGGGAGCCGTATTCGACGGCTGCTTTGTTTCAATCCAGACTCTCCCACCGGCTGTGGAACAGCGCTCACGCCTTCTTCGGCATCTCCGCGAGCGCGCGCAGCGCGGCGATGTAGCCGTAAGGCCCCAGCCCGCAGATCACGCCGGTGGCGGCGTGGGAAATCTTCGAATGCCGGTGGTGTTCGTCGCGGGCGTGGATGTTGGAAATATGCACCTCCATCACCGGGCCCTCGAACGCCTTGATCGCGTCGACCATGGCGATCGACGTGAACGAATAGGCGGCCGGATTGATGACGATGGCGTCGGCGGATTGCCGCGCCGACTGGATCAGGTCGACCAGCTCGCCTTCATGGTTCGACTGGTGAAAGGCCAGCGTCAGCCCGAGCTTCGTTGCCTCGCGCTCGCAGGCCTCCTGGACCTGCGCCAGCGTGGTGGTGCCGTAGATATGCGGCTCCCGCACGCCGAGCAGGTTGAGGTTGGGGCCGTTGAGGATCATCACGCGTTTCATGGGGTGCCTTTCCAGATAGATCATTTTGAGATTGGGCCGACTTGCAACAGCAACGGAAGTGAGCTCCCTCTCCCCTTGCGGGAGAGGGTTGGGGTGAGGGGTTCCGGTCCCTCGATAGGCCGTAACCCCTCACCCGGATCGCATCGCAGATGCGATCCGACCTCTCCCGCAAGGGGAGAGGTGAAGTGAGCCCGGTGACAGACCGATTCAATCAAAAGCCGTCTCGCGTTTGAAAGCTGATTTTCGCTGAACTGGCTTCACATCCCGAACACCGCGACGGCGCGGATCGGCGAGCCGGTGCCGCCGCGCCATTTCATCGGCAGGCCGATGAAGGTGAACGGGCCGGCGCCGAGCAGGGCTTCGAGGTTGCACAGGCTTTCGATGTGGGTGATGCCGAGCTCGAAGCAGGCCTTGTGGACCAGCAAATTCTCCGGGCCTTCGGGCCCCGGCCGCATCGAGTCGATGCCGAAATGCACGACGCCCTGTTTGGCGAGCCATTCGGTGGCCGCGACGTTCACGCCGGAATTCTCCGTCGCATACTCTTTCCGCGGAAACGTCCGTTCGTGATGGCCGGTGCAAAGCAGCACGGTGCCGCCCTTCGGCACGGCATGGCCTGATTTCTTCACGGCCGCTTCGAGATCGGCGGGCGTGATCTCGGCGCGCGGCGCGATGTGGCGCAGGTCGAGGCAGATGCCCGGCACGATGCAGTTTTCCAGCGGATATTCGTTGATCGGCGCGCCCCGCTTGTCGAAATGCAGCGGCGCGTCGATGTGGGTGCCGCCATGGTCGGGCATCGAAAAATACATCGACGCCAGCCCGTGCACATTGCCGCCATCGGCGAACGATTCCTCGTGGGTCTTCCACATGCCATGGATGATCGCGGAATGCCCGGGATAGCTGGGGGCGCGGTGGTGGAGTTCACGGCTGAGGTCGACGATCTTCACGAGGGGTCCTTTCCTTGGTGTTGGGCTTTTTCGTCATTCCGAGAGCGTCCGAAGGACCAGACGCCGCGAATCTTGCCATATCCGGGTTCGATGCTTACGCATCGCCCCGAATGACGGCATTGGTGTGGTTATGGGTCCCTGCGTTCGCAGGGACGACGTTGTTGCTTCGCTTTCCGTCATGACATGTGAGATCACACCGGCTTGATGCCGGCTTTGGCGATGACGTCGCGCCATTTCGGCACCTCGCGCTCGATGCGCTGGCGCAACGCTTCCGGCCCGTTGGCGAGGACCTCGTAGCCGTTGACGCGCAACTGCTCCGCGGCTTCGGGCGCCCTGAGCACCGCGATCGATTTGACCGACAGCTTCTCGACGATGTCGGGCGCGGTCTTGGCCGGCGCGAAAAAGAACTGGGCGGTTTCGGCGACGAAATCCTTGTAGCCGAGTTCGACCATGGTCGGCACATCGGGCAGGTCCGGCCAGCGGTGCGTGCCGGTGACGGCGAGCACCTTGAGCTCGCCGGACTGGGCGAAGGGCAGCACCGGCGGCAGCGCCGAGACGGCGACCTGCGTGGTGCCGGCGAGCAGCGCCTGGATCGCGGGCGCGGCGCCGTTGAACGGCACATGCGTCATCTCGATTCCGCCCACGATCTTGAACAGTTCGCCGGACAGATGCGGCGTGGTGCCGGCGCCGGGGCTGGCGAAGTTCAGCTCGTTCGGATTGGCCTTCGCCCGCGCGATCAGTTCGGCGATCGAGCTGACGCCGAGTTTCGGCGTCACCACGATCGCATTCGGCGTGGTGCCGAGTTCGGCGATCGCCGCGAAATCCTTGTAGGGATCGTAGGGGATCCTGGCGTAAAGGCCGGGATTGACGACATAGGCGCTGGAGATCACCAGCAGCGTATAGCCGTCGGCTTCCGCGTGCGCCGCATAGCCGATCCCGATATTGCCGCCGGCGCCGGGCCGGTTCTCGACGATGATATTGCCGGAAAGCGCCGCTCCGAGATTTTGCGCGAGAATCCGCGCGATGATGTCGGTCGGGCCCGCCGGCGCGAACGGCACGATGATTTTTATCGGCCGGTCGGGATAGACGGCAGCCCTGGCCCGCCCGGCGTAAAGCGTCGAGACCGCCGCCGCGCCCGCGGCGAGGCCGGCGGTTCGCAGGACCTGGCGGCGCGAGGGCAGGGCGTTTCCTGTGTGGCGCATCGTTCTCTCCCGGGGCGAGCGGTTTTTTGTCCTTTTACCATATGCGAGGTATTTTGCGGCGTCAGCAAAGCGTGGGACGCCCCGCCGGATTTGTGATATTTTCGATGTGGCGGTGTGGGTCTCAGGGCGCGCGCAACGGCGCAAGCAACGGAGCGGATATGTCCAAACCTGTCATTTTCACGATTTCCGCGGCCTGGGATCAGGAGGCGTCTGTCTGGAGCGGGCATTGCGACGATATTCCAGCGGCTGCGGACGCGCCGACGCTCGACGGACTGCTCGAAAAGATCTCGGCGATGGCGCTCGATCTGTTGCCGGACAATCACCCCGATGTGGCCCCTGAATCGCTGTTCCTTCAGATCACCGCGCTCCGCGAAGCCGAGCCGGTCGCGGTCTGAATGGCGCCGCAGTTCGATCCGCGTGAGCCGGGACCCTACGCTGCGGCCTCTCGCTGGGCGCGATGGCGGACGCGGTCTGCCACAACAGGGGCCGATGGTTTTGGGTCCCTGCGTGCGCCGGGACGACACAGAGGGGGCGCCGCAGTTCGATCGCGCGGTTGCGCTTGCGGCCACGCCTCCGCGATCTCGCCGCCGATACGCGCGAGTTTTGCTGAAGACCTTTCGCCCTCTCCGGATCAGAGGGCGCAGGGAATGCCGGACGCTCGGCGCGTCCGCAGCCGCGTGCGCAGTGGTAGAAAGCACACGCGTTAGTCACCACGGTCACACCGGAAACACCCGGCATTCCCCGCGCGATGGTTTTACGGCTTATTCCGCGCTCTCCCTGGTGACCGGGCTTTCTTGCCACCATCGTCTCGCGGATCATCCCCACGAAACTTGACGCCAGCGTCGGGGCGTCAGGACCACACGACTTCGCCGTCCGCCTTCGAGCGCGCTCGTCTGCCGCGCCAAGGCGTCCACCGCATCCCGCTTCCAACGTTCGTGACGATCGCGAAACGCCCCTCGAGCGGAGGCGGGACGGCGGAGGGTCTATTGCTGTTTCTACCGGGCGGTCAAGGGTTATTTCGGAAAATCAGAAATAAAGCGACCGCCCTCATCGGCGTCGCCGTCACAGGGACCACGAAGCAAGCCTCACGAGGCGTCATTCCGGGATGGCTGCGTTAGCACCAGACGCCGGAATCTCGATGGGTCTCTCGCATGCGCAATGCACATCGTAGGTCGATGCTTTCGCGTCGCCCCGGAATGCCGGTTGTCGTTACCGCCCCACCAATTGCGCGATTGTCCTTGCGATACGCTGGCCCCGCGTCGGAGAAAAGCGCGCGTGATGGCTGTTGTGCTTCACGAAGCCGTGTTGTCAGAATAGCGATTTCAGAAAAAATCCGGTCTCGCTTCGATCAACAAAACCGGGAACGCGCTGAACATGCTGGACAGGCTGAGCCCCGCCGCGGGGGAAATGGCGAGGGAGTGGATCGGCGCCTTTGGCGCGGCGTTGCGGGCGTCCTCCGCGAGTGCCTTGTCGGAGCTGTTCGCCGGCGAGTAGTCACTGGCGCAACATCTTCGGCCTCTCCTGGCAATTTTCGACCGTCAGCGGCGTCGACACGCTCGTGCCGGAATTGCTGGCGCGCGCGGCGGAGGCCGGCGCCACCGACTTCCGGATCGACGAGGCGGCGCTGACGCCGCGCAAGGCGCTCGTCGCCGGCCGCGAGGTCGTCGAGGCCGTCTTCACCTTTTCGACGAGCAACGGACCCGGCATCGGCGCGCTGCGGCTGCTCGGCGCGCCGGACGGGCTGGCAAAAGCCTGGTTCATTTCGACCACGCTCGATTTCGACAAGATCTGCGAAGCCCGCGCCGGCCGTCAGGCGGCCACCTCCCACGCGCGCGATTTCGCCGCGCCCGACTGGCTCGAGCAGCGCGTCGCCTCGCGCGCCTACAGCGATCGCGAACCGGATGTTCTCGTCGTCGGCGGCGGACATGCCGGCATTTCCGCGGCCGTCGAGCTGAAGCGGATCGGGCTTGATGTGCTGGTGATCGACCGGGAAGAGTCGCGTCGGCGACAACTGGCGTCATCGCTATCGCGGCCTCAAGCTGCACAACAAGACGCCGGTCAATCATCTGCGCTATCTGCCGTTCCCGGTGACCTTTCCGGATTACATCCCGAAGGACCAGATCGCCAACTTTCTCGAAAGCTACGTCGACCTCATGGAGGTCGATTTCTGGACCCAAACGAGTTTTGAAGGCGCGCGGTATGACGACAGCACGCAACGCTGGACGGCCGACCTGAAGCGCGCCGATGGCAACCGCGTGCTCAGGCCGAAGCACATCGTGCTCGCCACCAGCGTCAGCGGCACGCCGAACATTCCCGAAATCGACGGCATCGAAAATTTCGCCGGAAAAGTTCTGCACTCCAGCCAGTTCGCCGCCGGCCGGGAATGGGCCGGCCGCTCCGTGGTCGTGTTCGGCACCGGCACCAGCGCCCACGACATCTGCCAGGAGCTGCAGGCCTTCGGCGCCGAGGTCGCCATGGTGCAGCGAAGCCCGACCATGGTCGTCAATGTCGAGACCGCGCAACTCTACGACAGGACCTATCTCGGCGAGGGTCCGCCCATCGAGGTTCGCGACATCCTGAATTCCGGCGTGCCGCTGCCGGTGATGAAGATGGCGCACAAGCTGATTACCGACGAGGTGAAAAAGCTCGATGCGCCGCTGCTGGCGCGGCTGGAGGCCGCGGGTTTCCGGCTCGAGTTCGGCGAGGACGGCACCGGCTGGCCGCTGAAATTCCGCACCCGCGGCGGCGGCTATTATTTCAACGTCGGCTGCTCCGAGCTGATCGCGGACGGCAAAATCCGCCTGATTCAATCAGCCGATATCGAGGCGCATCGGCGCCGACGGCCTGCGGCTCAGGGACGGCTGAGAGGCTCGATGCGGACCTGTTCGTGCTGGCGACGGGCTACAAGGGCCCGGATCACATGCTGGAAGCGTTGTTCGGCGCCGAGGTCGCGCGCCGCGTCGGGCGCGTGTGGGGATTTGACGAGGAAACATCCGAGCTTCGCAACATGTGGCGGCGAACCGGCCAGCCCGGCCTGTGGTTCACCGCCGGCGCCTTTTCGCAGGCCCGCATCTACAGCCGCTTCATCGCGTTGCAGATCGATGCGATCGAGGCGGGGAGGCTGGGGAAGGGGGTGGGGTGAGTTTTGGGGGCGGCCGCAGCGGCCAGCACTGCGGCGAACGCAAGTACAGTTGGGTGCGGTGCGGCCGCCGCTCAGCTTTGCCCTTCATACAAGGCTAACTTATTTACTCTCCAGGCTTCGTATTCACGAGAAGCCCGCGTCCCGGCTCCGATCAATTGTCCGCAATGAAGGCCAAGACGCCGCTGGGCACAATGCCCGCGAATGTATCAGAGTGAGAGAGAGAAAACGAGCGATGGTCACGGCGGGATTCGCAAATGTTGGATGGCGGGCCTTGTCACCGCCTGCCGTGAAGACCGCTCGAAGAATGACTTGGGGCCGGTGTGGGAAGTAGCTGCTGCTGCTCCGTTTGCGGGGGCTCGCCCTGTCGGACAGTAGAATTGGAGAGAACCGTATTCGAGGACATTCCCGAGGAAATCATTCTGAAAACAGCTCTTGTTGCCGCTTCACAACTGATCGAGCCGCGCGCTTCCGCACGGTCTTAGTCGGCTCTTATGGACAGAGGTCCGCAGGAAATCGAGCGTCGCGCAAACGGAGTACCTGCGAGAGGCACTGGAGCCGTTGCCCCATCGTTACGATCGAAGCCCCCTACGGGTTTGATCAACAAGCCACGCTTTCACCAGCCCCACAAATTGCCAAACGTCTCCTTCGGTAGGTCGTAGCATATCGGGGAGAACCAGGCTCTTCTTCCATACGGGTGAAAATGTCGATCCGCCACGGTGGCCCGTGGCCTCTAGCACCCAAGTTCTTGAGCCACACTTCTAACTCGCCGCCGGGGACGACAAACAATCCATATTCGGCCATCTGTCTAAACAGAGCTCTCAGCGGCCTCTCGTGGATCACCATTTAGAACAGAAATTCCCCCATCCCTTTTTATATTCAAGTTGGTGGCGTCTATTGCTGCTCTAATAGCAGTACGAAGCGCCGCAAATGATTGCCTCGATGTTTGTGGAATGTTTGCTCCATCCAATATGCCAGACCATTGAGCCCCTGAATCTTTCAAAACATCAACATCAACAATGCCCGCGGCTGGGATGCCAAGCTTCCGAAGTGGGCGCATGATTGTCTGCAAGGTGTGTTTTCCTTGCGAGTTCAAGAATAGACAATTTGGAACGCCCCACTCTGGCTTGTAACGCAATAGGCGCTCGTTTATTTCTTGATAAAATGCGCGATCGGCATCCAACTCCGTAACAATTACATGCTCGTAGAAAAGACCATTTAGCACGCCTATTGAACGAAGTAGCGGATTTCTCATTAGCTCCAGAATTTCGGCGCTGGGGAGAACACGGGCCGTCGGCACACCGGCTCGATACGTGAGCCGAATGATATTTATCGGTGCACCAGATTGAATGCATCCCATAACGAACTGAGGACTATGCGTGGAAGCAAAAACACGTTTGTTAGAGCTTACAGCAGCGCGCTATTTCGTAGCCGAGTTTGGTAGCGAGAGAAGGATGAAGGAACGCCTCAGGCTCATCAATGAGGAGAATACGCGGTCACCTGCAATCAGCGCCATAATGATACCAATAAACGCTTTAACGCCGTCACTAGTGGCGTCAATTGGCGTGCCTAGCGAATGGAACGCGACGCCTCCGGCGTGAATGTTTCGCTCTTCCATATCGCCGGCTGGGGGGCGGGGAGATCGTCGGATACGAAGGTGTCCCAGGTTCGTCGGATCGATCACAAAATATGCGCTCGAACGCATCATGTACAATTCGGCGAACCTCCTCACGCTTTGCCTCGTCTTGAAATAGCGCCGCGAGGCGCCGGTCGCGCTTGCAAATCTCCTGCACCTTGTGCGGCGATGAATTCCTCACTCGGTCGATTAAAGGCGAGCGCGCGCGCGATCCATTTTTTGGGAATTTAAGCGTATTAGATGCTCTGTTGATGCAAATGGGCGGGGCTTCCAATGGACATCGAAATAATCGGATTTGTCGGGTTTGCCGTGGTGGCGGGCGCGCTCGCCAGAACGGCCTATGCGCGCCGGCTGGACGTCCTGCACGGGCCCTATATCCAGCGTCTCGCCGAAGGGCCGGTGGGGCTGTCGGTGAAACGCGGCCGCAAATCGGTCGAGACGGCGCTCGATCGCTTTCGCTCGCTGGAAGGCGCGCGGCAGGATCAACTTCGCCACGGCCGTCGCCTGCTGATCAGGGCCTGTCGATGAGCGTCGAGAACCCGTCCCCACCGACTGAGCGAACCGGCTTCGAGATCGTCTGCAACGACTGCGGCGCTCTTTCGATCAAGGTCGCCGATCCGGCGCGGGCCGTCGACACCACGCAGGTCGAATGCGCCCGCTGCGGCGCCGTGCGCGGCACGCTGGCGGATCTGCGCGACCTCGCGGTCCGCAACGGCGACGTCTTCGAATTCCAGTCGGAGGAGTCCTGAACATGATGCTTCACCAGACGAGCGCCGCGGTGCCGGGTCACTCCCTGATGGATACCGCGTGGTCGATCCTCGAGGCGGCGAACGATCTCGGCGACAACGCCACCGTCGAGGTCTGCCGGCGCGTCATCGACGCGACGCTGCGCGGCGCGGCGCCCGCGAAATCCGACATCAACGTGGTTTTCGATTTCTTCGGCTAGAGCCTTTTCCGTTTCGATTGAATCGAAACGGGGCTCTGGAGCGTGAAGACTTTTCCTCGAATCGTCATCCCGCTCCAACTTTTTGTTTGAGCATGATCTTTTCGGAAAACCGGTATCCACTTTTCCGGATCATGCTCTGGATTCCTGATTTGACGCGTTTTCCTTGACGCGAACCGGTCTCCACTTCGCTTGAAAACGCTCTGGCCGCGGCTCGCGCGAAGGCAATCCCAAAACAAAACAGCCGGGTCTTGCGACCCGGCCATCCCAAACTTACCGCCATTCAACCGGCGTGGAGAAAAATTCAGCTCGCCTGCGCGACCGGCGCGGCGGCCGCCACCTTCTTCGCGATCTGGCGCTTCAGCTCCAGCGCGCGGGGCGAGAGATTGTCGGCCTTGGCCTTGAGCAGGAAGGCGTCGAGGCCGCCATTGTGGTCGACGCTCTTGATCGCGTTGGTGGAGACGCGCAGGCGCACGTTCCGCCCGAGCGCGTCGGAAATGAAGGTGACGTTGCACAGGTTCGGCAGGAAGCGCCGCTTGGTCTTGATATTGGAGTGGCTCACCTTGTGGCCCACCAGCGGGCCCTTGGCCGTCAGTTCGCAGCGCCGCGACATCGCAAGAAATCCTCTTCCATCCCGGCTCCCGTCCACTTCACAAAGGGGTCGGCGCCAAGGGGTCAAAAACATGCCCATTCAGGGAACCGCGGACGTATAGGGGCTGGGGCCGCCAGCGTCAAGGTTTTGCGGGCCTTCAAGGCGTCCGGGAACGCCGGATTTGCGGACACATCCGGTCAAGGAATTCCTATCATATAAACGGCGCAATCGCGGCCGACATCGTGCTTCCACGGCTCGTGTCGGCGGACTGTCAGCGGCTTCTCGGTCATTTGGCCTGTCAGGATCCGCCCAAGGGCGTGCCGGTCTGAATTGGCGTGTATTCCAATCACTTTTCCCGGAATGCGCGTTGTTTGCCGGGTTTTTTCGTTTAAATGGAACACCGATCCCGCCGCCCAGAGGACCGCCCCTCCGTGACCAGCTTGCGCATGATTTCGCCCCGGCGGGCCACATGGTTGCTACGGGGGCTCGGCGGCCTTTTCGCTTTCGCCTTGTGGCTGGCCGGGTCCACCCAATCCGTGGTCGCGCAAGGCCGGCTGGAGGCGCAATACGAGGCGACGCTGGCCGGCATTCCCGTCGGCCGGGGCGCCTGGACCATCGATATCCAGGACGATGCGTATTCGGCGTCCGCCGTCGGCGGCACCTCGGGCCTGCTGAAAGCCTTCGCGGCCGGCTCCGGCGCCGGCGCCGCGCAGGGGCGCGTCGTCAACGGCGCGCTGGTCTCGACCAATTACAGCGCCTCCACCACGACGCCGAAAAAGACCGAATCCATCCGCATGGTGCTGGCGAACGGCACCATCAAGGAATACGCGATCGAGCCCGAGCCGCCGGTCGATCCGGACCGGCTGCCGGTGACGGACGCCCATCGCAAGGGCGTCTTCGATCCGATGACGGGGGCGATGCTGCGCGTGCCCGGCACCGCCGATCCGCTCGGCCCCGACGCCTGCCATACCGGCAACGCCATCTTCGACGGCCGCATGCGCTACGACCTGAAACTCGATTTCAAGCGCATGGAAACCGTGAAGGCCGAAAAGGGCTATCGGGGCCCGGTGGTGGTCTGCGCGATCTATTTCTCGCCGATCGCCGGCTACATCCCCGATCGTGCCGTGATCAAATACCTCGCCGCCGCGCGCAACATGGAAATCGCGTTCGCGCCGGTCGCGGGAACCCGCGTCCTGGTTCCGTTCCGGATGGTGATCCCGACCCCGCTCGGCGTCGCCATGCTGGAAGCCACGCAATTCATCACCACCCCAACGCCGCCGCGCGTGGCGAAGACGAATTGAAAGCCAAGCTTTATCCATCCGTCGCCCCCGCGAAAGCGGGGGCCCATAACCACAGGTCTCAATTGTTGAAACGAGCGACATCCATCTGCGCCCACCGATAGATCACGCGGTATGGATCCCGGCTCGCGCTCGCAAGGGCTCGCTTGGCCGGGACGACGAGACCACCGAATCCGCATTGACTCTTCCTCACTTCTGATTCGACTCGCCGTGCCGGAAATTTTAAGGAATTCACCGCCGAACCGCCGGCTTGTCGACCGGCGTCAAGCTTGATCTAGTGCCGCAAAGTGCTATCTGCCCGATATGTTGCGGTGAACGAAGCCGGAGCCAACGGGAGTCACCGATTCGGGCGCGATTCGTTCCGGAACTCGTTCCGAAACTTAAGCCGCGATCACACAGTCGTCGCATTATGAAACAATTGTAAATCCAGCAGCGGCGCAGAAACCCCTTAAAACATGGCCTTTTCGTCACCTCCGCCCTCGCTTGCCAACGGCCGGGCTCCCGGCTCGGGCGTCACCGCCGTGCTCGGGCCGACCAATACCGGCAAGACCCATCTGGCGATCGAGCGGATGCTGGCGCATTCCACCGGCGTCATCGGCCTGCCGCTGCGCCTGCTCGCGCGCGAGGTCTACAACAAGATCGCCGATCGCGCCGGCAGCGCGGCCGTCGCGCTGATCACCGGCGAGGAGAAAATAAAACCGCCGAAGCCGCGGTTCTGGGTTTCCACGGTCGAGGCGATGCCGCGCGATCTCGACGTGTCGTTTCTCGCGGTCGACGAAATCCAGATCGCCGCCGATCTCGAACGCGGCCACGTCTTCACCGACCGCATCCTGAACCGCCGCGGCCGCGACGAAACCCTGCTGCTCGGCGCGGCCACCATGCGCCCGATCATCGAGCGGCTGTTGCCGGGCGCTTCCATCGTCACCCGGCCGCGGCTGTCGCAGCTCGAATTCGCCGGCGACCGCAAGATCACCCGCCAGCCGCGGCGCACCGCGATCGTCGCGTTTTCGGCCGATGAAGTCTACGCCATCGCCGAACTGATCCGCCGCCAGCATGGCGGCGCGGCCGTGGTGCTGGGCTCGCTCAGCCCGCGCACGCGGAACGCGCAGGTCGCCATGTTCCAGAACGGCGACGTCGATTATCTCGTCGCCACCGACGCCGTCGGCATGGGCCTCAATCTCGACGTCGATCACGTCGCCTTCGCCTCCGACCGCAAATATGACGGCTACCAGTTCCGCCGGCTCAATCCGTCGGAATTCGCGCAGATCGCCGGCCGCGCCGGCCGCGCCACCCGCGACGGTACTTTCGGCACCACGGGCCGCTGCGCGCCGTTCGAGCCGGAACTGGTCAACGCGCTGCAGAACCACACGTTCGAGAGCGTGAAGGTGTTGCAGTGGCGCAATTCGAAGCTCGATTTTTCATCCCCCGGCGCGCTGCAGGTGTCGCTGGCGCTGGCGCCGTCCCACGAAGCGTTGACCCGCGCCCCGATCGCCGAGGACCTGCGCGTGCTCGATCACGCCGTGCGCGACGCCGATGTGCGGGACATGGCGCATGGCGCGGCCGCCGTGGAACGGCTGTGGGAGGCCTGCCAGATCCCGGATTACCGCAAGATCGCGCCGGCCGCGCATGCCGAGCTTGTCACGACCCTGTTCGGATTCCTGATGCAAAAGGGCCGGATCCCGGACGCCTGGTTCGCCGCCCAGGTCGAGCAGGCGGATCGGGTGGACGGCGATATCGACACGCTATCGGGCCGGATCGCGCAAATCCGCACCTGGACCTTCGTCGCCAACCGGCCGGACTGGCTGGCCGATCCCGAACATTGGCAGGGGATAGCACGCGATGTTGAAAATAAATTGTCGGATGCGCTGCATGAACGGCTCACGGAGCGTTTCGTTGATCGCCGTACCAGTGTATTGATGCGCCGCCTGCGGGAGAATGCGAGTTTGAATACGGAAATCGGCAAGACCGGCGAAGTGATCGTGGAAGGCCATGTGATCGGCCGCCTCGATGGATTCACCTTTGCGCCAGACGCGGCGGAGGCCGGCTCCGAGGCCAAGGCCTTGCAGGCGGCCGCGCAAAAGGCGCTGGCCGGCGAAATCGACGCGCGCGCCGAGAAACTGGCCGCGGCCCCCGACGATCAGTTCGTGCTGACGTCGGACGGCACCATCCGCTGGACCGGCGATGCCGTCGCCAAGCTGATGGCGGCCGACGACGCGCTGCATCCGCGCATCCGCATCGTCTCCGACGAGCGGCTGAACGGCGCGCCGCGCGAGGCCGTGCAGGCGCGGCTCGATCTGTGGCTGAAGACGCACATCGAGAAGCTGCTGGGGCCGCTGTTCGAGCTTTCCCGGGCCGAGGACGTCACCGGGATCGCGCGCGGCATCGCCTATCAGCTGATCGAGGCGCTGGGCGTGCTGGAGCGTTCGAAGATCTCCTCCGAGATGAAGGATCTCGATCAGCCCTCGCGCGCCACCTTGCGCAAATATGGCGTGCGCTTCGGCGCCTATCACATCTACATCCCGCCGCTCCTGAAACCGGCGGCGCGCGCGCTGGCCTCGCTGTTGTGGGCGCTGAAGCTGGACGACGTCGACATGTCGGCGCTGTCGGGCGCGCAGCATCTTGCAAGTTCGGGCCGCACCTCGTTCCCGGTCGACAAGGCGCTTCATCGCGATGCCTATCGCCTGCTCGGCTACCGCCAGTGCGGCGAGCGCGCGGTGCGCGTCGATATTCTGGAACGGCTCGCCGACCTGATCCGTCCCGCGCTGGCGTGGCGTGAAACCTCGCCCGGCGCCAAGCCCGCCGGCGCGTTCGATGGCCGCGGATTCGTGGTGACGCAGGCGATGACGTCGCTGACCGGTTCGGCCGGCGAGGATTTCGCCTCGATCCTGCGCGCGCTCGGCTATCGCATGGAGCGCCGCCCGCCGCTGCCGAAACCGGCGGTGGTGGAAACGCCCGCGGCCGAGTCCGCGCCCGCGGCGCCAGAGCCTGCGCCGGCAGGGTCAGAGGCTGCGCCACCGGAGTCAGAGGCTGCGCCGGCGGAAAGCGCCGTGGAGGCAACCTCCGAAACAGTGGCCGGGAGCGCGGCGGAGCCGGCGGCCGAGCCAATGGCCGTGACGGCGGACACCGCCACGGATGCGCCGGCCGGCGAAGAAATCGCCACGTCGTCGGCGATGCTGTTGCCCGAGGTCGCATTCGTGCCCGAACCGGGCGCGAGTGAGCCAGTCGCGAGTGAGTCCGCGTCGGTCGAAGCAAGTTCCGCCGAGGCCGCGATCGAGGCTGCTCCCGAATCCGCTTCGGCCGAAGCGCCGGCGCAGGCGGCCAGCGAAACAACATCAGAGAGCGCGGCAGCAGTCGGCGAAGCGGCGTCAGTGGACGCAACGCCTGCCGCGGCGCCCGCCGAGCCCGAACTGGTCGAGGTCTGGCGGCCCGGTGGCCGATCGGAAGAGCGGCGTCCGCCGCGCCATGATCGCAACCGGCACCGCCGTCAGGATCGCCCCGCGGACGCGGCCCAACCCGTCGCCGCGGGAGAGGCCGCGACCAGCGAGGCTGGCGATGGCGCAAAGCGCGAGCGGCACCGGCACGGTCGGCGCGACCGCCACCAGGATTTCCGCAAACCCCGCACCGACGGGCCGGCTGATGGCGCAGCCGCAACCGCAGCCTCCGCGGATGGCGCGTCCGCGCGCGAGGACAAGGGCCGCCCCTCCCGCGAGCGCTTCGAGGGCAAGGGACGGAGCGAGGACAGGAGCAAAGGCAAGTTCCGTGGCGACCGCGACAAGGGCGGGCGAGAGGGTGGCGGACGCGACAAGGGCTTTCGCGACAAGGGCGGGCGCGATCGCGACAAGGGCGGCCGGGAGAGCGGCCCCTCGCATCGGCAATATGCGACCAGCGCGGGCCCGCGCGAACGCGACCGTCCGGTCGATCCCAATTCGCCCTTCGCCAAACTGGCGGCGCTCAAGGAACAGCTCGCCGCCAACCGCAAGGACTGACCAAAGCGTTGGAGCGCCAGCGTCTCGACAAATGGCTGTGGCACGCGCGGGTGGTCAAAGCCCGCACCAGCGCTGCCGCACTGGTCGAGGCCGGTCACGTTCGCGTCAATGGCGTGCGCGAGAAGGCGCCTGGCCACGCCGTGAAGGCCGGCGACGTGCTGACGATCGGGCTCGATCGCAACGTGCGCCTTCTCAAGGTGGTCGGATTTGCGGAGCGACGGGGCGATGCGTCTTCAGCGCGCGTGCTCTATGTCGATTTGCAGGACCGGCAGGAATAACGATGCGTCCGGTGCGGGACGGCGACGAAAAGCATGGCAGCAGGCGCTTCGCTTCACTTGCGGCCCAAGACCTTGCAGCCCAAGACCTTGCGGCCCAGGACGTCCTGCGCTACGCCAGCCACTCAAAACTGACCCGTTTCGGAGCCACCTCTTTCGGAGCCTTGGATGACTTACGTCGTCACTGAAGCCTGCATCAAATGCAAATATACCGACTGCGTTGAAGTCTGCCCCGTGGACTGCTTCTACGAGGGTGAGAACATGCTGGTCATCCATCCGGACGAATGCATCGACTGCGGGGTATGCGAACCCGAATGTCCCGCCGACGCCATCAAGCCGGACACCGAGCCCGGCCTCGAGAAATGGCTCGAGGTGAACACCGAGTTTGCCAAGAGCTGGCCGAATATTACCCAGAAGAAGGACTCCCCGGCTGACGCCAAGGAATTCGAGGGTGTCGAAGGCAAATTCGAGAAATATTTTTCTCCGGCGCCCGGAACCGGGGACTGATCGAAAGTCCGCTTCACCTTAACCCTAATCCCCGTGAGACAGCCGAAACCCCCGCAAAGCGCCCTTCAACGGGCGTAAATCATTGATTTTTACGGAAAATGTGCTATATTATGCACATTACAAGCCGAATCCCAGCCATGCGTATCTTTGGCCTCGCGGGTTCCCGTGAAAACTTCGAACAGGGGCGTGGCAGTTCCGCGCGCAGGCTGTGTCACAGAAAACGCGTACCAAGAGTGTTTCCAAGGCTTCCAAAAAAGCCGCTGCGGTGACCAGCCGTGGTGCATCCAAGAGCCGTGCCCGGGCTTCCCTCAAGGATCCCCGGAAAGCCACCAAGGCCGCGGCTGCCAAGTCCTCGAAAAACAAAAGAAGCGCAATGCCAAACAAGACTGCAAAAACTGTCGCGAAAGCGGCGGGTTCGAAGGCTCCTGCTTCGAAGGTCGCTCCTTCAAAGACCGCTGCCAAAGCTGCTGCCCCCAAGACCGCTGCTCCCAAGACTGCCGCGCCTAAGGCTTCCGCTCCCAAGGTTTCTGCCCCCAAGACTGCCGCTCTCAAGGCTGCGGTCGCAACCAAGCCCGCCGCCAAGCCGGTGGCGGCCGCCCCGCGTGTCGAGGAGCCGAAGAAGCCCCTGACCCAGCGGCAGGGCTTCAAGACCAACGAATTCGTGGTTTATCCCGCGCATGGCGTTGGCCAGATCCTGGCCATCGAGGAGCAGGAGATCGCGGGTGCGAGGCTCGAGCTGTTCGTGATCAATTTCATCAAGGACAAGATGACGCTGCGGGTGCCGACCGCGAAGGTCGCCAATGTCGGCATGCGCAAGCTGTCTGAGCCGGTGCTGGTCAAGAAGGCGCTGGAAACGCTCAAGGGCCGCGCGCGCGTCAAGCGCACGATGTGGTCGCGCCGGGCGCAGGAATATGAAGCCAAGATCAATTCGGGTGACATCGTCGCGATCGCCGAAGTGGTACGCGATCTCTATCGCTCGGAATCGCAGCCCGAACAGTCCTACAGCGAACGGCAGCTCTATGAAGCGGCGCTCGATCGTCTGTCGCGTGAAATCGCCGTCGTGCAGCATGTGACGGAAACCGAGGCGGTGAAGGAAATCGAAGGCCAGCTCGCCAAGAGCCCGCGCCGCGGAGCCAAGGCCGAGGCGGGTGTCGAGGCCGAAGGTGAGGCGGATGCCGACGCCGATGGCGACGATGCCGCCGTCGCGGACGAAGCCGCGTAACGCGTTATTCCGCAGGTTCAAACAATCAAAAGCCCGGTCGATACGACCGGGCTTTTTTTGTTGGCTGGGCTTACAGCGATTTCCGCTTCCACCAGTCGTCCCCGCGAACGCGGGGACCCATAACCATCGGCGTTTATTTTACCGAAGATGTTAGCCCGCGTGCCCTGTCGATAGATCACGCGGTATGGATCCCGGCGCGCGCCGACGAAGCTCGTCGCCCGCGGCATGGATCGGAGAGAACGGGGTCATCATGACACCTGAACCTCTTGAACCGCCCGGTGCGGACCCGCATGCCGGGTGGTGTGGGAGGGGAGGGGCCGCAAGGCTCCCCCCTATCCCGATGCCGTCATTCGGACGGTGATTTTCCTTCTCCCCTTGTGGGAAAGAAGAGCGCCGTGGAGTAACTTGGTTTTCTTTTGAGGTTGGGACTTTCGAATGTCCGGAAGACTAGGACGACGCGGCTGGATTTGTTCCGCGCGTAAAGTGGTAGGGATGGCGGGGGCAGCAATTGCCGCGATCCGTCGGCGGACCAAGTCCGCGCGGGTCCGGCGCAACGGACACACGGTCGGCTCCATTCGAGGGGGATGAGTTGTCCAATTTCCTGCTATCCTCACGCATTGGTGCGCCGATTGCCGCACGGTTCCGCGAACTCGGCCTTGGCGATGCGTTCGTCCGCGTCGCCACCCAAAGGACCCACTCGGCCGTGCTTCGCCGATACCGCATGCAGGCGGTGGAAGAGCGCGCGCGGTGGATGTGTCTGGTCCTCGCACTGATGTCCCCGGTCTGGATCGCAGGGGACGCTCTCCTGCTGCCGGCTCCAGCCTGGCAACAGCTTAGCATGGGACGCCTCACCGCCGTGGTGTTTCTGGGCCTGTTGTGGTTCTGGCGAAGGAAGGGAGGCTCTCCCGAACTCAACGCCTTCCTAGTGGTAGGTGCTCTCGTCGCTTGGCTCTGCCTGTGGGAGATTTTCACCATGGCGGCGCTGAGGGTATCTTTCGAGCAGGTGCCCGTGAATGTCGCGGACGCATATTTCTATGAAATTTATATTCTCGCGATCGGGATCGCGATTTTCCCTTTGACCCTGATCGAATCCGCGGCCTTGCTGACTCCAATCATGCTCGTGATGTGGGTCAATGCCCAAGGTTGGCCGGCGCAGCCCGAACTCGTGGCGACATTTGCGGCCTTGTTCCGGCTGCTGTTCGTCGGCTCGGTCGCAATATTCGCAAGTGCGTTCCAGCTCGAAAGCTTCGCCAGGTCCGTCGAGGAAGCCGCGCACGACCGGCTCACCCTGCTGATCAACAGGAAATTCGGCGAGGAGATCGTGCGCACGCAATTGCGGATCGCATCCCGCCACCGGAGCCCCTGCACGGTACTGTTCCTGGACATCGATCATTTCAAGGCCGTCAACGACAAATTCGGACACCAGGTCGGCGATGAAGTGCTGTTCGAGGTGGCACAGGCCTTGCGGCGCATCGTCCGCCTCCAGGACATTCCGATCCGCTGGGGCGGCGAGGAATTCCTGGTCGTGCTGACCGATATCGACGAGCCGGGCGCCGTTGCCGTGATCGAGCGGCTTGCGAGTAACGGAATCGGCACGATGCCAGACGGCAGGCCGCTGACCGCAAGCATCGGCGTGGTGCAGTCCGACGCCGATGCCGAACCGGACGTCGAACATCTCGTCGCTCAGGCCGATTCCCGGATGTATGCGGCCAAGCGCGCGGGACGGAATCGTTACGTGCTCGACGATACGATATTGCCATTCATCAAGCTTCCCCAGGCCTGAAGCTCCCCAAATCGATCTCGTCGATCCGGGGGATGCCGCTGCTCGCGCCGAGACAAGCCTCTCACCCGTCTCGAACTCGCTGCGTTCATTCGAGCCGGGTCGCCCACACGGGAGAGGATAAGAACGTTTGCCTCTCGAGATCCCCGGTTCGCGCTAAGCGCGTCCGGGGATGACGTGCTTTCGCACGTCAATCCACCACGATCTTCACGCGGTCGCGCGCCCTGACCTGGGCATGGGCGTCGAGCCCGTTGAGGATGAGAAATCGATCCACCGGACGATCGACGCCGGCCATGCGGTGCGACAGCGATTCCACGGTGTCGCCGGGCTGCACGTTGATGACCTTGATGCGCAGCGGCCGCGCGGCCTGAATTTCCTCCAGCGTCAAGCGGCGGAAGGAGTTCACGGTCTCGCGGGCATTGCGCTCGCTTTCGGTGGTTTTCTGCTTGGCGGCGAAGATGAAACGATAGACGTCGCTGCCGAAGCGCAGCGCATAGACCTTGAACTGCCATTGATCGCCGTGGGCGACGGTGGAGGCCGCCGGAAAACCGTTGATGGTCAGATCCTCGGTCGAGGCCTTGTCGACGTTTTCCATCCAGCCGGAATTGAGATAGTCGCCGAGCGTCTGTTCCGCCGGCACCCTCACGACATCGAAGCGCATCGCCTGCGTGCCGCCCTCGCGCACGCCGATCACGGCCTGCGCGGTGTTGTCGAGCGTGAAGTTTTCGGGTGCGGCGAAGGTGAAGCCGAGCTTGGGATGCAGGAATCTCCGGCCGCGAACGAATCCCTCGCTTGGATCCTCGCCGTACACGATGTTGTCGATCGCGGCGAGATAGGTGTCGCGATCGCGTTCGTTGGACGCGGGCGAGGTGTACTGCCTTGCGGTGTTCTGCGCGTTCGCCACGCGTTCCGGCGTCGCCGGGTGCGACGACAGGAAGTCCTGCGCGCGGGGATCGACCGAGGTCTTTGCCGCTTTCAGTTCGGCGTTGCGTTCCATCGCGGTGAGGAAGCGCGCCGCGCCATAGGGATCGAAACGGGCGCGCGACGAAAGGCCTACGCCGATGCCGTCCGCCTCGAACTCCTGGGAGCGCGAAAAGCTCGCCATCGTCAGTTTGGTCTTGGCCAGCGCCAGCGCGGTCAGATCGGGATCGCTGCCCATTTCGGTAACGACGCGGGTGACGACGGCGGCCTGGCGCGCCTGGTCCTCGCGGATGGATGCGTGCTTTGCCAGCACATGCGCCATCTCGTGGCTCAACACCGAGGACAATTCGGAGGTGTCGCAGGCCAGCGCGATCAGGCCGCGCGTCACATAGAGCTGGCCGGTCGGCAGCGCGAACGCATTCACCGCGCCCGAATTGAGGATCGTCACCCTGTAGGCCTGATCGGGACGGTCCGACGCCGCAACCAGCCGATCGACCGTCTTGCCGATCAGGGCTTCCAGTTTCGGATCGTCATAGGCCCCGCCATAGGAAGACAAAATCCGCTCATGCTCTTTTTCAGCGGCGGGGCTTTGAACGACCGTGCGATTGGGCTTGGCAGGGGTCGCCGGCGGGGATGCCGCGGTCTGGAACCGGGTGATATCGCCGCAGCCCGCAAGCAAAAGGGCCGCTCCCAGCACCATGGGCGCAGCCCACAGCCGGCGGCTCTTTCCTTCCTCGCGCCGTCCCGCACAATCCACCACGTCGCTACTCTTACATTTCCAGCGAGCCAGATCATGATCCGATCAGGTTGAGTCGGGTCATGATCGCATCTCTTTGTTGAGTACGCAAACCGGTTCCCGCCCTGCGCACGCGACCCTCTGGGGCCCCCATTATGCTCTAATTCCCGCCAAGCAGTTCGATCTGCTCTGCCCGGAGCACTTCAATTCGCGGCCCGCCACGCGCCTCAACGAAGCCCCGGACGCGAATCCGCCGATTTTCGAGGGACTTGGGAACAATGCCGGCGACCTCGAAAACGGGTAGCACCCGTCTTGAAATAGTCACAGCGAAATCGCGTGTCCAGTTCCGCCCGAAATTCAGGTAGGTCGTTGCCCCCGCCTGCCGGACGGACAGGACCTTCCCCTCGACCACCGTAAACCGCCCAATCCCTGTCAAAATATCGCCCGGACTTTCGGTGCTTTTTATGGCGGCGGGGCTGCTCCAGATCCCACGTCTGGCCTGGCGTGCGGCCGCCTCGGCGGCCATCAGGACCCCGGCACATTCCTTGTCGGTCACGGTGGCGGCGACAAGTGCTTCGCCTCGGGCCAAAAGTTCTGCCTGCACCAGGGTTTCGGACGGGACCAGGAACACGAAGGCGGGCTGGCGACCATAGCGATCCGGCGTGTCATCGTCGCCGCGCAGCCTTACCTCGCGATCAGTCAGGATCGCGGCCAGCGCCGGCGGGCGATTTGCCGCAGGGGTCTCCGCTGGCACCGGCTCGATCCCGGCGAGCCGAACCTCGCGGCCGTCCTGCAGGCGGAAGCTGCGCGTATCGATCACGGTGGCCACGCGGCCATCGCCTTGCGGTTCGAAGGCGCATCCCGCGGCGTCGGCGGGACCAACCGCCGCGGCCAGCATCAGGGTAGCGCCGAGCACAATCTTCATCTCACGCGCGCATTGAAATCCGATGGGTATTTCCGCGCGCATGTTGCCCCGCTCAAGCCAGCGATTCATTCCGTTTGGTGGAAAGACGCAAACTAGCGCGGCTTGCCGCCTCCCGACGCTTACGGCATGATTGCGGCAACGGAAATAGCGGTCGCGATTTCAATGCGGCAGTCCGATAGGGAGGCTTTCATGAGACGGGTTCTATCCGGCATTCTCGCCGGCATTCTCGGCGTAGCGCTGGCGGTTGCCGCTACCGCGGCGTATGCGCAAGGCAAGCCCCCGCTCAAGCTTGGCGGCATCCTCGACATGTCCGGACTTTACGCCGACATCACCGGCCCCGGCGCCGAGATGGCCGCGAAAATGGCGGCGGAGGATTTCGGCGGCGAGGTGCTCGGCCGCAAGATAGAGATCCTCGCGGCCGATCATCTCAACAAGGCCGATCTTGCCGCCAACATCGCCCGCGACATGCTCGACAATCAGGGCGTCGAGATGATCTATGACGTGGCCGCGTCCGCAACCGCGCTCGCGGCCGGCGAGATCGCCAAGGCGCGCAACAAGATCGTCATATTCAACGGACCCGGATCGATCCGCCTGAGCAACGAGGCCTGCGGTCCCTACACCGTGCACTATGTCTTCGACACCTTCGCGCAGGCCAATGTGACCGGTCTTGCCGCCGTCAAGCAGGGCCTCGACACCTGGTTCTTTCTCACCGCCGATTACGCCTTCGGCCAGGACCTCGAGAAAGACACCGCCAATGTCGTGCTGAAATCCGGCGGCAAGGTGCTGGGCAACGTCCGCCACCCGCTCAACACCGCGGATTTCTCGTCCTATCTGCTGCAGGCGCAGGCATCCAAGGCCAAGGTGATCGGGCTCGCCAATGCCGGCGGCGACACCATCAACACGATCAAGCAGGCCGCCGAATTCGGCATCATGAAGAGCGGCCAGAAGCTGTCGCCGCTGCTGGCCTTCGTGACCGACATCGACGCCGTCGGGCTTGAGACCGCACAGGGGTTGCTGCTTTCGGAAGCCTATTATTGGGACCTCAACGACGACACCCGCGCCTTTGCCAAACGCTTCATGCAGCGGATCGGGCGGGTGCCGAGCGCGGCGCAGGCCGGCGTTTACTCCTCGGTGACGCACTATCTGAAAGCCGTGAAGGCCGCAGGCACCACCGACCCAGCCGCCGTCATGAAGATCATGAGGGACACCCCGATCAACGACATGTTCGCCAGGAACGGCCGGATTCGCGAGGACGGCCGCATGGTGCACGACATGTATCTGTTCGAGGTCAAGAAGCCGTCGGAGTCGAAGGGCCGCTGGGACGACTACAAGCTGCTGGCGACCATCCCCGGCAATGAGGCGTTCCAGTCGCTCGAACAGTCCCGCTGCCCGCTGGTGAAGAAGTAGAGCTGACTGCTCTTTTTCGTCATTGCGAGCGAAGCGAAGCAATCCATCTCTTCTGCGGTTGGCAGTGGATTGCTTCGTCGCTTCGCTCCTCGCAATGACGAGTACAAAGCCTAACCAATAACAACAAAGGCAAACACATGAACGACATCGTCCTGCAAGACCTCGATTCCGGGCTGCTCACCATCACCATGAACCGTCCCGACCGGCGCAACGCGCTCAATCCGGATATGACGCTGGGGCTGGTCGAGGCGGCGCGGCGCGCGGCGGAGGATCACGAGGTCCGTGCCGTTCTGCTTAAAGGCGCCGGCGGCACGTTCTGCGTCGGTGGCGATGTGAAGTCGATGGCGGCGGGGCGCGCGCCGTTGACGTTCGAAGCCAAGATGACCAATCTGCGGCGCGGCATGGAAGTCTCGCGCATCCTGCACGAGATGTCGAAGCCGGTGGTGGCGCAGCTCGACGGCGCGGCCGCCGGCGCGGGTCTTTCGATCGCGCTCGCCTGCGATTTCCGCGTCGCCTCGGCCTCCGTCAAGATCACCACCGCCTTCGCCAAGGTTGGATTGTCCGGCGATTACGGTGGGACCTATTTCCTGACCCAGATGCTCGGCAGCGCCAAGGCGCGCGAGCTCTATCTGCTGTCGCCGGTGCTGACCGCGCAGGAAGCGCAAGCGCTCGGCATGGTGACGCGCGTCGTTGCCGATGCCGAGGTCGAAGCGGCGGCGCGTGAACTGGCGATGTCGCTGGCGCAGGGGCCCTCGGTGACGCTGGGCTATATCAAGCGCAACATCAACAACGCCGAGCGCCTGTCGCTGGAAAACTGCTTCGACGCCGAGGCCTTCCACCACTCGCGCGCCAGCGAAACCGCCGACCACAAGGAAGCGGCCAAGGCCTTCGTCGAGAAACGCAAGCCGGTGTTCCAGGGACAGTGAGATGAAGGCCGCGCCATTACTCCACAGAGAAGATCTAACCGTCGTCCCCGCGAAAGCGGGGACCCATAACCACAGGCCTTCGTAATGAAGAAAGCCGTCTGACACTGCGCATGACCGAGGAGCCGCGGCGTATGGGTCCCGGCTCGCGCTTCGCTTGGCCGGGACGACGCGGATTTATGTGCCGCAGTTTCAGGAACGACAACAGCGAACCTCACCGTCCCCTGAAATTCGGGACGCGGCGCTCCTCGGTGGCCTTGACGCCTTCCTTGAAGTCTTCGGTGGCGCGCAGCCGCGTTTGTTCGGCGAGTTCGTGGTTGGTGGCGGCGAGCACGCGCTCGGCGAGGCCGGCGCGCATCGTGGCGCGGGTCGAGAGCAGGCCGAGCGGCGAGCACTCGGCGATCTCCTGCGCGAGCTTCATGGCGGCGTTGCGGACCTGATCCTGCGGCACGCATTCGTTGGCCAGCCCCATCCGGCAGGCTTCCTCGCCGGTGACCCGCCGGCTGGTGTAGAAGATCAGCTCGGCATTGTTCTTGCCGACCAGTTCGGGAAGCGTCACCGTCAGACCGAAGCCGGGGTGAAAGCCGAGTTTGGTGAAATTCGCGGCGAACCGCGCCTCGGGGCAGGTGACGCGGAAATCCGCCGACACCGCGAGCCCGAGGCCGCCGCCGATGGCCGCGCCATGGACGGCGGCCACGATCGGCTTCCTGGCGCGGAAGATCCGCACCGCCTGGATATAGAGATGGCTGATCTGGCCGAGGCCCGATGCCGGATCGGCTTTCTCGCGCGCCTCCTGCGCCTGCCGCGCCGGATCGTTGAAATTGGCGCCGGCGCAGAACGCCTTGCCCTGCGCGGCGAGAACCGAGGAGCGGATTTCGATGTCGCGATCGAATTCCTCCAGCGCGTCGGCGATCTGGTTGATCAGCGAGATGTCGAAGAAATTCAGCGGCGGCCGCCGGATTTCGATCAGGCCGACGTGGCCGATTTTTTCGACGCCGATGTCTGTGAAGTTGCTCATATTGATCCTCGGTTGAAATGATTTGAACCAGCGCAAACCAGGCTCGCGCGGTCAGCGCAAACCGAGCCCGCGCGCGATGATGCCGCGCAGCACTTCGGTGGTGCCGCCCTGAATGGTGAGCTTGGGCGCGGTCTTGATCGCGAACGCCAGTTGATTCTCCAGGGTCTCGTGGTTGGTCGCGTCCGCATCGATGAAGGCCGCGAGATCGCGCACCCGATGCGGCAATTGCTGCTCCCAGACGGTGCCGATGTCTTTCACGATCGAGGCTTCGACCACCGGCTCCTTGCCGGCCTGCAACATGCCGGCGACCGAGACCGACATCCGCCGCATGGTGTGAAGCTGCGCCACGAGGCGCCCGATGCCCTCCGCGGCTCTTGTATCGGGCGCCGGTCCCACCGCGCGAACGAGTTCGGTCAGCACATAATAGGTTTCCAGAAAGCGCTCCGGCCCGCTGCGTTCATAGGCGAGTTCGGATGTCGCCTGCTTCCAGGCCCCGTCGATCTCGCCGAGCACGTGATCGTCGGGCATGAAGGCGTCGGTGAACACCACCTCGTTGAACTCGAATTGCCCGGTGATCTGGCCGATCGGATTGACCTTGATGCCCGGCGTCTTCATGTCGACCAGGAATTGCGTCAGGCCGTGGCGGCGGTTTTCCTTTGTCGGCGGCGAGGTGCGGAAGATCGCGATCATGTAATCGGCGATATGCGCCGATGAGGTCCAGATCTTGGTGCCGTTGATCAGCCATCCGCCGTCCGTTTTCGTCGCCTTGGTTTTCGCCGCGAACAGGTCCGAGCCGGAATTGGGCTCGCTCATGCCAATGGCAAAACAGACCTCGCCGCGGCAGATCCGCGGCAGGATGTCCATCTTGATGCGCTCGGGGGCGTATTTCAGAAGCACCGGCCCGCTCTGCCGGTCGGCGACGAAAAAGCGCCGCGTCGGGGCGTTGGCGACGCGCATTTCCTCGGTCACCACGTAACGTTCGAGGAAGGTGCGTTCGTGGCCGCCATATTTCTTCGGCCAGGTCATGCCGAGCCAGCCGCGCGCGCCGACGCGGCGGGAAAATTCCGGTGCGTCGGTATCCTCGCGATTGGGCTTGTGCGGGATCGAACGTGCCGGCGGCGATTTCGTCGGCGAGGAAGGCGCGCACTTCCTTGCGCAGTTCAACGCATTCGGGCGGCAGGCGGATCGGATCGAAACGGAGGGCTGCGGTCATATTGAATCCCGACTTTCGTGCAGGCGAATTGTTTCTGTTTGAGCATGATCTTTCGGAAAACCGGTTCCCGCTTTTTCCGGATCATGCGCTGGCTCAGCGCGAGGCCACCAGCGGCCATAGCTCGTCGGCGCCGCGCGCGGCGACGCGCTTGCCGAGTTCGACCGCCCAATAGCTCTCGGAGCCGAAATCGTCGCGCCACGCCAGCGCCCGCAAGGAGTAACGGTGCAGGATGTGTTCGATGGTGAAGCCGATCGCGCCAAGCACCTGATGCGCGATCGCGGCGCCCTTTTCGGCCGCCTCCGAACAGCGGATCTTTGCCGAGGCCGCTTCGAGAAACGCCGCTTCGTCCGATGGCGTGCCGTTGGCGAAAGCATCGGCGGCCGAGGTTGCGGCCGCGAGCGCCGCCGCCAATTCGCCGGCGAGTTTTGCCAGATTGTGCTGCACCGCCTGAAACTTCGAGATCTTCTTCTCGAACGCGACGCGCTCGTTGGAGTAACGCACGCTGATGTCGAGCATCTGCTCGAGCGCGCCGGCGATCTGCAGGCTTCGCGCGACAGCCCCCATCAGGAGCGGCGAGGTCTCGTCAAAGCCCGCAGGCGCAGGCGCGATAGAGATCGGCGCGACCCGGCTGAACGTCACTGTGTCGTTGCCGTCGCCGCCAAGATTGAGGCCGGCCTCGATCCGGCACGCGGCCGCGCTGACCAGCGCGATCGAAAGACCGCCGGTTCGATGCGCCAGTACCGCGATGTGTTTGGCCTCTCCGGCGAACGGAATGCCGCGCGCCCGTCCGGACAAGGTGCCGTCGGCATCCACCGTGATGCGGTCCTTCGGGCCCGCCGGCGCTACCGTCATCTCGCCCGCGGGTGAGGCGATCCTGGCTTGCGACAGCAGCCATCCCGCCAGCATGGTTTCCGCGAGCGGTACGGCAAGCGCGGAACGGCCGGCCGCGCTCAGCACGCTGAAGCCCTCGGCCAGGCTCGCGCCCGAACCTCCGCACTCCTCTGACACCCACGACAAGGGCAGGCCGGCCTCGGTCAGCGCCTGCCACAGCGGCGCCTTCCAGCCGCCCTTCCTGTCGCGATTGATGGTCTGCGCGTCGGCGAGATCCGCAAATATCCTCTCTGCGGTCTGCGCGACGATATTCTCAACTTCCGCCACGGCGTTCCTCGTTTCGATCATGATCCGATTCGATTGAATCGGATCATGATCTCATCTCTTTGTTTGAGCATGATCTTTTCGGAAAACCGGTTCCCACTTTTCCGGATCATGCTTTAGCCGCCACAAATCCCCCGCGGAAATCGCGCCGGGGCTCACGTGCGGTCTGTTCTTGCGATGCATGATGGGGAAAAGCCGTCGCCATGACAAGCGCCGATGTCCGCAAGGGCCCCTGCAAGCGCGGCATGAAGCGATGGCCGCGCGCCAGGGAGTGATTGGGCACACCAGGATTATTTCCGCGCAGCGGAGTTTCGAGGGAATTTGCAGGTATTTTTCCGCGCGCTATGGTAGATCGCGGCGGTTTGCTGAAATGCCCAAAATCACACGAGGAAATGCGATGTCGAAGGATGGTCTGTGCGCGATTATAACGGGTTCTGCGTCCGGTCTGGGCGCGGCGACCGCGGCCATTCTGGCAAAGGGCGGCGCGCGCATCGTCATCAATTACGCCTCCAGTCAGAAGGAGGCCGAACAGACGGCCGATCTCTGCCGCAGCGCCGGCGGCGAGGTGGTCGTGGTCCAGGGCGATGTTTCCCGCGATGAGGATTGCCGCAGGATCGTCGCGGCGGCGGCCCCGTGGGAGCGGCTCGACGTGCTGATCAACAATGCCGGCACCACCAAGCACATGGCGCACAACAATCTGGACGGCCTGTCGGCGGAGGATTTTCAGCGCCTGTTCGGGGTGAATACGATCGGCCCGTTCCAGATGGTGCGGGCCGCGAGATCCCTGCTGGAAGCCGGCGCGCAAACATCGGGCCGTGCATCCGCGGTGGTCAACGTATCGTCGGTCGCCGGTATCAGCGGCATCGGTTCCTCGGTCGCCTATGCCGCGAGCAAGGGCGCGCTGAACACCATTACCCTTTCGCTGGCGCGCGCGCTGGCGCCGCTGATCCGCGTCAACGCGGTATGTCCCGGCTATATTGACACGCCCTGGTTCACCAAGGGCCGCGGAGCAGACGGCGCGGCCAAGGTCCGCGATGCCGTGGTTGCCAAAGTGCCGCTCAAGCGGGCCTCGACGGCGGAAGATGTCGCGGGGCTCGTATGCTTCCTCGCCACGCCGCAATCGAGCAACATGACGGGCGAAGTGGTCCGGATGGACGCCGGCGCCCATCTCGTCACGTGAGGACAGGGGTCGTCGTCGCAATAACGGAGGCGGCGAAAACTCAGCCCTGTTTCGAACCCGTATCCGAAATCACGCCGTTTGCCACCAGCCTGTTCCAGATGAACAGCACCACCAGCGCGCCGATCGTCGAGGTGATGTAGCCCGCGCCCTGACCAGGATCGTAGTGGCCGATCGCCTGGCCGATGGCGGTCGCAACAAAAGCGCCGGCGATGCCGAGCGCCGTGGTCAGGAGGAATCCGCTGGGATTGTTCGGGCCCGGCGATAGCAGCCGGGCGATAATCCCCGCGACGAAGCCGACGATAATGATGTGTACCATCGCAGACGCCCCTTTTGAAAAAGCCGGAGTCCTAAAGGAGGGATGCTGACCGGCCCCTCAAAGCCGGCCCGCCAGTTCGCTTTCGGTCGGCAGCCGTCCGTCCGGCGTCAAATGGTCGATCACCTCGGGCAGATGCTGGCTCAGGCCGTCGAGCAGTTGCTGGCGCGACAGGCCGCTTTGCGACATCAGGCTGTCGATCTGATCGGCGCCGAGCGCGCTGGCGAGATCGCCGGATGAAATCTGCTTGTTGGGGCCGGGGCTCACCCATGAGTTTGCCGTCTCGCCCTGGCCGCTCTGCTGGAATTGCCTGAGCAGGTCGCCCAGTCCGCCGCTGATGACGCTCCCGGCCGCGCCGCCCGCGAGCAGGCCGCCCAGTCCGCCCTTGAGTAGATCGCCGAGACTACCGCCAAGATCGCCGCCAAGACCGCCGCCGGCCGTTCCGCCGCTGCCGGGCGATGGTGGCGGTGCCGGACTCGCGCCGGGTTGGCTGCCGCTGAAGTGCTTGACCGCCTTGTAGGCAAGCAGTCCGAGGATCGCCATGGTGATCGGCGACATCCCGCCGCTCGATGGCGCGCCAGGATTGGCGGGACCGCGCGGACCGTTCTGCATTCCGTTGAGTACATCGAGTAAGCCCATCGTCATCTCCTGCCGATTGCCGCCCCGTGTTGCAAACCATAACGGCGCGTGATGACGGTTACAAGGCGAGCGGCGGCGCCGCAGCGGCGTGGGCCGGCTTCGAGAGGCGGCGAGCGGTGAATTCTGCTACTCAGCCAGGCAGGAGGTATCGCGGGATGGCCCTGGACAGACCGATCGCAGTGGCGGGTGCCGGTAGCATCGGCTGTTTTGTCGGCGGCATGTATGCTGCGGCCGGTCGCCGCGTCGCGCTGCTGGCGCGTCCGCGCGTGATCCAGGAGATCGAAGGCAACGGGCTCAGTCTGACGAGCTTCGAGGGTTTGAAGCGGGAAATTGGACCCCGCCAGTTGACGTTGTCCGACGACCCCGCGGTTTTTGCCGACGCCGGTGTGGTGCTGGTCGCCGTCAAGAGCGCCGATACCGCAGAGATCGCGGAAGCGATCGCGCGGCATGCTCCGCCCGATGCAGTGGTCGTCAGTTTGCAGAATGGCGTCGGTAATGCGTCGCTGCTGCGCCAGCGCTTGCCCGGACGAGATCGTGCTCGCGGCCATGGTGCCGTTCAATGTGGTCGCTCCCGGCGAGGGACGGTTTCATCGCGCCACATCGGGCGATATCGTGATCGAAGAGGACGGTGCCGGTACCGCGGAGCGGCTTTCGGTGCCAGGGCTGACGATGCGCGCCACGCGCGACATCGCGGGCGTGCAATGGGGCAAGCTGCTCGTCAACCTCAACAACGCGATCAACGCGCTGTCCGATCTGCCGCTGCGACAGCAACTCGCGCAGCGTTCATGGCGCATGCTGTTTGCCGACCAGATCGCCGAGGGGTTGGCGGCGATAAGGGCTGAAGGCATCGCTCCGGTGTCGTCGACGCCGATTCCGGCCGGCTGGACGCCGCATCTGCTGCGGCTGCCCGACACCATGTTCGGAATGGTGCTGGGGCGGACGATGAAGATCGACCCGCAAGCGCGTTCGTCGATGTGGGAAGATCTGCGGCGCGGCCGCCGCACCGAGATCGATTATCTGCAGGGCGTCATCACCGAAATCGCCGATCGCCGGCACCTGCAGGTTCCGCTATCGCGCCGCATCGTTGCGCTGATCAAGCGCGCGGAAGCCGCGGGCCAGGGCTCGCCGGGGCTGACGCCCGAGCAGATCCGTTCGGGCCTGGCCGGTTACTGAATCTCATTCGCGGAGACATCATCGCAAGGCGTGGCGCCTGACGGGTGCTGCGTCACCGGCGGTCGAAGTCCGGCTTGGCTTCAAGTCTTGGCCTCAAGTCCTGGCTTTGCCTTCGCCCGGCTGGTTTCGCCTGGCCTTGCCCGAAGGCGCGCCGAACAACGCCTTCTTCAGGTCCTTGATGCCTTCGGAAAGCAGCGGCCATTCGCAGGAGAAGGAATGCTGCGGGCAGCCGGTTGGTTTGTTGCGCCTCGTATCGCCCGCGGCGGGTTGCGGTTTGCCGGTATTCGCTGTCGCAAGCGGCGGCTTTTCATTTTCACTCTTCAGGGATGCCGGCTGCAACTGTTGCTGCTGCCTTGCCGCGAACGCCGCCGCGATGTTGCTGCGCCGCTGATTGTCGAGATAGGCGGTGTATTGTTCGTCGATATGCTTCTGCTCCGCGGGCGTCGGATTCGGGCCCGCGATATCGAAGTTCCGGTTCTGCATGAAATCGAAATAGGCATAGCCGCCGCCGGGCTTTCGCCGCCCGGCGAACTTCGCGTTGCATTCCGACAGCGCCGCGGTCCTGGCTTCCCTGGTTGTCACCTTCTCCGCGATGTCGGCGCATTCCTCGAAATCGGTCGGTCCGCGCGCGCCCCACCACTCCGCCTGCGCGCGCGAAGGCTGCAGCACGGCGCCGCCAGCGGTCGCGGCCAACAGCAATGCGAAGGTGCGTGATGCAATCACGGACGATTTTCCCGAGGGCGGATGCGAGTGGACAGATTTTGGCGATTGTCGCCATTATTGGCCGGCTTGTCACCCCGAAAAACGGGCGCATTTTCTTCGGTGTTCCACCGGCAAGGATAAGGCGGCAGCGCCGTAGCTTTTTGTTATGACTGGCGATTATGCGCTCGCCCTGATATTCAATGTCCAGGCGACCGCGTCCACCGCATGGCAGTTGCCGCGGGGATGGCCACCTCGCCGGATTGCAGAGGAAGAGCGGGGATGCTTCTCGTGTTTCTTCGTCATGGCAGCGTTGCGGCGCTCGTGGTCGGCGTGGTGGCCGGGACGCTGGCCTGGCTGCTTGGCGTGCTCGCGCTCGAACCCGTCGCGATCCTGTCCGGCGCGCTGCTGTTCTATCTGAGCGAATACGGCATGCACCGTTTCGCCTTTCATGCGCCGCCGCTGGCATGGCCGCCCGCGCGCAGGCTGCAGCACCGCCTGCATTACGACCACCATGTCGAGCCCGACCGGCTGGATCTCCTGTTTCTGCCGATCTGGTTTCTGGTGCCGAATTTGGCCGTCGCCACCGGGCTGTTCGCGCTTGCATTCGGGATGCAGGCCGCGGTCTCGGCGCTGCTCGGGATGATGCTTGCAATTCTGCATTATGAATGGGTGCATTACGTCGCACACATTCCCTACCAGCCGCGAACGCGGCTGGGGCGCTGGATCAAGCAGTACCACCTGCGTCATCATTTCATCAGTGAGAAACACTGGTTTGGCGTCAGCAACCCCGCGCTCGACGGCGTGTTCGGCACGCTGCGCGGGCCCGCCGGGAAGAGCACCACGAACCGCAAACTCTACTCCTGAGAGATTGCGGTCCGCGGGGCGCGAGGTAAAGCGGCGAGGCCGCCGTTGCCGTCAGGCGGCCGGCCGGGATCCCATCCTCGCGATCTCGCCGGCGTCGGGAAGGCCTTCGACTTTCCAGCACAGCTCCATGACTTTCGCGATCTGCGGGCTGGGCAGGATTCCTTCGGCGAGATCGGCGAATTTCCGTTCCAGGTCCTTGTCGCTCATCGGCTTCTCCAGGCTTCCGATCGCGTGTTCGATCCGCTTGCGCAGCACACGGCCGTCGCTCAGCTCGATCGCCATCTCGACCTGCTCCGGCTTGATGGCCGGATCGATCACCGGAACAACCTTGCCGCGCAGCTCGATGACGGCCGGATCGCGGACGGCGCGGTCGCTGAATTGTTTCTCGCCGCCGGCGCCCTCGATCAACGCGATGGCGACGGCATGATAGATGCTGAACTTGCCCTCCAGTCCTTCGTGGGGCGTCTTCTTGCCGGTCAATTCGAGCACCAGCGGATGAACCTTCAGCTCGATCCGCTTCACCTGATCGGGGGTGAATTTCTGCTCGGCCCGGAGCTGGATGGCGGCATCGATCGCCGGATGCAGGACGATGCCGCAGGCGAAGGGCTTGTAGGTGTTGAGCGCCGCCTCGTAGCGTTGGCCAAGGCCCTCGGTGATTTCGCGATAGTCCTGCTTGGTGCTGATGGTGTTGGCCCAGCCGCGCTTGGCCTCGATCATGCCGTCGGAACTCGTGTAGTTCTTCGCGGCCAGCAGGGCGGCGAAAATGCCGTTGGAGGCTGCCCGGCCCGGATTGAAACTCTTGTTCATCGAGCCGAAGGATTCCCGCAAACCGACCGGCTGCGAGGCCGCGAGCCCGAGCGCCCAGACCATCTGCTGTTCGTTGAGGCCGAGCAGCTTGCCGACCGCCGCCGCCGAACCAAACACGCCGGCGGTGCCGGTGATGTGCCAGCCGACATCATAGTGATTGGGATAGACCGCGTTGCCGATCCGGCATTCGGTTTCGACGCCGAGCACCAGCGCGTTGAGAAAATCCTTGCCCGACACCGGCTGCATCTCCGACAGCGCCAGGATCGCGGATGCGACCGGGCCGGCCGGATGGATGATGGTCTTCAGATGGGTGTCGTCATAGTCGAAGATGTGGCTCGAGACGCCGTTGATGAAAGCGGCGTTCATGATGTCAAAACGTTCCGGGCGGCCGAACAGTGAAGCCTGATGCGGTCCCGAAAACGGCGCGAGCGCCGACGCCGCGATGTCCACCGTCTGGTGGTGCGAGCCGCCGATGGCGACGCCCACCCAGTTGAGCAGGGTTCGCACGCCTTCCTTGCGCACGTTTTCCGGCAGGTCGTCATATTTGGCGCCGACCACGTAATGGGCGAGGATCCTCGTCACGTGCGGCGGGGCCGAAACCGCGGCGGGCTTTTGAGCCTCGGCCGAGGGTGCCTGAGCGGAGGCGATGCCGGATGTTGCTCCTGCGAAAATCGGAAGGGTGGCGGCGGCGCGCAAAAGCGTCCTGCGGTCAGTGAGGGACATGTAGGGTTCTCTGTTTCTTGTTGAAGGGACCAGTTTATTTGTACAGTCGAACAAAAAGGAAATATAGAGGCAAGCCTAGCCACGCTTCGCGTTGGCGCGGAGCGAGCCCGGCTTGACCTCGCTACGGCAAGGCCGCAGATGTTTTCCGGGCGCGGAAGTAAAATAACACGATGCTTCAGCCGTTCCGGCAGAGAGAGCGCGCGCCTTTAACGCGCGCCGAAATTGTAAAATGGGGGGACAGTCCGAATGAGCATCGTCACGGCCATGACGAGCGTGCCAAAGCCGGCGGCGGCGCTGATCGATGCGTTCAGGAGCGCGCCGACATCGGTGATCAGCGATAACCTTGCCCGGCTGCCGGGCGCGGTGGGGCTGCGGCCCTTCCATCGCGGCGGCAAGCTGGTGGGAGCCGCGTTCACCGTGCGCACGCGGCCGGGAGACAATCTTGCCATCCACCGGGCTCTTGAACTGGTCGGGCCGGGCGACGTGATCGTCGTCGATGGCGGCGGCGACGAGACGAGGGCGCTCGTTGGTGAAATCATGAAGAACATCGCCGAATACAGAGGCGCTGCGGGCTATGTCATCGATGGCGCTGTCCGCGATGTCGCCGCCTTCGCCGCGTCCGACTTTCCGTGCTTTGCCCGTGCCGCCATTCATCGCGGCCCCTACAAGAACGGTCCGGGCGAAATCAACGTGCCGGTCTCCATCGGTGGCTCGGTGATAGCACCCGGCGACATTGTGGTGGGGGATGAGGACGGCGTGGTGTCCTTTCCCGCCTCGATGGCATCACCATTGCTCGAGGCGGTCCGCGCCCAGATTGCGCGCGAGGAGGAGACGATCATCTCGATCCGCGAGGGCCGCTACCAGGGCAGCTACGGAAAATCCTGATTGATGCGCAACTGACACCGAGGGAGGAACGATGAGTCAAAAGAACGAATTTCACAATCTGGATAATCCGCACGACGGTCTGTTTCGCGATCTTGCGCCGGGACTCACAACGCGCATTTTCGCCGGCGAGCACGCCATGCTGTCCGTGGTGACGCTGGCGCCGAACTCGGAAGGGACGCTGCATCATCATCCTGAAGAGCAATGGGGCGTGCTGCTCGAGGGCTCGGCCGTCCGGATGCAGGGCGGCGAGGAGATTCAGGTAAGCAAGGGTGATTTCTGGCGCACGCCGGGAAACGTGCCGCACACCATGCGCGCCGGGCCGGAGGGAGCGCGCGTGCTCGATATCTTCAGTCCGCCGCGGCCGGAATACAAGAAGGCCGGATCGGGCTTCGGTAATTCATAAATCCGCGAACAAAAAGCAAAGCGCAGAAAGAACCGGGAGGAGAGCAATGGTGAAGATTACACGACGCAGCATGCTGGCGACGTCAGCGGTTTTCGCCGTTGCGCCGGCGCTGGCTCAGTCCTCAAGGATAACGACACTCGTGGTGCCATTTCCCCCGGGAGGTTCCACGGACGCCCTCGCCCGGCTTCTGCAGCCCGGCCTGCAAACGAAGCTCGGCCGTATCGTCCTGGTGGAGAACAAGTCCGGATCAGCCGGTTCGCTCGGCGCCGCACATGTGGCCAAGAGCACCCCGGATGGTTCGACGTTTCTCGTGACCTTCGACTCTCACGCGGTCATTCCGGCCATTCTCGAAAATCCGCCGGTCGACGTCGAGCGCGATCTGGTGCCGGTCTTTCTCGTCGGCACAGCGCCTTATGTCATCGCGGCGAATGCCAGCCGGCCGTTCAAGACCTTCGCCGACGTGATCGCGGCGTCGAAAGAAAAACCCGGCTCGGTGAAATATGCCTCGGTCGGCATCGGTACCCTCGGCCATCTGGCGATGACGGTGCTCGCCAAGAAGGCCGGCGTGGAAATCACCCATGTGCCTTACCGCGGCGGCGGCCCGGCCATGAATGACGTGCTCGGCGGACACGTCGATCTCATCGCGGGATCGGCGGCGCTGGTGACGGCACAGCTGGGGACCAACATGCTTCGTCCCGTCCTGCAATTGGGGCGCGAGCGGTTGCCGGCGCTTCCGGATACGCAGACGGCCATCGAGGCAGGTTTCCCCGATTTCGAGGCGCTCGCCTGGTGGGGCGTTTTCGCCCCCAGGGGCACGCCGCCCGATGTCATCGCGAACATGGCGAAATCGGTCCGGGAGGTTCTGAACGAGCCGGCCGTGGCGGCGCAGCTGCGCGATACGCAGCAGGTGTCTCTGGTGCTTGCCGACGCCACGGACTTCAGCGCATTCTTCGCGAAACAGGTCAGCTTCTGGGGCCAGGTCGTGCGCGAGAACAACATCAGGGCGTAGGAAGGACTTCCGGGCACCGGGATTCGGGGGCTGGCGATCACGACCCCGCTCTGGTATTTAGCGCCCAGGCTCCCGCCTCCGGGCGGGGCTTCGGTCCCGTAGCTCAGCCGGATAGAGCGACGGTTTCCTAAACCGTAGGTCGCATGTTCGAGTCATGCCGGGATCGCCACCAACCGACCGTGTCGTTATCGTGCACCGCGCAGGGCTGAAGGTTTCGCGGAAACCGGTATATCACAGATAGACTTGACGGACGCCGACTTGCGAGGTCCACTCTTCCCCATAAAGGACGTTGGGGACCTGCCGGTTCGATCGGCTCAGTTTGAGCAAAGATTTTGCGCTTTCAGGTGGCAAAGAATGGTTGGTTGCCGCCGTTTGTCTCGATTATGCCTCACTTTCGCGCCCATGATACCGAGTCCCTTTCAGAACAGGGGGTTCTCCGGGGGTGGAGAACCGGGGGAATGGATGGCCTACGCTTCGGGGAAACCTGACAAAGTTCTGTCGGCGCGGCGCGGCTTTTCATTGTCCGGCACCGTTGCGCTGGGCGTTGGTGCATTCGCGTTGGCATCGGGGGCCGCAGTCTGGACGGAGGATTTCGGTCAGGCCGCCCTGATCGCGGGTGCCGCTTCTCCGACGGAAATGATGACGTCGTTTGATGACCGGTTCTCGGCCGGTTCAGCGGCCAGGTCACTTTCCGCCGGCAGCCCGCGTTTCCTCGTTCGTGCCTTGCCTTCGGAACTCGAGATCGAAATTCAGCAGGCCAAAAGCCGTCTCGCCCAGAAACTGCAGTCCCAGGGCTGGCGGTTGGCTCTCACCGAAGAAGAACCAAAGCCACCGAGCGTCGCTGCCGTTCCCCTTCCCAGATCTCGTCCGGTTGAGGCGGGCCTGGATTTGAAGAACGACGTTCCCATGGCGCGATCCGAAGCCCCCGTTGCCCGAACTGAAAATCGCACGTTGCTGGAGAAGCTTTCCGACCTGTTGCCGGGGCGCATTACCCTTGCCTCGCTCGCTCCCGATGGCGGTCTGTTCGGCGCAAGGCCGAATCTCGCGTCGCTTGGCTATGACAGCGTGACCGCCGTCTATGACATCTCGGCGCGCACCGTTTACATGCCGGACGGATCGAAACTCGAGGCGCATTCAGGGTTTGGCAGTCTGATGGACGACCCTGCGCACGTGAACGAGCGCAATGTCGGTGCGACGCCGCCCAATGCCTATGACTTGAAGCCGCGGGAAGCATTGTTTCACGGGGTCCAGGCGCTCCGCATGATCCCGGTGGGGGATGGCGACACGCTCGGGCGGTCCGGGTTGCTTGCGCACAGCTATATGCTTGGCCCGAACGGCGATTCAAACGGCTGCGTGTCGATCAAGGATTATGAGAAGTTTCTGAAGGCGTTCACAAACGGTGAGATCAAGCGCCTCGTTGTCGTGCCAAGACTTAGGGATGAGAAATTGGCGTCACGGCAGTCAACCTGACGGCATGGGGCCGGTTTCAACTGAACCAGTGAACGGTGGCGGAAGAATTTCGAATGGCTTTCGCCGCCCTCGTTTCACGACCGGGCCATGAGCGAAGTATCAAATTCCGAGACGCCGCTGATGACGACGTTCAAGATAGTCTTGAACGGCAAGACGGTTTCCATTGCCACCGTCGGGCAAGCCTATCAGTTCATAACAAATCTGAATTCAGTGGAGTGGATGGAGTTCAGGTCGCTTCATCAGGATGCGATTGACGCTCTTCAGGGCGCGGCCGGGAATGCGATGTTGACGGTGCAGGCGACAAACGCGTTGCGCGTGCTGTTCGTCCGCGCCAGGCTTCTCTGAACGGATGGTCGCAGGCGTGCGCCTCGAAACCGGTTTTAGGGCAGCCGACTACAGCTCCAGACATTCTTCAGACATTATCGCGCCTCCCGCCTTGATTTCTGCACTATTCGGGATGCAAATGGGCTAATCTGACGCATTGGAGGACAGGCGGTGCCGAAGTCCAGAGTCGCGTTGTTGATGGTGGGGCTGCTCGGGTTTGGGCTCGGCGGCTGCATGCAAGCGACGCTCTCACCGTCGTCGGATGCCAATTTCACCCCAAGGGACCGCCAGTTGCTGGCCAATGCGCCTTACGCGCAGGCGAACGTTCCGGAATCCTATCGCCGGCACATCGTCGACTATTCGCGCAAGGAACAGCCGGGCACGATCCTGGTCGATACCGACGAGCGGTATCTCTATTACGTCCTGCCGGGAGGCAAGGCGATCCGCTACGGCGTGGCGGTGGGGGAGGAAGCGATGGCCTTCTCCGGCGTCGCCAAGGTTGGCCGGATGGCTGAATGGCCTGATTGGATCCCGACGCCGGAGATTCAGGCGCGTCTCGGCCCTTATCCGCCACGCATTCCCGGAGGTCCGGCCAATCCGCTGGGCGCGCGGGCGCTCTACCTTTACGAGGGCAACAAGGACACCCTGTATCGTATCCACGGCACCAACCAGCCGGAATATATTGGTCAGGCCATATCATCCGGCTGCATCCGCATGACCAACGAGGATGTCATCGATCTCTTTGATCGCGTGAAGACAGGCGCGACCGTCGTTGTCCTCGCGCCGGGTCAGAGTAGATGGACCGGCGCCAATGCCAGTCGCCGCAGCTGATCGGGACGGCTAACCGCCGGCGATCGTCGGTTGCAACCATTTCGATCCAGCGCCAGTTCGTTTGTTCCCGGATTGCCGAAGCGCTCAATAGCGGTTGACCGGCAGCACCATGATCTCGGCAATCTGCACATGCGGCGGCTGTTCGAGCGCGAACGCGATCACCCGCGCGACGTCCTCCGGGTCGAGCGCGATCTTGAACTGATCGAAATAAGCCTTCTCCCTGGCGCGGTCGCCACGGTAGCGGGTGGCGATGATGCCGGTGCGGGTCAGGCCGGGCAGGATTTCCGTCACCCGGACGGCGGTCTCGCTGAGTTCGCCGCGGATGGTCTCCGTGAACATGCGCACGCCGGCCTTGCTGGCCGAGTATGCAGCCATGTCCGGCACGATTCGCACTGCGTTGATCGAGCTGATGTTGACGATGTGGCCCTCGTTGCGCGCGACCATCGCCGGCAGCACAGCGCGAGTGACGCGCATCGTGCCGATCAGGTTGGTGCGGATGATGTCGGTCCAGTCATCGGGCGAACCCTGGTCGAACCGCGTGCGCCCGCCGATGTCGTGTCCGGCATTGTTGACCAGCACCTCGATCGGCCGGAATGCATCCGGGACCTGATCGAGCAGGCGGTCGACCGCGGCATGGTCGGTAATGTCGAGCCGGATCGGATGCGCCGCGGCGCCGAGTTCGGCCGCGAACCGGTTGAGTGAATCCTCGTTTCTGTCGACCAGCACGACGCGCCGCCCGGCCGCCACGACCGCGCGTGCGATCGCCTGACCGAGACCTCCTGCCGCACCTGTCAGAAGAACGGTTCCCCTTTTGATATTGGACATTATGATCTCCCGGCTAGGCGCTTTTTGGTGTCTGCCCGACGCTGGACGCGCAGGAGGAAAAAACTGCCAGATGCCGGGGACCGTGTCCGCAGTCCTCCCAGTGCTATCTGTTATGTCGAAACCGTGGGTATCGGACGTGTCCACGCGGATGAAACGGGATGGATCTCAAGCAGCTCAAGGCTTTCGCCACGCTTGCCGAATTCGGCTCGTTCTCGCGCGCGGGCGCGGTGCTGTCGGTCGCGCAGCCGGTGTTGAGCCGGCAGATCAAGGCGCTCGAACAGGAGCTCGGTATCGAGCTTTTCTATCGTAACGGGCGCGGCATTGTTCTGACAGAGGCGGGCAAGCTGCTTCATGGCTATGCTGGCGGCGTTCTCGATACCGTGACGCGCGCCACGTCGGAGATCATGGCGTTGCGGTCGTCGCCGCGCGGCACCATCGCGATCGGCATGCCGCCGTCGGTCGGGTCGATCCTGACGGTGCCGCTGGTGCAATGCTTCCGGGCCGAATTTCCGCTGATTTCGATGCGGGTGGTGGAGGGGTTCAGCGGCCATCTGCTGGAATGGCTGATCACCGGCAAGATCGACGTGGCTGTGCTCTACAATGCGCCGCGCATCAGCAATCTGAGCGCCGAGCCGCTGTTGCAGGAGGAGATCAGCCTGCTGGGCGCGGTGAATGATCCGGCCGGGCTGACCGCGGATCCGGTGCCGGCGTCGCGGCTCGTCGAGTTGCCGATGATTCTGCCCAGCCGTCCGCATGGCTTGAGGCTGGTGGTCGATGCGCTGCTCGGCGAGGCGGCGATCGAACCGAACATCGTGCTTGAAGTCGACGCGATGCCCTCGACGCTGAGTCTCGTGGAGCGCGGCGTCGGTTACACGCTGTTGTCCTATGGCCCGGCGCGCCATCTGGTCGATACCGGCCGATTGAAAAGCTGGTCGATCGTCGATCCGGTACTGACGCGGCAACTGATCCTCGCCACCTCCAGCCAGCGGCCGACGACGACCGCGACCCGCGCGCTCGCCAAGATGGTGCGGCGCCAGGTCCAGGATCTCGTTCAGCGAGGCCTTTGGCTGTCGCCGGCCGGGCGCACGCGGGCGCCGTCCGTTCGTGGCGATGCGGCGCCGCCTGCCGCGCGCAGGAAAGCTGTTATTCCCTAAACGGCGATGCCCCTCGCTCGAGGGACCCGCTAGCTTTCCGTCCGAACAACAACGGGACCGGCGATCAAGACCGGACGACGACGGAGGATATGCGATGGCGGGTGAGCTTCTCGGATTCATTGGCATCGGCCGCATGGGAGGCCCGATGGCGTCGCGGTTGCTCGATGCCGGATACTCGCTTTGCGTCTACGACAAGCAACCGGAGGCCACCGCCGAACTGGTCGCGCGCGGCGCGCGGTTGGCCCGCTCCCCCGGCGAGGTGGCTTCGACCGCCGAAATCGTGCTCTTGAGCCTGCCGACACCGGACATCGTCAAGGCCGTGACGCTCGGCGAGAATGGCGTCGGGACAGGTAATCGCGTTCGAACCGTCATCGACCTTTCCACCACGGGACCGGGCGTCGCGACCATCGTGGCGAAGGGGCTGGGCGAACGGCAGATCACGCTGTTCGATTCCCCCGTCAGCGGCGGCATCGCCGGCGCCAAGGCCGGGACGCTGGCGGTGATGGTCTCAGGCCCGCGCGATATCTACGACGCCCAGGTCGAACCGATCCTCAAGCATTTCGGCAAGCTGTTCTACACCGGCGACAAGCCGGGACTCGCGCAAACCGCCAAGCTCGTCAACAACCTGCTTGCGGCGGCGGCTCTGGTGATTTCATCGGAGGGCATGGCGATGGGCGTCAAGGCCGGTCTCAATCCCAAGGTGCTGCTCGATATCATCAACGTCAGTTCCGGCCGCAACAGCGCGACGCAGGACAAGTTTCCGCGATCGGTGCTGCCGGGTACCTTCGATTTCGGATTTGCCACCGCGCTGTCCTACAAGGATGTCCGGCTTTGCCTCGATGAAGCCGAAGCGATGGGGATACCGATGATCATGGGCGCGGTCGTGCGTCAGATCCTGGCATTGACCCAGGCTAAATACGGCCCGGATTCGGATTTCACCTCGATCGCAAAACTTTCGGAGGAATGGGCGGGCGTCCAGATCAGGGGATAGCCGAGCGCAGGACGTGAGCGACAGGAGAAGCCGCATGGCCCCGACCGCGCTTTCAGATCATCGTACAGATCGTCGCAAGGTCTCGATCGCGCGCGCCATGGTGCGCGCGGCGCGCGCGGTCGAGCTGTCGCATCTGTCGGCGCCGGCGCAAGCCAAGCTCAAGATGTGCCTGCTCGACTTTCTGTCCTGCGCCTTCGAGGCGCGCGACCTGCCGACCAGCCGGCAAGCCATCGCAGTCGCCGCGAAATTGACGTCGGGGTCGGCCATCGTGGGGTCCGACGCCGTGACGTCGGCGGCCGATGCGGGTTTTGTCAACGCCACACTCGGGCACGGCCTTGTCCGCGAGGACATGCATGCCGGCAGCATCGCCCACCATGGTGTGGTGATCTGGCCGGTTCTGCTGGCGCTTGCGCAACGCGCCCCGGTGTCAGGCGCGCGGCTGCTGTGCGCCGCGGCGATCGGCTACGAGGCCGGCGGTCGTGTGGGACGGGCGCTGATGACGGCCGGGCTGGCGCGGTTGTTCCGCCCTACCGGAATCCTCGGTCCGCTGGCCGGCGCGATGGCCGGAAGCGTTTTGCTTGGCCTTGACGAAGATGCATCGGTCTCGGCGCTTGCGCTCGCCGCCAACACCTCGTCCGGCCTCAATCAATGGCCGCATGAAGGCGGCAGCGACATGTATTTCCATCCGGGCTTTGCCGCCCGCGGCGCGATCACCGCGATCGAGCTTGCCGAAGCCGGGGCCTACGGGTCCGAACACATCATTGAAGGTCCGGCTGGACTGTTCGCGGCGTTCGGACGCGTGCCTTCGCCGGATACGATCGCGTTGTTTCCGGCGGGCAGCGAAGAGATCCTGGCCGTCTACAACAAGCCCGTTCCGGCCTGCAATTTCGCCCAGACCGCCTGCCAGGCGGCGATCCGCGTGGCCCAGGAGATCGAGAGCGTCGCGGCCATCGATGCCATCACCGTGCATCTTCCGAACGCCGCCATCGACTATCCCGGTTGCGATTTTTCGGGGCCGTACCGGCACGCGCTGCAGGCCAAGATGAGCATCCAATATGGGGTTGCGGCGGCGCTGGTTCGCAAATCGGTCGCGGAAGAAAACTATCGCCGGCTCGATGATCCGGCGGTGCTGCGGCTCGCCGCCTTGATGCGGTTGAAGCCCGACCCCGATTTCACCGCCGCGTTCCCGGCCGCCCAGGGCGCCGAAGTCGAGGTCAGCCTTTCGAGCGGCGCACGGATCAGCCGGAGAATCTCCGACGTCGTCGCGGCGACGGAGAGCGAGATCCGGGCGCGTTTTCGCGCGGCCGCAAGCGAGCTGATCGGCATGGAACGGGCGGATGCCGTCGAGGCGATGATCGACGGCCTGGAGCGGTTCGATCACGCCGGTCGCATTGCCGGGCTTTGCACGCCGGCCGGCCGCAAGAGCCGATCGCGCGCCGTGGCGTCACGCGCCAGATCGGCGCCGTGATCGCCGGGCGAAAAAAGTATCGAAAAATCGAGCGCAAGACTCGAAGCGAACGAGGGGGAGGACACGATTGATGAGCGTAGCGCCGGGCCACTGCCGTGCCGTTCCCGTCGGGTGCGCCCGATGACGCCGCAGATCGTCGAGAACGTGCTGCAAGCGCTGGTCGCCGGACTTCTGGCGGGGGCGATCTACGGCTTGATGTGCGTCGGGCTCGGACTGATTTTTGGAGTCATGCGCGTCATCAATTTCGCGCAGGGCGACTTCATGATGCTCGGCATGTATGCGGCGTATTATCTGTTTCTTTCCGCGGGTATTCAGGGCGCCTTCGGCAATGTCATCGGTCCGTATGTGGCCATCCTGCTGTCCGGCCCGCTGCTGTTCCTGTTCGGTTACGGGATTCACCGGTTCCTGATTTCGCGGGTCACCGGGCGGCGCACGGCGCAGCTCGAAGGCGAGGGCCATTTCGCGCAGCTCATCCTGACGCTTGGCGTCGCGCTGATACTGCAGAATGGAGGCCTGATCGTGTTCGGGTCGGTGCTGGCCTCGATCCGCACGCCGCTCTCGTCCAGCGCCTGGGAGATCGGACCGCTGTGGGGCGATTTCGTCAGCATCTTCGTCAACAAGTCGCGCGGCATCGCCGCGCTGATCTCGATCGCCGCCATGGCCCTGCTCGCCGTCTCGATTACGCGCACGCGCATGGGAAAGGCGCTGCGTGCCTCCGCGGATAATCCGGTGGCGGCGACCTACATGGGCATCGATATCGATCGTTCGTACAGGGTGGCGTTTGGTCTGGGTGCCGCCGTCACCGCGGTCGCCGGCGGACTGCTCGCCACCAACTATCCGTTTCATCCCTACATCGGCATCGATTACGTCATCGTCATGTACGCCGGCGTCGTCCTTGGCGGCATGGGCAGCACCATCGGGGCGTTCTGGGGCGGCATGACGATCGGGCTGGTCCAGCAGCTCTCGACGCTGGTGCTGCCGACCCAGCTTCAGAACGCGGCGATCTTCGTCGTCTTCCTGCTCATCGTTTTCCTGCGTCCCCAGGGCTTCTTTGGCCGCATGGTGGAGAGAACCTGATGCGATCCCTGATGCCGATCCTGATCGCTGCCCTGATCTACGCCTGCCTCACGCTGGTCGTGAGCAATTCGTACTATCAGCTGATGCTGACGCTGGTGCTGGTGTGGGCGAGCTTCGGATTGTCCTGGAATATCCTGTCCGGCTACACCGGTCTGGTTTCCTTCGGTCATGCGGCCTTCTTCGGGCTGGGCGCCTACACCACGGCGCTCGGCCAGATCTACTTCGACCTCACGCCGTGGCTCCTGATCCCGATTGCCGCCGTCATCGGTGCCGTCTCCGGCCTGCTGGTCGGATTCCCGACGTTCAGGCTGCGCGGACACTATTTCGCGCTGGCGATGCTGGCCTACCCGCTGGCGATGCTCTACGTGTTCGAGTGGCTCGGCTATCAGGAGCTGACGCTGCCGATCAAGCGCGACGCGCCTTTCGCCTACATGCAGTTTTCCGATCCGCGGCTCTACACGCTGGTCGCGCTCGCGATGTTGCTTGGGATCGTGCTGATCACCCTCGCCGTCGAGCGCTCGCGGTTCGGAATGGCGCTGCTGGCGATCAAGCAGAACGAGGCGGCGGCGGAAGCCGCGGGCATCGACGCCCTGGCGTGGAAGCTGCGTTCCATCGTGCTCTCGGGCGCGATCGCCGGCGCCGTCGGCGCGTTCTACGCCGTGGTGCTGCTGGTCGTCACGCCGCCGTCGGTGTTCGGCATGCTGGTCTCGGCGCAGGCCCTGACGGTTTCGATGTTCGGCGGCGTCGGCACGGTGTGGGGACCGCTGATCGGGGCCGCTGTGCTGATCCCGGTCGGGGAAATCCTGAACGCCGAGCTGGGCGCGCGGATTCCCGGCATCCAGGGCGTGATCTACGGCATCGCCATCATCGTCGTCATCCTGGCGGCGCCGGAGGGTGTGTTCTGGACGTTGCGGGATCGGCTGAAGCGCGGCGCGCGCGTCCCTGCCGCGATGCCGCCGGAGTTGTCGGCGCCGGCCGCGCCGCTCGCGCCGGCCGATCCTCGTCCCGACAGCCGGTCGCGGCGGGTGCGGTCCGGCGAGGTGCTGCTGTCGGTGAAGGGCCTGTCGAAGTCGTTCGGCGGCCTCAAGGCGGTGCAGGACGTCAGCTTCGATGTGCACCGGGGCATGATCCTCGGAATCATCGGGCCCAACGGCGCCGGCAAGACCACCCTGTTCAACCTGCTCAACGGATTCCTGCCTCCCAGCTCCGGCGAAGTCGTGTTCGACGGCCACAACATGGTCGGGTGCAGGCCGCACGTGCTCTGCAAGGCCGGGGTCGGGCGCACCTTCCAGATCATGCGGCCGTTTCCTCGCATGTCGGTCCGCGACAATGTCCGCGTCGGCGCCTATGTGCAGTCGGCGAGCGAGCAGGAGGCGCGTCGTCTCGCCGACGACGCGGTGAATCGCGTGGGCCTCGGCCCGGTCGCCGACAAGATCGCGGCCGAGCTCACCACCAAGGAACTGCGTCTGATGGAGATCGCCCGCGCGCTGGCCGGGAAACCCCGCCTGCTTCTGCTCGACGAAACCCTGGCGGGTCTCGGCCATGGCGAGGCCGACGAGGTGACCGCCGTCGTTCAACGGCTGGCGCAGGAGGGCATGACGGTCGCGATCATCGAGCACACCATGCAGTCCATGGTTCGCCTCGTCGATCGGTTCCTGGTGCTCGATCACGGTGCGGTGCTGGCCGACGGCGAGCCCGAGCACGTCACCCGCGACCCGCGCGTCATCGAGGCCTATCTCGGCAAGAAATGGGTGGCACATGCTCAGGCTTGAAGGTGTCTGCGCCGGCTATTCCGTGCTGCCGGTCCTGAATGACGTTTCGCTTGACGTCGAGGCCGGGCAATTCGTCGCGATTGTCGGGCCGAACGGCGCCGGCAAGACGACGCTGTTCAAGACGATTTCCGGCATCGTGCAGCCGAGCGCCGGTGCGATCCATTTCGAAGGCGTCGATCTGCTCAGGATTCCCGCGGCAGCCCGGCCGCATCTCGGCATCGCCCACGTTCCGGAAGGCCGTCAGGTGTTTCCCTCGCTCTCGGTGATGGAGAATCTCGAGATGGGCGCGTTCACCGAAGCCGGCCGGCGCGCCTGGAAGGACAATATCGAGCGCATTTTCACGCTGCTGCCGGTGCTGGCCGAGCGGCGGCACCAGTTCGCGGGAACATTGTCCGGCGGCGAGCAGCAGATGCTGGCGATCGGGCGCGGGCTGGCATCGGCGCCCAAGCTCCTGATGCTCGACGAGCCGTCGATGGGACTGGCGCCCGCGATCGCCGATTTCATTTTCGAAAAACTGATCGAGATCCGCGCCCAGACCCGGCTGACGATCCTGCTTGGTCGAGCAGCGCGTCGCCGAAGCGCTGGAATCGGCCGACCATGGCTATGTGCTCGAAGCGGGCAGGGTGGTGCTCGAAGGCAACAAGGAGACGCTGAGGGCCGACGATCGCGTCCGGCGGGCCTATCTCGGAATGTAAATCAACGAAGCCGCGCAAAGCGGCTCAACTGGAGGAAACGCAATGACCGAACCAAACACACCGGAGGGAACCATGACCGACCACACATCACTCGCGATTACGCGGCGCACGATGCTTGCCGCCACCGCACTCAGTCTCGCCGCGCCACGCGCGTTCGCGCAAGGAGCCGCAGACGTCAAGATCGGACTGATCGTGCCGCTGTCCGGGCTCTACGCGCGGCCGGGCGCCGTGATGCGCATGGGGGCCGAAATGGGGGTCGACCACATCAACAGCGCCGGCGGCGTCAAGGCGCTCGGCGGCGCCAAGCTCAAGCTGGTCGTCATCGACTGTGGCGACACCACGGAGAAGGCCAAGAACGCCGCCCAGCGCATGGTGGCGCAGGAGACCGATCTCGTCGCCGCGAGCGGCGCCTATCTCAGCTCGTTCACGCTCGCCGTGACCGAGGTGACGGAGCGCGCGCAGCTCCCGGTGCTGACGCTGTCCTACTCCGATCTGATCACCGAGCGCGGGTTCAAATACGTGTTCCAGACCTCCGCCACCGCGGCTTCGCAGGCCAGACAGGCCTTGCCGCTCATCATGAAGCTGGCGGAGACCGCCTCCGGCAAGCGCCCGAAGACGGTGGCGATCATCGGCGACAACACCGGCGCGTCGGTCGCGTCGGTGAAACCGATGCGCGAAGGCCTGCTCAAGGAACTCGGTCTCGAGCTGGTGATGGACGAGACCTTCACGCCGCCGCTATCCGACGCAACTCCGCTGGTCCAGAAAGTACGCGCGGCCCGGCCCGATCTGTTGTTCTTCCTTCCGACGGTGATCTCCGACGGCAAGCTTATTCTGGAAAAAATGAACGAATTCGGCCTGGGCCAGGGCCGCATCCCGACCATCTCGTTCGGCATCGCGATCGCCGAGCCGGATATTCTGCAGACCATCAGCCCGGATCTGCTGCAGGGGGTTATTACCTGCGTCGGCAGCTGGGCGACCAAGGGGCACGAGGACCTGGTGAAGGAACTCAAGACCCGGTTCAACGAGCCCTGGATGACCCAGAATGCCATTTCGACCTATGGCGACATGTGGCTCATCAAGGAAGCGCTCGAGAAGGCCGGCAAGGCCGACAAGATCGCCGTCGCCGACGCGCTGCGGACGATGGATGGCGGGCCGTCCAAATACTATCCCGGCGGCATTCTCAAGTTCGACGAGAAGGGCCGGCGTGTCGACGCCGAAATGACTGTCGTGCAGTGGCAGAAGGGTATCCCGGTCACCGTCTTCCCCCAGAAGCTCGCTGTCGCCGAGCCGTTCTGGCCGAAGCGCTGAAAACCATCTGCCGCGAGGCGGGTGATCCATTTGTATCCAGATCCAGGGAAAAAACTGATGAGCAAGGAAACTTTCGATCGCGGTCTGGCCATCCGGAAGGACGTGCTGGGCAAGGAATTCGTCGAGAAGTCGTTCGCGGCCGCCGACGACTTCAACATGCCGATGCAGGAACTGACGACCGAATACTGCTGGGGCTACGTCTGGGGCCGCGACGGCCTGCCGCGCAAGACCCGCAGCATGCTGAATCTCGCCATGCTGAGCGCGCTCAATCGCCATCATGAATTGCGCATGCATCTGAAGGGCGCGCTCAAGAACGGCGTGACCAAGGAGGAGATCCGCGAGATCTTCCTCCAGGTCGCGATCTATTGCGGAGTTCCGGCTGGCGTGGATTCGTTCCGGACGGCGCGCGAGGTGTTTACCGAGGTCGATGCGGAGGCCAAAGGCTCTTGAACGGATAGCCGTTCGTTATCGGGCCGCTTGCGGCCGTTCCGCCGGTCGCTGGGCGGAGCGGCCAATACACCGGACATCTCATCATGCAGCTCACGGTACAGAAGGCGCATCAGCTCGCGGTCCGCGTCATGTCGGCGGTCGGTCACGACGAGGCCGACGCCGGCCTGATCGCCGATCATCTGATCGATTGCGAATTGCGCGGGTTGAGCTATGGCGGCCTGGCGCGCGCCATCAGCATCGCCGAGAGGATCGCGCGCACGGGCGACCGCCGCCGCCCGATCCGGCTGCGGCACGAAACCCCGGTTTCGGCGCAGCTCGATGGCGGCGATCACCTCGGCTATATCGTCGCGCATCGCGCCACTGCAATCGCGATCGAGAAAGCGACAGCCGCGGGCATCGCGGTCGTCGGCGCCAACGAGACCTGGTACACCGGCATGCTGTCCTATTATGCGGAGATCGCGGCCGCGCAGGGGCTGGTCAGCATGATTGCGTCGAATGCCTCGCCCTGGGTCGCTCCGCACGGCGCGACCGAAGGCCGGCTTGGCACCAATCCGATCTGTTTCGGTTTTCCGAGCGCCGACGAGCCGGTGATCTGGGATGTCGGCACTTCGGCGATCATCCACGCCGAAGTGACGCTGGCGCGCCGCCTCGGCCGGCAACTGCCGGACGGTGTCGCCTTCGATCGCGACGGTCAGCCGACCCGCGATCCGGTTTCGGCTCTCGCGGGAGCTTTTGCCGCCTGGGGCGGACACAAGGGGTCCGGCCTCGGCATCGTCGTGCAACTGCTTGGCATCATGGCGGGCTCGCCGCCGATTCCCCCGGATCTCGCGGGCTTTGGTTTTATCATCGTGGCGATGCGACCGGATCTGATGGGGCCGGCCGAGACGTTTCGCAGCAACGTGTCGGCTTACGCGGAGGCGGTGCGAACGGCACGGCCTGTCGCGGGAGGTGGCGCCGTTCGCATGCCGTTCGACCGCTCGCGGCAGGATCGCCAGCGACGGCTCGCCGAAGACAGCATCGATATCCCCGATCTCCTGTTCGATCAGTTGACCCGCATCGCCGGAGGCCGGCCGGCAGGAGCTGCCTCATGACCGCGACCCCGACGGGCGCACCGCGCCGCTCGGCGCTCGTCACCGGCTCGAGCGGGGGCCTCGGCTACGCAGTGGCTGAAAGTCTCGCGGCGGCCGGATATGACATCGTGCTGCACGGAATTGACGAGCCTGAAGATGTCGAGCCTGCGCGGGTGGCGTTGCAGGCACGCCATGGAACGATCGTGGCTTACTGCCGGGCCGATCTGTCCGAGCTGGCCGGGGTCGAACGGCTGATGAGCTTCGCGCGGGAGGCCTGCGGCGGACCGGATATCGTGGTCAACAACGCCGTGGTCCGTCATTTTGCGCCGATCGAGCAATTTTCGGCCGCCGATTGGCAACTCTCCCTTGCCGTCAATCTCACGGCGCCTTTTCACATCGTCCGGCTGGCGCTGCCGGCGATGCGGGCCGCGGATTTCGGCCGCATCGTGAATATGTCGTCGCACTATGGACAACGTGGCGCACAGGGCCGGGTCGATTACGTGACCACCAAGACCGGAATTCTTGGCCTCACGCGCGCCGTGGCGCTGGAGACCGTCGGCACCGGGATCACATGCAATGCGGTCAGTCCGGGAACGCTGCCGACGCCGGCGATCATCAGTCGGATCGACGCCATTGCGGCCGCGCGCGGCGTCTCGCGCGACGAAGCCACGCGCGACTATATGAAAGAGCGCCAGCCAAGCGGCCGCTTTGTTCGCCTGGAAGACGTCGGCGCGACGGTGGCGTTTCTGTGCAGCGCGGCGGCGCGCGACATCACCGGCACCGTCGTCCCGGTCGACGGCGGCTGGTCGGCGGCTTGAGCCATATCTCGGCGCCGACAAGATGGCGGCCCGCCGCCAGATTGACATCGGCAACGTATCGGAGTTCATCCGCCGCAATGGGGAGTTCGGGTGGGATGGGCGCAACCAGCTCCGAGAAGCTTGCTATCGAGATCGCAAAGGCGGGTTCGGTTTCCGCGCTCCTGACGCGGCCTTCGCAAGCGCGCGCGTGCTTTGTCTTCGCCCACGGCGCCGGCGCCGGCATGACCCATCCCTTCATGGAGGCGGTTGCGGCAGGCTTGTGCGAACGCGGCATCGCGTCCCTGCGCTATCAGTTCCCCTATATGGAAAAAGGCAGCAAACGTCCCGACCCGCCGGCAATCGCGCAGGCCACCGTGCGCGCCGCGGTCGCGGAGGCCGGGCGATGCTGTCCGGGCCTTTCCCTGATCGCGGGCGGAAAATCATTCGGTGGCCGCATGACCTCGCAGGCGCAGGCGGCAGCGCCGCTCGCCGGCGTTCGCGGCCTCGCGTTCCTGGGGTTTCCGCTGCATCCGGCGGGCAAACCGTCCACCGATCGCGCCAAACACCTCGCCGAGGTCCATGTCCCGATGCTGTTCATGCAAGGCACCCGTGACAGTCTCGCGGAGGCGGGATTGATCGAGCCCGTCGTCCGCGGCCTCGGGCCGTCGGCGACGTTGCATCTGGTGGCGGGCGCCGATCATTCCTTTCATGTGCTGGCGCGTTCGGGACGCAATGACCGCGACGTCATGAACGAAATTCTGGACGCGTTCACAGGCTGGGTTGATGCAATCTGACCGAAAAGCTGCCGGTCAACAACCCCGGCAGATGCTGTGCAATTGCCGGTTAAGCGCCTCGTCCTCGTGCTTCATCTGTTCGAGCGATTCCATCGTCTTTGATTCCGGTGCCACTTCAGGCTTTCGTTTGGCGGCGAGCGCCGCTTCCTGCCGTTGATAACACGCCTCACGCTCAGGCTTGGCCTGGATGAAGCGGCATTGCTCCGCCGCCAGCGTGGGAGCCGCGCCGAGCGTGAGTGCGGCGCACGCCAGCACGAAGCTCGCCGCTACCGTGATCACAGAGAGTTGGTTTCTGACGTGCATAAAACGGTATCCTTTTTGGCGAGGGGCATCATGGAAGCACCTTCTCGATAGATTAAACGTCGGTCGATGCGGCGGCAATGAAGGGGCTCCCTCTCCCGCCCGACTCCGGTTTACCAGAGCTGGGCTTCTCAAATGATCGAGATCGGGTATATCCGACTTCGAGAGGAAGATGGAGCCCCTTGCCATTGCCGGGACATCGAGCCGATACGTCAAGATAGATGACAAGCGACGGAGAAAACTCGATGATGCCGCCCATCCGCGCCCGCAAGATGTGCGCCACATTTCAGCGGCTCCTGTTTGCGGGCTTGCTGGCGCTGGCCGCGGCCGGAAGCGTGCGGGCCGATGAAGCGCTGAAGGCAAAGGTCGGCGTGCTCCGGCTGTCGTCATCGGCGCCTGTGTTCATCGCGCGGGACAAGGGCTATTTCCGCGACGCCGGCATCGATGTCGAATTGAAGTTCTTCGATGCCGCGCAGCCGGTCGCGGTCGCGACCACGTCGGGAGATGTCGACTTTGGCATCACCGCCTTCACCGCCGGGCTTTACAATCTCGCCGGCAAGGGCACGCTGAAGGTGATCGGCGGCATGAGCCGCGAAAGGGCGGGCTATCCCCTGATCGGCTATTTCGCCAGCAACAACGCCTATGGCGGCGGCCTCAGGACACCGAAAGACCTCGCGGGCAAGCGCATCGCGGTCACCCAAATCGGCTCCAGCTTTCACTATTCGCTCGGTCTGCTCGCCGACAAATACGGCTTTAAGCTCGGCGACATCAAGCTGCTGCCGCTGCAGTCGCTGTCGAACGTCGTCGCCGCGCTGAAGGGCGGAACCGCGGACGCCGCGCTGCTGCCGGTCTCGGCCGCGCGCAAACTGATGGACGATGGCGGGGCGAAACTGTTGGGCTGGGTTGGCGACGAGACGCCGTGGCAGGTGGGCGCGGTATTCGCATCGGCGAAGACACTGTCCGACAAGCCGCTCGTGACCAAGCTTCTGGGCGCGCTTGAGCGCGCCGACCGCGAATATCATGACGTTATTCTCTCAGCCGTCAGGGATGGCAAGGCGCCGGTCAACGACGCGACAAAGCCGCTATTGGAGATCGTCGCGAAATACACCAATCTTCCGCTCGAACAGGTGGTCGGCAATTGCGCCTATGTCGATCCCGACGGCAGGCTCGATGTGAAGAACGTCGCCAACCAGATCGAGTGGCTGCAGGGACAGGGCTTTGTCGACAAGGGATTTACGGTCGACGCGATCATCGCCAGGGACTATGTGAAGGCGGATTGATGCTGGTATCAATCCGTCATTCCGGGATGGTGCGCCAGCACCAGACCCGGAATGACGAAGTCTCGAATTCTGCTAGCTGTATTCGGAGGCGGAACACCACATGGACCTGATCGCCGATCATATCAGTCACCGCTTCGGCGCGCTTGATGTGCTCGACGACGTCTCGTTCACGGTAGGCGCCGGCGAAGTGGTCGCGATCGTCGGCCCGTCCGGCTGCGGCAAGAGCACGCTGTTGTCGATCCTGGGCGGGTTGGTGCAACCATGCCTGGGCGGAGCCGAACTGCGCGGCGCGCCGCCGTCCGAAAGCCTCAATCCACTGACCTTCGTGTTCCAGGATTTTGCGCTGTTGCCCTGGTGCACGGTCGAAGCAAATGTCGAATTCCCGCTGCTGCATGCCGGCTTGAGACCGGGCGAGCGCAAGACGATCGTCGACGACGCGCTGCGCCGCACCGGTCTTTCCGATTTTCGCGGCACCTTTCCAAAACAGCTTTCGGGCGGCATGCGCCAGCGCGTCGGCATCGCCCGGGCGCTTGCCGTGCGGCCTGCGATACTGCTGATGGACGAGCCGCTGTCGGCGCTGGATTCGCAAACCCGCGAATTGCTGATGGAGGATTTCATCCGGCTGCTCGCCGACGGCGCGATGGGCGCGGTCTATGTGACGCATAATCTGGAAGAAGCGGTGCGGCTGGCGGATCGGATCGTGGTGTTGTCGCGGCGGCCCGGCCGTGTCCGCGAGATCGTCACCATCCCGCTCACGCGCAATGAGCGCGGCGAAATCCATGCGCGGGAGAAACTGCTCGCGCTGCAAGGCGATCTGTGGTCGCTGATCCGGGAGGAGGCGGTCGATGCCGAGCGAGAGGTCCAGCATGCTTGACCGCGCGAAGGATCAGGCCGGTCCCCCGCAAGCCGACCGGGCCGGGCTGCGGCAAGTCACCTTTCGCGGCGCGGGTTTTTCACCCAAGGCGGGTCGCTACGCGGGCTGGGTTTCGCTGGTGCTGGCGATCGGGCTCTGGCAGCTCGCCGGCAGCGCCGCGCTGGTCAATCCGCTGTTCCTGCCGACGCCCGTTGCGATTCTGCGGGCGATCTGGCAGCTCGCGCTCTCGGGCGCGCTTTGGCAGCATCTCTCTTATTCGGTCATGCGCATCGGAACCGGCTGGATGCTCGGGACTGTGAGCGGCATCGTCGTCGGCTTTGCCATCGGGCTATCGAGCCTGGCGCGCGGCGTCGGCATCACCTTCATCTCGGCGCTGTTTCCGATCCCGAAGATCGCGCTGCTGCCGCTTCTGATTCTGTGGCTCGGGATCGGCGAGGAGCCGAAGATCGCCACCATCGCGCTCGGGGTGTTCTTTTCCACCGCGATCTCGGTCTATAGCGGCGTCGATGCGGTGCCGCGCAATCTGATCCGGATGGCGCAGAGTTTTGATGTGCCGTTTCACGCCATTGTGCGCCGGGTGATCTGGCCGGGCGCATTGCCGTCGATCCTCGCAGGCTTCCGCATCACCGCGTCGATCGCGCTTCTGCTGGTGGTGAGCGCAGAAATGATCGGCGCCGAGTACGGCATCGGCGCCTTCGTCCTGCAGGCCGGCAATCTGATGCAGACCGACCAGCTGCTTGCCGGTGTCGTCATCCTGTCGCTGTTCGGGCTTGCGGTGGGGCGGCTGATCAACTGGCTGGAGACGCGGCTGTTGCACTGGCGGTGAGGGCTGCTGTGCTTACGAAGCACAAGCGGCGGGTCAGTCCATTCTTTTGGTCGTCCCGGCCTTGAGCCGGGACCCATGCCGCGTGATCTATCGATATGACGATGTGGCTGACGCCTTCTGCCTTCACGCGTTCCCGCGATCTTCGCGGAACAGATCGAGCTTCTGCTGCACCGGGCGGTCCGAGAAGCTGAACAGCACGGAGTCCGCATCGGCCTCATGCGTGACCCATTGCCAGCTCGGCACCACGAACAGGTCGCGCGGGCCCCATTCGAAGGTCTGCTCGCCGATCCGCGAACGACCCTTGCCCTCGATCGCGGTGAACACGGTCGCGTCCGTCGAACGATAGCGCGCGGTCTTGAAACCCTTCGGCAGCAGCTGGATGAAGGTGCCGATCGTAGGCATCGCAAAATCGCCGGTCTCGGGATTGGAGAATCTCAGCTTGAGGCCGTGGCAGGCGTCCCATTCGTCGCGCAGCTTGGCGGTCTCCAGCGCCTCGCGCGTGTAGGAATAGGGATAGTTGAAGATCGGCGAGGTCTTGGTTTTGCGCTTCTCGTCAACCGGCAGCAGATTGTGACCGTAGCGCGCGAAGCTGTCGCCGGCGGGACGGGTGATCGTCTGCTGGTCCTCCTTCGCGCTTTCCGCGAACGAGGCGTCGAAGAACTGCACCATCGGAATATCGAGGCCATCGAGCCAGAACATCGGCTCGGAGGTTTCGTTGGAATGGTCATGCCACGTCATCGCCGGCGTGATCACGAAGTCGCCCGGCTCCATCGCGGTGCGCTCGCCATCGACCGAGGTGTAGGCGCCTTTGCCCTCAAGCACGAAACGCAGCGCCGACTGGCTATGCCGGTGCGCGGGTGCGATGTCGCCGGGGACCACCATCTGCACGCCGGCGAACAGGGATGTCGTGACTTTCGATTGCCCGCGCAGGCCGGGATTTTCCAGGATCAACACCCGCCGCTCGGCTTCCTTGGCGGTGATCAGCTTGCCCGCTTCGGTCATGTAGTCGCGGATCGCGTCGAACTTCCAGAGATGAGGGCGGCAGGCGCTCCGCGGTTCCGGCGTGACCAGGTCGCCCAGCACGTTCCACAGCGCCGAAAGATTTTCACCGTCGATCTTCTTGTAGAACGCCTCGCGTTCCGGCGTCTTCTGTACCGCTTCCATGGCGAGCCTCCCGTTCTTGTTGCTTCCATTAGATTGACAGCATACTTACAATATGGCTAGCGTCAATAACGGCAGTCAAAAGCCGGCGACAAAATGCGAGGGGAGGCTCACGATGAAGCTGCACGGCTATTTCCGCAGCAGCGCGTCCTACCGGGTCAGAATTGCGTTGAACCTGAAGGGGTTAAGCGCGGAACACCTGACGCATCATCTCCGCAAGGGCGAGCAGCGGGATCCGGGCTATCTGGCGATCAACCCGCAAGGGCTGGTCCCTACGTTGCAGGACGATCGCGGCACGATCCTGACCCAGTCGCTCGCCATCATCGAATGGCTGGACGAAGCCCACCCCGAACCGCCGCTGTTGCCGAAGGACCCGCTGCGCCGCGCCCATGTCCGCGCCTTCGCGCAGGTGATCGCCTGCGACACCCATCCCCTGCAAAACCTGAAGGTGCTGGCGCGGCTGCGCGAACTCGGCCTTCCCGAAGAACAGGTGACGGGCTGGGCGGCGTGGGCCAACCGCGAGGGCCTTTCGGCTTGCGAAACGCTGATCGCGGGCGAAGCCGGCCCCTTCTGCTTTGGTGCTGCGCCCACGATCGCCGATCTTTGTCTGGTGCCGCAACTGGCCAATGCGCGGCGCTTCGGCGTCGACCTTGCCGCCTTTCCCCGCCTGCTCGGGGCGGAGGCGGCCGCGAAGGAACTCAAGGCGTTCGCCGACGCCGCGCCGGAGCGACAACCCGATGCCGAGTAAGCCAGCCACTGTCACGATGGACGCGGTCTACACCGCGCCGGGCTATTTGTTTCGCCGGATGCAGCAGATCGCGGTCGCGATTTTCATGGAAGAGTGCAAGGCCTTCGACCTGACGCCAGTGCAATATGCCGCGCTGATCGCGATCCGGACCCATCCCGGCATCGACGCGACGCGGCTCTCCGCCGTGATCGCCTTCGACCGCTCGACGCTGGGCAGCGTGATCGAACGGCTGGAGGCCAAGGGCCATATCGAGCGAAAGCCGTCGCGTGAGGACAAACGGGTCAAGTTGCTGCACCTGACCAGGGCTGGCGCGAGCGTGCTGCGCGATATCATGCCATCGGTCGATCGCGCGCAGGCGCGGATGCTGGAGCCGCTGAAGCCGGCCGACCGCAAGACCCTGCTGGTGCTTCTGGCGCAACTGGTCGATCTCAACAACGAGGCGTCGCGGGTGCCGTTGCGCGCCGAAGACGCGCTCGAACATCTCGGAAAGGCAGGCTGATGGCGACGGGTGAACGGCCGGTACTGATCGCGGGCGGCGGCATCGGCGGCCTCGCGGCGGCGCTGGGGCTGGCGCAAAAGGGCATTCGCTCCATCCTGCTCGAAAAAGCCTCGGCGCTCGGCGAGATCGGCGCCGGCATCCAGCTCGGGCCCAACGCCTTCCATGCCTTCGATTATCTCGGCGTCGGCGAGGCCGCGCGCGCCATGGCGGTCTATGTCGATCAAATGCGGCTGATGGATGCGCTCACCGCCGAGGAGATCTGCCACGTCGATCTCGGCGATGCCTTCCGCTCGCGCTTCGGTAACCCTTACGCTGTGGTGCATCGCGGCGATCTCCACGGCGTATTCCTGAAGGCCTGCCGGGAAAACGATTTGATCGACCTGCGCGTGAGTTCCGAGGTCACGGGCTACGATCAGGATGGATCTTCGGTCACCGCGCGATTGGCCTCCGGCGATCGTGTCACCGGCTCGTTGCTGATCGGCGCCGACGGGCTGTGGTCGAATATTCGCAAGCAAGTCACAGCCGACGGCCCGCCACGGGTCTCCGGCCACACCACCTATCGCTCGGTGATCCCGACCGAGGAGATGCCGGAGGATCTGCGCTGGAACGCGGCCACGTTGTGGGCCGGCCCGAAATGCCACCTCGTGCATTATCCGCTGTCGGGCTGGAAGGTGTTCAATCTCGTCGTCACCTATCATAACGACGCGCCGGAGCCGGTGGCGGGCAAGCCGGTTTCCGAAGAAGAAGTCATGAAGGGCTTTGCCCATATCCACCAGCGCGCGCAGAACATCATCCGCCACGGCAAGAACTGGAAACTGTGGGTGTTGTGCGATCGCGATCCGACCGAGCGCTGGATCGACGGCCGTGTCGCCTTGCTCGGCGACGCCGCCCACCCGATGCTGCAATATTTCGCGCAAGGCGCCTGCCAGGCGATGGAAGACGCGGTGTGCCTGTCGCACATGCTGGGCGGCCATCCCGGAGATCACGCGAGCGCGCTGGAGAAATACCGCGCGCAGCGCTTCCCGCGCACCGCGCGCGTTCAACTGCTCTCCCGCGCCATCGGCGAGCACATCTACCACCCCGCCGGCGAACACGCACGCCTGCGCAACGCCATCATGAGCGCGAAGACGTCGGAGGATTACTACAAGGACCTCGCCTGGCTTTATGGCGGGACGGGGCTACAGGGCTGAGATTCAAAACTCCGGTGTCGTCCCGGCCAAGCCAACGGGTCGCGCGAATGCGCGCCCGATGACAGGCTCCGCGCGAGCCGGGACCTATAACCACGGCTGCTTGCGTTGCGCGACGCCAACGTCACAGCGAGTCCAATAACAAACATTGGTGGTTATGGATCCCCGCGTGCGCGGGGACGACATCGAGTTTGCCGAAGCGTGAACCCTAAACCCGCAACAGCGCCTGCCGGTCGATCTTGCCCGTTCCGGTCTTGGGCAATTCATCGACGAATTTCACCTCGCGCGGATATTTGTAAGGCAATAGTTTTGCCTTCACGAAATCCTGCAGCATCCTGGTCGTATCGCGCTCGTCGAACGTGCGGCTGTTCATGACGACGACCGCCTTCAGCGTCATCCGCCGGTCCGGCAGTTCGGCCGCCAACACCGCACACTCGCGCACGTCGGGATGCTCGGCGAGGCAAAGCTCGACCTCGAGCGGATAGACCCATTGGCCGGAGATCTTGATCAGGTCGTCGGCGCGGCCGCGGAAGAAATAAAAGCCGTCGGAATCCCGCACAAAGCGGTCGCCGGTGTAGATCCAGCCGCCCTCGCGGATGGTCTCGGCGGATTTGTCCGGCCGGTTCCAGTACAGTGGCGTGTTGGAATCGCCGCGCACCCACAGAATGCCTTCCTCGTTGTCGCCGACCTCGCGGCCGTCGCTGCCTTTCAAGGCGATTTCATAGCCGGGCACGCGAAGCCCGGCGGCGCCGAGTTTTTTCTGCTCCGGCCGGTTGCACAAATAGATGTGCAGCACTTCGGTCGAGCCTAGCCCCTCGATGATCTCAAGACCGGTCAGCGCCTTCCAGCCATTGAAGACGTCGGCGGAAAGCACTTCCGCGGCGGATAGCGCCATGCGCAGCGAGGAAAAATCGGCAGCCTCCGCGCCCTCGGCCTTTGTCAGCGACGTATAGAGCGTCGGCAAGCCGAAGAAGACGCTGGGACGATAGCGCCCGATCGCATCGAAAATCGCCTGGGGTTTCGGCTGGCCCGGCAGTAGCAGGGTTGCAGCGCCCACCGAGAACGGAAACGTGATGGAATTGCCGAAGCCGTAGGCGAAGAACATCTTCGGTACGGAGAAGCAGATGTCGTCGGGCCGAAGCTTCAGGATTTCCTGCGCGAAGGCCAGATCGCTATAGGCCATGTCGTGCTGCAGATGAACGATGCCCTTGGGCCGGCCGGTCGAGCCCGATGAATACATCCAGAACGCCATCTCGTTGCGATCTGTGGCGGCCTCGGCAAGGTCGGCCGCAAATACCGGCAGCCACTGTTCCGCGATCAACGTATTCGCGACGGCGTGATCGCCGGCGTCACCCTTGTGATCGCCGGCGTTGCCATTGACCACGATCAGCGTGCGCAATTGCGTGTCCTGGCAGGCCACGGCATCGAAGCGCCCGCAAAACCCGGCATCGGCAACGGCCACGGTGGCGGCGGAATCCGACAGATAAAACTGCAGCAGGTCGGGTGGCGTCAGGGTGTTGATCAGGAGCGGCACGAAGCCGGCACGAACCGCGCCGAAGAATGCGGCGGGATAGGCCGGGGTATCGTCCAGAAACATCAGGATGCGGTCGCCGCGCTTCAGCCCGAGCGAAAGAAAGCCGTGGCCCCAGCGCGATGCCTCAGCGCAAAGCTCTGAATAGCTGCGGGTGCCCAGCGGGCCCGTGAGCGCCAGCCGGTCGCCCCGGCCTCTGCCGAGATTGTCAAAGAGGATCCGGCTCGCGTTATAGGTCTGCGGAATCGCAAAGCCGATCTCGCGCGCGCCTGGGCTGTCGGAAGGAACCTGATCGACGATCTCAAGCGATTGAGGTGACGTCATGCCTTGCTCCCGCGTGCCGAAAGTTGCCGCGACGCCTCATAGCGAGCCATGAAGGCGGGCGACATCGCGCGCAGGCGCGCATCGTCGATCCGTCCCGAACGGGTGACGTAGCTATAGGCGAAATCCATCAGGCCGAGCTTCATATGTTCCGGGAATCTCGCGTACCAGTCGGCGCTGGTGCGCGCCGCCGTCACCAGTTTTTTCACGACCGGCTGGCGTTCGCTCTGGTAGCGGCCAAGGGCTGTTGCCAAGTCCTGCTCCGCCTCCAGCGCCTTGGTCAGCGCGATCGCATCTTCGATCGCGAGCCGCGTTCCCGACCCAATCGAGAAATGCGCCGAGTGCAGGGCGTCGCCGATCAGCACCATATTCTTGAATGACCAGCGCTCGTTCCAGATCCAGGGAAAATTGCGCCACACCGACTTGTTCGACACCAGCGGGTGGCCCTCGAGGGTGGCGGCGAACACCCGCTCGCAAATGGTCCTGGATTGATCGATTGTCTTGTCGGCGAAGCCGCAACGTTGCCAGGTCGGCAAATCGCATTCGACCAGGAACGTGCTCATGTCAGGCGAATATCGGTAGTGATGGGCGTTGAACGTGCCGAGATCGGTTTTCACAAACGTTTGCGACAGCGTCTCGAACCGCTTTGTCGTGCCGTACCAGGCGAATTTGTTGGCCGAATAGGACAGCGAGGTGCCGAAATCGCCTTCGAAGGTGCGGCGAACCAGTGAATTCAGGCCGTCGGCCGCGACAATCAGATCGTATCCGGCCAATTGGTCGACGGAAGCGACCTGGGTGTCGTAACGCGGTGTCACCCCGACCGAAGCGGCGCGCGCCTGCAGGATGCCGAGCAACTCGAGCCGGCCGATCGAGGAAAATCCGACGCCATCGATCTCGACGCTTTCTTCGCGCAAATTGAGCGTGATGTTCTTCCAGCTCTCCATCCTTGGCGTGATCGCATCGACCGTGTCGGGGTCGTCGGCGCGCAGGAATTCGAGCGCCTGCTCGGAGAACACCACGCCGAATCCCCAGGTGGCGCCGGCGGCGTTCTGTTCGAACAGGTCGATATGAGCGTCCGGGTGGCGCTTTTTCCAGAGGTAGCTGAAATAGAGGCCTCCGGGGCCTCCGCCGATGACGGCGATGCGCACGACGATCCTCCCCTAATCGACAGTATACTGACGAACTGCGCGGAGAATAATCCGTGCATGGCGACCGCACCAGAGAAATCTATTTCGGGAGCCGGCCGTCACACCCTGACCATCCGCTTGCCGCGGTTATCGCCGGCGAGCAGTCCGATCAGCGCCTTCGGCGTGTTCTCCAGCCCGTCGATGACGTCCTCCTGCACCTTGAGTTTGCCGGCACCGACCCAGGATTGCAGGTCGCGCAGGGCTTCGCCACGCCGGTCCATGAAATCCGTGACGATGAAACCCTGCATGGTCAGACGCTTGATCACGATCAGGCCGGGCACGCCGCGTGGCCCGGTGGCTGCCGGTGCGCCGTCATATTGCGAGATCGCGCCACAGCAGGCGATGCGGCCGTGATTGTTCATCTGCGCCAGGCAGGCTTCGAGAATTCCGCCGCCGACATTGTCGAAATAGACGTCGATGCCGTTGGGCGCCGCGGCCTGGAGCGCCTTGAACAGCGCCCCGGCCTTGTAATCCACGGCGGCATCGAAGCCGAGTTCCGACGTCAGCCAATGACACTTGTCCCCGCCGCCGGCGATGCCGACGACGCGGCAGCCCTTGATCTTGGCGATCTGACCGACGATCGAGCCCACCGAGCCGGCGGCAGCGGAGACCACCACGGTCTCGCCGCCCTTCGGCTTGCCGATATCGAGCAGGCCGAAATAGGCGGTGAGGCCGGCGATGCCGTAGACGCTGAGCAAATAGGTCATCGGCTCGATCTTCGGCATCCTGGTCAGATGCGTTGCCGGCACCGCCGCGTAATCCTGCCAGCCGGTATCGCCGAACACGATGTCGCCGGGTGCGAGCCCCGGCGCCATTGAAGACACGACTTCGGCGATGCCGCCGCCGGCCATCACCGTGTTGGCCTCGACCGCCGCGCGATAGGTCGCCCCGTGCATCCATGCCCGGTTGGCGGCATCGAGCGAAATATAGCGCACCCGCAGCAGAGCCTCGCCGTCGCGCGGCTGCGGGATCGTGCCCTCCGACATTTGGAAATGCTCGGGCCCAAGTTTTCCGGTCGGCTTTTCAATCAGCAGGATCTGGCGATTGACACCGTCACTCATGGTATTCCCCTCCCGTCGATTGGCTGTTCTTGATGCAGCCGGCGCGCAAGAAATGCGCAGCCGGGCTTGGTGTGTTGCATGCGACGCTAATCGGCGAGCGCGACTTTCACAATCGAAACATTGTGGCAAGCCGACCTGTGGTTGAAGCGTGTTGCGTCGGCTCTGAAATCTGCCAAACTCGGTGTCGCCGGGAATTTGCGGGGGTAGATACGGGGGTAAGAGATGTCGAACAGGTTTACGCAGTACATCCTGATCGCGATGGTCCTTGGCATCGTGATGGGGACGTTGGTCTTCAATTATCTGCCCGACAGCCGGGCCGATATCGCTTCAAGCGTAAACCTGATCGCGATGCTGTTCCTGCGCCTGATCAAGATGATCATCGCGCCACTGGTATTCGCGACTCTGGTCGGCGGCATCGCCCACATGGGAAGCGGATCCAAACTCGGACGGATCTTCGCCAAGACCATGGGCTGGTTTGTCAGCGCCTCGTTTGTCTCCCTGCTGCTCGGCCTGGTGATGGTCAACCTGCTGCAGCCGGGCGACAATTTCCCGGGTACCCTGCCGGACAAGGCGCAATCGACGGGCCTGCCAGTGTCGGCGTTCTCGATCGAGAAGTTCCTGACGCATCTGATTCCGACCTCGATCGCGGACGCGATGGCGCAGAACGAGATCCTGCAGATCGTGGTTTTCGCGGTGTTCTTCTCGGTGGCGCTGGGCGCGATGCCGGAGCGTTCCAGGCAAATGGTGGCGTTGATCGACGACCTCGGTCACATCATGCTGAAGGTCACGGGCTATGTCATGTTGTTCGCGCCGCTCGCGGTGTGGGCGGCGATCATGGCGACCGTGTCGAAGAACGGCCTCGCCGTATTGTGGAAGCTGATCGTCTTCATGGGCGGCTTCTATCTCTCGCTCTTGATCCTGTGGGGCATCCTTGTCGTGGTCGGCTTCGTGGCCATCGGCCCCCGATACGGGCATCTGCTGCGGCTGATCCGCGAACCCCTGATGATCGCGTTCTCGACGGCGAGTTCGGAAGCCGCCTATCCCAAGACGCTCGAGGGCCTCAACCGCTTCGGCGCCTCGTCACGGATCTCGAGCTTCGTGCTGCCGCTCGGCTATTCGTTCAACCTCGACGGTACGATGATGTACTGCACATTTGCCAGCATCTTCATCGCGCAGACCTACAAGATCGATATGTCGCTCGGCACCCAGCTTGCGATGCTGGCGACGCTGATGATCACCTCGAAGGGCGTCGCGGGCGTTCCCCGCGCCTCACTCGTGGTGATTGCCTCGACGCTGAGCCAGTTCGGCATCCCCGAGGCCGGCCTGTTGATGATCATGGGTATCGACACTTTCCTGGACATGGGACGCAGCGCCACCAATGTGATCGGCAACTCGCTCGCTACCGCCGTGGTGGCGAAGTGGGAAGGCGAACTCGCACCCGAACACGCGCTCGGTCCCGACGATATCGTGCCGCCGGATATGATCCCCGGCGAAATCCCTGCCATGGCCGGTCATTGACGGGGGCGGTATATGCGCCAAAGCGCGGGGAAATCGATCCGGGCCTGTGGGCTGCTGCTGGCAATGTGCCTGCTGGCGACAGGAGCCGGCGCCCAGACCGGTGGCGGCGAAGGGCTTAGCCCGACGCTCGCCGGCATCAAGAGCAGGCATGCCGTGCATCTCGGCTATCGCGAGAGCTCGCCGCCGTTCTCGTTCCTCGATCAGGCCAACCGGCCGATCGGCTATAGCCTTGAACTCTGCGAAGCGATTGTCGACGAGATCGGTGTCGAGGTCGACGACTCCAACCTCAGAATAGAATACGTCAAGGTCACCTCGGACGACCGTATCCCGGCGGTGGTGCAAGGCAAGATCGACCTCGAATGCGGATCGACCACGGCCAACGCCGAACGCGCGAAGCAGGTGGCATTCTCTCCGCTGATGTTCGTCGCCGGCACCAAGGTGATGGTGCCGAAGGATTCACCGATTTCGGCACCGAAAGACCTGCAGGGCAAGACCGTCGTCGTCACCAAGGGCACCACCAACGAGCAGGCCATGCATGCGGTCGACAGAAAGTTCGCGCTCGGCCTCAACATCGTGGCGTCGCCCGATCACGAACAATCCTATCAGTTGCTCGTGGACGGCAAGGTCGATGCGTTCGCGACCGATGATATCCTGTTGTATGGCCTGATCGCGCGACACAAGTCGCAGGACAGGTTTCGCGTCACCGGCGACTATCTGTCATATGATCCCTACGGCATCATGTTCCGCAAGGGAGAGCCGCAACTGGCCGCGGTGGTGGAACGGACCTTCCGCAAGCTCGGCACCAACCACGATCTGGTTCCGCTCTACAACAAATGGTTTGTCTCCCGCCTGCCGACCGGCGAGAAGCTCAACGTCGCGATCTCGCCGCAGCTCGAGGACGCCTTCAAGGCGCTCGACGACTCGGAGGGAGTGAGCAACTGATCGCTTTCGGCGAGATCAGAGCCGGTGCTTCAAGGGAGTTCCTAAGGCTTGATGTGGAGCGCGGATTTGGTCGCGCTGAGAGCGTTGTCGAAAGCCGCCTTGGTTTGACCGGCCAGTGTATTGGCCTCGTAAGTGGGGCCGGCGGTGAAGCCCGTTCTGGGTCCGAGGCCGACGGCATTCTGCACCTTGGACAGGGTGCTTGCGAAACTTGTCGTTGCCGCGCTCGCGGCCTTGTTCAGGTCGGCCGCCTGCCTTGCGACGAAGGCTGTGGCCGACGATGTCACGGACGATATATCGGTCATGGGAGGCTCCCTGATTTGAGGAAACATCGGTCGGTCATGGTTAACGCGCCGTTAACGGGCCAGGATCCAGGCCGGTTGCAACCTCAGAAAAAATCCAGGTCGCTTGGGCGCATGCCGCGGGCGACAGCGGCGAATTCGATCGCGGTGAATAACCCTCCGGCCACGTAAATTTTCCGGTTCAGCGATGCGGCGAGTGTCTGGCTGACGCTGAAAGCATCCTCGACCGTTGAGGCGATCTGGACCTCTGCCCGCGGATTGACCTTCCGCGCGGACGCGGCGATGGCCGCCGCATCCCCGCCCTTGTGGTGCGCCGTGGTGCATATGATCGTGTCGAACGAGGGCGCCAGCGCGCCAACGATCTCGTCGGCTTTCTTGTCGAAGGAAACGCCGACCACGAGAATCCAGCCTTGCGTGCCGTAAGCTTCCTTGAGGCTTGCGAGCGATTGCCTGATGCCGTCGGGCGTATGACCGACATCGATGACCGTCAACGGGCTCCGGCCGACGGTTTCGAGGCGGCCGGGCCAGCGCGTGTCGCGGAGGCCCGATCTCGCAGCCGCCTCGGCTCGGGCGGAAGGCTCGTGAGGCCGCGCCTGTTCCAGCCAGAGCAGGAACAGCGTGATCGCGATCGCGGCATTGTTGAGCTGGAATGCGCCCAATAGCGCAGGTTCGAGAGAACGGAAATCGTAATCCCTGAATCCGAAATCGAACCGCTGCACCGACGCCGAGGTGGTTTCGCCGTTGACCCCGATCTCGTCGCGGACGAACAGGCTCGTGATCCCGCGATTGCGGTTATATTCAATAATATGCGGCCTCAAGCTCCGGCAATTCTCGCCATAGATGATGGTGCCGCCAGAGGCGCAGGCGTCGCTCTTGTCGGAAACGATCAAGGGCAGCGAATTGCCGAGCAGCTCCACGTGTTCATAATCGACCGAGGTCACTGAGGTCACGGGACTGCCCGCCAGGCGAACCGGATCGTAGCGACCGCCGATGCCGGCCTCGAGCACCGCGAATTCGCACTCGCTTTCCTCGAAGTAAAGACAGGCCAACGCGAACATGGCTTCGAAAGCGCCGAACTGTTCTCCGCTGCGTTTCGAAACTTCGGCGATGGCGGTTTTGATCCGCGCAACGAGCCGCGCCAGATCATCGTCGCCAACGGGCACGCCATCGATCTGAAAGCGTTCGTTGACGCGAAACAAATGCGGCGAGGTGAACAATCCCGCGCGCAAGCCGTAAGCCCGCGCGATGTTGGCGCAGAACGCGGCGGTGGAACCCTTGCCGTTGGATCCCGTTACGACGACCGCAATGCGCCGTAGTCTGGCGCGGTCGACGGCGAGGAGATCGAGCAGCTCCGCCATCCGAGCCAGACAAACACCTTTGCCGTATTTCGGCAGATCAAACATCCAATAGCCCCACCGCGGAAAATGTGTGGCGCCAGATTTTCAGGATCAGGTCGCCCCGATTCGAATCTTCCAATAGCCGGATCGATGGATTGGAATTCACTTCGATGACCCGGATGGCATCCGGATCTCCGCCGATATCCGTAAACATGTCGACAGCGGCGACGCGCAGGCCAAGCGCCCGGGTCGCCTTCCTTGCCACCGTGAACGCCGCCCCGGAGCGCGGGGCCTCGAATACCATGCGCCCCCCGGCACTCAGGTTCATTCGCCCCGGAATCTCCCAACGTTCGCCTGCGGGCAGAATGATATCGAGCGAGGGTTCGGGGATTGCTGCAGCCGGGCTTGGTGAGAGGCCGCGAGGGGGCAAAGCCGCGTTATGCGCGATCAGGAGGTCGCGGACGGAACGGACGCCGTCGCCGAGCACAAAGGGCGGATATTTTCTGACCGAATAGGCGATCTCGTCGTCGAGCAGGAAAATCCGGTACTCGGGGCCCGCAACGATCGGCTGGATCAATACCGCGTCATAGTGCTGCGAAACGGCAAGGAGGTATCGCTCGAGCGCCGCCTCGCCGTGAACGACTTGGGCGAAATCGCCGCGCGATCCCTGCAACGGCTTGATGAATGCTCTCGCATCCAGTCCCCTGAAATGCGCGAATACGTCTGCGCGCTCGTGCCCCGCAGGACGATGCGCGCGATGTCGATCATGCAGGAAGAAATAGTCACCGCCCGGCGTCGCAATACCGGCGCCTTCAAGGATCCTGCTGGTGAAATATTTGTCGGATGCGAGTGTCGCGGCAGTGGAATTGTTTTGCGGATACCACGAGCATCGCCCGGCGCCGAAATGAATGCTCCCGGACTTCGACGCAACGCTGAAGACCAGTCCTGTTCCGCCGTCGATATCCTGAAACCGAAGCCCGAAGGCGGCGCAGGCATATTCCGCGTAGACCGTCTGGTCCGGATAGAAGGCGGGCTTTCCCGCTCGAAATTCGCTCAAATCCTGCATGCATTATCCGGCGGTCTGGCATTCCGGTTTTATGATGTTTTATCTCTAACGGATTTTTCGATCTCGCACGGCAATTTACTGCTGGATTGGCGCGAATTTCGGCAAGTTAATTGCGTGCAGCCACGTCGGCGGAGAAGGTTCGTAACGGACGCTTAGCCATCCCGATCGCCCGGCGATTTTGAGCCGTCGGCGGCTCATCAGGGCTTGTTGACTATCTCCGATATTGGGGTAGGTGAAGCACAAATGCTCAATCGTTGCAGGGCTTTTTCGTCTCGCTTTGGGGCGGAACAAATTCGTTCGTTCTGCGGCTCGCCAATCGGAAAATAGAATCACATGAGCGCGTTCTATCGAGAGAAGGTTCTTTCTGTCCGGCACTGGACCGATACGCTTTTCAGCTTCACCGCCACCCGCGATACCGGCTTCCGGTTCCAGAACGGGCAATTCGCGATGATCGGGCTCGAGGTCGACGGTCGTCCCCTGCTGCGCGCCTACTCGATGGCTAGCGCCAATCACGAAGAAGCGCTTGAGTTTTTCTCGATCAAGGTGGCCGACGGGCCGCTGACTTCACGGCTGCAAAAGATCAAGGAAGGCGATACCATCCTGGTCGGCCGCAAGGCGACGGGCACGTTGATTGCCGACAATCTATTCCCGGGCAAACGCCTGCTGCTGCTCTCGACCGGCACCGGACTTGCTCCATTTGCAAGCCTGATCAAGGATCCCGAAGTTTATGAGAAGTTCGAGAGCATCGTTCTCGTGCATGGTTGCCGGCAGGTCTCCGAGCTGGCCTACGGCGAAGAGCTGGTGGCGAAGTTGCGGGACGACGAATTGTTCGGGCCGCTGCTCGCCGAGAAGCTCGTCTATTATCCGACCGTGACCCGTGAGCCGTTCCGCAACCGCGGCCGCATTACCGATCTGATCACCTCGGAACAGCTGTTCAACGATATCGGCCAGCCGCCGCTGGATATCGCCGACGACCGGATCATGATGTGCGGCAGCCCGGCCATGCTGGAAGAGTTGCGCCAGATGCTCGAGGCCCGCGGCTTTGCCGAAGGCAGCCACAGCGAGCCCGGTCATTTCGTGATCGAGAAGGCGTTCGTGGAGCGGTAAGAGCCGCCGTTCCCGGGCGCGTCGGGATTTCCTGATTCCGCGCGACGGGATCCAGAAGCTGATCGACGAACATCTGCCCTGCCGCATCCGGCAGGACTTACGTCGCGTGCCGTCATTGTGTCCGCTGGTGGGATCGCCCTACAATTTTTCGCGAACGTCCGATCGTATCGAGCGCGCGATCAGAAGCACCTGGCATGGCTGGCGCAAAACGGCCTGGAGAAATGCGGGGTCCCCGGCGGGATGCGACCGCGCAGCCACTGAACAAGCCGCTTGACGCCTCTTTCTCAGCGCGCGGCGGTCGCGAAGATCTCGCAGGACTAAAATAATAATAAGGTGTCTGGAATTCGGAATGGCGCCAGAGTCCATCTGATGAGGCAGATCAGATCGAATTACGGTGCGCTGCGAAAGGCTCATGTCGCGGCAATATATCCAGCCACCGGACGAATTGATTCTCCGCCGGATGCCCCGGTAGCCTCGTCGCCGCCAGTTGTCCTGTCTGTGATCTCTGCCGACGGTATCGTGTACCGGTTGTTCAGATCTATGTGTTAGGCTGAGACGATAAGGAACAATATCGCGGAATCCGCCCGAGGAGTCCCCATGGAAACGCTGATGCTTCCGTTCTCGCCACGCTTCATCGTTCTCACGATTTGCGCCGTCGTGACGGCATTGCTTCTCGGCCTCGGAATCGTCGATCACAAGGTGTTCGATATCGTGCTCGTGCCGCTCCTGATTTTCGGTGCGCTCACCTTGCTTGGCATTCGCGATCTCATGCAGAAGAGCCACGCGGTCCTGCGCAATTATCCGATCTCGGCGCACCTGCGGTTCCTGCTGGAAGAGATCAGGCCGGAGATGCGGCAGTATTTCTTCGAGAGCGAGAAGGACGGCATGCCGTTTTCCCGCGATACCCGCGCGGTGGTCTATCAGCGCGCGAAGATGGCGCTCGACAAGCGGCCGTTCGGAACCCAGGAAGATGTCTATCGTGAAGGCTATGAATGGATTCACCATTCGGTGGCGCCGAAGGTTCGTGCCCAGGAAAAATTTCGAATCGCCATCGGCGGACCGGACTGCAAGAAGCCGTATTCGGCATCGGTCTTCAATATCTCGGCCATGAGTTTTGGCGCGCTCAGTCCGAACGCGGTGCGCGCGCTGAACGCCGGTGCGAAGAAGGGTGGCTTTGCGCATGACACCGGCGAAGGCGGCGTCAGCCCCTATCATCGCGAAATGGGCGGCGACATCATCTGGGAAATCGGTTCCGGATATTTCGGTTGCCGCAATCGCGACGGCAGCTTCAATCCGGAGGAGTTCGCCCGGGTCGCCACCGACGATCAGATCAAGATGGTCGAACTCAAGGTCAGCCAGGGCGCCAAGCCCGGCCATGGCGGCGTGTTGCCGGCGGCCAAGGTTTCCGAAGAGATATCGAAAATCAGAGGCGTCGCGATGGGCGAGGACTGTATCTCGCCGGCCTATCACCGGGCATTTTCGACGCCGCTGGAGATGATGACCTTTATCGGCGAGATGCGCCGGCTGTCCGGCGGCAAACCGGCCGGATTCAAGCTGTGCGTCGGCCATCCCTGGGAATTCCTGGCGATCTGCAAGGCGATGCTCCAGACCGGAATCTATCCCGACTTCATCGTGGTCGATGGTAATGAAGGCGGCACCGGTGCAGCCCCGCTCGAGTTCATGGACCATATGGGCATGCCGATGCGCGAGGGCGTCAATTTCGTTCACAATGCGCTGGTCGGCATCAATGCCCGCGACCGCATCCGCATCGGCGCTGCCGGAAAGATCGCGACCGCCTTCGACATGGCGCGCGCGATGGCGATCGGCGCCGACTGGTGCAATTCGGCGAGAGGTTTCATGTTCGCGCTAGGTTGCATCCAGTCGCTGAGCTGCCATACCGATCGATGTCCGACCGGCGTGACCACGCAGGACCCGTCGCGCAATCGCGCCCTGGTGGTGCCGCACAAGATCGAGCGGGTTTACAATTATCATCACGCCACCCTGCACGCATTGGCGGAACTGCTCGCCGCCGCGGGGCTGGAACATCCGCAGGAATTGCGGCCGATCCATTTCTCGCAGCGGACGTCCACGACCGAGGTCAAGACGTTCGCGAAGCTCTATCCGGCGCTTCGCCCGGGTGAACTGATCGACGGCACCAGCGATCCGCGCTTCCGCGAGGCCTGGGCCATGGCGCGTGCGGATACATTCGCGGCGGCGGGGTGAGGCAAGGCCGTTACGATATTTGCGTCAAAGATTGATGCCGAACCTGGAGAGAATCCAGGCGGTGATGAAATAGAGCACTACGGTCAGGATGCAGCTTGCCGCCATACCTGGCCAGAATCCGACACCGGCACGAAGCATGGCGGGTAGCGCCAGGAACATCGGCAGCGACGGCAGGACATACCAGAACGTCAATTCCGCGTGACTGGCGATCCGTTCGATGTTCCCGGTGTCACGCCAAAGCCAGAGAATTCCGAGCAGGGACACCAGGGGCAACGAGACGATCAGCGCCCCGAGCGTTGGGCTGCGCTTTGCAATTTCCGATACCGCCGCGATGATGATGCCCGACAACACGCATTTAATGACGAAATACAGCATATGATCCGTCCGGCTGGGATTATAAGACCACAGTGCGATACCAGAAGTTTCACCCCGCCGCTGCTGGCGCCTTCGCCGGGGACTAATGCGGATTTTCGAGACTGAAGGTTTCCGACTGTTCGTCGTAGGCAAACAGCTCGGCATAGCGAGCCCACGACACGATGGTTTTAAGCGTCTCATCCGCCTGATCTTCCGCCATATAGTCCTCAAGTTCGTTGCGGAAGCGCGCTTCGGGGGCGGTATGTGACGGCCGCTCGTCGAGCACCCGGCGGATCAGACCCATCACCGGGACATAGTTCATGAGATGCTCGGCGAATAGCCGCTTGCGCGCATCGGTTTCGAGGTTCGCGAAGCGCTTGCCGGCATCCGTCAGCATCAGATCGCCTTCGCTCAATTGGGCGAACCTCAGCAATTGGAGGGATTCGCCGAGATGAAAGATCTCGTCGGCTTCGAGCTGCAGGTGGCCCGCGAGAACGGGCAGGTCGGCGTGCCCGTTATAGGGCGGCCCCGCCAGGGTCTCGATCAGGCCCGAAAGCACGTTGGACGAAACGTGGTGGAGGATCATGCCGACGCCGGTGCCCTGGATGCCCTCGATCGCCGGCGTCCTGACCTCCGCGCGCTGCGTCATGCGGGCATAGATGCTGTCGACGAGCTGCCGGAAGGTCGGATCGAGACGATTGCGCGGGTGCGGAAGGTCGATCTTGATCTCGGCGGCAACGCGGCCGGGATTGGACGAAAAGACCAGGATGCGGTCGCACATCAGGACTGCCTCCTCGATGTTGTGCGTCACCATCAGCACCGACTTGATCGGCAGCCGGCCCTCGATCCACAGATCGATCAGGTCGGTACGCAAGGTCTCGGCGGTCAGCACGTCGAGGGCGGAAAACGGCTCATCCATCAAGAGCAGGTCCGGATGGACAACGAGTGCACGCGCGAACCCGACGCGCTGGCGCATGCCGCCTGACAATTCCTTGGGGTAGGCGGATTCAAATCCGTCGAGACCGATCAGATCGATGGCCGCGAGCGCCCGCGTGCGGCGCTCGGTGCTCTCGACGCCCAGCGCTTCCAGGCCCAGTTCGACGTTCTGCAGGACCGTCAGCCATGGAAACAATGCGAAGGATTGAAACACCATGGAGACGCCGTTCGGCGGTCCCACGATGGTCTCGCCACGGCATTTGGCATCCCCTGAGGACGGCGCGATCAGGCCGGCGATAATGCGGAGCAATGTCGACTTGCCCGATCCGGACCGGCCCAGCAGACCGACGATTTCGCCCGAATGGATCGTCAGGTCGACCTTTTCGAGGACCAGAAGTTCCTCGCCGCTGCCTTTCGGAAACGACCGGCAGACGCTGCGGATATCGAGCAGGTTGGTCTGTTTGGTGAGTTCGAGCATGGGTTTTCCTTAGAGCATGATCCGGACCCGGAGGGTCGCGTTAGCGCAAAGCGGGAGCCGGTTTTCCGAAAAGATCATGCTTGAACAAAGAGAAGAGAATCAGCCGAGGCGGAGACGTCGCTCTCCGAAGGCGTAGAGCGGCCTCCAGAGCAGCCGGTTGAAGAGCGTCACCAATATGCACATGACGGCGATGCCGAGCACGACCCGGGGGAAATCGCCGGCTTCCGTCGCCTTTGCTATATAGGCGCCAAGCCCGCTGGCCGTCAGGTGGGTTTCGCCCCAGCTCGCCACTTCCGCCACGATGGAGGCATTCCACGAGCCGCCGGAGGCGGTGATGGCGCCGGTGATATAATAGGGAAATATGCCGGGCAGGATGACCTTGATCCACCACCGCCAGCCCCTGAGGTGGAAGCTGCCGGCGGCCTCGCGCAGATCGGTCGGAAACGCACTGGCGCCAGCGATGACGTTGAACAGGATGTACCACTGGGTTCCCAGGATCATCAGCGGGCTGAGCCAGATATTCGGATCCAGGCTGTAGTGCACGATGATCACCACGAACACTGGAAAGGCGAGGTTCGCGGGGAACGCGGCCAGAAATTGCGCAAGCGGCTGGATGCGCTCGGCGAGCTTTGGCCGAAGCCCGATCCAGACGCCGATCGGCACCCATATCAGGGTCGCCAGCGCAATCAGCACGATGACGCGCGCCAGCGTGATGAAGCCATATCCCGCAGCCGCGAGGACGTCCGACGGGCTCAATGTTGCCGAGAGATATTGATAAGCCCTCCAGGCGGCGTATCCCGTGCTTGTGAGGATCAGTGCGAGCCACACGGCGTCGACCGCGCGTGACGGTGGGCCGGGTCTGACGGGTACCTTTGAGTTGCCCGGGATCGCCAGATGCAGGTTCGAAAAGGCCTTGTTCAAGGCGGCAAACGGATAGGTCAGCGCCTGCAAGGCCCGCGTACGGCGGAACAGATCGAGCATCCACGATGTCGGTGCGGTTGCCGAGGCGGTCTGCTCGAATCGGAACTTGTCGGCCCAGGCCACCACCGGGCGAAACAGCAGCTGGTCGTAGGCAATGATGACCAGCAGCATCGTCAGGATGGCGTAGCCGATCGCGGGCAGGTTCTGCCTCTCGATGCCAAGAGCAACGTAGGAGCCGATGCCGGGCAGCGTGACCGTTGTATTGCCGACCGTGATTGCTTCCGACGCCACCACGAAGAACCAGCCGCCGGACATCGACATCATGGTGTTCCAGATCAGGCCCGGCATGGCGAAAGGCACGTCGAGCCGCCAGAATCGTTGCCATCCGCTGAGGTGAAAACTCAGTGAAGCTTCTTCCAGGTCCTTCGGCACGCCGCGGATCGACTGATACATGCTGAAGGTCATGTTCCAGGCCTGGCTGGTGAAGATCGCGAACACGCAGGCGAGTTCGGCGCCAAACACCCGGCCGGGAAACAGGTTCAGGAAGAAAACCACGGTGAAGGTCAGAAAACCGAGGATCGGCACCGATTGCAGGATATCGAGCAGCGGGATCAGCACCATCTCGGCGCGCCGGCTCTTGGCCGCAAGGGCGGCATAGATGAAGGTGAAAATGATCGAACAGACGATGGCGAGCAGCATCCGCATGGTCGTTCGCAACGCATAGACCGGCAAATTGGCCGGATCGAGCGACACCGGAGATGCGTCGAGGGCGGACAAGGGAAGCGCGGTCTGCTCGCCGCCATAGACGATCAACACCATCGCACCCATCACGAGAATCAGCGCAACGGCGTCCCAGACGTTCGGGCGCAGCGCCTGCCCCAATCTCGGTGTCAGAATATCGTCAAGCGTCATGCTTACGGCCTTGTCTCGAACCCGTGGGGCAGTCGGCCTGAGAAGATCAAGACCCGTCCCCGATTCTCCTATTGATAGGCGTGGTTTGTGATGGGTTTATAGTCGACGGAGAACGCGAAAGCGTAGCGGGTTCCGGAAAAGCAGGCGAAAGGCAGGAGTTCATTTCAGAAGTCGGAGGCGAATGCCAGTCGTAATTTGGGCGCGTGCGTTCGCCGGCTGCCAATCAGCACGGCCTGCCGTCTTTTGTCTGACGCGCTTTTTTTAACGCGATCGGCTACCACCCGCAGATCAAGTCCGGGGGCATGCTTCGCTCGAAAATGCTTCAATATTGGGTATGTACCCGGAAGCCGAAAACGGATACGGGGCCGCGGTCCCGATTGTAAGCGGGATTGACGATGAGCTGATAGTCCAGCGTGAACTTCGACCAGAGCACCGGAAAACTATAATAGGTCTCAAGGATCTTCTCGGTGCCGGGATTGGGCAGTTGTCCGTCGCCGACCAGAATTCCCAGTCCGCCGGCATTGAGAAACGCCTGGTGCACCCCGGAAATGCCGTTGACGACACCGGCAATGCCAAACGTGTCGTCGTCGCGTCCCCATTTCTTCCCGGAAATCGAAAGACCGGCGGCGATGGTGCGATCGATGTCGGTGAATTCGTAAGGTTCAATATTGCCATTCGCGAACCCGGCGCGGGCGAAGAAGCCGACATTGGGCATCAGCTGCTGCTCAAGGTTCATGCTGATGCCGCCCCGGCTCTGGTATTGCCGCACGGCGGCGATGTTGGCGGGGCTTCCCGTCAGCGCGGCGAGCTGGATCGCGTCCTGGAAGCTTCCCATCCGGCCCCGCGTCAGAAATCCGGTGACCGCCACTTTGCCGGGTTGGTCCCAGATCGAATATCGCCGCTCGATTTCGCCGACCGACTGGAATTGCCCGAACTGCGAATCCAGCGTCGTCGCATTCGGGGCGGTCGAAAGGTCAAACAGGCCGGCACGCAGGGTCCACGGACCCTGGTACCATTCCGCGGCGGCGCCGACCGTATAGCCCCAGGCGTCCGCCGCGTAATCGAACGTGCCGGTGTCGACAATGGACCAGTTCATGAAATCGCTACGGGGATCATGGGCGTATTTGTTGGTGTCGAAGATGTCGACGACGCCGATTTTTCCGACCGTAAGCACCAGCCGGTCGGAAGTCTGCGACCCGGAAAACTGGTTGAGCCCGGCGTCGACTTTCTGGGTTTCGCCGCCGAGATCGATCGTCTGGCGGAAGAACGCGCGATGCAGCCGCGTATAGGGATAATCCGCGCCGACCTTGTAGGCCTCGCCGCTCGGGAATCCCGCCGCGCCAACGGACGAGCTCAATCCGAAACCCTGATCGATCTCCGGATTGATCCAGGCTTCGGCGCCCTGCCAGAGCCGCATGCCTGCGTACAGGGTAATATCGTCGGTCTCGCGGCCGATGTTCGGGATCAAACTGTTCTGGCCGCTATAGGGAGCCCGGAACGGCGGGTTATACTGGTTGAGGTAGGTGGCCTGGCCATGGAACGCGAAGCGATCGGTTTCCAGCGCGGAGGGCCCGGTGGCCAGGAAATTTGAGCCTTGGGCGGTATCACCGATCCGGTAGTTCAGCCCGACTCTGATGCTCTGCATGGTGAGGTCGGAATCGAAGGCTTGCGCGCCGGCAGCGAACATTTCGCTGTGGTGGCCGAATCCGGTCCAGAGATACTCGGCCTTTGCGGTCCAACTCCCGCTGACGGGAATTTCCACGCCGGCGCCGGCCGCCCATCCAAATCGCCAAAACATCCAATTGTCCACGGTGCCCGGTGTTGCGAATCCTCCTGCGGGAGAGCCCGCAACCTGGGTGCGCGTCACCTGATCAAAGCTCCAGGCCAACCCGCCGGTGCCATAGAGCAGAAAATGATCGAACGCATAGCCAAGGCGCGCTCGCGCGGTCCCGGAATAAATCACCGCCTCGCCATAGGTCACCTCGCCGGTGAAGGTGGAAGCAACGGTCTGGCTGCCGCGTACTGAATAGGGGATCACCACATCCGAGTTCGGGAATGAAGCGTCGGCCTCGAAGCCCAGCATCCAGTGCGATTTAAAAACGTGATTATACCCGCCCTGAAGGCCGGCGACGTAGCTGCCGGTTCCGGCCATGAAATCGAAATTGTAGGGAAGATCGAACGACCCGCTCAACCCCGGGGTAGCGGACCAGTTCGAAGCGCCCGTGGTCGCGCCGACATGGGCGCCGATGTACCAGCCGTTCCAGTCATAGCCGTTCGCGGCGGGCGCCAGCGGGGCTTTCGTGACATAGGCGCTCGGCGGCGCCTTCACCGGCAGGTCAGAGGGCACGTCGCCCGCTGTCGCGGCGGTATAGGTTGCCAGCACCACCGTGGCGCTACCCCCGAATTTACGGATCCCCTTCATCACGCCCCGTTATCGACCTCAAATGCCCGATCAAAGAAGCTCTGGCATCCTGTCCCCAGTCTTGTTGCAATTCATTTGCAATTGCAAGTATGGAATTACGTCCGCGAAGCTATTCCAGAATTGGCCCGACGCTCCAGCTTGTGGCCGAAACGGCCGGCTCAAGACCAAGGCGGCCGACTTGCGCCCAATCGCCCAGCAGCTGCAAGCCATGGAGAGCGTGATCGAGAGCGTCATAAGGCCCTGATCCACGACTATATCAGCCACAGTCTCGAACGGTCGTTCAAGGGTCCGGCTCGAAGGGCCGGGGGGCTGCGGGATTTCCGGCCAATCGCGAAATATCTGCGACGTTTGAGCGGGCTGGGCTTAGCCGTCTAGCGAACGGGCGTGCTGAACCTCCACGGTGACATGCGACAGGTCGGCGAATTTCGCCAACCTTTGCCGATAGTGCGCCGGTTCGCGCGTCGCTGACGTTGCGACCGAGACGATGGCGCCGAGATGCCCGGGGCCAAGCCGCCAAAGATGCAGGTCGGTGACCCGGTCGCCCTCGCTTTCGATCGCGGTACGGACTCGCTCGGCGATGCGCGGGTCCGGCATGCGGTCGAGCAGGATGCCGCCGGTATCGCGCAGCAACCCGACCGACCAGTTGGCGATGACAAGTGCGCCGATGAAGCCCGCAAGCGGGTCCATCCAGAGCCAGCCGAACGCGCGTGCCAGCAGCAACCCGATAATGACCAGAACCGACACCGCAGCGTCCGCCGCGACATGAACGACAGCGGCCCGCATGTTGTTGTCGCGGTGATGCGCGCCATGAATGTGGTCGTGCTCTTCGAATTCCAGCTCGCGCATCTCGGCCTCGCCCGCCTGCATCAGGCGGACCCTGGCAAGAAAGGCGTGCGGCTCCGGAATTTCGTCGCGCGATTCCAGATATCCGTCCATGACGTCGAACGAAAATAGCTGTCGGCTGCCGTCCGGTCTCACTGTTTCGATGGTGAACTCGGAAGCCCTCGGCAAGGCGCCCGTATCCGTCCTCACGCGAAACCGCGGCGGCACGTTGTCTTCGAAGACTTCGATTTCGAGGATGCCGCGGCCCAGTTCAATGCGGCGAGGTTCCTCACCGTGATCGTGGTCATGACCACGAGCGTGGCTATGGCCGTGATGATGGCCGCCGGACAACAGCCAGGCGCTGGCGACATTGACCGCGAGACCAAGGACCGCAATCGGGATGGCCTCGTCGAAGCTGATGGGAACCGGGTCGAGCAGGCGCGATATGGCCTCATAGCCGATCAGGAGCGCAATCATCGCCAGAACGATGGCGCTGGAATATCCGGCGAGATCGCCGAACTTGCCGGTGCCGAACGTGAAACTACGATCACCGGCATACTTGCGGGCATAGGTATAGGCGAGCGCGGCAAGCAGCAGCGCGCCGGCATGCGTCGACATGTGCAAGCCGTCGGCGATCAACGCCAGCGAGCCGAACAAGGCCCCGCCGATGATTTCGGCGATCATCATGACGGTGCAGAGGATGATCACCGCCCAGGTGCGGCGCTCCGCCCTGTCGTGATCCTTGCCCAGAAAAAGATGGTCGTGCGGCGGGATCTGAAAGATCAATTCGGTATCCGTCATGATCGTCTCACTTCAGATAGGTATGGACCACGTCGATCAGCTGATCCGCTGCGTCGGCGTTGAGCGCACCGGGATTCTTCTCGGGGTCGACGAGATGGGTGCGGATGTGGTCCTCGACCACCTCGGCCATCAGGCCGGCGACGCTGCCGCGGATGCCGGCGATCATATGCATGATGCGCTCGCATTCCACCTCGTCGGTCAGGGCGCGCTCGATCGCCTCAACCTGGCCGCGGATGCGGCCAACGCGCGCCAATAGCTTCTTTTTCTCTTTGATCGTATGGGCCATGGTCGGCAAGCATATAGGATACCCCCCTATGCTATGTCAATCAGGATCGATGCCGCCACGCGACCTTTGATCTGTCGCAACGCCTCGACGCGGTTTTCGATGATGTTGGCCGGTACCGCTTGTTCAACCTGGCGAAGCCCCTCATGAATTTTTTGTCGATGCCTCCCAGGGGCAAGGCCGCTCAATTGGGCGCCCAACCGGCCGCGGGTGACGGTTGGCTTGCCACGATCAGCCGACTCCAGCCTAGGGAAGCCTGCGATAAAATGGGGTCTGCTCCGGAGGGGCTATCCGGGACCGAGGCTGCCGCGCGACTAAGGAAATTCGGGCCCAATCTCGTCGCGCGGGAACACAAGGCTACAATTCCCGAAGAGCTATGGAGCCGTGCAAGCAATCCATTGAACGCCTTGCTGATGACGCTGGCGATCGTCTCCTATTTCCTGGGCGACGTCCGCGCCGCGATTGTGATCGCGGCGATGGTTGTGCTGGCGATCACGACGGCCTTTATCCAGGAACATCGGTCAAATGCGGCCGCGGCCCGGCTGCGCGCCATGGTTCACACCACGGCGAGTGTCAGGCGCAACCCGTGCTCAGCGGACGAACCCTTCTCCGAGATCCCGATGGAAAGGCTCGTGCCGGGCGATGTGGTGCGGCTTTCCGCCGGCGACATGATACCCGGCGATCTGCGCCTGCTCGAGGCAAAGGATCTGTTCATCGATCAGTCCGCCCTGACCGGCGAATCCATGCCCGCCGAGAAGCACGCCCAGGCATGTGCCTCCGAGGGCGAAGACGCGTTTGATCTGCCCAACCTCTGCTTCATGGGCGCGAATGTCGTGTCTGGATACGGCACCGGCGTGATCCTGCAAACCGGCCCTGCAACTTTTTTCGGCCAGCTTGCTCACGAGATTGCTGGACAGCGCGTTCCGACTGCCTTCGACCAGGGTATCAACAGATTCACCTGGCTGATGATCCGCTTTATATTCGTCATGGTGCCCACAGTTTTCGTGATCAACGGCCTGACCAAACACGATTGGCTGGAGGCCTTGCTGTTCGCGGTAGCGGTGGCGGTCGGCCTGACCCCTGAAATGTTGCCAATGATCGTAACGGTGAATCTCGCCAAGGGCGCGATTGCCATGTCGCGCAAGAAGGTGATCGTAAAACGTCTGAATGCCATCCAGAACTTCGGCGCGATGGATGTGCTGTGCACGGACAAGACCGGTACCCTGACTCAGGACCGGATCATTCTGAAGCAGCACCTCGACATCAAGGGACGGGACTCTGAACAGGTGCTTCAGTATGCCTTCCTGAACAGCCATTTCCAGTCCGGGCTCAGGAACCTGCTCGACAAGGCGGTTCTGGCGCACCTCGAACTCAATGAGACGTTGCGCATCGGCGCCGGTTATTCGAAGATCGATGAAATTCCCTTCGATTTCGCGCGCCGCCGTCTGTCGGTCGTCGTCGCGCGTGAAGACGGCAAGCACATTCTCATTTGCAAGGGCGCTGTCGAGGAGATTTTTTCCGTTTGCACGAAATACTGCCTGGATGAGGAAATCGGACAGCTTGACGAAACCCATTTCGAAACGGCCAGACGGGAAACGATCGAGCTCAACTCCGACGGATTTCGTGTTGTGGCGGTGGCTTACAAGGAGATCGATCCATCAAAGACCACTTACTCGGTTGAGGACGAGGCCGATCTGACGCTGCTCGGTTACATAGCCTTTCTCGATCCTCCAAAAGAGAGCGCCCGGGAAGCGATCGCGGTGCTGGCGAAGAAAGGCGTTCAGGTAAAGGTCCTCACCGGCGACAACGAAATCGTCACGCGCAAGATTTGCCATGAGGTCCAGCTGGATCCGGGTGAAATCCTGCTTGGCTCCAGGGTGGCCCAGATGAGCGACGCCGAGCTGGCGGAGGCCGCTCACCGCACAACGGTTTTCGCCAAGCTGAATCCGGCGCAGAAGGAACGGGTCGTGCGGGCGCTTCACGCCAAGGGGCATGTGGTGGGATTTCTCGGCGACGGGATCAACGACAGTCCGGCCTTGAAAGCCGCGGACGTCGGGATCTCGGTGGACACCGCAGTCGATATCGCCAAGGAATCCGCCGACATCATCTTGCTCAAAAAGAGTCTGCTCGTCCTACAGGAGGGCGTAACCGAAGGTCGCAAGGTTTTTGCGAATATCACCAAATACATCAAGATGGGCGCCAGCTCGAATTTCGGAAACATGTTCAGCGTCCTTGGCGCAAGCATATTTCTGCCGTTCCTGCCGATGGCGCCGATCCAGGTCCTGACCAACAATCTCCTCTACGATTTTTCGCAGACAACGATTCCGACGGATAATGTCGACGAGGAGTACCTGGCGTCACCGCGAAAATGGGATATCGGCAATATCTTCAAGTTCATGGTGTTCATCGGGCCGATCAGCTCGATATTCGACTACGCCACCTACGGCATGATGCTCTATGTCTTCGATGCCTGGAATAATCCGTCGTTGTTCCAGACCGGCTGGTTTGTCGAATCGCTGCTGACCCAAACCCTCATCATCCACATCATCCGGACCGCGAAGGTCCCGTTCATCGAGAGCCATGCAAGCCCCGCGCTGATCGCGACGACGGTGATCATCTGCACGGTCGGAATGACGTTGCCCTTTACCTGGGCGGGATCGGCGTTGGGTTTCGTGCCGCTTCCGTGGACTTACTGGCCGTTGGTCGCGGCCATGCTGGTGACATACGCCATCCTCACTCACCTTGTGAAGGTCTGGTTCGTTCGCAGATGGGGACTCTAACGGCCTGCGGGCGCGTCACGCAGTTGAGGCTTCCAGCACTCCGAGGCCGCCGATTGTCAGATTTTCGGTTCGTTCGAGAGCATTTTCGGGTCGAATTTCTCGACATCTGCAAGCAGCTCGCAGAACGCGCGCGCGCCCTGATCGAGCAGGCGCTCGCCTTTCTCCGCGGAAGCCTGCGTCGCATCGCCGGCCGCGCCGCTTGGGTGAAGATCCTGAGTCTGCCAGGCGAACGGCGCCGGGCGGTGCGTGGAGAGCCAGCGATAATCCTTCGCCATCGCTATGCCGGAGGAACGAAAATCGGCGATCGCCTCACCGCGCACATGCTGCTTGTAACGCGCCAGCATGATCGAGGTCTCGGCGGCGCCGCCGTGAATGCCATGGCCCACTTCCTGCGCGGAGAATAACCCCTCCGTCCCACTGAGGCGGGACCATCCCGTGGTGACGACGAGAAGCCCGTGGCTTGCGCGCAGATCCTGTGCGACAAGGCTCATGGCGGCGCTGTTGCCGCCGTGGCTGGTGACCATGACCAGCTTCTTGATGCCGGCGCGCGCAACGCTTTCGCCGAGCGCCAGCCATGTCTTCAGCGCCACTTCCGTCGGCAGCGTCAGCGTGCCCGGGTAGTCGATATGCTCGGTGGAGATTCCGACCGGCTGAATGGGAAGGAATGTCACGGGTGCGGCGTCGGCAAGCAGCTCGCGCACCCGCGCCAGATAGGCCTGCGCAATCATGACGTCGGTGCCGACGGGCAAATGGGGCCCGTGCTGCTCGGTGGCCGCCAGCGGCAGGACCGCGATCCATCGCTCGGCTCCGCTGCCGGCGAAATCAGGCCAGTGGATGTCGGTCCAATCGCGGGGAGGAACGGTTAAGGTCATCGAGCGAAATGTTTCATTCGGCGGATTTGCAGGGTAGTTTGCGTCGGCTACGAGGACGCCATTGTCGTCCGGTATTCCCTTATCATGGGCCAAAATGATCTACGGAGTCCAATCATGAACCCGGCTCTTTTGCCGCGAGCGTTAACGGCCGTCCTGGGCGCCATTGCCGTGGCCGGTGTCCTGGCCATGCCGCAGGCCGACGCCCAGACCGTCCTCGATAAGGTTTCGTTCGGGACCAACTGGGTGGCCGAGGCCGAACATGGCGGGTTTTTCCAGGCTGCGGCGGACGGCACCTACAAGCAATATGGGCTCGACGTCACCATCGTGCCAGGCGGCCCGAACGACAACAATCGCATGCTCCTGATCGCCGGGAAGCTCGATTTCTTCATGGCCGCGAACACTCTGATGTCGTTCGATGCCGTCGCCAACAACGTGCCGGTGGTTACGGTCGCCGCGATTTTCCAGAAGGATCCGCAAGTACTGCTGACGCATCCGGAATCGAAGGTCGCCAGGCTCGAGGACCTCAAGCCGTTGACGCTGTTCGTCTCGAAGGAAGGCATTTCGAGCTACTTTCAATGGCTGAAGTCCGAATATGGATTCAGCGAGGAAAAGGTCAGGCCGTACACCTTCAATCCGCAGCCGTTTCTCGCCAACAAACAAAGCGCGATGCAGGGCTATGTCACCTCGGAGCCCTACGCGATCGAAAAGAGCGCCGGATTCAAGCCGGGGATCATTCTGCTCGCGGATCACGGCTTCAACACCTATTCGACCCTGATCGAGACGCGCGGCGACCTGATCGACAAGAAGCCGGACCTGGTCCAGCGCTTCGTCGATGCTTCCCTCATCGGCTGGTACCACTATCTGTATGGCGACAATGCGCCCGCCAATGCGATGATCAAGAAACTCAATCCGGAGATGACCGACGAATTGCTCGCCTTCTCCCTCGCCAGGATGAAGGAATATGGAATTGTCGATTCCGGTGACACCCTGCGCGACGGCATCGGCGCCATGACCGACGCACGGATGGCAAGTTTCTTCGACAAGATGGTACGTGCCCACGTCGTCCGTTCCGACATCGACTATCGCAAGGCCTACACGCTTCGCTTCATCAACAAGGGCGTCGGGCTGGACCTGCGGCCAAAGAACTAGGGCGCAACGCAGATGGCCGAGTCCGCAGCCTTGCCCGAAACAGGGTCCGAACCGCCGGGCCTTGCGGTCAGTCTGCGTGGCGTCACCAAGGTCTATGATAGCGGCGTGATCGCGCTGGGGCCGATGGATCTTGAAGTGCGCAAGGGCGAGTTCGTGTCGCTGCTCGGGCCGTCCGGCTGCGGAAAGTCGACCGCGTTGCGCCTGATCGCCGGTCTGAACGCGCCGACAGCCGGCTCTGTCCGGGTTTCCAAGCCCGCGGTCGAGGTGGGCGGGGGGCATGCCGTCGGCTTTGTATTTCAGGAGCCGACCCTGATGCCGTGGACCAGCGTTCGGGAGAATGTCCGGCTGCCGCTGAAACTGGCGCATGTAACGACAGCGGAAGCGAATGCCCGCATCGATCAGGCCCTGGCGCAAATGGGGTTGGCCGAATTTGCCGAAGCCTACCCCCGTGAATTGTCGGGCGGCATGAAGATGCGGGTCTCGCTGGCCCGCGCATTGGTCACCGACCCGGATATCCTCCTGATGGATGAACCGTTCGCCGCACTCGACGAGATCACCCGTTTCCGGTTGAACAACGATCTGCTCGCGCTGTGGCGCGATCTGCGCAAGACCGTGGTTTTCGTCACGCATTCGGTGTTCGAGTCGGTGTATCTGTCGCAGCGGGTGGTCGTGATGACATCACGGCCCGGACGCATCTGTGCCGAGATTGGCATCAAAACCACGGAGCCGAGAGCCGAGGATTTCCGTACCTCGGTCGACTATGCCGCCTATTGTCGTCAGGTCTCAAACGCACTGGCGCCGTCCTATCCCGGTCAGGCCAGCCTATGAGTTCCCTGCAAACCCCGCCATTGGCTGCCGGTCGGGTGACGTCCGATAGCCGCATTATGCGTCTGGTCCGGATCTTGCTGCCCATTGCGGTGCTCGCGGTTGGAATTGCGGCATGGGAATTGGTGGTGCGGCTGAACGATATTCCTCCCTATGTACTGCCCGGACCGTCGGCGGTCTTTGCAACGCTGATTGCGGACTGGCCGGTGTTGTCGCAATCGCTCCTGACCACGCTTCTGACCACGCTCGAAGGATTCGCCGCCGCCGCGATCGGCGGCGTGGCGCTGGCGCTGTTGTTCAATCAGTCGAAATGGCTGGAATATTCGCTGTTTCCCTATGCCGTGATCCTGCAAGTCACCCCTGTCATTGCGATCGCGCCGCTGCTTCTGATTTACTTGCCGCAGCAAACGGCCGTCATCGTCTGCGCCTGGATCGTTGGCTTCTTTCCCGTGCTGTCCAACACCACGCTCGGCCTGAATTCGGTGGACCGCAATCTGTCCGGTTTGTTCCAGCTTTATGGCGCATCTCGGCTACAGACCCTGCGCTTGCTCAAATTACCGGCCGCGCTGCCGTTCATCCTCGGCGGATTGCGGATCGCGGGCGGTCTGTCGCTGATCGGCGCGGTGGTGGCCGAGATCGCGGCGGGCTCGGCCGGCGCGGGGTCGGGCCTTGCCTATCGAATCGCGGAATCCGGCTACCGCCTCAACATTCCCCGAATGTTCGCCGCGTTGCTGTTGCTCTCGGCCGCCGGAATTGTCATTTATGGGCTGCTCGCGCTAACTTCGCATCTCGTATTGCGGCGCTGGCACGAGAGCGCGCTTGGAAAGGAAAACTGATGGTAGGCGGAAATATTTCATCGGAGAAGATCGACCTGCTGGTCTACGGGCCGAACAAACCGATCATCGACAAAGGCTTTTCCGATCAGTTCGTGCTGCATCCCTTTGAGAGCCGCGCCGACCTCGACCGGCTGAATCCGGCAGTGGCCGCGAAAATCCGTGGCGCCGCGGTCACCTACAGCACCGTCCGCTGCGACGGCGCGATGATGGCGCTTTTCCCGAAGCTCGAGATCGTCGCCTCCTTCGGCGTCGGTTACGATCACGTCGATGCCAACCATGCGCGTGAGCATAACATTGTTGTGACCAACACGCCGGATGTCCTGACCGAGGAGGTCGCGGACGTCGCGATGGGGCTTTTGATCGCGACCTTGCGCGAGTTCGTCAAGGCAGACCGCTACTTGCGTTCCGGCCACTGGCTGACCCAGCAATTTCCGCTGAGTGTCGGCTCGCTGCGGGATCGCACGGTCGGGATCGTCGGCATGGGCCGGATCGGCCAGGCGATCGGACGCAGGCTGGAGGCCTCCCGCGTTCCCGTCGTCTACCATTCTCGCAATCCGGCTGCCGGCGTTTCGTACAAGCACTACCCCGATCTGGTCGAGATGGCGAAAGCGGTCGATACGCTGGTGGTGATTGTTCCCGGCGGTCCGGCGACGGCGAAAATGATCAACGCCGATGTCATGAAGGCGCTCGGACCACGGGGCGTGATCATCAACGTGGCGCGCGGTTCGGTCGTTGATGAAGAAGCCATGATCGCCGCGTTGAAGTCGGGAACCATTCTCGCCGCCGGCCTCGATGTGTTCGCCAACGAACCGAAGGTGCCCGACGAATTGTGTGCGATGCAGAACGTGGTGCTGCTGCCGCACATCGGCTCCGCTTCGGTGGTGACCCGCAATGCCATGGATCAGCTGGTGGTCGACAATCTGAAGGCCTGGTTCGGCGGCAAGGCTCCGTTGACGCCGATCGCGGAAACCCCTGTGAAAGGCCGCTGATGCGAAGTCGCCTGGGCATCGCGGTTGCGGCGCTGTTGGCGACACTCGTCTGCGTGCCGCAGGCCTTCTCGCAGGATGTTTCGACCTTGAAGAAGGACATGGTCGGCCAATGGGAGCTCTCGACCACGGAACGCAGCAAGACCTGCGTCGTCACGCTGAAAGGCGACGCGACGCCGCAAGGCCTCAAGCTCGAACTGGAGCCGGGTTGCGCGAAGGCATTGCCGTTCACCAGGGATATTACCGCCTGGAACGTCAAGGGGCTGGATATCGTCCGGCTGCAGGATGCCGCGGGCCAGCCGGTGATCGACTTCACTGAAGTCGAGAGCGGGATTTTCGAGGGCCTGCGACAGGGCGAGGGCATCTATATTTTGCAGAACCTCGCCGCCGCGCGCTCGCTTACCAAGTCGATGGACCAGATGATCGGCGACTGGGCGATGGTGCGTGGCAATGGCCGTCCGGTCTGCGGCCTGACCCTGACCAACACGGAGGCAACCGCAGACACTTTCCAGGTGTTTCTCAAGCCGCATTGCGAGCCCGCGGTCGAGGCTTTCAGGCCGACAATGTGGCGGCTGGAGCGGGGCGAGCTGCAGCTGATGTCAGCGAATGGCGAGGTCTGGCGTTTCGAGGCCGACGATAATGCGCAGTGGCGGCTGGTGCCTGACAGCGCCGATCCACTGATCATGCTGCGGCAGTGATTTGCCGGCGACCGGCTGATCCGGCGGGCACGGTCCAAAATTTTTTTTCAAGGAGCTGTCGATCCGGCTCGGTCCGGTTCGTCGACTGGTCAGCGAGACAGTTCAGCGGCAAGGTGCCGGCGGCTCGCCCGAAAAGGAGTTTGAGATGCGCTTCATGTATATCGTCAAATCCCCTCAACCGCATGTTGGTCCGACGCCGGGACTTCTGGAGGCCATGCATAAGCTCGCCGACCGCGAGATCAAGGCCGGCCGCATGCTCGACAACGGCGGGCTGATGCCGGTCCAGACCGGCGCCCAGGTGCGCATCAAGGACGGCAAGCTCGGCGTCATCGATGGCCCGTTCGTGGAAGCCAAGGAAGTCGTCGGTGGCTATGCGATCTTCGAGCTTCGCGACAAGGAGGAGGCGGTGGCAATGGCCAAAGAATTCATGCAGCTTCACCTGGACCACCTGCCGGGCTGGGAAGGGACGTGCGAGGTCCGCGCGTTTGCCGGTCCTTGATGGGAGCCTGCGGCAGACGGGCCCGGCAGCCATGATGGCTGCCGACATCCATCATGCGATTCTTGCCGCGTGGCGGATCGAGCAGCCCCGGCTGATCACAGGCCTTTCGAGGATGCTGCGGGATGTGCCGCTGGCGGAAGAACTGACGCAGGACGCGCTGGTCGCGGCGCTGGAAGTTTGGCCCGCGATCGGCATTCCCGAAAAGCCCGGGGCCTGGCTGATGGCGGTTGCAAAACGCCGGGCGCTGGACCATCTGCGCCGCGTCCGAATGTTTGCGCGCAAGCACGAGATGGTCGCTCTCGAAATGGAAGCTGAGCAGAACGCGACGCCCGATCTGGACGCCGCGATTGACGACGACATCGGCGATGAACTGCTGCGGCTGATTTTCACCGCCTGCCATCCGCTGCTGTCGCGCGAGGGTCGCGTGGCACTGGCGCTACGCATGATCTGCGGTCTGACCACCGAGGAGATCGCGAGGGCCTTTCTGGTTACGGATGCGACCATCGCCCAGCGCATCGTGCGCGCGAAGCGGACGCTTTCGGAATCCGGACTGGCTTACGAGACTCCCCATGGCGAGCACCTGTCGGAGCGGCTCGCGCCCGTGCTGGAAGTGATCTATCTCATTTTCAACGAGGGCTATACTGCGGCGCGCGGAGAGCATTGGTTGCGTCCCCAGCTCTGCCAGGAGGCGCTGCGCATCGGGCGGGTGCTGACCTCGATCGCGCCGGACGAGCCCGAAGCTCATGGCCTGCTCGCGCTGATGGAACTGAACGCCTCGCGGACGGCGGCGCGTACCGACGATGCCAGCGAGCCGATCCTGTTGCTGGAACAAAACCGCTCGCTCTGGGACCAATTGCAAATCCGGCGGGGTATGCAGGCGCTGGGACGGGCGCGTGAACTCGGCGGCGCCGGTGGCTTCTATGCGCTGCAGGCGGAGATCGTCGCTTGCCATGCGCAGGCGAGAATGGCCGACGAAACCGACTGGGCGCGCATCTCCGGACTATATGCCGAACTCTCAAAACTCGTCCGCTCGCCGGTCATCGAACTCAACCGCGCAGTTGCCATCGGCATGGCCGGGGGGCCGGAAGCGGCGCTGGCGATCGTGGACGGCCTGGAGCATGAGCCCGCACTCAAGACCTATCATCTCCTCGGCAGCGTGCGCGGCGACTTGCTCTACAAGCTCGGCCGCTACGACGAAGCCCGCGCCGCGCTCGAAGCCGCGGCGGGCTTGACCGGCAACAAGCGGGAGCGTGACCTGCTCAAGCGCCGTGCCGCGGAAGCGGCCAGGGCGGCGGGTTCATCATCTTAGGATCACGTGGTCCGCGAAACCACAGGATCGCAGCGAGGCCGGCTGTTCCGAAACCGGAGATAATCGGTTATGCCCGGTCCGAGACCCGGCTTCGCGCGCCGGAGATCCGGGCCATTCATGATTTGCGTCAAGCCAGTTGAGAATAGGCATGGTAGTGTGCGAGCGGAAGTAAGGGAGAAGTGCAGGATGTTTCGGACAGTTGGAAGTGCGGCGCTGTTGGCTGTGGCGCTGGCGATGCCGGTTCATGAAGCCGCGGCCCAGGACGCACTTGGCGGCGCGCTGCTGGGCGGAGTTGGTGGCGCGATCGTGGGCGGGGCGATCGGCGGAGGCCGCGGTGCCGCGATAGGCGCGATGGTCGGTGCAGGCACCGGAGCTGCCATAGCCGCTGAGGGTGAACGGCGCCGGTCCGGCTATTACTATTACCGCGATGGTTGTTACATCCAGCGCGGGGATGGCGCCTGGATTCGCGTGTCGCCGCGTTATTGCTACTAGACCAGAGACACATTTGGAGTGGGATGAAGCTTCTCCGAATCGTCGTCCCACTCTAAATCAGCCGCATCCCCTTCAGGCTCGCATGGCCGTTCTTGCCGACGATGATGTGGTCGTGCACCGAGATTCCGAGCGGCGCGGCTATATCGACGATCGCCTTGGTCATCTGGATATCCGCCTGCGAGGGCGTCGGATCGCCGGAGGGGTGGTTGTGTACCAGGATGATCGCGGTCGCCGACAATTCCAGCGCCCGCTTGATCACCTCGCGCGGATAGACCGGCGTGTGGTCCACGGTGCCGGTCTGCTGCACCTCGTCGGATATCAACTGGTTGCGCTTGTCGAGGAACAGGATGCGAAACTGCTCCTTGTCGGCGAACGCCATGCTGGTCCGGCAATAGTCGATCACGTCGTTCCATGACGACAGCAGGGTACGCTCTCGCAGTTGGCCCTTGGCGATACGGTGGGCCGCCGCCGCGATCAGCTTGAATTCGGTGATCGTCGCTTCGCCAATTCCCTTGACTTCCCGCAGCCGCGTTTCCGGCGCATGAATGACTTCGGCGAACGAGCCGAATGTCTTGAGAAGCGATTTGGCCAGCGGCTTCTTGTCACTCCGCGGCTGGGCGGTGAACAGCACCATCTCCAGCAACTCGTAGTCGCTCAGGGCATCCGGCCCGGCGCTGCGAAAGCGCTCGCGCAGCCGCTCCCGATGGCCAAGATAATGCGGCGCCTCGGTCGGCTGATCTTCCGTATCGCTGGTCTTTGCGGACATCGGTGCTAACCATGCCGCGCCTGTCAGGTTTTGCAACCGGGAAGTGCCAGGTGGAAGGTCTTGGTCCCAGCGGAATTTACGCCGCCACGGGCGGCTTCTCGCCGTGGCGTTCCGACAGCGTGAAGATCTCGACGCCATCGGCGGTCACGCCGACCGAATGCTCGAATTGCGCGGACAGCGAACGGTCGCGCGTCACCGCCGTCCAGCCGTCGGACAGGATCTTCACATGCGGCTTGCCGAGATTGATCATCGGCTCGATGGTGAAGAACATGCCGGGCCTCAGTACCACGCCTTCGCCGGGCCGGCCGACATGGATGATGTTCGGCTCGTCGTGGAACATGCGGCCGAGCCCATGGCCGCAGAAATCGCGCACCACGCTCATGCCCTGCGGCTCGACGAAGCTCTGGATGGCGTGGCCGATGTCGCCGGTGGTGGCACCGGGCTTCACCGCGGCGATGCCGCGCATCATGGCCTCGTAGGTCACCTCGATTAGCCGCTCGGCCTTGCGCGCGATCGGGCCTATCGCATACATCCGGCTGGAATCGCCATACCAGCCGTCGACGATGAAGGTCACGTCGATATTGACGATGTCGCCCTCCTTCAGGACCCGGTCGCCGGGCATGCCGTGGCACACCACGTGGTTGATCGAGGTGCAGGTCGAGTAGCGATAACCGCGATACATCAGCGTGGCGGGGTAGGCGCCGTGGCTGAAGGCGAAGTCTCGGACAAAATCGTCGATCCGCGAGGTCGACACGCCGGCCCTGACGATATCGGTCAGCTCGTCGAGGCACTTGGCCACCAGCGCGCCCGCCTTGCGCATGCCGGCGAACCCGCCGGGACCGTGCAGCTTGATCTGTCCGGTCTTGCGCAAGGAGGTATCGGAGGCTTCGACGTAGCTCATGGGGGATCGTATCTTTGCGGAAAAGGATGATTTGATGGCCTAATTTAATGATTGGTGCCGTCAGCGCAAGCCAAGCCTGGCATGCCGCGGACCGCGCCGGAGCCCCAAGCGCCCATGGCGGGGGGCGACCGGTATGCGCAGGGGTGTCAGTTCGAGACCTCCACCGTGGTCTCGACCGGCAACGTGCCGCCGCGGACACGGATTTCGCGCACCGGATAGGGCACCCGGATGCCCTCGCGCTTGAACGTCTCCCACAATGACAGCATCACATCGCTCTTCACATTGTCCATGCCGTCGGGATCGGCGATCCAGAAGGTCAAGGAGAACTTCATCCCGGCCTCGGCGAATTCGACGAGGATGCAGCCTGGCGTCTTGGTTTTGAGGGCACGCGGCGCGGCCGCCGCGACCTCGATCGCCAGCTTGCAGACCAGACGCGGATCGGCCTCGTAATTGGTGCCGAAATTGACCTTCACCAGGGTGTTCTTGTCGGTATAGGTCCAGTTTGTGACTTTTTGGGTCACCAGATCCTCGTTGGGGATCAGGAATTCGCGGCCATCACCGGCGGCAACCGAGATATAGCGGGTCTTCATCGCGCTGATTCGTCCCGAGCTGTCGCCGATGGTGACGAGATCGCCGGGCTTCACGGATTTGTCGGCCAGCAGGATGATGCCGCTGATGAAATTGGCGACGATCTTTTGCAGGCCGAAGCCGATGCCGACGCCGGCGGCACCGGAGAAGATCGCCAGCGCCGACAGATTGATGCCGACCGCGCTCATGGCGATAGCGACCGCCAGGATCATCAGTCCCATCCGGATCATTTTTACCAGCAGTACCTGGATCGATGGCGTCAGGTCGGCGGATCGGTTGATCCGGCTTTCGACGAAATTGCTGGCGATGTTGGTCAGCCACAGCGCGGCAATCAGCAGCAGCCCAAGCTTGATCAGGAGCAGCGGTGTCAGCCGCAATCCGCCAAGCACCACCGAGACCGAGTCGAGCGCATCGATCGCCGGGTCAAGCTGGCCGATGATACTCAGCGCCGCCACGCACCACGCCGACAGCGACACCAGTTTGACGATGAAGGCGTTGCGGATCACCGAAGTCACAAGCCGGATGACCAGCCAGGCGACCGCGAGTTTGGCGCCCACCATCAGCAGGTAACTTCGGCTCGGCCAGGTCGCATGGGACATCGCGATTCGCGTGGCGATCACCAATACCGCAAACACGGCGGTGGAGGCGCTGCCGACCAGTACGCGCGCGAAGTGCCGCAACGGCAACGGCCAGCCCCTCGCGAACGAGGTCATGTCGACGCGCGCGCGAATGCCGGCGTCGGCCGCAAAGGCAATCCCGGCAGCCGCTATGATCAGGCCGACCTGCAGATAGAACCAGGGAGAGGTGACCTCGGCGCCGACCGAGCGTGCGGTAGCGTTCAGGAAATCGATGATGTCATTCAGATCGCTCAGATCCATCGTCAAAATCTCACTCAGGTCAGATCGCGCCGTCGAACAGGTTTGATTCGATTATCCGGCAGGTTCACACAGCCGAGGTACCTTTGCCATCGCCTCGGCACGCCAATCGAGCCGGGTAAGGCCCTCAAACCGGGTGCCGGCAGAAATGGGTTGGCGTCGAACTGTGGCGACGATAAGGATGAAATTGCAAGGATTTGCGAAAGCCCATGGCCTCTCTCGATCAGGTCAGCATAGTCATTTTACTCGGTGCGGTGCTTGTCATGGCCGGCATTCTGTCGAGCCTGCTGGCGCTGCGCTTCGGCGCGCCTTTGCTGCTGGTATTTCTGCTGATCGGCATGCTGGCCGGCGATTCCGGCCCCGGGCAGGTGCAGTTCGACGACGTGCGCACCACCTATCTGGTGGGATCGGTGGCTCTGGCGCTGATCCTGTTCGATGGCGGCCTGAAAACGCGGTTTCAAAATATCAGCGCGGTGCTGGCGCCGTCGATGATGCTGGCAACGATCGGTGTGCTGCTGACGGCGCTGGTCACGGCGCCGGTTGCCAAATATGCGCTCGATCTGAACTGGACCGAGGCGCTGCTGGCCGGCGCCGTGGTGGCGTCGACCGATGCGGCTGCGGTATTTCTGCTGGTGCACGCGCAGGGCTTGCGGTTGCGTCCCCGCATCGGCGCGACGCTGGAGGCGGAATCCGGGACCAACGATCCGTTCGCGGTATTTCTCACGCTCATGCTGGTCGAACTCATCTCGGTCGGGGGCAGTTCGGTCCTGCATGTCGCGCTGGAGCTTGGCCGTGAGGCCGTGCTCGGCGCCATCGCAGGCGTCATCGGCGGCCGTCTGGTGGTGCTGGCGCTCAATCGCGTGGCGCTGCCGCAGGGCCTGCACGCGCCGTTTGTCGCGACCGCGGCATTGGTGATTTTCGGCGTGGCTCAAATTGCGCATGCCTCGGGATTTCTCGCCGTCTATCTCGCCGGCATCATCATCGGCAACCGGCCGACCCGCGCGCACAATTCGGTGGTGACGTTTCTCGACGCCGCGACCTGGCTGGCGCAGATCGTGATGTTCGTGCTGCTCGGGCTCCTGGTGTCGCCGCAGCGGCTGATCAGCAGCGTCGTACCGGCCGTGGCCGTCGCGCTGGTCCTGATGCTGGTGGCGCGGCCGCTGGCGGTATTTCTTTGCCTGGCGCCATTTCGTTTCAACTGGCGGGAGAAGATGTTCATTGCCTGGACCGGCTTGCGCGGAGCGGTCGCGATCTTCCTCGCGTCGATCCCGATGCTGGTCGGGCTCGCGAAGGCGTATCTCTACTTCGACGTCGCCTTTGTCGTCGTCATCATTTCGCTGTTGCTGCAGGGTTGGACGCTGGCGGCGGCCGCGCGGCGGCTCCACGTTACCTTGCCGCGCGCGGATCGCGGCCCGCGGCGTGTCGAACTTGATCTGCCCGGCCAGCTCGAGCAGCAACTGGTCGGCTATTCCGTGCGTCCCAAGAGCCTGTATTTCCGGCGTGGCCTTACTCCGTCATGGTCGAAGCCGACGCTGGTGATCCGCGACGAGCACATTCTCTCGCCCGCCGAGGCCGATCCGGTTCGCCCGGGGGATTACATCTACCTGCTGGCCCCGCCGGAAAAGGCCGAGGCACTCGATCGCTTCTTCGTCGACATGCCCCCGAGCTCGGCACCCGATCCGCATCTGCTCGGGGATTTCACCGTCTCCGGGGAGCACACGCTCGGCGAGCTGGCCGAGGTCTATGGCGTGGCGGTCGGTGATGAGCAGTCGAAACAGACGCTTGCCGATTATTTTGACATTCATCTTGACCATGCGCCGAAGGAAGGCACCACCCTGGAGCTCGATGCCATCGTCCTGGTCGCGCGCAGCATCAGCGGCGGAAGGGTCAATGTCGTCGGCCTTCGCCTGCCCGAAGAGGCGGAGGAAGTCGCGGCGGTGACGCGGCTGGGTAAGCTCAAACGCAAGCTCGCGGAGATTTGGTCGTCGGTCGCGGGAATTTAAGGCGCGCACCGGCGTGCCCCGCAGGTCCTCGGGAAGGCGCACCGTTCGCTCATTCCCGATAGCGGCGCTGCGCTGCCGGAAGATTTGCAGGCCGGTCATCTCAAGGCGGCGCGAGCGCCGCAGGCAGCACCTCGGCGCCGCCAAATGCGGTCACCCGTCCGCGCTGGAGCATCACAATTTGGGTCGCCAGTTGTCGCATTTCGGAGGCGTCGTGGCTGACATAGACCATGGGGATGCCGGCCTCGTCACGCAGGCGCACGAGATAGGGCAGGATCTCCTCCTTGCGTTCCTCGTCCAGCGATCCCAGCGGCTCATCCAGCAGCAGCAACCTCGGCCGCGAGAGCAGCGCGCGTCCCAGCGCCACGCGCTGGCGCTCGCCGCCGGACAGCCGGCCGGGACGGCGATCCAGAAGGTTGCCGATGTCGAGCAGATCAGTGACGCGCCTGTGCTGTGCGGCATCCTCGGCAACGCGGTTCATGCGCCGCCCGTAATCGAGATTCTGGCGCACATCGAGATGCGGAAACAGCCGCGCATCCTGGAACACATAACCGATCCGGCGGCGATGGACCGGAACATGCATTTGCCTGATCGTGTCATCCAGCGTCTCGCCGTCGATGGCGATGATGCCGCGATCGGGCCGCAGCAATCCCGCGATCATGTTGATCAGCGAGCTCTTGCCGGCGCCGGAGGCGCCGAACAGCCCGGTAACCCGGCCCTCGCTCGTGAAGGAAGCTTCGATCGAGAAATCGCCAAGCCGCTTTGAGACATCGACGCGCAGCATGATCAATTCCCGTGCAGGCGTTGCAAGGCGCGCCGGGCGAACCATTCGGAGGCGACCAGCGCGGCCATCGCGATGAGAATGGAAACCGCCACCAGCCGCAGCGCCGCGGTATCGCCGTCCGGCGTCTGGATCAGCGAATAGATCGCGGACGAAATGGTCTGGGTTTCACCGGGGATATTCGACACGAAGGTGATGGTCGCGCCGAATTCGCCGATCGCCTTGGCGAAGCCGAGCACCATCCCGGCCAACACGCCCGGCAGTGCCAGCGGCAACGTGACCGTCAGGAATACCTGCCAAGGTGTCGCGCCAAGCGTTCCCGCCGCCTGCTCCAACCTCCGGTCCACGGCCTCGATCGACAATCGAATTGGCCGCACCAGCAGCGGAAACGACATGATTCCGCAGGCCAGCGCTGCGCCCGTCCAGCGAAACGCGAACACGATGCCGAGATGATCCGCCAGCCACGCACCGACGGGACCGCGCCGGCCGAACGTCAGCAGCAAGAGATATCCGGTGACGACAGGCGGCAGCACCAGCGGCAGGTGGACGGCCGCGTCGGCAACCGACTTGCCCCAGAACTCGCGACGCGCCAACAGCCACGCCACGGCGATGCCGAGCGGCGTCGCCACCAGCGTCGCGACCGTGGCGACCCGCAGCGAAAGCAGGATCGCCGTCCATTCCGTTGGCGAGAGTTCAAACACGCGATCTGGGTTTTCAGGTTAGGTTGTGGGACTGAGGAGAAATGAGAAGCCGTATTTCTCGAAGATAGCCTTTGCAGCAGACGATCGCAAAAAGGCAAGGTAGGAGGCGGCTTCCGGCTTTGCGGTCGTCGTCGCCGCCGCCGGATAGATGATGGAGGGATAGGATTCCGCGGGGAAAGTGCCGACAATTTTCACGCCGGGCTCAACCCTGGCGTCGGTGGAATAGACGATCCCGAGCGCCGCTTCGCCGCGCGCCACCAGCGTCAGCGCGGCCCGCACGCTTTCGGCCATCGCGAATTTCGGTTCGGCTGCCCGCCACGTGCCGAGCTTTTCAAGCGCGGCCTTGGCGTATTTGCCGACCGGAACCGCGTTGACGTCGCCGGTGGCGATCCTGCCCGCCCCGGCAAGCTTTGCGAGATCGAAGCCTTGCCCAATGGGGACGTTGCCGACGCCAGAGTCCTTGGGCGCGATCAGGACGATGCTGTTGCCGAGCAGGTTGACCCGGGTCGGTGCATTGATGGCATTCCTGGTTGCCGCATAGTCCATCCAGTCGGTATCGGCGGATACGAAAATATCCGCGGGCGCCCCCTGTTCGATCTGTTTGGCCAGGGCTGAGCTCGCGGCATAGCTGGCGATGATCTTGACGCCTGTCTTCGCGGTATAGGCGGCATCGATGTCGTCGAGCGCGTTCTTCATCGAAGCCGCGGCGAACACCGTGAGGCTCTTGTCCTGGGCGGACGCAGGCAACGAGGCCGACCCGCACAGGATGGTGAAGGCGGCGAACAGTCCAGCAAGACGACGCATGGGCGCGCTCCCTGCCCGCTCGCGACGCGATGCGCGCGCAAGGTCAGGCATTGGTGAAAGGCGGAATGCGACACGCGGAAGCGCCGTTCCACTGATCCCGGCGACTTACGGTCGATCGGGATATCGCAAGCAAAACCATAACAGCCTGGCGGTTCGGGTAAAGCCTCCAGATATCGGAGGCCACACGCGATTCCGTGGCTGCTTTGCGCGCTCGGGCCATCTGGCGTGAAGCATGGTTCTACCGGCCTCCTCGCGGCGGATCATAGACGCTTTACTCGGACGGCCGGACGGCGATCGATATCGAATTCTCCTTGGTCCCGCTGACCTGCACCACAAACGGGCTTGCCGAAATTTCGTATTTCATAGTCTTGCGGATGCCATCGCAGTCGGTCGCGCCGCTGAACGCCGTTGGCTTCAGAGATCGTCCATCCTGCACCACGTCGACCCAGCCGCCGGCGGACAGGCTCACGGTATAGATCCCGGCCTTGGGCGGCGCCTTGAAGATCGCGAAGCCGGCAAAGGTGCCTTCCTTCGGCGGGCGTTCCGGCGGCGAAGGCAGCTTGGCCTCGGCTGGCGGGCTCAGGCCGAGCGTCACCCCGGTCGATGGAAAGGCGGCGAGTTCGCCTCCGGAGGCAAGTTTGAGGCGATCCGGCGCGGTCAGCGCCGCGCGTTCGCGATCGATGTTCCATTTGAACTTGTCGCAGCCGCTCGGCTCTTCCGCCGCATTTGCGGGCGTGGCTGCGAGCAACACCAACGCGATGAAGAGTGCCGTGCGCATGATCAATCCACCGTTCTCACACTGCCAAGGCGCCCGCGGTCATGCCGCGCGCGTGCTGGCTCTCTGATCGAATTGCGAGGGTGGGACCATCGTCCCCGTTGGGCCGCGCGCTTACGGCGTAACGGCGGCAGACATTAGCGCAATTCGGACCCGCGGCGATAGTCCGTTGGCACGATACTATTGCCTGGCGTCGGGCGCTGCCAGAACCTGGCGGCAGGCGGCCGGCATTTGCGCCAGCGTCATCGGCGGTTTCGGCTTGGGTGGCTCTTTCGGCGGCTTCGGATGGATCACCTCATCCTTGAACCAATAGGCCAGATCCGCCGGGCTGCAGCCCTCGCCGTCCGCCGGCTCCGGCTGGCTCTCGCATTCGGTGCTGCCCGCCGGGCATTTGATGCGGATGTGGAAGTGGTAATCGTGGCCGTACATCGGCCGTATCTTGGAAAGCCAGCTGCGATCGCCCCTGGCTTCCCGGCACAGCGCTTTCTTGATCGCGGCGTTGACGAAGATGCGCTGCACGCTCGGTTCGAGCGCGGCGTCACGGATCACCGTCAGATGGTTCGGTGTCCAGACGCTCGGCTCAATATCGAGGCGGTCGGGACGCACCATCATCACCGCGGACATTTCCTCGCGCTCGTTGCGTGACAATTGCCGGCCCGGCATCGGCGTCAGCCAGATATCGGCGTCAAGGCCAACCTGATGGCTGGCGTGGCCAGTGAACATCGGACCGCCGCGCGGCTGCGACATGTCGCCGACCAATATGCCAGGCCAGCCGGCGTCCTTGTGTACCTTGGCCGATAACCGCTCGAGCAGCGCGACCATGTCAGGATGCGCCCAGTTGCGATTGCGCGACAACCGCATCACCTGCCAGGTCTCGCCATTGATAGGCAGTGCTTGCGCGCCCGCGATGCAGCCCTTGGCATAGAAGCCGACCACCTGCGTCGGCATCGCGGCGGGGAGGATCTTGCGGCCGAACAGCTCCTTGGCGCCCAGTTTGGGATCGTTCGGATTGGCGAGCGGCGGCAGCGGTTTCAGGTCGACGCTTCCTTTGTCCTGCGCCAGCGCGGCGGGAACACTGAAGTCCGCAGCGCCGGCGAGGAGGAGCAGGATAAAAATCATGCGCGGGTCCATGGGCGCACTCTACATCACGCTCGCCGGGCATGGAATTCGACATCGGTGAAAATCCAATCGCGATGGGCGGTACATCGTCGGCGCAGATGCGGGCTGGTCGGCCGGACCTCGCCGTTCGCCGGGCAAGGGGCGGCTCTCGCGCGCGGCCGGCTGGCGGCATCGCCTGCGCCGGCTACATCGACCGAGCACGGCTCAGGTTGTTGGTCCGCGCGCAACGGGGCTCGCGGTCAGGATCGACCTGCCGACGTCCTCATAATGGGTGTCGCGGGCCTGGATCTGCTGGGCGATGGCGTGCATGTCGCGGAAACGGCGCTCGAACTTGTTCGCCTTGAACACGGCTGTGGCGCCGGCCATGTGATAGGCGGCATCGACCACCGAGGCTGACTGATGAATGGTCCAGGTCGAGGCGAGGCGTAGCGCCGCCCGGCGCTCCTCGGTGATCTTTCCTGTGCTGGCCAAATCGTGCCAGGCCTCGGCGGCGGACGAATAAAGATAGGCGCGTGCCGCGCGCAAATTGCCTTCGGTGCGGCCGATCAGGCCCTGAACGGCATTATTCTCCCGCATCGCCTTGAGACCGACCGACGCCTTGCCGCGCGCCAGATCGATGGCTGCATCAAGCGTGGCGCGGGCGACACCGAGCGAGATCGCGGCGAAGCCCAGCCCGTACATGGTATAGGTGGTGATCCCGTAGAGCGGCCCTTTTTCGCGTAGCGCCGTGAAATCATCGCGCAGGGCTGCGAATCTTTCCGGGACGAACAGATTTTCGACTGAGTAGGAATCAGTTCCGGTTCCGCTGAGACCGATGACGTCCCAGACGTCGTACATGGTTGCGCTCGACGCCGGAAACACAATGGTGCGTATTTCCGGCGTGCCGTTCGGCTTCAACCGCTTGGTGCCGCCGGCTTCGACGACCTGGACATGGGCCCCGAGCCAGTTCGCCTGGCGTGAGCCGCTGGCGAAGTCCCAGCGCGCGGTGATGCGATAGCCGCCGGGAACGACATGCACCTCGTTGGCGATCGCGCCCCAGGCAAGGATGTCATTCGGCTTGCCGAAAATCTCGCGCGCCGTGTCCGCATCAAGATAGGCCGCCGTCATGGCGCAGACCGAGCATTGGCCGAGGCACCACGCCGTCGAGGCGTCGGCCTTCGCGATCTCCTCCAGCATCTGCATGAAGACTTCCGGCGGCGCCTCAGCGCCACCAAGGCTTTGTGGCAGCAGCGAGCGATAAAGCCCGTTTTCGATCAGGGCGGAAACCACCGGCTGGGTGAGGCGCCGCGTCCGCTCGATCTCGTCGGCCTCGCCCGCAATCAGGGGGGCCAGCGCCTTGGCGCGTTCAATGAGGCCCAATGCTGCGGGCTTATTCATGACGTTTCCTTGCCCTTATCGACTGATCAATTAAGGGGCATGTTGGTCCATCTGGCGACGCGGATCAAGATGGGGGCAAGGGGATAAGTGATGCGCGGGCCGCATGTCCTTCATCGCGCCAGGCCGAGCGCGACGAGTGGCGCGCGGTCCAGCAGCTCTGATAAGAAAAATCGCGATTGCCATCCGCATATTTCGATCAACCCACGTTCAATTGACGCAAATCAATTCGCGGACACCTAGCCTTGCCTACAAGAAATCAATGCCAGGGGGTTTTTATCAGGAGGTAATGATGCGACGAAGTATCCTGACTTTGGTTGTGTGCGGATCGGCCATCATGGCGAGTGCGTCCTACGCTCAGATGGCCGACCCGAGAGGCGGCCAAGGCATGGGAACCGGACCTGTCGCCTCCGCCTGCAAGGCGGAGATTGCGGACAAGTGCGCCGGCAAGCAGCACGGAAATCGCGCCGTTCGAACGTGCCTCGAGGCGAACCGCTCAAGCCTGTCCGATGCGTGCAAGACGGCGCTCGATACTACTGGCGGCGGTCGCGGCCTCAATCGCAACAGGTGAAGGTGCAGGCAATTTCGCGGCGGCTAGGTCTGCGCAGGCCAGGAGGGCGGCGGATTTTGCGAACGGTTGGTGGTTCGTTCAGCTATCCACCTTCAGCGCCGCGATGAAGGCTTCCTGCGGGATGTCGACCTTGCCGAACTGCCGCATCTTCTTCTTGCCTTCCTTTTGCTTCTCCAGAAGCTTGCGTTTGCGCGTGATGTCGCCGCCGTAGCATTTCGCGGTGACGTCCTTGCGCAGCGCGCGCACCGTTTCGCGTGCGATCACCTTGCCGCCGATCGCGGCCTGGATCGGAATCTGGAACATGTGCGGCGGGATCAGTTCCTTCATCTTCTCGACCATGGCGCGGCCGCGGCCTTCCGCGCGGGTGCGGTGGACCAGCATCGACAGCGCGTCCACCGGCTCGTTGTTGACGAGGATCTGCATCTTGACGAGATCGGCCGGCTTGTAGTCGGTGAGATGATAGTCGAACGAGGCGTAGCCCTTCGAGACCGATTTCAGGCGGTCGTAGAAATCGAACACCACTTCGTTGAGCGGCAGCTCGTATTTCACCATGGCGCGGTTGCCGACGTAAGTGAGTTCCTTCTGCGAGCCGCGGCGGTCCTGGCACAGCTTCAGCACGCTGCCGAGATATTCGTCCGGCGTGAGGATCGTCGCCTCGATCCACGGTTCCTCGATCTCGGCGATCTTCACCACGTCGGGCATGTCGATCGGGTTGTGGATCTCGATCACCTGTCCGTCGGTCAAGCGCATCTTGTAGATCACCGAAGGCGCGGTTGCGATCAGGTTGAGATCGAATTCGCGGCTCAGCCGTTCCTGGATGATTTCGAGATGCAGCAGCCCGAGGAAGCCGCAGCGGAAGCCGAAGCCCAGCGCCGCGGAGGTTTCCATCTCGAACGAGAAACTCGCGTCGTTGAGCCGCAATTTTCCCATCGCCGCGCGCAAGGTTTCGAAATCGTCAGCGTCGACCGGGAACAGGCCGCAGAACACCACGGGGATCGCCGGCTTGAATCCCGGGAGCATGTCGGTAACCGGCTTGCGGTCGTCGGTGATAGTGTCGCCGACGCGGGTGTCGGCCACTTCCTTGATCGCGGCGGTGATGAAGCCGATTTCGCCGGGGCCGAGTTCGTCGATCTGCTGCATCTTCGGGGTGAAGAAACCGACGCGTTCGATGTCGTAAGCCGCGTTGGTGCCCATCATCCGGATGCGCTGGCCCTTTTTCAGGACGCCGTCGACGATCCGCACCAGCACCACGACGCCGAGATAGACGTCGTACCAGCTATCGACCAGGAGGGCCTTCAGCGGGGCGTCGCGGTCGCCTTTCGGCGGCGGCAGCCGGTGCACGATGGCTTCCAGCACCTCGTCGATGCCGAGACCGGTCTTGGCCGAGATCATCACCGCATCCGAAGCGTCGATGCCGATCACGTCCTCGATCTGCTGCTTGACCTGGTCCGGTTCTGCCGCCGGCAGGTCGATCTTGTTGAGGACGGGGACAAGCTCGTGGCCGGCGTCGAGCGCGTGATAGACGTTGGCGAGCGTCTGCGCCTCGACGCCCTGGCTGGCGTCGACCACGAGCAGCGAGCCTTCACAGGCCGCCAGCGAACGCGAAACCTCGTAGGCGAAGTCGACATGGCCGGGGGTGTCGATCAGGTTGAGGATATAGGTCTGGCCGTCCCTGGCCTTATAGGTCAGCCGCACCGTCTGGGCCTTGATGGTGATGCCGCGCTCGCGCTCGATGTCCATGGAATCGAGCACCTGCTCCTTCATCTCGCGGTCCTGCAGGCCCCCGGTTTTCTGGATCAGCCGGTCGGCCAGCGTCGATTTGCCATGGTCGATATGCGCAACAATGGCGAAGTTGCGGATGTTGGAAATAGGGATGGATGTCATGGGCGCGGGATAGCATTCGCATCTCCCTGCGGCAACCATAATGCGCTGTTTTTGCGGCACATCTTCACGCGAAGCTGATTCCATCCATGGCCAAAACGCGCTACGCACAGGCCATGACAACCGCGTCATTTTTGCCTGCTTCCCCGCGCGCGCGCCGCCGGCCGAGCCGCCGACCAGGCCTTCGCCGGCTGGCGGCATGGCTGGTGGCTTCGGCATCGGACCGCAGTGCCGCCCCGTGGCTGGTGATCGGTTTTGCGGCGGCCCATGCGGTGCTCTGGACCTTCATCCTGATCAATCTGAAGGCGGCGCAGGACGTCCACATGGATGTCGCCGAGGCCTTTGCCTGGGGCCAGAAATTCCAGCTCGGCTATGGCAAGCACCCGCCGCTGGCGGGCTGGGTCGCCGGCCTCTGGTTCAGAATGTTCCCGGTCGCCGATTGGGCCACGTACGCGCTGGCGATGGCGACGCTGGCTTGTGGGCTGGTGGTCTCGTGGCTGATCGCGTTGCGCGTGGTGGACTACCGGCGCGCCTTCTTCGTCGTGGTGATGCTCGCGCTTTATCCAATCTTCAATTTCAAGGGCTTCAAGTACAATCCGGATCTGCTGCAGCTCGTAACGCTGCCGCTCCTGGTGCTGACCTATCTGCATGCCTTCGAGAAGCGCACCGCGCGCTCGGGCCTCTGGCTTGGGCTTGCCGGCGCGCTGGCGCTGATGACGAAATACTGGGTGCTGACCATGATCGGCGCGGTCGGTCTCGCCGCGCTCATTCATCCCGATCGGCTCAAGTTCCTGCGCTCGCCGGCGCCGTGGGTCGCGATTGTGGCGGCAATCGCCTTGATGATTCCGCATCTGATGTGGCTGAGAGAAGTGGACTTCGTGCCGCTGACCTATGCCGGCGATGTCTACGGGCTCTCGAGCCGCGCGCAGAGCGCCGAACTGGTCCTCGGCTATCTCGGCCACAACCTGGCGCTGCTGGCCGTGCCGGTGGCGCTGGCGGGCCTTGCGCTTGCCTGGAGCGCTTTGATGCGCCGCCCGTCGGCGTCATGGGCGGGCGTCTGGTCGCGCGGCGTGAACGTGGGCGTGAACCGATCCCAGGCGCTCAATATCTGGATCATCCAGATCGTGGTCGCGGTCGGGCCGCCGCTCGGCGGCTTATTCTTCACGGTCTATATGAAGACCGATTGGGGCATCTCGCTGTTCTTCCTGGCCCCGCTGGCACTGGTCGCCATTCCCGCGCTGCGCCTTCAGGGAATCGCGCTGTTTCGGATTGCCGCGATCTGGCTTCTGTTGTCGCTGGCCACGCTTGTCGCTTCGCCTTACATCGCCGACCGCGAAATGGCGGGAAATCCCAACGGCGCATCGAGCTACGGCGCGCGCTCGCAACTCGCCCGTGAGCTGACCGAGGAGTGGCACAGGCGTTTCCACACGCGATGGGCTGTGGTCGCCGGTACGACGGAGATTGGCGAGCCGATGACGTTTTACAGCTCGGATCATCCGGCGCCGTTCACGCCCGGCGAAGTCTGGTCGTCGGGGCTGACCTCGCTCGAGGAAGCCAGGCGGCTGGGCTTTATCGGCATCTGCGATACGTCAGATGGACGGCTGCCGGTCTGCGAGGCCTGGATGGCGGCCAACGGCAAGGACGCCGAGCAGGTTGCGATCACGACGCAGCGCTTTTTCCACGGCCACCCCGGTCCGGCGATCACCTGGAAGGTCTATATCGCGCCGCCGGAGAAATGATTTTCGTTCTACCCCGCGCGCCCTGCGCTTGCGAGGAGAGGGGGCGCACTACCGCTGCGGCGGGCAGTTCACGTGCCTTCTTCGTTGAACTTGCCGGCGACCAGATCGGTGATGGCATCGATGGCGACTTGCGCCTCGGGTCCGGTCGCCGAGACGACGATCGATGTGCCGGGGCCCGCGGACAGCATCATCAGTCCCATGATCGAAGTGCCGCCGACGGTCTCGCCGCCCTTCGTCACCCACACCTCGGCATTGAAGCGCTCGACCATCTGCACGAATTTTGCGGAAGCGCGCGCGTGGAGGCCGCGCTTGTTGATGATCGGAAGTTCGCGAGAAACGGCGTCCGCCGGGACGCCTGGTCCGGGAAGGTTGTCGGGCGGCGCGCCGTCATCGCTCATTTGCCGGCGAGCACCCGGCTCGCGATGGTCACGTATTTACGGCCGGCCTCCTGAGCCATCGCAATGGCGTCCGGAAGCGACCGCTCTTCGCGGACCTTGGCGAGCTTGACCAGCATCGGAAGATTGATTCCCGCGAGCACCTCCACTTTCGGGCGGCTCATGCAGGAGATCGCGAGATTGGACGGCGTGCCACCAAACATGTCGGTGAGGATGGCGACGCCATCGCCGCTGTCCACGCGATTGACCGCTTCGATAATATCGCTTCGACACAAATCGGCATCGTCTTCTGCCCCGATCGTGACGGATTCGATTTGTTTTTGCGGACCCATGACATGTTCCAGCGCCGCCTTGAACTCGTCGGCCAGGCGCCCATGGGTCACAAGTACTAGACCAATCATCGAAAACTCCTCGTGGGTGCTTTTTGGTGCACCGCACGAACGCGCCACTTTGACCATCCAGAGCCCCCGCGCAAGAGGGGATCTTCGCGATTCTCCCGGAAATTAGGGTTAGGGAGAGGAGTTTGCGCCGGTCTATTCGGTCGCGATAGTGGGGGTTATATGGTTACCAATTCCCTTCGAACAATCAGCCAAAGGTTGGGTGGAAGATGAACTTGCGGTCATCGTAAGGGCAGCGATCACCAGGGAAAGCGCCGCAAAGCCCCGGCCGACGGGAATTCGCGGTAGTTCGATACCTGAAATCAGCGTCTGGAGGGCTTCGGGGGTGGGCAGTCGCGCCGCGTCCGCGGCATCGAGATCGACGACCAAGCCCACAACGGCCTCCTTGGCGAAGTCGCAGCGGCGAATACCGAGTCCGCGAATTTCGATCAGGCCCGCCAATGCGGGTGCGGGCCGAACGATCAGCTGTTCCGCGCTTACCCGGAGATGAAGGCGGTCATCGCCGATCAGCGTGGCCGGTGCGGTTTGCCCGGAGCGCCCGGCCAGGATGAGATCGAAGGCAAGATGCGATTTGCCTGATCCTGAGGGCCCGCGGATCAGGACCGCGCGATTTCCCACCAGCACCGCCGATGCATGGATGCTGGCTTCAGCGGCCTTCGTCATGGCACGGGCAGCCTGACCACAAAGCGCGCGCCCGCGATCGTCGCCTCGCCGTCAACGCCGGGCGGGCCAGCGCGGTTCTCGGCCCAAATCCGCCCGCCATGGGCCTCCACGATCTGTTTCGAAATCGACAGGCCCAAGCCCGAATTCTGCCCAAACCCCTGGTGCGGCCGGTCGGTGTAGAAGCGCTCGAAGATCCGCTCCAGCGCGTCCTCGCGAATCCCCGGCCCGTCATCATCGACCACGATTTCAATGTCGGATCGCACGCGCCGGCATGTGATCCGCACCTTGCCGCCGGCTTCGGAAAACGACTGGGCGTTGGACAACAGGTTGGAGATCACCTGTCCAAGCCGCGAATCGTGACCCGGTACCGAGAAGGTGTCGTGGGGGCCTCGTCCCTCGAAGCGCAACTCGACGGCGATATTGTTGCCGCGCCTGGTTTCGTTCGCGACCGAGGCCAGCGCGGTCAGAAGACGGCGAAGATCGACGGATGTCATATCCTGCCGCTGCAATTCGGCATCGAGCCGGCTCGCGTCCGAAATATCGGATATCAGCCGATCGAGCCGCTTGACGTCATGCTCGATCACCGCCAGCAGCCGCGCGCGGCTGTTCTCGTTGCGCGCCAGCGGAAGCGTTTCCACCGCGGAGCGCAGCGATGTCAGCGGATTCTTCAGTTCGTGGGCGACATCGGCGGCGAACATCTCGATCGCCTCGATGCGGTTATAAAGCGCGTCCGTCATGTCGCGTAGCGCGCCCGACAAATGTCCGATTTCGTCACGGCGGCGGGTGAAATCGGGAATCTCGACACGGGTCCGGATGCGGCGGCGGACGCGTTCGGCGCTGTCGGCAAGCCGGCGAACCGGACCCGCGATGGTGCTCGCCAGCAGCAACGAAAGGACGATCATGACCGCGGAAGCGACGCCACCGACCTTCAAAATCGCAAGGCGCTCGGCGGTCACCATCTGGTCGATATCGTCGCCCTGGGTCGAAAGCATCAGCGCTCCGTGGATCGCGCGGAAGCGCTGTACCGGCACCGCGACCGAAACGATCACCTCGCCGCGGTCGTTGACGCGCACCATGCTGCTCTTCTGTCCACTCAGAGACTGCGCGACTTCCTGGTATCCGTTGCCGTTCTCGGGCCCGAGTTCGCGATAAAGCGGCAGGTCGCCGCGATTGAGCCAGGTCCGGACTGCGATCATCGTCCGCTCGGCCATGCCGGGTTTCTCCACGGACGGTGGTGGTAGTTCAAAGCGCAGCACGTCGCCGCGGCCGTACAGATTGCGGCTGTCGAGAATGAGGCCGCCATCACGGTCGTAAATGCGGGCGCGGGTCTTGGTAGGCGAAATCAGCCGCCGCAGGACGGGCGCGACGCGCTCCGGATTGATCGGAAAATCGAGCCCCGAATATTCGTCCGGCGCGCCGTAGGTTTCCCCGGGTTTCAGATCCTGCAGCCGGTCGGGGTCGATAGTGATGGTATTGGTTTCGACCGTCGCCGACGCCGCGATCGCGCCAGCGATGATCTCGGCCTGCACCAAAAGGCTTTGGGCTCGCGCGTCGATCAGGCCTGCACGGAATTGCGAAAGATAGAGAATGCTCGCCACCAGGGCGACGAGGCCCGCGATGTTGAGCGAGACGATGCGGCGCGTCAGGCTGGAGAAGCTGAGGGTGAAGAAGAACTGGCCGACCCGGCGCAGCCAGTCGAGCGGCCGCCAGCCCGGCACCGGCGGGTTCTCTGCGGTAACGGTATCCAGAACGACGGACGGCGAGGCGTCCTCGGCATTCAGGCTTGGATCAGGCTGCGTTCGATCAAGCAATGGCCAAAACCGCCGGTTGTTTCAAAAGGTCCCGCGATACGTATTGCTTTCGTATCCTACCCGAGATGCGCGGCGGCGTCAGTTAACAAACCGCCCTGAATTGCCCGGCGGTCAGGTTTCCTTGAAGCGATATCCGACACCGTACAGGGTTTCGATCATCTCGAAATCGTCGTCCACGACCTTGAACTTCTTGCGCAAGCGCTTGATGTGGCTGTCGATGGTACGGTCGTCGACATAGACCTGGTCGTCATAGGCCGCATCCATCAGCGCATTGCGGCTCTTCACCACGCCGGGACGCGTGGCCAGCGCTTGCAGAATGAGAAACTCGGTCACCGTCAGGGTCACCGGCTCGTTCTTCCAGGTGCAGGTGTGGCGCTCCGGGTCCATGCGAAGGAGGCCGCGGTCCAGCGCCTTGGCGTCGGTTTCCTTCGGCACGGCGGTGGGATCCTTCGGCGCCGCACGGCGCAGCACGGCCTTCACGCGCTCAACCAGCAGGCGTTGCGAGAACGGCTTGCGGATGAAATCGTCGGCGCCCATTTTGAGGCCGAACAATTCGTCGATTTCCTCGTCCTTGGAGGTGAGGAAAATCACCGGCAGGTCGGATTTCTGCCGCAGCCGCCGCAACGTCTCCATACCGTCCATGCGCGGCATCTTGATGTCGAGGATGGCAAGGTCCGGCGGACTGGTGCGGAAGCCGTCCAGCGCGGACGCGCCATCGGTGTAGGTCATGATGCGATAGCCTTCGGCCTCAAGCGCAATCGAGACGGATGTGAGAATGTTGCGGTCGTCATCGACCAAGGCGATTGTGGGCATGAGCCTGCTTTCAGATACGGGTACTAGGTTGCTGAAACAGCGGCTAATCCGGTGATGCGCCGCCTGAGTGGGCTTCGAACGTGGTCAACGAGCAATGCAAGCTGGGCTGAAGTGTGACCAAGTTCCGCAAACGATCGAGTAAAACCTCGGGTTCCGTCTTATATAGATACCAATTTTGCCGCGAAAAGGCCCTGAGTGCGATGAGATGTACCGAGGTAACCAATGGAACCCGCCGCTGATTTCGACCCCGTCCGGCTGGCCCGGTCACTACTGCGCCGCAGCCGGCAGGGGGCGCTGGCAACCCTCATGGCCGGCAGCGGCGATCCCTATTGCTCGCTTGTGAATGTCGCCAGCCACCCGGATGGTTCGCCGATCCTGCTCATTTCACGGCTGGCCGTGCACACGAAAAACCTCCTCGGCGATGCCAGGGTCTCCCTGATGCTGGACGAGCGCGCGGAAGGCGATCCGCTGGAGGGAGCACGGATCATGCTGGCGGGCCGGGCCGAGCAGACCGCAGGCTCCGATCTGGATATCGTGCGCCGGCGCTATCTCAACGCCCATCCATCCGCGGAAGCCTTCGCCGATTTCAAGGATTTCTCTTTCTTCCGGATCCAGCCGGGCGGAATGCATCTGGTGGCCGGTTTCGGTCGAATCGTGGATCTGAAGCCGGAACAGTTTCTGACCGATATTTCTGCGGCGAGCGCGCTCCTGGAAGCCGAGCAGGGCGCCGTCGACCACATGAACGCCGATCATCGTGACGCGATTAACCTCTATGCGACGAGGCTGCTCGGCGCGGACGCCGCCGACTGGCGCTGTACCGGGTGTGATCCCGATGGGATCGACCTGCAGGCCGGCGGCAAAAGCTTGCGGCTGGATTTTCCGGAGCGGGTAGCCGGGCCGGGAGAGTTGCGCAGGATGCTGGTCAAGCTGGCAGAAGAGGCACGGGCGCAGGAATAGCCGCCGCTCGCCGGCCGCGGAGCCGGTGTGAGGTGAGCGCATCGTGAAATCCGCCCATCGATTGGCTCTGCCGGGATGGATCCCGCTGGCGGCAAGCCCGGCGCGAAGGCGCCGTCGGACGTGGTGCGCCGCAATAGGGTTTCAAGGCGGGTTTGGCTCGGATCGCGGCAGATCGTCGCGCTGGAAGGCACGCGGCCGGTAGCGCGTCAAGCCCGCGCTGCCGCCCTTGATCTTGATCGGGTTAATGATCCGCCTTGGAATAAACCAAATAACAAGGGATCGGCTTGGCAAGCCCGGCGTTCATGAATAAGACGTCGCCCGACCTGGGCCGGAAGGCTATATTGAAGTGATGGTACCGCGGCAGAGGCGCGTCTGGTTCGGCCTGGAGATACGCGGGTTCGAGGAGGGTTTTTCGTGCAAGAGACGGGTATTCGCAACGGTGCCTTCGGCGCCGACAAATTCGGTTTAAAAAATCTCAAACGGGTGCACTGGAACCTCGGCGCGCCGCAGCTTTATCAATATTCGCTTTCAGCGGGCGAGGCCGTGCTTTCCGCCGATGGTGCGTTATGCGCGGATACTGGCGACTTCACCGGCCGCAGCCCCAAGGACAAGTTCACGGTTCGTGACGCCTCCACCGAGAAGATGTGGTGGGCGGGCAACCAGTCGATCACGCCGGCACAGTTCGAGGCGCTCTATGCCGACTTCCTCAAGCACGCCGAAGGCATGACGCTGTTCGCGCAGGACCTTTATGGCGGTGCCGATCCGAGCTTCCAGATCAAGACCCGGGTCTTCACCGAACTCGCCTGGCACTCGCTGTTCATCCGCACGCTGCTGATCCGCCCGGAGATATCCGAGCTCAGGGATTTCGTGCCCGAACTGACGATTATCGACATGCCGAGCTTCCGCGCCGATCCCAAACGTCACGGCGTGCGCTCGGAGAACGTGGTTGCGATCGATTTCGCCCGCAAGATCGTTCTGATCGGCGGGTCTTATTATGCCGGCGAGATGAAGAAGTCGGTGTTCACCACGCTGAACTATTATCTGCCGGAAAAGGGCGTGATGCCGATGCACTGCTCGGCCAATGTCGGGCCCAAGGGCGACAGCGCGATCTTCTTCGGCCTGTCCGGAACCGGAAAGACCACGCTCTCTGCCGACCCGAAGCGCACGTTGATTGGCGACGACGAGCACGGCTGGGGCGGCGACGGCATCTTCAACTTCGAGGGCGGCTGCTACGCCAAATGCATCAAGCTGTCGCAGGAAGCCGAGCCTGAGATTTTTGCCGCCAGCAAGCGCTTCGGCGCGGTGCTCGAGAACGTGGTGCTCCACGAGGACACCAGGGTGCCGGATTTCGACGACGGCTCGAAGACCGAAAACACCCGTTCGGCCTATCCGCTCGATTTCATCCCGAATGCTTCCAGGACCGGCCGCGCCGGCCATCCGAAGAACGTGGTGATGCTGGCGGCTGACGCCTTCGGCGTGCTGCCGCCGATCGCGAAACTGAACCCGGCGCAGGCGATGTATCACTTCCTGTCCGGCTATACCGCGAAGGTGGCGGGTACCGAGCGGGGCCTGGGCTCGGAGCCGCAGCCGGAATTTTCGACCTGCTTCGGCTCGCCGTTCCTGCCGCTCGACCCTTCGGTGTACGGCAACATGCTGCGCGAGCTGATCGCCCGGCACAACGTCGATTGCTGGCTGGTCAACACCGGCTGGACCGGCGGCAAGTATGGCACCGGCAGCCGGATGCCGATCAAGGTGACCCGCGCGCTCTTGACCGCGGCGCTCGATGGTAGCTTGCGCAATGTCGAATTCCGCACCGACAAGTATTTCGGCTTTGCGGTGCCGACCGCGTTGCCGGGCGTGCCGAGCGAGATCCTGAATCCCGTCAATACCTGGAAGGACAAGGCCGAGTTCGACAAGACCGCCCGTGCACTGGTCGGCATGTTCCAGAAGAACTTCGCCAAGTTCGAAGCCCAGGTCGACGCCGACGTCCGGGCCGCCGCCCCCGATGTGAAGCTCGCGGCGGAGTAATCTTGTCGTGTCATTCCGGGGCGCGTTGAAAACGCGAACCCGGAATCCCGATGCAACAACCTCTGGATTCCGGATCGCTCCGAAGACGGAGCATCCGGAATGACTGAAATCTTGGTGTTAAGGGCGGCAGCGATGCCGCCCTTTTTATTCATGCCTTGAAATACGCAATCTGCGTCGTGGTTGCGAGCAGGCGCCCGTTCGGTGACCAGAGCGCGCCGGTCTGGTCACCGTAGCTCTTGTGAAAGATGTTGGCGTCGGCAACCGCAAGAACGCGGCTGATGTCTTCTGCGGCAAGATCCGCTGCATCGGCATGGAAGTAGGTCGTCAGCGACACCGTGCCGAACGGCACCAACTCGCCGCGCGCGTGAAAGATACGGCCGAAAAACGCATCCGACATCGCCGTCAGCGACAGCGCATCAATGCCGCGCGGAACGCGGTCGCCGATCCAGCATTTGGAGAAGGCGCTTGCCGATGCATCTCTTTTCGCGCCGCTGAAATCCATCTCCCCCTCGACGAAGCGAAAATCATACTGGTTGGCCCAGGAGGCTTTTATCTTCGGAAAGGGCCGGATCTGCTCGAAGGGCGTTGCGTTCGGGAAAGCCGCCTGCTGGTGCGACCATGACAGGCGGCGCTCGGCGAACACGGCGGTCGCCAGCGCGCCAACCTCTGAGCCGCCTTGCGTAAGCTCGACGCACCAGTGCTGTGTCGAGCGGTTGGCCTTGACCAGACGCACGTCGAGATCGAACGCGCCTTGCGCGATCGGCGCGCAAAAATTGACGGTCAAGGACAGTGGATCGCCGGATCGTTCGGGATGATCGATCAGCGCCCGCAGCATCGTGGCGGCGGTGACGCCGCCGAACGGGCCGATAAAGGCCCAATAGTCGTCGCTGGTGCGTCCCTGCCAGCGGCTGTCGCCGGCGGTCACCCGCGTGGCGTCATCGAAAAGATGGGGAGGCTTTGTCAGCATGATGCGCGCAGTATCGCGACAATTCGGTCGAATTCAATGACGCGAAGGACAGGAGGCCGGGAATGACAGGGCTCGTCGGATCAACGGATCGCCCCGCGTTGCGCATCCGGCTCCTGCGATTCCCGCGGCAAGGTCCCGCGTACTGGCACGTTCCAGATATCCTCGGCGTATTCGCGGATGGTGCGGTCGGATGAGAACCACGGCATTCGCGCGACGTTGAGGATGGAGGCACGCGTCCAAGCCGGTGCCATCTGCCAGCGGGCGTCGATGCCGCGCTGCGCTTCGTAATAGGAATCGAAATCCGCGCTCACCATGTAATGGTCGAGGCGGCGAAGCGCATGCGCGATCGATTCAAACCGGCTGGCGTCGCCGGGCGAGAACTCGCCGCCCCCGAGCGCGTTGATCGCGCGCGACAGGCCCGGCGAGCGCCGGATCACCTCAGTGGCGTCCAGCCCCTGCTTGCGCCGCACCACCACGTCCATCGCCTCCATGCCGAAAATCGCGATGTTTTCCGCGCCGACATGGTCGCGGATCTCGATATTGGCGCCGTCGAGCGTGCCGATCGTCAGGGCGCCGTTCAGCGCGAGTTTCATGTTGCCGGTGCCGGAGGCCTCCATGCCCGCGGTCGAGATCTGCTCGGAGAGATCGGCGGCGGGAATGATCACCTCGGCGAGGCTGACGTTATAGTCGGCGAGGAACGCGATCTTCAGCCGTCCGGCGATTACGGGATCGTTGTTGACGATCTCGGCGACGTCGTTGATCAGCTTGATGATCAGCTTGGCGTAGCGATAACTCGCCGCCGCCTTCCCGGCGAAGATCTTGACGCGCGGCACCCAGTTGCGTTGCGGATCGTCCTTGATCGCGTGATAGAGCGCGATGGCTTCGAGGATGTTGAGCAACTGCCGCTTGTATTCGTGGATGCGCTTGATCTGGACGTCGAACAATGCGGCCGGATCGACCTTGATGTTGTTGCGTTCGCCGATCAGCCGCGCCAGCGCGATCTTGTTATGGTGCTTGACGTCGCGGAACCGATCCTGGAACGCGCTGTCGCTGGCGCGGGCTTCGAGATGCCCAAGCTGGGTCGGATCGTCGAGCACGGCCTCGCCGCAGGCCTCGCGCAACAGGTCGGTCAGCTTCGGATTGGCCAGCATCAGCCAGCGGCGGAAGGTGATGCCGTTGGTCTTGTTGGTGATGCGGCCGGGATAAAGATGGTTGAGATCGTGGAATACGGTCTCCTTCATCAGGTCGGAATGCATCGCCGAGACACCGTTGATACGGTGGGATCCGATGAACGCCAATTGCCCCATCCGCACCCGTCGGCCGGATTTCTCGTCGATCAGCGAAACCGAGGCGCGGAAATCGACATCGCCGGGACAGCGCGCATCGGCGAGCGCCAGATGCCCGACATTGATGCGGTAGATGATTTCCAGATGGCGCGGCAACAGCCGCTCGAACAGCTCGACCGGCCACGTCTCGAGCGCTTCCGGCAGCAGCGTATGGTTGGTGTAGGACAGCGTGTCGACCGTGATCTTCCACGCATCGTCCCAGCGGATGTTGTGAAGGTCGACCAGAATACGCATCAGCTCGGCGACGGCGAGACTGGGATGGGTATCGTTGAGCTGCACCGCGACCTTCGACGCCAGGCCGCGTATTTGTCCATCGGCCGCCAGGTGACGCTTGATCAGATCCTGCAGCGAGGCGGAGACGAAGAAATATTCCTGGCGCAGCCGCAGTTCGCGCCCCGCCGGGCTCTCGTCGTTCGGATAAAGGAATTTGCAGATCGATTCGGCGCGCGCCTCCTCGGCGCTGGCGCCGAGATAGTCGCCTGTATTGAAGACGTCGAGTTTCAAGGGGTCGGGCGAGCGCGCCGACCACAGCCGCAGCGCATTGACGTGCTGGCCGCGCCATCCGACGATCGGGGTGTCGTAGGCAACGGCCTGCACGGTTTCCGCCGGATGCCAGATCGCGCGGTCGCGTCCTTTGGTCTCGACGTGTTCGACGCCGCCGCCGAAGTGCACGTGATAGACCACTTCCGGCCGCTGGAATTCCCAGGGGTTGCCGAAGCTCAGCCATTCGTCGGGATATTCCTGCTGCCAGCCCTGCGCGATGATCTGGCGGAACAGGCCGAAATCATAACGGATGCCGTAGCCGATCGCCGGGATGGCGAGCGTCGCCATGCTCTCCATGAAGCACGCGGCGAGCCGCCCGAGGCCGCCATTGCCAAGCGCCGCGTCCGGTTCGCATTTGCGCAATTCGGTGAGGCCGACGCCGAGGTCGCCGAGCGCCGCCTCGAACACCGCGAGCAGCCCCATATTGTTCAGGGCATCGGTGAACAGGCGACCGATCAGGAATTCGAGCGAGAGATAATAGACCCGCTTGCGGCCGGCGTCGTAGCTCGCCTTTTCCGCCGTCAGCCAGCGGTGCACGATGCGGTCGCGCAGCGCCAGCGCGGCCGCCTTGTACCAGTCGTGCCTGGTCGCCATGCCGGCGTCCTTGCCGATGGCGAGCCGGAGCTTGGCGAGAATGGCGCTCTTGATCTCGGCCAGCGCCAGCTCGTCGACGGGCTGACCCGGCGCCGCAAAATTCACGGGGAATGATGGGTCTGGCAATGTCGGCACCCCTTGCCTGAACTCGAAGAAATGATACGCGCCTGGCGCCGGGATCGAAACCTGCGGAGGGGTCTCGATCATGCGACGCATGCACGATTTTTATGCAAGTCCCGGGCCGAATTTGGGGCGCCGAGCTCCGTTGATGGCATCGATGCGCGCCGCAAAGGCCAACCGAAATTCTGCATCCGTCTTCCTCGGGGCACGCTATTGTTGGCGGCGTGAGCCGATATGAAGCAGGCCACCGAGAGAGACGAAAACAGGGATCGCTTATGCGCTCGTTGCTCGCCGGAGCTTTTGCGTTGTTGCTGACGGCTGAAGCCCAGGCTTCATGTGTCTGTCGCTGTGTCGATGGCGAAATGCAGCCCCTGTGCGAAAGCTCGCTTGAATTGCCGCCGATTTGCCCGCTGACAGTCTGCACCCTCGTTCCGCCTTCGGTGGAGCCGATGCAGCCGCTGGGGATTCCGCCGCTCGGCACATCCCAATGTTCGCAGCACCAGGTTCTCAATCCAAGCACCCGCCAGTATGAGTGGCGCAGCGTCTGCAGTTAGCTGGGGCACTATGGGAAGGAATTTGAATCCCGGCTATCGAACAAATTAAGAACACTTTAGCAAGTCTTTGATATATCGTAGTGATTCGGCTCATCGCCCACACAACATCTATGGTCTGTTCGAGACCTCGAGGACTACATGTCCACCATCGCCTTCGATCAATTCGCGCTCACCCGCATCGCCGACTTCGCCCGCTCGTTGTCGCGGCTGCACAAGGCCTCCCGCCGGCAAGCCGTCGACGACGACGCGATCGACCGGGAATTCAACGCCGTCTGCATGTCGGTGTGGGGCTACACTACCGACGATTTCAGCGACGATCTGTTTTCCGACGCCGACCACGTCTTTCTCGATTCACTCGATGAGGCGCATGCCCGGCTTTTCGCGGCCGAACAGGGCTATGACCTCGTCGATGACGAGGGCATGCTGACGGACTGGTGGGGCTATTGCTGGATGATCCTCGCCGAAAAGCGCGGCCTGCTGACGCCGGAGAACCGCGCCGCGGCGCGCGCGCAAATCGAGGAGAAATATCTGTCGGCGCCCAACGTGATCGGCGTCATCGTCGGACGGTGATAGATCAGTTCGCTTCCGCGCGCTGGACTCGCGTCGAAGCCATCTTTGGCACCGAAGTCGCCGGCAGCACGATGTCGCTGCTGCCTTCTTTCGGCGGCGCACCACTGGCGACCGTTTCCGCAGCCGCCGGTGCTATCTTCATCTCGCCGAGCCGGGCGCGCACGTCGGCGGTCAGGCCGGGATAGGAGGCGACAGGGGTGAACTCCGCGGTCAGGTCGTTACCGACCTTGATCCCGGAATAGGCCACCAGCCCGTTGGTGGTGGCGATCACGTCGCCCGGACGCAGCGAGGTATCGAGCGTCAGGTCGACCGGAGCGAGGCCCGCGGCGTCGCGGCCATTGCAGGTGCAGTCGGCGCGCAGCGCCTTGCGGTAGGCGAAGGCATTCTCACTGTCGGTATAGCGCTCGCCGGCCGCGGACGTGGCGCCATCGATCGTGCTGCCGAAGAAAACCTTGGTGGGACTCGCCGGACAAAACGCCTGGCAGATCTGGACCGGTGTCGCGTTGCCGCGCGTCAGCGGAAAATACCTGCCGTCGCAGCTGCGCACGCAAAATGCGGGCCCGCTGCTGGAGGCGATGGGCCGTAGTGGTGCGGGCGGCTGGTTCTGGCCGAACGGATCGGCGAAAAAGTTCGCCTGCGGCGGGGCATGACGCTGCTGCTGTTTCCGGAAGCCGCCGAAAAACAGGTCGAACAGGCTTTCGGCGGATGCCCCGCCCGGTGCGAGCGCGACGGAGCCGGCAAGCAGGGCGGTTGCAACCAGCATCATGCGGCGCCACCTGCGCCGGTAAGGCGATTCTGTACGCAACGCGTGCTCCACCCGACGCCACGAAAACCTGTGCGGCCAACCATGCCGCAGCCTGGGTTCACAGTAATTCGGGATGGTAAACGAGCTATGAGCGGGGCCGCACGGCGGGAAAGAAAAGCGGCTTTCTTCGTCTCCCCGCGCTTGGGGCGAAGAGGGAGCGCTCAGTCCTTCAAAAACTCGCTGGCCTTGTAGAGCGAGCGAAATGGCAGTCCTGCCCTGGCAAAAGTTTCGCCGGCGCCCTCTTCGCGGTCCACCATCGTGAAGACCAGTGCGACACTGGCCCCGGCGTCGCGCGCGGCTTCCACCGCCTTCAGCGCGGATTCGCCCGTCGTGGTGACGTCTTCGACGATCACCACGCGCTTGCCCTGCAGGCTCTCGCCTTTGGCCAGGCCTTCGACCGCAAGCCGCGCGCCGTGCTCCTTCGGTTTCTTGCGCACGAAGAAGGCCGCGATCGGGTGGCCCTTGATCCAGGACAGCTGTGCGACCGCGCCGGCGAGGGGCACCGCGCCCATTTCGAGCCCGCCGACGTAATCGAGACCGTCGTCCTTCAGCGCCTCGAAGGTCAATTCCGCGAGTAATGCCGCGCCTTCCGGATCGAGCATGGTCGGCTTGAGGTTGAAATAGAAATTGCTGGTGCGGCCCGAGGCCAGCGTGATTTCACCGCGCCCGAAGGAGCGTTTGCGGATGATCTCGGCGAGGCGGGCGCGGGAAGCTGATTTGGACAAGGTGATCTCTCGTGTGGGGAGGCGCAATCTATTCGCGGACGGGCGCACATTCCAGAGCGGAACCCGTGCCGTCAACAGCGGTCGCGCGGGAGGCGCCCTGCCGAAAGCTTGGTTGTAAGGCGGTGAGTTCCCGGGGTAGGGCTATCCAGCCTTTCACGGGGGAAATGGACACCAAATGACGATTGAACTTCATACCTGGAACACGCCAAACGGGCGCAAGATCAGCGTCGCTCTGGAAGAGATGGGCCTGCCTTACAAGGTCTTCCCGGTCAACATCGCCAAGGGCGAACAGATGGCGCCCGACTTTCTCGCGATCAGTCCGAACAACAAGATTCCCGCGATCGTCGATCCCGATGGCCCCGGCGGCAAGCGGGTCAGCGTGTTCGAGTCCGGCGCGATCCTGCTCTATCTTGGTGAGAAGACCGGCAAATTCCTGCCCGTGCCGCTGATCGAGCGTATCCCCGTCTATGAATGGCTGATGTGGCAGATGGGCGGCTTCGGTCCGATGCCGGGGCAGGTGCATCACTTCATTGCGCTTGAGAACGAGCAGGACCGCGCCTATGGCCTGAAGCGCTTCATGGCAGAAACGCGCCGGCTCTATGGCGTTCTCGATCGGCGCCTCGCGGACCGCAATTTCGTCACTGACGCGCTGTCGGTCGCCGATTTTGCCATTCTTGGCTGGGCCTGGCGGCATCCACGCCACGAGGTCGACCTGGGCGACTTCCCGAACGTCCGGCGCTGGTACAACGCGCTGATGGCGCGGCCCGCCGTCAAACGCGGCATGGAAGCGAAGCTGGATTGATGGGAAGGGCTCTACGCTCGCCGCGTCTCCAGCGCCATCCGCACCGCGAGCCCCGCGAGCACGGTGCCCATCAACCAGCGCTGCACCAATAGCCAGGTCGGCCGCGTGCCAAGGAAGAGCGCGATCGATCCGGCCGCGAGCGCGATCATCGCATTGACGCTGACGCTGATCGCGATCTGGACGGATCCGAGCGCGAGCGACTGCGTCAGCACGCTGCCCGCTGCGGGATCGATGAATTGCGGCAGCAGCGCCAGATACAGCATGGCGATCTTGGGGTTGAGCAAATTGGTGACAAAGCCCATCGCGAACAATTTGCGTGGCCCGTCGACCGCAAGCTTCTTGACATGAAACGGCGAGCGGCCATTGGGCTTCAACGCCTGCCACGCCAGCCACAACAGATAGGCCGCGCCCGCCAGTCGCAGCGCGTCATAGGCGAAGGGTACCGCGAACAGCAGCGCGGTGATGCCGAATGCCGCGCACAGCATGTAGAACACAAAGCCAAGCGCGACGCCGCCAAGCGACACGATGCCGGCCGCCGGTCCTTGCGTGATCGAGCGCGAGATCAGGTAGATCATGTTCGGCCCCGGCGTCAGCACCATGCCGAAGGAGACGAGGGCGAAGCCGAGCAGGGAGGAGATGTGGGGCATGATTGTCCTTTGACCGGGACGTTCTTAGCGAATGCCGTCTCTTTAGACCAGCGGCCGATCCGGGAATGCAGACCTGCCAGTTATGCAGGGATCACGGGAGCGATTGCTGAAGGCGCGATTCATCGCCCGCCAGCGCCTCGATCGCGCGAACGTAGCGTTCGAGCGCGCCCCGCAGCGGACCGGCCAAATCGGGATCCTCAGCGATGCTGTCCGCGTCGTTCGCGGTGCCGAGCAGCGGCAACGTGATCGACGCGTCCTTGATGAGTTGGGCTGACATCGTCTCAAGGGTGATCGTCAGCGAGCCAAGCGCATGGGTCGCCCGCGGCGACGTATTGATCAGCGCCACCGGCTTGCCCGGAAACTGATGGCTGCCCACCAGCCAATCGAGCGCGTTCTTCATCACGCCGGAGACGCCGCGGGCATATTCGGGGCTCGAGATCAGAAGTCCATCGGCTGTTCCAATGATCGTGCGGAACCGGGCGACCTCCTCGGGGAGATGACCAGCTTCGAGATCGGAATTGAAGAAGGGAAGGTTGCCTATTCCCTCAAAGAGCTCGATGTCCACGCCGGCAGGCGCAAGGCGGCGGGCGGCCTGAAGCACGGAAGTGTTGTGAGAAACGGCGCGAAGACTGCCGGAAATCGCGAGTATCTTCATCGATCGGTCACCCTCGGTCGCGATGCGGCGCAGTCGCCTCGCCTAATGCGCCTCGTCCCAATTATCCGCGGCGCGGGCGTCGACATGCAGCGGCACCGAGAGCAGCACCGCCGGGAAGGGCGCATCCTGCATCACGTGCTGCACCACCGGCAAGGTCGCAGCGACCTCGTCGTCGGGTACCTCGAAGATCAGTTCGTCGTGCACCTGCAACAGCATCTGCGCCGAGAGCTTCTTTTCGGCCAGCGCCTCTTCCATCCGGATCATGGCGCGGCGGATGATGTCGGCGGCGGTGCCCTGCAGCCGCGCGTTGATCGCGGCGCGCTCGTTGAAGGAACGGACCGAGGCGTTGCTGGCCTTGATGTCGGGGTAATGGCACTTGCGGCCGAACAAGGTCTCGACATAGCCGTGGCTACGGCAGAAATCGCGCGTCGCGTCCATATAGGCGCGTATGCCAGGGAATCGCTCAAAATACTTCTTGATGTAGGCGGAGGCTTCCTCGCGGCCGATGCCGAGCTGGTTGGCCAGCCCAAACGCCGAGATGCCGTAGATGATGCCGAAATTGATCGCCTTCGCGCGGCGGCGCACCTCGCCCGGCATGTCCTTGACGGGCACGCCGAACATTTCCGACGCCGTCATGGCGTGAATGTCGAGCCCGTCGCGGAAGGCCTGCTTGAGCACGGGAATATCGGCGATCTCGGCGAGCAGCCGCAATTCGATCTGCGAATAATCCGCCGACACCAGCTTGTGGCCCTTTGAGGCGATAAAGGCGCGGCGGATTTTCCGGCCGTCCTCGGTACGTACCGGAATGTTCTGCAGGTTCGGCTCGTTCGATGACAGCCGTCCGGTGGTGGTCGCGGCCAGCGCGTAGGTCGTGTGCACGCGATGGGTCTGCGGATGCACGTAAGTCGGCAGCGCGTCCGTGTAGGTCGATTTCAGCTTTGAAACCTGCCGCCATTCCAGGATCTTCTTGGGAAACTCGTGGCCCTGCTCGGCGAGTTCATCGAGGATTTGCGCCGAGGTCGACCATGCGCCGGTCTTGGTCTTGGTGCCTCCGGGTATGCCCATTTTGCCGAACAGGATGTCGCCGATTTGCTTGGGGCTGCCGACGTTGACCGGCTCGCCCGCGATCTCCTGAATTTCGGCTTCGACGCGCGCGGCGGTCTGGGCGAATTCGCCGGACAGGCGCGCCAGCACCTGACGATCGATCGAGATACCGCGACGTTCCATCCGCGCCAGCACCGAGATCAGCGGCCGCTCCAGCGTCTCGTAGACCGATGTCATGCGCTCGGCGACCAGGCGGGGCTTGAGCGCCCGCCATAGCCGCAAGATCACGTCGGCATCCTCGGCCGAATACGCCGTCGCCTTGTCGATTGCGACCTGATCGAAGCTTAGTTTTGCCTTGCCGCTGCCGATCAGCTCACCATGAGTCATGGTGGCATGGCCGAGCCATGTCTCGGCCAGCGCGTCGAGCCCATGCGCGTTGCGGCCGGCGTCGAGCGCGTAACTCATCAGCTGGGCGTCGTCGTGGTTGCGCAGCGTAATGCCGTGTTGCGCGAACATCACGGCGTTGAATTTGATGTTGAAACCGATCTTGAGGATGCCAGTCGATTCCAGCAGCGGGCGCAGCGCGTCGAGCGCATCAGCCGTCTTGATCTGGTTCGGCGCGATGCCGGCGGCGAACAGGCCGCTGGCATCGCCGGATTGCTTGTGGCCGAGCGGGACGTAGCAGGCGTCGTTGGGCTTCAACGCCAGCGCAATGCCGCAGATTTCGGCCTGCATCGGATCGATCGAGTTCGCCTTGGCCTCGATCGCGAAATGGCCGACGTCGTGCACCCGTGCAATCCAGTCGTTGAGCTGGTCGAGGCTGCGAATGGTCTGGTACTTGCCGCGATCGACCGGCGTTTTTCGCGCTTCCTCGGCGCGAGCGGCGGCGAGCGCTTGCGGAGTAAGGACGACGTTCGGTTTGTCCGGTTGGCCCTGGCTTCTCCCGACGCTGGACACGCTCCCTTTCCGGGTCGAAGCGGAGGAAGAAGCGGGGACGTCCTGATTTCCGAACAGGTCGCCCTCCGCCGCGTGTGGCGGAGGAGGCGAAGAACCGGCCGACTTGCCGGTCGCGCCACTACTGTTCTTCTCGTCGGCTGCCACATCCGCTGGATCGATCTGCGAATATTCCGCGACGCGCCGGGTGAGCGTGGAAAATTCCATCGCCTTCAGAAACGCGATCAGCTTGCGCGGGTTGGGTTCGTGCACCGCGAGCTCGTCGAGCGGCACGTCGAGTTTGACCTTGTCGTCGAGCAGCACCAGTTGCCGCGAAATGCGCGCCTTCCCGGCATTCTCGATCAGCGCCTCACGCCGCTTCGGCTGCTTGATCTCGCCGGCGCGCTTGAGCAGCGTTTCCAGATCGCCGTATTCGCCGATCAGTTGCGCGGCGGTCTTGATGCCGATGCCGGGCACGCCCGGCACGTTATCGGTGGAATCGCCCGCCAGCGCCTGCACCTCGACGACCTTCTCCGGCGGCACGCCGAATTTCTCGATCACTTCGGGAATGCCGATCCGGCGGTCCTTCATGGTGTCGAACATGGTCACCTGGTCGGTGACAAGCTGCATCAGGTCCTTGTCGGAGGACACGATGGTCGTGGTCGCGCCGCGCTCGCCGGCCTCGCGGGCGTAAGTGGCGATCAGGTCGTCGGCCTCGAAGCCCCCCTGCTCCAGGCAGGGCAGATCGAAGGCGCGGACCGCCTCGCGAATCAACGCAAACTGCGGAATCAGGTCGTCCGGCGCCGGCGGCCGGTGCGCCTTGTAGTCGGGATAGAGCTTGTTGCGGAAAGTGACTTCCGACTTGTCGAATACGATGGCGAGATGGGTCGGCCGGTTGTCGGGCGGCATGTCGCGCAATAGCTTCCACAGCATGTTGCAGAAGCCGAGCACGGCGTTGACCTGCAATCCGTCGGATTTGCGGTTGAGCGGCGGCAGCGCGTGGTAGGCGCGGAAAATATAGGAGGAGCCGTCAACCAGAAAGACATGGTCGCCTTTCTTGAGGGCTTTGGCGGCAACGGGTTTTGGGGCGGCTTTTTGGGATGTCTTCGGCATGGCCGAAACTTAGGGATTTTTGCGGCGATTGACAGCCTTTGGGTCGCGTTGTGCCGGGATTTTTGTACTCCGGAACGGGTTGCACCAGCGACCGTTCCGTGAGCCTCTGCAATAGCCGGACCGATCTGAAAGGAAGCACATGGCCACGCAACTCGACCTGCTGATGGAGAAGCTGCGGGAGGTTCAGGCCGAGATCGAGGCCGAACTGGCGAAACGGCGCGAAGAGCTGCGTTTCCACATCGAAAATCGCAGGATCGTGTTCGAGAAGGAGGTGCTGCGAATCCACCGCGAGCTCAAGACGCGGGCGACGCGGTATCTGATCGACGCCAATCCCCTGATGATACTGACCGCGCCGGTGATCTATTCGCTGATCGTCCCCATCGCGCTGCTCGACATTTGGGTCATGGCCTACCAGGCGATCTGCTTTCCGGTCTACAAAATTCCAAGAGTGCGGCGCCGCGACTACCTCGTGTTCGACCGTCGCCACCTCGCCTATCTCAATATCATCGAGAAGATCAATTGCGCCTATTGCTCCTATGCCAACGGCGCCGTCGCGTTCATGCGCGAGGTGGCCTCGCGTACCGAGGTTTATTGGTGCCCGATCAAGCACGCCCGCCGCGTGCTCGGGCCGCATCCGCACTATCAGGGCTTTGCCGATTTCGGCGACGCCAAGGGGTTTCGCGCCAAGCTCGCGCAGATGAAGGACGGCGTGAAGATCGAGGGAGCCTCCTAGCAAGTCGCTTCCAGGCCTGCGGGCCGGCGACGCTATTTTCCCTTGATGCAGTCGGCGAGGAACTCCATCACGGCGCGCACCAGCGGCGTCTGGCGGATGTCGCGATGAACCAGAAGCCAGATGTCGCGGCTGGGCGGTTTCTGCGTGACGACGTGGCGTTGCAGGCGTGGATCGCCGTCCCCGAGATAGTGCGGCAGCGCGGCGATGCCGAGGCCGGAGCGCGCGGCAGCGATCTGCGTTTCCAGATCGTTGGTGCGCAGCACGATCTCACGGTCACCGATGACCGTGCGCAGCCAGACCTCCTGCGGTGACTCGGCCATCGAGGCGTCATAGCCGATGAAGGCGAAGGCGTGTGGCGGGGTCTTATTCAAATATGCGGGGGCGCCGTAAAGGCTGAAGCCGAAGCTGCCAATCTTGCGCGCGAACAGTCCGCTCTCGACGGGGCGCAGCAACCGCAGTGCGAGATCCGCCTCTCGGCGACTGAGCGAGGCCCGGCGCTTCTCCCCGATTAGCTTGATGCGGATGCCCGGATGTTGCTGCCGCAGCCGAACCAGTTGCGGGGCGATTACGGCGCTCGCGAAGTTCGGCGGCGCGCTGATGGTCACCTCGCCTTCGATGCCTGGCATTGCGGCCTGCGCCGCGCGGCCGACCGCGAACGCAGCCTCCTCCATCGGGGCGGCGACTGCGGCGATGCGCCTTCCATCCTCGGTCAGCGTGGTGACCCGCTCCCGGCGGTCAACCAGCTTGAGCCCGGTGGATGCCTCCAACGCCGCCACCCGCCGCGCGACCGTGGCATGGTCGACGCGGAGCGCGCGGGCTGCCGCGGAGAGGGTACCTTCGCGCGCCAGCGTCACGAAATGACGAATATTCTCCCAGTCCGCCATTGTGCAAAATCTCACATTAAAAATGCAGATTTGGGCAATTTCGCATATCCGATGCCGCCGTCATAGTCTTGGCTCCGGAAACAGAAAGGGAAAATTCCATGGCCAAGACGCACGTTGTCCGTGTCAGGACGCCCGGCGGCGTCGAGAATTTTGAGCTCGCAGAAATCGAGCTGCCGCCGCCCGCTGCCGGCGAGATCCGCATTCGCCAGACCGCCATCGGCGTGAATTTCGTCGACATCTACCAGCGCTCCGGACTCTATCCGATGCCTGCGGCCAACATTCCGGGCGTCGAGGGCGTCGGCATGGTCGCAGCGGTTGGCGCCGATGTCACGTGGCTCGCGGTCGGCGACCGCATCGCCTATGCGGGCGCCCCGGTGGGGGCCTATGCCGTCGAGCGCAACCTGCCTGCGTGGCGTGCGATCCGGTTGCCGTCGACGCTGTCCGACGCACGGGTCGCCTCAGGGTTCGTCAAGGGAATTACCGCGCACATGCTGCTGCACCGGGTCTACGCGGTCGGCCCGGGCACGGTGATGCTGATGCACAGCGCGGCGGGCGGGCTCGGGCAACTGCTGACCCGCTGGGCCGTACATCTCGGCGCGACAGTGATTGGCACCGTTGGCTCCGAGGCCAAGGAGGCCATCGCGCGCGAGGCCGGCGCGCAGCACGTGATCGTTGGTCGCGACGCCGATTTCGGTGCGCAGGTGGCTGAGTTGACCGACAAGTGCGGCGTCGACGTCGCCTATGACGGGGTGGGCGGCACGACGCTGGCGAAAACGCTCGGCTGCGTGCGGCCGTTTGGTGTAGTGGCGAGTATCGGTCAATCCGGCGGACCGATTCCGCCGATTGAGGCCGGCGATCTCGGGCCGCGCCGCAGTCTGTCGCTCGCACGACCGAGCGTGATGGCTTACCTGAATGAGATGGACGCCTATCGCTCTGCGGCGGATGCGGTGCTCACGGCAATCGAAAGCGGCGTGCTCAAGGTCGCCGGTCAATCCTATCCCCTGAGCGAGGCCGCGCGCGCCCATGCCGATCTGGAAGCCGGCCGCACTACCGGTGCGCTTTATCTCAAACCATAGGGAAGGCGGGTTATTCGGCCGCCTGGAGGGCTGCCCCGATCTTCTTCGGCGCGATCCAGAATGCAGCAGGGCGCTCGAACAGGAAATTGGCCCCGGCCGTGAGCGCGATCCGCCAGATCGCCAGCGCGCCGACCACGCCGACACCGGTGACCACGAGCGAGATCGTCCCGATATCGTGGATGATACCGGTCCGCAGCAGCAGCGTCCGGGTCGTAGCCATCGGCAGGAAGAATGCGAGATAGATGACGATGGAATGCTGGCCGCAGAAGCGGAGGAATTTGAGCCAATGTGCCCGCGCCAGCAGCGTAGCCACGGTAATAATCGCGCAAGCCCCGGCAAGTCCCAGCGCGAGCGAGATCAGCGGCCATTCACTGAAGCCGGATTTGACCAGCCCGCCGTCAACCAGAGCCCAGAGCGCCAATGCCGCGAGCGCCAGCGGCGGCTGGGCGCGAGCGCGGTCGGAAAGTGCGAACACATGGTCCGCGAACAGATAGCCGGTATAAAAATAGACGAAGCGCGCGCAGAATTCGTCGATCACCGTCCAGCCGGTGACGATGTGGGCCATCTCCAATAGCGCCGCGACGCTCCAGATCAGGAGCGGCGGTACCCGCCGCGTCGCTTTGGCGACCACAAAGAACACCGGCAGCAGATAGATGAACCACAGCGTCCCGAACGGCTCGATGAAGGACTCCAGATACAGAAAGCCGGCATGGGTCCAACTGGACTCCGCGGCAAAGGATGGCGCCTTGAAGCCGAATTGAATCGTCACCCACAGCACGTAGAAATAGGCGAAGTGGACCACCTTGCGGTCGAGATAGGTGCGCCAGTCGCGGTCGATCACGACCGAGAGGAACAGGCCCGAGATCAGGAAGAAATCCGGCATCCGGAACGGTTTTGCGAAGGCGACCAGCGGATGCATGAAGCCGGTTACCCCGGCTGCCAGTTCCACGCCCAGCACCGAATGCATCATCACCACCATGACGATGCAGATGCCCTTGGCGTAGTCCACCCAGTCGATACGGTGAGGCGCTGCCGGCGCGCCACGCTCGGCCGCGGCAGATGTGCCGTTTGGTGTCATCGGTGTTCCCCTTCGGCGCTGTTCTGGCGCAAGTGGCGGCATCATCGGCCGTATCCGTTTCATTCTCCTTTATTCATACAAATGACATGCCGGTTTCCCCGCTTTTCCGGTTTCCTCTTCGCGCCAAAATGCTTTAAGACCCGCCACGCAACTCGTTCCGTTAACCATTATCGACAGGTTGTCAGATGCGTATCGCCATGATCGCCGCGCCATCGCGACGCGGTGATCGTCATGCCGATCCCCGCTCCAATTCGGAATTTTTGCGTGAAGATGCCGCGGTCCGCGACGATGTCCATTCCATCGGGTGATGGAATCCATCGCAAGGATATTCGAGGGGACGATGTGAGCGTGGAGTATCGCGATTGACGCGCAGCTTCGACACGCCTCTCCCGATCGACGTCGTGCTGGACCAACTGGCGCGTACGCTTCAAGGCCATAATGCCGCGGTGCTCGTGGCCCCGCCCGGGGCTGGCAAGACCACGCGGGTGCCGCTCGCGCTACTCGATGCGCCGTGGGTGAGGAATAGAAAAATCATCGTGCTGGAGCCGCGGCGGATCGCGGCTCGCGCCAGCGCCGAGCGTATGGCGCACACGCTCCGGGAGCGGGTCGGGGAGACCGTCGGCTACCGCGTCCGGTTCGGCTCGAAAGTGTCGCGCGCCACGCGGATCGAGGTCGTCACCGAGGGAATTTTCTCGCGGCAGATCCTCGACGATCCGGAACTAAACGATGTCGCGGCGGTGTTGTTCGACGAGTTTCACGAGCGCTCGCTCGATGCCGATCTGGGCCTGGCGCTGGCGCGCGACGCGCAAACCGGCTTGCGCGAGGATCTGCGCATCCTCGTGATGTCGGCGACGCTCGACGGCGCGCGGGTCGCCAAACTGCTCGGCGACGCGCCCGTGGTCGCCAGCGAAGGCCGCGCCTTCCCGGTCGAGACGCGTTACCTCGGCAGAAAGGCCGATGCGCCGCTCGAACGGCAGATGGCGGATGCGATCGCGGTGGCGCTGCGTGCCGATCCCGGCTCGGTCCTGGCGTTTCTGCCGGGTGCGGCGGAAATCCGCCGTACCCAGAATTATCTCGCCGAGCGCGTCCGTGACGCTGCCGTGGAGATTGTGCCGCTGTTCGGCGCGCTGGATGCGTCCGTGCAGGACCGCGCCATTGCGCCGGCACCGAAAGGTCACCGCAAGGTCGTGCTGGCAACCTCGATCGCGGAGACGTCGCTGACCATCGAGGGAGTTCGCATCGTCGTCGATTCCGGCCTGGCGCGGGTGCCGCGCTATGAGCCTGACATCGGCCTGACGCGGCTTGAAACCGTGCGCGCTTCGCGCGCGGCGGTCGACCAGCGCCGCGGCCGCGCCGGACGCACCGAACCCGGCGTCTGCTACCGGCTGTGGGACGAGCCACAAACCGCTTCGTTCGCGGCCTATACCCAACCCGAAATCCTCAGCGCCGATCTGTCCTCGCTGGTGCTCGACCTTGCGCAGTGGGGCGTCAGCGATCCCGCCACGCTGGCGTTTCTCGACCCGCCACCGGCGCCCGCGTTGAAGGAAGCGCGTGGCCTGTTGCGCGAGCTCGGCGCGCTCGACGAGGACGGCCGGATCACGGCGGAAGGCAAGAGCCTGCGGGCCCTGGCGCTGCCGCCGCGGCTGGCGCGGATGATCGTCGATTCGGATTCGTTGGGCGCGGGCAAAACGGCCGCCGAGATCGCCGCTATTCTCACCGAGCGCGGGCTCGGCGGCGACCACGTCGATCTCGACGTCAGGCTCGATGCCTTTCGCCGCGATCGCTCGCAGCGCGCCGACAGTGCGCGCGCGCTCGCCCGGCGCTGGGCATCGCAGGTGGCCTCTTCTGCGTCCCCGCAGGCGAGGCGGGAGCGGGGGGATTTGAGCTTGCCCGACGAAGAACCCTCCACCGGCGTCATGCTGGCGCTTGCGTTTCCCGACCGCGTCGCGCGCAACCGCGGCAACGGCAGTTTTGTTCTCGCCAACGGCCGCGGCGCCGCGCTCGACCAGGCTTCCGCATTGTCGCGCATGCCCTATATCGCGGTCGGCGAACTCACGGGGACCGCCGCCCAGGGACGCATTCTGCTGGCGGCGCCGATCACGCAAGGGGAGATCGAGTTGCATTTCGCCGACCAGATCGAAACGGCGGATGAAATTTCGTTCGACCGCGGCGCGATGGCGCTACGGGCGCGGCGCGCGAAGACATTGCACGCGATCACGCTGTCGGAGGCGCCGTTGGCGCTACAGCCATCGGCAGAAACCGCCCGCGTGCTGGCCGACGGGGTGATCGCTGCCGGGCTCGATAAATTGCCCTGGTCGAAGCCGGCCAGGCAGTGGCGCGACCGCGTGATGTTCCTGCGCAAGGCCGAACGCGATGCTTCACAAAATCCGTGGCCTGACCTGTCCGACGATGCGCTCGCCGCGCAACGCGAGGCGTGGCTGGCGCCTCTTCTCTACGACAAGACTTCGCTGAAAGAGCTTTCGGCCGGCGATCTGTCGGATGCGCTGATGGCCCTCCTGCCTTGGGAATTGCGCACGCGGCTGGAGCGGGAAGCGCCGACACATTTCGAGGCACCGACCGGCACGCAACTCGCGATCGATTACGAGGCGGAGCAGGGGCCGACGATTGCGGTCCGCCTGCAGGAATTGTTCGGCCTCAACACCCATCCGTCGATCGCCAGGGGCGCGATCCCGCTGGTGCTGGAATTACTGTCGCCGGCGCATCGGCCGGTGCAGGTGACGCGGGATCTGCCGGGTTTCTGGCGCGGGAGTTATGCCGCGGTACGCTCCGACCTGCGCGGGCGCTACCCGCGACATCCCTGGCCGGAGGACCCGGCCACCGCCACGCCAACCCGGCGCGTCAAGCCCAAGGGGACGTGAGAGTCGGGCCTGACCTGTCGTCCATCGCCCTGTTCTTGCGGGGAGGTGAACCGCCGTTAACACTTCGCTCATCCTTTTCGCCAAAATGGCAGCTGGCGTCCGGCATCGTCGGTCGAAATCTTCTTGCCCGCGTGGTGGTATCCGCAGGGCTTCCTGATCGAGTGTGGCGTGATGCGTAACATAATGATCTTTGCGGCGGTCATGATCTGTCTTGGCACGTTCATGGCGGAGGTCGCCGACAAGATGGCGCCAACGTCAGCTGCCGCCACCACCACATCAACCCAGCGAAATGCGCTGTCCGCGGAGACCGCGGCGCAGGCAGGACTCCGCAGCCTGAGCATCCCGCGCGACGCACGCGGCCATTTCGAGACCGAAGGCCGGATCGATGGCCAGCGGATCGCATTCATGGTCGACACCGGCGCTTCCGTCATCGCCTTGAACGAAAGCTCCGCGGCGCGGTTCGGATTGCGTCCGGCGCGAGGCGACTACAAGGCGACCGTCACGACCGCCAACGGCACCGTCAAGGCGGCGCCGACACGGCTTGCCATGGTCGATATCGGCGGACTCGTGGTGCGCGACGTCGACGCGATGGTGCTGCCGGACGAAGCGCTGTCGGAAAACCTGCTCGGCCTGTCATTCCTGTCGAAGTTGAAGCGGTTCGAATACGCCAACGGCAGGATGGTGCTGGAGCAGTAATCGTCCGCTCTGGCCGATCGGCGTTCTTCAGCCATCAAATTCGCTGTGATTAATCTTTCGACATAATTAACCTCCAGAAAGCGGCTCCGCCTCCTTCCGCCAGGCCAGCGCATTCGCTATGGCTGCATCGCTTTCCTTTTCAATTTGAACAAGGCCGTTTGAATGTTTCCGAAGCCGAAATCAGTGCTGGTTCCGAATACCTACGCCTTTGAATCCGAGCCGATGGTGAAGGCGACGGGCTTTCGCGAGTACGATGCCCGCTGGTTGTTCAGCAAGGAAATCAACCTGATGGGTGTTCAGGCGCTCGGCATGGGACTGGGCGCGCTGATCGCGGAACTCGGCGTCAGGCAGGAGGTTGTGACCGGGCACGATTTCCGCGGCTATTCGGCCTCGATCAAATACGCACTGATCTCGGGGCTGCAGGCGGCGGGCTGCAAGGTTCACGACATCGGCCTGTGCATGACGCCGATGGCCTATTTCGCGCAGTTCGAGCTCGACGTGCCCTGCGTCGCGATGGTGACGGCGTCGCATAACGACAATGGCTGGACCGGCGTGAAAATGGGCGCCAACCGGCCCCTGACCTTCGGCCCCGACGAGATGACCCGCTTGAAGGAGATCGTGCTCAATGCCGACTTCAGGAACAAGGTGGGCGGTTCATATCAGTTTCATGAGAACTTCCCGGCGCGCTACATCGCCGATCTGACCAAACGCCCAAAACTCAAACGCAAGCTGAAAGTCGTGGTCGCTTGCGGCAACGGCACCGCGGGCGCGTTCGCACCGCAGGTGATGGAGGCAATCGGCTGCGAGGTGGTGCCGCTCGACACCGAGCTCGATTATACGTTCCCGAAATACAATCCCAATCCCGAAGACATGGAAATGCTGCACGCGATCCGGGACGCGGTGCTCGAGCACAAGGCCGATGTCGGTCTCGGCTTTGATGGTGACGGTGACCGTTGCGGCGTGGTCGACAACACCGGGGAAGAGATTTTCGCCGACAAGGTCGGCGTCATGCTGGCCCGCGACATGTCGGCGATCCACAGTAACGCGCAGTTCGTGGTCGACGTGAAATCGACCGGGCTGTTTTGTGACCGACCCCGTGCTGCAGAAGCAGGGCGCGAAAACCGTCTACTGGAAGACCGGCCACTCCTACATGAAGCGTCGCACCAACGAGCTCGGCGCGCTGGCGGGCTTCGAGAAATCCGGCCACTTCTTCTTCAACAAGCCGTTTGGACGCGGCTATGACGACGGCCTGGTTTCGGCGATCGCCGTTTGCGAGATGCTCGACCGCGCGCCGGGCAAGTCGATGGCGGACCTGAAGAACGCGCTGCCGAAAACCTGGTCGTCGCCGACGATGTCACCGCACTGCGCCGATGAGGCCAAATACGGCGTTGTCGAAAAAGTCGTGAAGCACTTCGAGGCGATGCAAAAGGGGAGCGAGAAGGTCGCGGGACAGAAGATCCGTGATCTCGTCACGGTCAACGGCGTGCGCGTCACGGTCGAGGACGGCAGCTGGGGTCTGGTGCGAGCATCCTCCAACAAGCCGGAACTGGTTGTCGTGGTCGAAAGCCCGGTCTCGGAACAGCGGATGCGCGACATGTTCGAGGCGATGGATTCGGTGCTGCGCACCCATCCCGAGGTCGGCGAATACAATCAGAAGATTTGAGTGCCCCAACTCGTCATTGCCGGGTTTCACCCGGCAATCCATCCCTTACAAAAAAAGCCTTTTTTGAAGATTGATGGATACGTGGGTCAAGCCCGCGTATGACGACCTGGTTGGGCTACGCCGCTGCCGGTACCGGTAGCGCCGTCACCGACTTGATCTTCTCCATCGCGAAGCGTGACGTGACATTCTTCAGGGGCACTGCGCCGATCAGCTTCTTGTAAAATACGTCGTAGCTCTGCATGTCCGCAACGACAACGCGCAGCATGTAGTCGACGTCGCCGGCCATCCGGTAGAACTCCATCACCTCCGGCATCGCGCTGACGGCGTCGGCGAATTTGCGAAGCCAGGCCTCGGAATGATCGGCGCTTTCGACCGACACGAAAACCGTAATGCCCAGCCCGATCTTGTTCTGGTCAACCAGCGCGACCCTGCGCAGGATGACGCCGTCGGCCTCAAGCCGCTGGATGCGTTTCCAGCAGGGTGTCGAGGACAGTCCGACGCGGTCGCCGATCTCGGCGACGGAGAGGGAGGCATCCTGTTGCAGCACGGTCAGGATCTTGCGGTCGATGGCGTCCAGCCGGCGATTGGGCTCAACTGCGTGAGCGGCAAGATCGGTCATGGAAAGAACTTTCTTCTAATTATGAGACGTGAAAACCCTCATATATAGAAAAATCTTCTAGCGCAAGCCTATCTCACTCCATCCACGCCTAGATGGCAGCCTGGCGCTCGGCTCAAAAGTGCTTCAACTTCAGCACGTTGCGGGGCGGCGAGGGCGCCGCCGAAACGGGTACATTTCAGGGCTGCGGCGGCGGAAGCGAACCGCAGCGCCGCGCGCAGATCCTGCTTTTCGGTGATGGCAAGGGCAAAGGCGCCATGGAACACGTCGCCCGCGCCCAGCGTATCGACGGTGTGGACCGGGAAGGCCGGGGTCTGCTGCAACGCCTGGTGCTCGTCGAGCCAGATCGTGCCTTGCGCGCCGCGCGTGCCCGCGAGGAACGACGGGGTCAGCTTCGCAATCTTCTTGAGCGCCTCGCCGTCGTCGGCGACACCGGCGGTCTCCTGCAAGGATTCGCTCGAAAATACCAGATGCGATGACGCGGTGAGCAGCCCCTCCCGCAGCGACATCGCGCGGTCGACATCGACGATCACGGGAATGCCACGCCGCCGCGCCTCGGCGCAGAGATCAATGCAGAAAGCCGCGCAGCGGCTCTCGGTCAGGACGGCATCGCAGTCCCCGAGCAGCGTGTCCGCATCGGGCAAGTGCACCTTCCACAATTCCGGATCGCGGAACGTCACGATGGTGCGTTCGCCCGAGGGGTCGATCATGATGCTGGAGATCGGCGTCACCAGGCCGGGCATATGCACGATGTGCCTGGTCTCGATGCCTTCGTGCGCCATCCTCTCAAAAATATACCTGGAAGTCGTTTCGCGCGCGTCGCCCATCGGGCCGCAGATCGAGGCGCGACCGCCGAGCCGCACGATGGCGATCGCGCTGTTGAGCGCGTTGCCGCCGCAAATTTCCTCGAAATGGCTGGCGTTCTCCTTGGAGCCACGCGCGGGCAGCCCGTCGACACGGAAGGTCAGGTCGCGCACCGGCATGCCGATGCAGAGAATGCGCGGAGGAATTCTTGGCGCCGCGGCTTGAAAGTTCATCGGTTCGCTCATCACGTTCGTCCTGCCCTCTGACGGAATCGGGCACTCACAGTTAATCGGCGAGCCATGGTGAGGTTCCAGCTATGCGCGCTTGCTCAAGTCTATCTGCAGCCAGCGGCCGACCAAATGATGCGCGATTGCAAATGGATGCGGTCCGGCAAGGCCGTCGGGATGTTCCCGCTTGATCATCAAGGTCGCTTCCGCGTGGTCGAACCAGCGCGCATCCTCGAGTTCCGCGCGATCGACAACGATATCCTCGTTCAGCGCGTGCGCGGTGCATCCGATCATCAGCGATGACGGGTAGGGCCATGGCTGGGTCATGTAGTAATTCACATCGGTGCAGCGAATCCCGGATTCCTCGAAGACTTCACGACGGACCGCATCCTCGATGGTTTCCGCGGCTTCGACGAAGCCCGCCAGGCACGAATACATGCCGGGAGGGAAGTGCTTCTGCCGGCCCAGCAGGACTTTGTCGCCGGAGGTCACCAGCATGATCACCACAGGGTCGGTACGGGGAAAATGTTCGGCCTTGCAATTCGGGCAATCGCGCTTCCAGCCGCCTTCCTTCATCACGGTTCGGGTGCCGCAATTGGCGCAGTAGCCGTGGCGCTGGTGCCAGGTCACCATTGATTTAGCCATCGCGATCGCCGAAAGCTGGCTGGCCGGCACCACGCCCTGCATCGCCATGCCGCGCAGTTCGGTCACGGCGGCGCCCTCATGCATTGCCAGCTTTTCCACCGCCGCAGGCGAGATGCCCATGCCGAACATCGGTGCGCCCTCGCGCAAGCCCAGAAAGATCGTGCCGGGATTGGCGCCGTATTGCAGCGCTTCACCGATGCTGAGCAGCGCGCGGGGGCCGCTCGCCTCCCGCGTCACCACGAGAGAATCGCGATAGACGACATAGGCGCGGGCGTCACGCTGCCCTTCCAGCGCCAGCAACCCGGCTTCGTCGTTGCGCAGATGCGCGGCTCGATCGAGGATGTTCGTGACGAAACCAGGTTGCCCCAACGGAAACGAATCAAATGCTGTCATGTGCTCAACCGGGTCGTTCAACCAAGCCAGATCTTGCGGCGAAGCGCGCTGATAAATCCCTGCACTTCCTCCGCATCATGCGCGAGCGGCGGCATCGCTCCCCAGACCGGACGCGGCCAGGCGGCATCGCCTGAGCGGCGCGCGATGATGTGTACGTGCAGCTGCGGCACCAGATTGCCGAGCGCCGCGATATTGAGCTTGTCGCATTTGGTGATCTCTTTCAGGGCGCGGGCCGTACGGGAGATCTCCGTCATCAATTGCGCCTGCTCGACCTCGCCAAGATCGATGATCTCCACGGCATCTGCCCGGCGCGGCACCAGCAGCAGCCAGGGATAGTGCGCATCCTTGATGACAAGCACCCGGCAGAGCGGCAGGTCGCCGATGTCGATGGTGTCTTCCTTGAGTCGTGAATGCAGCGACCAGGCGGAATCGGACATTGAGGGTTCCCAAATGCCCTTCTCAGGCACTGACGAGCTTTCATATCAAGGCATCATCATCCGCGAAAGCGGCTGATCCAGTACCCGGTGGCCCGCCCGATGTAGGTGGCCCAGCGTTTAATGGATACCCCGATTTCGCCGGGTATGACAGCCGACACCCGCTTGCTTTCCGCGCGTTTTGGCCCCAAATAAGGGCCGGGAGATTGGCGGTGGACGAGCCACTCGCCAACCGGGTCAGGTCCGGAAGGAAGCAGCCCTAACGAGGTCCGGATCGGGTCGCTCGTCAGTCTCCTACCTGTTTTTCGAGCGAATCGCGCAAAATCCGGTAGATTGTCCTGCGCTTGATTTTGCTCGTGTTATTCCGCAAGCCGGCCTCGAGAGATAATCAATTGCGGATCGATCGATGACCGACGCTGGCGCTCCCTTGACCCCTCACGATTCCGAAGGTGCCCACCAGGGCGGCTTCGATCTCGGCGGCGGGCCCGAGGCTGGCAAGCCCTATCGCGTGCTGGCGCGGAAATACCGCCCCTCCAGTTTCGACGATCTGATCGGCCAGGACGCCGTGGTGCGCACCGTCTCGAATGCGTTCGAGACCGGTCGCATTCCGCAAGCCTGGATCCTGACCGGCGTACGCGGCGTCGGAAAGACCACGACGGCGCGGATCCTCGCCCGTGCGTTGAACTACGAATTGCCTGATGGCTCGGTGAAGGGGCCGACCATCCACATGCCGGTTCCGGGCGTGCACTGCCAGGCCATCATGGAAAGCCGGCATATGGACGTCCTGGAAATGGACGCCGCCTCCCATACCGGCGTCGATGACGTGCGCCAGATCAATGACAGCGTGCGCTATGCGCCGGCCAGCGCGCGCTACAAGGTCTACATCATCGACGAAGTCCACATGCTCTCGACAGCGGCGTTCAACGCCTTCCTGAAGACGCTCGAAGAACCGCCGGAGCACGCCAAATTCGTATTCGCCACCACCGAAATCCGCAAGGTGCCTGTCACGGTGCTGTCGCGCTGCCAGCGCTTTGACTTGCGCCGGGTCGAGGCCGATGTGCTGATGAGCCATCTTGCCAACATCTCCGCCAGGGAGGGCGTGGAAATCGAGCCCGAAGCGCTCGGCATCATCGCGCGGGCAGCCGAAGGTTCGGTGCGCGATTCGCTGTCGCTGCTCGATCAGGCGATCGCACACGCCGCCGGCCCGGTGCGCGCCGACGCCGTGCGGCAGATGCTCGGGCTTGCCGATCGCACGCGCGTGATCGATCTCTTCGAGCATCTTGTACGCGGCGACATCGCCAGCGCGTTCAAGGAATTTCGCGAGCAGTATGACACCGGCGCCGATCCGGTCGTGGTGCTCTCGGATCTCGCCGAATTCGTCAACTTCGTCACCCGCGTCAAGATCGTGCCGGCCACCGCCGACAATGTCGCTTTCGGCGAAACCGAGCGACTGCGCGCGCGTGACTTCGCCGCAAAGATCTCGATGCGTGTGCTGTCGCGGATGTGGCAGATGCTGCTCAAGGGCATCACCGAGGTGCAAGGCGCGACGCGCCCGGCGGCGGCGGCGGAGATGGTGCTGGTGCGCATCGCCTATGTCGCCGACATGCCGACGCCCGACGAGGCGATCCGGATGATCGAACAAAATGCCGGAACCTCGCCCGGGATTGCCGGAAATGCGTCGCCGCGCGGCGCGCCGGCTGCGCCGGTTTCCTCGATGTCGTCGGCGCAAGCACGGGCGGGCGCCGCGCCACGCTCCAGTGCCGAGGCCTCAGTGCGGCCGCAGATGATCGCGCCTTCGACCGAGGTGCAGTCCGCGCCGGCGCGGCGGATTGCAAACTTTCCGGAACTGGTGGCGCTCGCCGCCGAGAAACGCGATTTGCTGACCAAGGCCGCGCTCGAAGCCGACGTCCGGCTGATCCGCATCGAGGACGGGCGGATCGAAGTTGCGCTGGAGCGGAGCGCGGCGCGGACGCTGATCAACGACCTCTCGCGCAAACTGGAGCAATGGACCGGGCGGCGCTGGACCGTGGTCGTCTCCAATGAACCCGGGCAGCCGACGCTGCGTTCGCAGAATGAACTGGCCAGGAGCCAGCGCGAGCGCGCCGCCGAAGCCGACCCGCGGGTGCAGGAGGTGCTTGCGCGGTTTCCCGGCGCCAAGGTGGTCGAGGTGCGCAAGCTTGCCCCCGAGCCGCCGGAATCCCATGCTAGCAGTGAAGATCCCGCCGAGAGCTCCGACGGCGACGACTAGTCACGATTTCGTAAGGAACGGTTGATGGCTGATTTTCTCGGCATGATGAAGCAGGCAGCGCAGCTGCAATCGAAGATGCAGGCGATGCAGGAAGAGCTCGGCAACGTCGAGGTCGAAGGCATTTCGGGGGGCGGCCTGGTCAGCGTGCGCATGACCGCGAAGATGGAGGTCAAGGCCGTCAAGATCGACCCGTCCTTGATGAAGTCGGACGAGCGCGAAGTCCTTGAGGACCTGCTGGTGACCGCGCATGGCGACGCGCGGCGCAAGGCGGAGGCCGCGATGGCGGAGAAGATGCAGGCACTGACCGGCGGGTTAGGCTTGCCGCCTGGATTGGGTCTCGGCTGACCCATGCCCACTGCGGTTGCCGGTCCCGAAATCGAACGCCTGATCCAGCTTCTGGCGCGGCTGCCGGGGCTCGGACCCCGCTCGGCGCGGCGAGCGGCGCTGCATCTGATCAAGAAGCGCGAAGCGCTGATGACCCCGCTCACCGCCGCGCTTCAAGTTGCGATCGACAAGATCCAGGTTTGCAAGACCTGCGGCAATATCGACACCCAGAATCCCTGCACGGTGTGCACCGACCTGCGGCGCGATCAAACGATCATCGTGGTGGTCGCCGACGTCGCCGACCTCTGGGCGCTGGAACGGGCGCACGCGACCAACGGTCTCTATCACGTGCTGGGGGCGACGCTTTCGCCGCTCGATGGCGTCGGCCCGCAGGACCTGACCATCGACGCGCTGGTCCAGCGCGCGCACGACCCGCGGGTCACGGAAATCATTCTGGCACTGAATGCCACCGTCGATGGCCAGACCACCGCGCACTACATCACCGACCTGTTGCAGGAGGCGGGCGTCAAGGTGACGCGGCTCGCCCACGGCGTGCCGGTCGGTGGTGAGCTCGATTATCTCGACGAGGGTACGCTGTCCGCGGCGATGCGGCAGCGAACACTGTTCTAGCAACCACAGCACGGAAACGACTGACATGACGAAACGAAGATTCGCCAAACAGCTGCGCTTTGCGGCATTCATGGCGGTGGCGTTCGCTGCGCCTTCGACGCAGGCGCAGCAGGCCGAGCCTGCGCCGAAGGCCGGCAAGCTGATCCATGCCGGCGACGTGCTGTCGGGCGAACTCAACGCCGTTAAAGTTCGCGGCGGCAATAAGGGCAAGCGCGTCGCGACCTATCAGCTCACCAGCGAGCCGCGCCGTCTGCCGCCGCCGAATGGGCTCTGCAATCTGGAGACGGGTCCGGAAACGTTCCAACTTATTACCAGCAGCGACGCGCAGGCCGCGCAGCTGAAAAATTGGGTCGGCAAGGAAATCTCGGTGAAGGTCGATGAAGTGGCCTGCGCGCAGGATGCCGGGCAAATGAGCGAGGCGGTGGTCACCAAATGGAGCATGGTGACGAGGCATTGAGCCGGCTACATATCCGCCCGCTGCGTTTCTTCCGTCATGCCCGGCCGTGTGCCGGGCGTCCATGTCTTTGCAACGACCACAAGACAGAAGTCGTGGATGGCCCGGGACGGGCTCGGCCATGACGAATCTAAGCCTTCGCCGCCTCCAGCGTCGCAAAATGCCCGCGCCGCTGCAGCGACGCCAGCAGGATCAGGCTTGGCACCGCGACGACGACGCAGATCGCGAAGAACAGTGGCCACCCCACAGCCTTCGCCACATAGCCCGCGCCGGAAGACAGATAAGTGCGCCCGACCGCGGCAAGCGCGGTGAGCAGCGCATATTGGGTCGCGGTGTGCAGCGGATTTTGGCAGAGCGCCGACAGGTACGCGACAAAGATCACGGTACCGATGGCGCTGGTGAAATTCTCCGCCGTGATGGCAAAGGCGAGCGCCCATTGATTGACGCCGACCAGCGCGAGCCAGGAGAACGACAGATTGGCGAGCGCCTGCAATATGCCACCGATCCACAGGCTCGCCGCCAGCGAGTAGCGCCGTGCGACAAAGCCGCCGGCGAAGCCGCCGATCAGGGTCGCGGCGAGACCGACGCCCTTGACGATGGCGGCATAATCGTTGCGGGAAAAGCCGAGATCGATCACGAACGGCGCGGTCATGGTGCCGGAGAATGCGTCGGTGAATTTGAACAGCACCACGAAGGCGAGCGCCGCGAGCGCATCTTTTCGGACGAGAAATTCCGAGAAAGCGCCGACCGCGGCGTGGATCACGCGCACGAATGCGGTCTCGGTGCTTGTCGCGGCCTCCGCACGCGCCGATTGCCCGGGCTCGGTGGCGGCGAGCGCGGTGACGGTGCCGATCAACACCATGGCTGCCATCGTGACATAGCCCCACATCCAGGCGGATGAACGCGGAATACCGGTGCCTTCGAAAGCGCTCACCAGAAACAGCGCGCCGGCAGTCGAGACCAGCATGCCCACACGGTAGGCCGCGACATAGGACGCCATGCCGGCGGCCTGCTCGCTTTCGGGCAGGCTCTCCACGCGGAAGGCATCGACCACGATGTCCTGCGTCGAGGACATCGCCGCCACCAGCAGCGCGCCGAGCGCGACGAACAGCGGCGAGCGCGCCGGGTCGGTCAGCGCCAGCAAGAGGATCGCCGCGATCAGCGCCAATTGCGAACACACCAGCCAGCCGCGTCGGCGGCCGAAGGTGCGCGTGAAGAACGGCAGATGCAGCGCGTCGACCAGCGGCGCCCAGAGGAATTTCAGCGTGTAGGGCGTGCCGACCAGCGCAAACAGGCCGATGGTGCCGAGATCGACGCCGGACTCGCGCATCCAGACCAACAGCGTCGATCCCGACAGCGCCAGTGGCAGGCCCGAGGAAAAGCCGAGCAGCAGGACGATCAGGACCCGCCGCTGCAGATACACCGCCAGGCTGTCACGAAAGGTCGGGCGCGGGGCGGCCGGATTCACTGGTGAAGGCGCGGCTTCTGGAGTGGTCATGGAGCGGTGTTAGCAGAATTCGGGTGGCGGCGCCTCTACTCCCCCGCCTGCACCTTGCGCGGCAGCGGGAACAGTTCGGGCGTGCCCGGCCTGACGAGGCGCGGCGTTTCCGCTGGCGTCTCGGCCTTGCTGAAGTCGAGCTCCTCGATCCGTCCGGCGCGCTTTTCGATCTTGTCGGCGGAAATCAGGATTTGCCGGACGTCCTCATTGGCGTCGGAAAAATGCTTCTGCAGCTTGAGCACGCGCTCGCGCAGCCGCCCGAGATCGTCGCCGAGGTTGAGCACCTCGGTGCGAATCTGGTCGGCGGCGTCGCGCATCCGCGCGTCCTTGAGGATTTGCTGCATCACCTGGATCGCCAGCATCAACAGCGACGGCGACACCAGCACGACGCGGGCGCGGTAGGCCTTCTGAATCACGTCGTCAAAACCGTCGTGTATTTCAGCGTAAACCGATTCCGACGGCACGAACATCAATGCGGTATCCTGGGTCTCGCCCGCGATCAGGTATTTTTCCGCGATGTCGCCGACATGCTTCATGACATCGGCGCGCAGCCGCTGCGCGGCGATCTTCTTTTCCTCGTCCGTGCGCGCGTCGTGCAGCGCGGTGATCGCCTCAAGCGGAAATTTAGCGTCGATGCAGAGCGGCCGCCGATCGGGCAGGAAAACAACGCAGTCCGGCCGCTTGCCGGTCGATAGCGTGTGCTGGAATTCGTAAGCGCCCTTGGGCATCCCGTCCTGGACAATCGCCTCCATCCGCGCCTGGCCGAACGCGCCGCGAGACTGTTTGTTGGCAAGCACGTCGCGCAGCGTTGTCACCTGTGACGTCAAATCGGTGAGATTCTTGTGCGCGTTGTCGATGATGCCGAGCCGTTCGTGCAGCACGCGCAAACTGTCCATGGTGTGGCGCGTGGTCTGCTCCATCGACTGGCCGACGCGGTGGGTCACCGTATCGAGCCGCTCGTTGACGGCGCGTGCCATTTCGGCCTGGCGTCCGGCCAGTGCCTGCCCCATCGCGTCGACGCGGCCGGTGGCCTCGCTCTGCGCGCGCAGCATTTCGCTCAAGCGCGCTTCAAGTTCGTCGGCCCGCATGGCCTGCGCCGTCGCCAAGTCCAGCCCGCGCCGGCCCGACCGGGCGATCACGACGGTAATGGCCAAGAGCAGGATGAGAGCGAGCACGCCAAAACCCGTCAGCGCCTCGCCGATGCGGACCGGCAGTTCGCCGATCATGAAAAGAATCTCGTTCATTCGGTGCTTGTAGCCGATTCGCCCCTGAACACGAACGAAGAGGGAACATTTATGGTCAATGTTCGGTAAATTTTTATGGTTAATAGTTGCCTAAGATTCGTGGTTAAGCCGGGGTAAACGGATCGCCCGGACGCATTGACCCCGGCAAATCAGCAGCTTAAATCGCCCGCCAAGGCACTTAGAGAAATCATGGCACTCAGAGAAATCATTATCCTGCCCGACAAGCAGTTGCGGCTCGTCTCCAGGCCCGTCGAAACGGTCACGCCTGAGATCCGCAAGCTCGCCGACGACATGTTCGAGACCATGTACGACGCGCCCGGGATCGGGCTCGCCGCGATCCAGGTCGCCCAGCCGCTGCGGCTTATTACGATGGATCTCGCCAAGAAAGACGAGGACGGCGAGATCACGCCGAAGCCGCGGGTCTTCATCAATCCGGAGATATTATTTTCGTCGGACGAGACATCGGTTTACGAGGAAGGCTGCCTGTCGATCCCCGAATATTACGAGGAGGTCGAGCGGCCTGCGAAGGTGCGCCTGCGCTTTACCGATCTTGACGGCAGGGTGCATGAGGAAGACGCCGAGGGCCTGTTCGCCACCTGCATCCAGCATGAGATTGACCACCTCAACGGTGTGCTGTTTGTGGATTATCTGTCGAAGCTCAAGCGCGACCGTGTGCTGAAGAAATTTGCCAAGGCCGCCAGGCGCGCGGCGGAGTAGCCGCCAGCCCGCACAATAGATCGGCTCCACGACATGCCGCTTCGTCTGATTTTCATGGGCACCCCGGAATTCGCGGTGCCGACGCTGCTTGAGCTCGTGGCCCATGGCCATGACATCGCAGCCGTCTATACCCGCGCGGCAAAACCCGCCGGGCGCGGCATGAAGCTGCAACTGAGCCCGGTGGAAGTTGAAGCACGTCGGCTCGGTATTCCCGTCCTGACGCCAGCCACGTTGAAAACGCCGGAAGCGCTGGAGGAATTCCGCGCGCACGGCGCGGACGCCGCCGTGGTCGTCGCCTATGGCATGATCCTGCCACAGGCCATTCTCGATACGCCGAAGCTCGGCTGCTTCAACCTGCACGCGTCGCTGCTGCCGCGCTGGCGGGGTGCGGCGCCGATCAATCGCGCCATCATGGCGGGCGATACCGAGGCCGGCGTGATGGTCATGAAAATGGATGTCGGGCTCGATACCGGCGATGTGGCGATGGCCGAGCGGCTGGCGGTCACGGATGCGATGACCGCGAGCGATCTGCACGACGCGCTGGCGCCGCTCGGCGGCGACCTGATGGTGCGCGCGATCGGCGCGCTGGAACGCGGCAAGTTGCAGCTCACTCCGCAAGGCAAGGAGGGCATCACTTACGCGGCCAAAATCGAGAAAGCCGAGACGCGGATCGACTGGAACAGGCCTGCCCGGGAAGTGCTTCGCCATATTCACGGGCTCTCGCCGTTTCCCGGCGCGTGGTGCGAAATTACAATCGAAGGCGCGGCTGGGCGGGTCAAGATCCTGCGCTGTGAACTCGCCGTTGGATCGAGTGCACCGGGCGACCTGCTCGATGATCGCCTGACGGTTGCCTGCCGGCAAGGCGCATTGCGGATTCTCGAGCTGCAGCGGGCCGGCAAGCAGCCGATGAAGGCGGAGGAATTTTTGCGGGGCACGGCGCTGAAGCCGCCGCTGCGATTAAGCTGATGCCCCGCTACAAGCTCCTCATCGAATATGATGGCGCGCCGTTCAGCGGCTGGCAGATTCAGGACAACGGTCCCTCGGTGCAGGGCGCGCTGGAGACCGCGATCAAGGCGATCTGCGGCGAGCAGGTTCGCGTCCATGGCGCCGGCCGCACCGACGCCGGCGTGCACGCGCTCGGACAGGTCGCTCATTGCAATATTGCCAAGCATTTTGTGCCGGGGCGCTTTCGCGACGGCCTGAATGCGCACTTAAGGCCGCATCCGATCGGGGTGCTATCAGCCGAAATTGTGCCCGACAGTTTCGAGGCCCGCTTTTCCGCGAGAAAGCGGCATTATCTCTACCGGATCGCCAATCGCCGCGCCAACCTCGCGCTCGACATCGGCCGTGCCTGGCGGCTGCCGCGGCCGCTCGATACCGACGCGATGCACGCCGCCGCGCAAAGGCTGGTCGGCAAGCACGACTTCACCACGTTCCGCGACACCGAATGCCAGGCGAAATCGCCGGAGCGAACCCTGGATCAGCTCGATGTCGCGAGAGATGGCGATGCCGTCACCATCACGACCTCGGCGCGTTCGTTCCTGCACAGCCAGGTTCGTTCGATGGTGGGCTCACTGGTCTGGGTGGGCGAGGGCCGCTGGAGCGCCGACGATCTCGCTGCGGCACTTGCCGCCCGCAGCCGCGCGGCGTGCGGCCCGGTCGCGCCGCCGGAAGGGCTGTATCTGGTGCGGGTGGATTACTGATGTCCTGCCTTCAAAGGCTGTTTCCGGGGCGCGCGGAGGCGCATGTCCCGGAATGACGGATGGTTCTCACCCAAAATACCGCTCCAGGATCCCGCGATAGACCTTGGTCAGTTTCTCCAGATCGGAAACCGGCGTGCGTTCGTCGATCTGGTGCATGGTCTGGCCGACCAGGCCGAACTCGATGACCGGGCAATAACTCGCGATAAAGCGCGCATCCGAGGTGCCGCCGCTCGTGCTCAATTCGGGCCGGCGGCCGGTGACCTCTGCGATTGCCGCGACCGCGAGGTCGGTGAAGGCGCCGGGCTTTGTGACAAACACGTTGGAATTGGACGGCTCCCACACGATCCGCGCGCGGATCCGGTTTCCCGCCGCTTTCACCAGGCGCTGCTCGACCAGTTCCCTCAAACTCGTCTGGGTATGGAGATCATTGAAGCGGATGTTGAATTTGGCCCGCGCCTGTCCGGGGATCACGTTGCTCGCGGTATTGCCGACATCGACGGAGGTGAATTCGAGGTTTGATGCCTGGAATTGCGCGCTGCCGTGGTCGAGCGGCTCGTCGCTGAGCGCCACGATCAACCGTGAAATATCCGGAACGGGATTTGACGCGCGGTGCGGATAGGCAACGTGTCCCTGGACGCCCTCGACATAGAGCGTGCCTGATTGCGAGCCGCGGCGGCCGACCTTGATGCAATCGCCCAGGGTCTCGACGTTGGAGGGCTCGCCCAGCACGCAATGGTCGAACTTCTCGCCGCGCGCGGCGGCCCATTGCAGGAGCTTGATGGTGCCGTTGACGGAGATATCTTCCTCGTCGCCGGTGATCAGGAATGAGATCGAGCCCTTCGGCTTGCCGCCATGGTCGGCGAGATATTGCAGCACCGCAGCTACGCTGCAGGCGATGCCTCCCTTCATGTCGACGGCGCCGCGGCCATAGAGAAAACCGTCCTTGACCTCGCCGGAGAACGCACCATGGGTCCATGCGCTCTCATCGCCCGCCGGCACCACGTCGGTATGTCCGGCGAAGGTGATGTGCGGGCCCAAGGTTCCGATCCGCGCATAGAGGTTGTCGACATCGGCGGTGCCGGGTTCACCGAAGGTCACGCGGTGCACCTCGAAGCCTGAGCCCTTGAGGAGATTTTCGAGGACACCAAGCGCGCCGGCGTCGGCCGGGGTTACCGAAGGGCAGCGGACGAGATCGCGGGCAATCGAAAGGGCGTCAGTCATGCCCCCGCATAACATGCGCGGGCGCCGATGGGCCAGCGCTGTGCGGAACAAATTCCAGCTCGTCAAACTGGTCCCAGCGCGGCCAGGTATCGATCGGTGCCAGTGGGTCAGCGCCGGGCCGGTTGGGCCGGTTCGCCCCCTTCAGAAAGACCAGTCGGTAACAGGCTCTAATCCCGCAGCAGCTCGTTAATGCTGGTCTTGGCGCGGGTACGTTCGTCGACGCGCTTGACGATGACGGCGCAGGCGGTGGAGGGGCCGGGCGCTCCATTCTTCAGCGGTCGCGCCGGCAAGGTGCCGGGCACCACGACGGCATATTCCGGAACTTCGCCCACAAAAGTTTCACCTGTGTCGCGGTCGACGATCTTGGTGGAGGCGCCAAGGAAAACGCCCATCGCCAGCACCGCGCCCTTGCGCACGATCACGCCTTCGGCGACTTCCGAGCGCGCGCCGATGAAGCAATCGTCCTCGACAATCACGGGTTCGGCCTGCAACGGTTCCAGCACACCGCCGATGCCGACGCCGCCGGAGATATGCACGCGCTTGCCGATCTGGGCGCAGGAGCCGACCGTGGACCATGTGTCGATCATGGTCGATTCGTCGACATAGGCGCCGAGATTGACGAAGGAGGGCATCAGCACCACGTTCTTCGCGATGAAGGCCGAGCGGCGGACGATCGCGCCGGGGACGGCGCGAAAACCCGCGTCGCGAAAGCGGTTTTCACCCCAGCCCTCGAATTTCGAGGGCACCTTGTCCCACCATGATGCCTTGCCGGGGCCTCCGGAAATCGCGCTCATGTCGTTGAGGCGAAACGACAGCAGCACCGCCTTCTTGAGCCATTGATTGACCTTCCACTTGCCGCTGGCCTCGCGTACGGCAACCCGCGCCTCGCCTTTGTCGAGCAGGTCGAGCGCATGATCCACGGCGTCGCGGACTTCGCCCCTGGTCGCGGCAGAGATGCCGTCGCGCGCATCGAACGCTGTATTGATGGTGGATTCCAGGGCAAGAAGAGACATCGGGATTTCCTTGGTGCGTCAAAATTTTTTGGCGACGATTAGGAGAGGCTTTTTCGGGACTTGGGGACGGAGAGTCAACCCTCGTGGACCCATATCCATAACTGCCCGTATTGTGCGAAGCAGCGGCCCCAGCGGGGCGGCTATGCGCAGCAGTGGTTATGGATCCCGGCACGCGCTCGCCAGGGCTCGCTTGGCCGGAACGACGATTCTATCCGTTGGTACCCAACGCTTGCAAAAATACCGTCAGATCATCGGTGACGTGGTCGACATAGGCCGCGTCGCGGCCCTCCAGCTCCCAGTCCTCGCGCACGACTTCCCTGGTGCCGTCGGGCACCACCAGCACAGTTGCCATGCCGAGCTGATGCGGAATGACGAGGTTGCGCGCCAGGTCCTCGAACATTGCCGACTTCAGCGGATTGACCCCGTGATCCCTGAGGAACTTGTGATAGGTCCGCGGCGCGGGCTTCGGCTCCAGCTCGGCGGCGATGATATCGAACACCGCCTCGAAATGCGCAGTCAAGCCGAGCCGCTGCAAAACCTTGTCGGCGTGATCGGTCGAGCCGTTGGTGAGGATCAGCTTGCGTCCGGGGAGTTTCGCGATCGCCGCGCCCATCGCCGGATTCGGCTGCAGCGGCGAATGATCGATCTGGTGCACATAGGCGAGATAGTCATCGGCGCGTACGCCGTGTTCGGTCATCATGCCGCGCATGCTGGTGCCGTAGCGGCGATAGTAGTCCTTCTGGATCCGGCGCGCTTCATTGGCGGGTATTTTGAGATAAGCGCCGATGAATTCGCCGATCCGCTGGTCAACCTGTTGCCACAGGTTGACGTGATGCGGATACAGCGTGTTGTCGAGATCGAACACCCAGGTGTCGATGTCCGTGAAGGGGCGAGGGGTTTTCATCACGGCATCGCAAAGCGCAGCGTCTTGCCGCCGCTCGACATGTCGATGGCGACAAAGCCGGTCGAGGCGAAGCCGCGGGTGCCGCAGTCGCCCTGTTCGCTGATTTCGAACTTGTTCTCGCGGGTGCAAAGCGCCGTCGCGCCGCCCCAGTTCAGCGGCTTGTCTCTGAATTTGACGGTGCGGTTTTCGGCGTCGACGGCTTCGGCGAAGCTGAAAATCCGCTTGGGCTGACCGGTGACATCGGGATGCAGGCATTTGCCGGGCTCGACGCGATACCAGCCGCGGCTGACCACGGTCTTGCCGTCGTCGGCACCGACCGCGGCCATCACCTTGTACGGCGTGTCGTTGCACCAGGTGAGCCCGTTGGACGACGGCGACTGCACCGCGTCGATCATGGTCGCGAAAAAACCCGGCGACTGCACGACATCGCTCGTCAAGCCCCGGCTTTTAAGGAATGCGGTCAGGGCGGCTTGCGTTTTCGGACCGTCGACGCCGTCGATCGGCGCCGCGTCGTAGCCGGCGATCACGAGCAGCCGCTGAATGCCGGCGAGCCGCGCCTGCTCGTCATCATATTCGCTGTCCTCGGCAAGATAGGCGACCAGATTGCCGTCGTCCGCCCGGGTCGGGGTGATTTGGGTAAAAGGCGCAGGCGTCTGGCCGGCGCGACACTGTCGGGCGGCTGCGATCACGAAATTGTCGGGCGCGATGCAGAGCGTGTCGCTGCCGTTCTGCGGGATCGGCGACGAGCCGTAGACGCCGAGCGCGCGTGCGTTGAGCAGGATGCGGTCGGCGGTCAGCGTGCCCTGCGCGACAACGCGGCACGCCGCCGGATCGATCCGAAACCATCCGCGCGTAGCGGTCGCGGCCTTGTCGTCGATGCCGATCGCGGCCTCGATCACATAGCTCATGCGGTTGCAGAGTTTGAGGTCGGCATGGGCTGGCGCGGCCGAGGCGAAAAAAGAGACGATTGCGGCGGGCAGCGCGATAAATACAGAAGAGAAGATGCGCCTTGCAACCAGGCCATCATGTCCCGGCATGACAGTTTGTCTTGCGCAGACGGCGGAAACTTGTCTGCGAATCCGGGCATCCATGTCTTTCTTGCCAGCTTGCATGAGGCAGGACGTGGATGGCCGGAATAAATCCGGCCATGACGATGAATGGTGTCGATTCATCACTTGTGGATCAGTGTGCCCGTGCCCTGGTCGGTGAACAGTTCGAGCAAAACCGCGTGCGGCGTTTTACCGTCGATAATGACGACACCCTGGACGCCCTGTTCGAGCGCGTAGATGCAGGTTTCGACTTTCGGGATCATTCCGCCGGAAATCGTGCCGTCGGCGATCAGCTTGTGCGCGTCCTTGACCGACAGCTCCGGTATAAGCTTCTTCGACTTATCGAGAACGCCGGGCACGTCGGTCAAGAGCAACAGCCGCTTGGCCTTCAGCGCCCCCGCCACCGCGCCGGCAAACGTGTCGGCGTTGACGTTGAAGGTCTGCCCGGACTTCGAAGTCGCCAGCGGCGCCAGCACCGGGATCAGCTCATGGCCGATCAGCTGATTCAGCAGCGTCAGATCGACCTTTTCCGGTTCTCCGACGAAACCGAGATCGACCACCTTTTCGATATGCGAGCCCGGATCGACCATGGTGCGCGTCGCCTTCGTCGCCGTCACCATGTTGCCGTCCTTGCCGCACAGGCCGACCGCCTTGCCGCCGGCTTCGTTGATGTAGCCGACCAGCTGCTTGTTGATCGAGCCCGCCAGCACCATCTCGACGATCTCGATGGTCGCAGCGTCAGTGATGCGGAGGCCGGCGGCGAATTCGGACTGAATGCCGAGCCGCTTCAACATGGTCGCGATCTGCGGCCCTCCGCCATGCACCACCACCGGATTGATGGCGGTCTGCTCCAGAAGCACGATGTCGCGGGCGAACGCCTTGGCCGCGTCTTCGGCGCCCATGGCGTGGCCGCCATATTTGATGACGATGGTTTCTTCGTCATACTGCTGCATGTGGGGCAGCGCCTCGGACAGGATACGGGCCTGATCGAGCGGACTGATTTGGGGCGCGTCGGTCATGAAGCGGTTCTCACGGTATCTCGGGTCGGCCGGTTTCTATCCGATTGGCGGGCACGGCGCAAAGTGCCGGCCGCTTTTTCAGCTTACCGCCGCCGCGGCCATGCGGCGGCGACCGCGAGCGTGAGCCAGCTCACGATCAGAAGCGTGCCGCCGGTCGGCGCGGCCATCGGAAACAGGCTGTGGCCGGCAAAGTGCCGCAAGGTCAGATCGCCGGCGAACAAGGCTGCCGCGACAACGAAGCCGAATGCCGCGGCAAGCCCAGCCCTTACGTGAATGACCCCGCGCTCGGTCAGGGCCACGACCGCGAGCACGGCGGTGGCGTGAAACAGCAACATCGACGACGCCGGTACAAGCCGCGTGGCATCGTCCTGATGGGCGGACGCCGCCGCCAGGATGACGCCATCGGCGCCCATTACGCCGGCCATGATGATCAGAATGCGGAACAGGCGGGATGGCATCAGCGGCGGCGCTCCCCAAGCAGGCGCACCATCGCGGCGCGCAGTTGCGGCATTCCCGCACCGGTTTGCGAGGAGGTCGCGATCACGTCCGGAAAGGCGGCAGGATGGCTTGAAAGCGCGGCCTTGATCTCGGCGATGCGTTGTTCAAGTTCCGCCGGCTTCACCTGATCGGCCTTGGTCAGCACGATCTGATAGCTCACGGCTGATCTGTCCAGTGTCTTCAGCACGTCGAGGTCGACCTCCTTGAGGCCGTGCCGCGCATCGATCAGCACATAAACCCGGGCCAGACTGCTGCGGCCCTGCAGGAATTTGTGAATCAGCGCGGTCCAGGATGCGATCTTGGCTTTCGGCGCGGAAGCGTAACCGTAGCCGGGCATGTCGACCAGCCGGAGGCCGGCATGGTCGGGGCCTTCGAAGAAGATCAGTTCCTGGGTGCGGCCCGGCGTATGCGACGTCCGCGCCAGCGCGTTGCGGCCGGTGAGCGCATTGATCAGGCTCGATTTGCCGACATTGGAGCGGCCGGCAAATGCGACCTCCATGGCTGCCATCGGCGGCAGCGTCTCGATCGAGGGCGAGGCCCAGAAGAACCGCCAGTCGCCCGCGAACAATTTGCGGCCCTGCTCGATCAGGTCAGCATCTGGTTCGGCCGTCATGCGAAGGTTTCCACTCTTCGTCATGCCCGGGCTTTTCCGGGCATCCACGTCTTGCGATGTTACCGAGAAGAAAGACGTGGATGGCCGGGACCTGCCCGGCCATGACGGAACTCGCGTTTCCTAACCCAATCTCGCTGGGGTTCGTCAGGTCTTCAATTCGGCCTTCTTGGTGAATGTTGCCTTCAGATTGTCGAACAGCTCAACCTTCACGCCGTTGCGGTGCATGATGAAGCTCTGCTGCACCACCGAAAGCAGGTTGTTCCATGCCCAGTAGATCACGAGACCCGCCGGGAAGCCCGCGAGCATGAAGGTGAAGATCAGCGGCATCCAGCCGAAGATCATCTGCTGGGTCGGATCCGGCGGCGTCGGGTTGAGCTTGAACTGGAACCACATGGTGATGCCCATGATGATCGGCCACACCCCGAGCGCGAGGTAATGTCCGAACAAGGGCAGCTGGGTCGGATCGAAGTGAAGCAGGCCGAACAGGTTGAACAGGTTGGTCGGATCGGCCGCCGACAGATCCTTGATCCAGCCATAGAACGGCGCGTGCCGCATCTCGATGGTGACGAACAGCACCTTGTAGAGCGAGAAGAACACCGGAATCTGCAATGCGACGGGAAGACAGCCGGCGATCGGGTTGATCTTCTCCTTCTTGTAGATCTCCATCATCTCCTGCTGCTGCTTCATCTTGTCGTCCGGATAGCGCTCCTTCAGCGCGGCCAGTTGCGGCTGCACCGATTTCATCTTCGCCATCGACGCGTAGGATTTGTTGGCAAGCGGGAAGAACAGCAGTTTCACCAGCACCGTCACCAGGAGGATCGAAATGCCGAAATTGCCGAACAGGTGATAGAAGAAGTCCAGCGCCAGGAACATCGGCTTGGTGATGAAATAGAACCAGCCCCAGTCGATCAGAAGGTCGAAGTGGTTGAGCTCGAGCTGTCTGTTGTAGCCGCCGAGGCCGCCGATCGGAAAATTGATGCCGACGACGCTGGCTTCCTTGGCGCCGGCGAACAGCCGCGCGTTGGCGCTCCCCGTGCCGCCGATCGCGATCGTCTGCGGATCCTCCAAATAGTCGGTCTGATACGACCTGACCGCGCCGTCGAGGTTGGAGGAGAACCGGGCCTGCAGTTGGGCGCGGGTGTCCGGCAGCAGCGCCGACGCCCAATATTTGTCGGTGATGCCGAGCCAGCCATCGGTGACCTTGAAGCTGACCGCCTTGGCATCGTCGATCTTCTTGTAGGCATATTCCTGCAGGCCCTGGTCGCCGAGATAGCCGATCAGGCCTTCATGCAGGATGTAGTAGCCCGCGACCTGCGGGGTGCCGTGCCGCGAGATCAGCGCGAACGGATAAAGCGTGACCGGCGCACTGCCGACATTGCTCACCTCATCCTTGATGGTGAAGAGATAGCGATCGTCGATCGAAATCGTGCGGTGGAAGATGAGACCGTCGCCATTGTCGTATTTCAGCGTCACCGGGCTCGACGGCGTCAGGCCGCCGGTGCCTTCCTGCTGCCAGATCGTATTCTGGTCGGGAACCTTCAGCGTCGAACCGCTGCCCGCGACCCAGCCGAATTCCGCGTAATAAGGGCTCGCCGTGCCCGAGGGCGAATACAGCACGATCGCCGGCGAGGTCGGATCGACCGTGTCGCGGAACTGCACCAGCGACAGATCGTCGATGCGCGCGCCCTTCAGCGAGATACTGCCGGCGAGGCGCGGGGTTTCGATCTTGACACGCGGCGTCGAGGCTATCGCGGTGTCACGGCTGACGGTCGCCGCCGAGCTCGCCTGATTGGCCGCAGGCGCATTAGGCGAGGGCGCGGCGCCGGTCTGCGGGGCGGCCGTGTTCGCGGCGTCCTGCGCCGGCTTGGTCATCTGGCCCTGGGCGAGCTGCGCGGCGCGCTGCTTTTCCATCTGCGGAATGTTGAAGAAATATTGCCAGCCGAGCAGCACGAGCCCGGACAGAATGACGGCGAGGATGGTGTTGCGATTGTCGGTCATCGTTCAGGTCTCGTCATTCATTTCGGTTGTGAGCCCTTTCGGTTCCGATCGAGATCCGAACCGAAGGTCCATTTTGTCTTGACGCACGTTCCGTCCGCGAAGGTCCATCCACTTCGTTCGAAAACGCCTTCGGGTTACGCGGTCTCAAGGGTTGCCGGTCCATTCGATGGAGCGCCGAGCGCAGATCCTCGAGCATGCCGGAAAAGTCGCTGGTCAGGGCCGCGCGACGGCCGACCAACACATAGTCACTATGCGGCCGCATCGATACGGTATCCAGCCGCTTCACCAATTCGCGAAGCCTGCGCCGGATACGGTTCCGCTCGGTCGCCGTGCCGTTCTTTTTGGTAACTGTGAAGCCTACCCGGATCGGGCCGTCATCGTCCCTGCGGCGGCTTTGCACCACGAACGCGGCCGCGCTGATCCGCGCGCCATTGGCAACGGCGAGGAAGTCCGCCCGCTGCCTTAGCCGATCCATGATGAGATCTCTCCGGGAAGCCCGGCTCAGGCGCTCAGACGCTTGCGGCCGCGCGCGCGGCGGGCGGCGAGGACCTTGCGACCGCCGGTCGTGGCCAAACGGGCGCGGAAGCCATGACGGCGCTTGCGCACCAGTTTACTGGGTTGGTAAGTCCGCTTCACGGGTCGTTCTCCGCTGACCGGGCAATCTGCCTGATAAATGAGATATATCCGCCGATGCTGGCAGGCCCAAAGCGGGCCATTTCCGGCCCAAATCGAGCCGCCCCGGTCGAGCCGGGTCATCGCGGACAGTTGGCGCGGCTTATACGGGAGCGCCCCCTTTCCGTCAATGTTGCAGGGCTGTTCAATTGAGTTTCTTCGAAACGGCGCAATTGGCGCGAATAATTCAATAATCGCGGTGTTTGGTATGCGAGTATGAGAGCGCTTGCCTCCTGGCCGGCCTTGGACTCCGGTCTTGGACCCGTCTTGGACCCGGTCTTGGGCAATGCCGTCCGAACCCGGTATAGGCAGGTTCGGGCCGGCAGGTTCGGGTGGGCGTCCGGAATAGCGGTTGTAATAAAACCTTAAATTGACCTCTCCCGGGGCAGGACGCATCCTCAAAAAAACGAGGATCCGAAAGCAGTTATGGTATCAGCGACCGACGAACAGCCGACCACAGAAAGGCCGCGCCCAAGGCGGCAGCGCCGGCTCGGCCTGTCCGGCAAGCTGCTGTTGCTGACCATCCCGCTGGTCATGATCGCGGAGGTTCTGATTTATGTGCCTTCGATCGCGAATTTCTGGACGAACCGGCTGTACGGCCGCCTGGCCGCGGCAAACACCGCGGCGCTGGTGCTGGATGCAGCCCCCCTCGGCATGGTCCCGGATTCCCTTGCACGGGAAATCCTTCACAGTATTGGCGCGCGGGCGGTGGCCATCAAGATGGGGCAGCAGCGGCGGCTTCTGGCCAGCGCCGGTTTGCCGCCGGCGATCGACCACGACGTCGACATGCGCTCGTTGACGGTGTGGTCGTCGATTGTCGATTCCTTCGAGATGATGCTGGAGACCGGCAACCAGGCGATCCGCGTCATCGGGCCGCTGCCGGACGGCGGCGGGCAGTTCATCGAGGTCGTGGTCGACGAGGCGCCGCTGCGGCAATCGATGTATGTGTTTTCCCGCAACCTGCTCCTGGTCTCGCTGGCGATCGCGATCCTGACCGCGGCGCTGGTCTATCTCGCGCTGCATTTCCTGTTCGTGCGGCCGATGCGGCGCCTGACCGCGAGCCTTGTTGGCTTTCATGAGAATCCCGAAAGTTCGGCCCGGATCATCGTACCGTCGCACAGGGGCGACGAGATCGGCGTCGCCGAGCGGGAATTGTCCGACATGCAGCGCGATCTGGTGTCGATGCTGCATCAGAAGAGCAGACTCGCGGCCCTTGGGCTTGCAGTCTCGAAGATCAACCACGATCTGCGCAACCTGCTGGCCTCCTCGCAACTGCTCTCGGACCAGCTCGCAACCGTGCCCGATCCGCGGGTGCAGCGATTCGCCCCGAAACTGATGCGCTCGCTGGAGCGCGCCATCGCGTTCTGTCAGTCGACCCTGTCCTATGGCCGCGCGCAGGAAGCCGCCCCTGACCGCCGGATGATGCTGATCGAGCCCGTCGTGACCGAGGTCCGCGAATCCGCCGGGCTTGCCTCGGATGCCTCGATCACCTGGATCAGCGCGATCGAGCGCGGGCTTTCGATCGACGCTGATCCCGATCAGCTGTTTCGCGTGCTGCTCAACCTGGTGCGCAATGCGGCACAGGCGCTGGAAGGCCGGCCGCGCAGCGACGCCGCGGCGATGCAGATTCGTATCACCGGGCGGCGCGAAGGCTCGGTCGCGATCGTTGAAGTATCCGACACCGGTCCCGGCATTCCGGCCCAGACCCGCGAACATCTGTTCGAGGCATTCCAGACTTCAGGCCGGCCGGGAGGCAGTGGGCTGGGGCTTGCGATCGCCGCCGAACTGGTTCGCGCCCATGGCGGGGAGATTCATCTGGTGGAAGGAACCATCGGCGCGACCTTCCGGATCACCATACCGGACAGGCCGGTGGAACTCCTGAGTGTGCGCAACGAGCGGGCGCGGGCTTAAAGCGAAGACTGGGTCTTCCCCACGTCGTCAATCCGGGGCGCATCGCCAACAGAACGGCGGACCCCGCCGCCCGACGAGGGAGGCGGCGATGAACCTGGAATCCAGAGGTAATTGCAGGAGATTCCCGGTTCGATGCCTTGCCTGTCATCGGGCGGCCAAAGGCCAGCTCCGCCGGCATCGCCCCGGAATTCGCCGCAGATCGGGGGCGGACGCCGCATACCGGACCTTGCCAAGCCCGGCCAGAGCCGGTAGCTATGGCGCGCTTTCGCGACCTGCAGAAAATGTATTCCGATTGCACGCGGCAGTGGAGGGCCCCAGGGCTTGAAATGCCGACGAAAAACGCGCCCGTAGCTCAGCTGGATAGAGCACCAGACTACGAATCTGGGGGTCAGGAGTTCGAATCTCTTCGGGCGCGCCAAATTGCCACCATTCAGAATAAAACTGCGAACTCGGGGCTTGGATCGGCCGATTGTGATCGGCCCCCTCTTGCGCAGCTATCGGGCGAAGCAAAATTGCGTCAAGCTGATATTGGATAATATTGGCGCAAGCCAATCTTCACGATGACGCAAATGGACGCCAGAATTACCGAACTCGTGGCGCGGCTCACGGCGCTGGAACGCGAGCGCGCGGAGATCTTAGCCGAGATCAACACCCTGCGATCGGTGCGGAGTGAAGAGGCCGCGGCTATCAAAGCGGTCCCTTCGGCAAAAGCCGGCGATCCCATCGACCGGAATTCGACAATCGAAAAGAAGATTGCTCTGTTTCGCCGGCTTTTCCGTGGCCGCTCAGATGTCTTCCCCATCCGTTGGGAGAATCGCACGACAGGGCGCAGCGGGTACGCACCTGCCTGTACGAATGAGTGGCAGCGTGGGATTTGCGAAAAACCAAAAGTCAAATGTTCGGCATGTCCAAATCAGGCATTCCAGGCCGTAGATGAAGTGTCGATCGAACGCCATCTACGCGGGACCGACACGAATGGCGCCCCGTTCGTTATGGGCGTCTATCCGATGCTTGCGGATAATACCTGTTCGTTCCTGGCCGCGGATTTCGACGAAGGGGAATGGCGAAGAGATGTCTTCGCTTTCAGGGAGACCTGCCAGCGCCACAAAATTCCTGTTGCCATTGAGCGGTCGCGATCCGGAAACGGTGCTCACGCTTGGATTTTTTTCGAGGAACCGATACCGGCGGCGTCGGCGCGCCGTCTCGGGGCCTTCCTAATCACCGACACGATGGAACGTGTCCCCGATATCGGATTCGGATCCTACGATCGGTTTTTTCCGAGCCAGGATACAATGCCGGCGGGTGGCTTCGGTAATTTGATTGCCTTGCCGCTTCAGGGACTCGCGCGAAGCTCTGGCAACAGCGTGTTCATCGACGAGTTCTTGTTCGCCATATCTGGATCAATGGGCCTTCCTGTCAGCGATTGAACCTATGGCGCGATCGAGGGTGGATCATCTGGTCGAGGAAGCGAGTGCATCTGGAAAAATTCTCGGCGTACGTATTCCTCTTGTCGACGAAGACGAAGAACCGTGGCTTGCCCCGCCATCGCGCCGACAGCCACCGCCAGCAATAAGCGGGCCACTGCCAAGTGCGGTCACCATCGTGCAGGCTGACCAGATTTACATCCCGCGTCACGCGCTACCGCCGCCCTTGATCGCGCGCCTTATTCGTCTCGCTGCGTTCCAGAACCCCGAATTCTACGCTGCACAAGCGATGCGCCGATCGACCCATGACAAGCCTCGGATCATCTCTTGCGCGGAGTTGACTAGCCATCACGTTGCTCTGCCTCGCGGGTGCTTCGACGCCGTCCGCGATCTCCTTGCGTCAGTTGGAATTGCAGTAACGATCGAAGATTGCCGCACTACCGGTGCGCCGATCCCATTCGCATTCACCGGGGCACTGCGTCCAAGCCAGGAGCAGGCGATCGCGGCCCTGTTGCCGCACGATACCGGCGTGCTTGCGGCATCGACGGCGTTCGGCAAGACGGTCTTAGCCATCCGGATGATGGCCGAACGTGGATTGAATACGTTGATCCTCGTTCATCGCCGTCAACTGATGGATCAATGGATTGAGCGGCTCACAGCGTTCTCAAACCTGCCGCGCGATGCGATAGGCGTGATAGGCGGTGGTCGTCGCAAACCAAAGGGTCAGGTTGATGTCGCACTGATCCAGAGCCTTGTTCGCAAAGGAGAGGTCAATGATATCGTCGGCAATTATGGGCATCTCGTAGTCGATGAATGCCACCATTTGTCGGCGGTGAGCTTTGAACTCGTCGCGCGCCGCAGCAAGGCGCGTTACATCCTGGGCCTGTCAGCAACGGTGACCCGAAAAGACGGGCATCACCCGATCATCGTTATGCAATGTGGCCCCATCCGCCATCGTGTAGATGCGCGATCCGAGGCCGCCAAGCGCCCATTCGATCACGTGGTGCGGATCAGGGATACCAGCTTCCAACTTCAAGCCTCATTGGACACCTCTTCTCCTTCCATCCAGGATGTTTTCAAGGAAATGGTCGATGATGAAGTGCGCAATGATCTGATATTCGATGATGTCTTGCGTGCGCTGGAAGCTGGCCGCTCACCTGTCGTTATAACCGAACGTACCGCCCACTTGGAGACCATTGCAAAGCGTCTCGAGCGTTTCGCGAGGCATGTGATCGTATTGCGCGGTGGGCAAAGCGAGAAGCAGCGCCGCGACATCGCCGCGCGGCTCGCAGCAATTCCCCAGGCCGAGGAACGTGTCATAGTCGCGACCGGACGCTACCTCGGCGAGGGGTTCGATGATTCCCGCCTCGATACCCTTTTTCTTACCATGCCGATTGCATGGAAAGGCACGCTTGCCCAGTATGCCGGCCGATTGCACCGTCTCAACGACGCCAAGCGCGAGGTGATCATATATGATTATGTCGACATGAGAGTGCCGGTTCTGGCCCGCATGGCTGCGAAACGCCGCATTGGCTATCAGTCAATTGGTTACAAGATATTGGGTGCGCGCGATTTGTTTTCCGGCCAGGTGGTCACATCGAGCGCACTCGCTACGCGATAGTCAAGCGACCAAATCGTTAGAAGAATGCGGGCGGAATTGCAAGAGGCCGCCAAGCCGGATAATTACTTTTCAGCCTGTCCGACGCCAAGGGCGCGGATTTTGTGAGTGGATATCGCCAGCTCCGAAAGGAACGAGACCAACTCCCGGCTATCATTGCAATGATTCGCGGAGGCGCCTCGATGAGCCGAACCCAGCCAAAATCCTCGCCGACGGATGAGCATGCGAGACGGATCGCGCAGGCGATCGCCAAGGGTCGACCGCCCCCGTTCAATGATGCCTTCGATCGGTACTGCGAAAGCTCCCCACGCGAAATCTTTGCCGCCTTCACGGGCGCGGCTCGCCACATGCCTCCGGCCGGCCAGGATGAGCCGCTTGCGATCGGTTATCTGTTTCTGCTGCAGCGGCTGCTCGAGCATCTACGTTATCGCACCGATCGCGGCTACGCGGACGCAGCCAAACTGATCGCGGATTTTCAGGCCGACGTCGTCGCGCAGGTCGAGGCCGGAAACGTCGACGGGCGCATGCTTGCCTTCGTGGGAGGAGCCCTGCACCAGTCGAAAATCCCGGCATCGCCTGAGCTTGCCGCGGCGTCGGCAAGGCAGCCCGTCGACCCGGACGAGGACGGACCGCTTCCGACCGACGTCCACGCCGCTCTCGCCGGCATCCTCGAAGCCTGCGACGGCGATCCGTTCCTGGCCGTGGGCTCGCTGATCGAAAGCGGTCATGCCATGCCGGCGGAAACCCGCAGCGCCTTGGCCGTGGGCCTGGCGCTTGCTGGCATTCCCGAAGCGCGTGGCGCCGCGGTTCTGTTCCTGCTCGACCCAAATTCGACTGTGCGCCGGGCGGTTGCCGGCGCGCTTGCGCAGGTCGCCGCCTCGCTGACGCCGACAGAGGTCCGGCGGCTGATCGCAATGCGCAATTGGCGACCCGAGAACGAGCGAGCCGAAGTCGACGCGCTCATACGCAAGGCGCGGGCGGCTGGGATCGATTGCGCGCCATGGGAGGCTGGCAGCATCGAGGCAATCGTCGCCACCGCCGTCGACGGTGCCACAGCGCAGGGATTCCTGCTGATATCCCCGGCCGGACGGAAAAAGCGGATATCGTCGGTCCTGACCAAAGGCGGGATAGCGGATGCCTGGAGCGGCGAGCCGGAATCGCGCCGCCAGATCGAGACGAGTCTCGCCGCCGCCGGGATGGATACCCCTACGCTTGCCGTATCCCGATCATATCTCGATCGCATCGTGGCGCACCAACTGGCGCTCAATATCGAGAAACGGGAAGCGCCGCCGTTCGGCCTGCTCCAGGTCGCCGAAACTATCGGCGGTGCCGATTGGCAACCCGCCCGCATGGCCTTTGGTGAAACACTCGCCGGGCTGATCGCCGAAGTCCCCAAGGCGATGTGTGAGCCCGCCACGCTCGCATCGGTGCTGCGGAAGAGCAACGAACTTGCCGAGCTGGAGGCCGTCGCACAATCCTGGTTCGAGGACGACCCGCAGGTCGCTCAAGCGGTGGAGCGCGCCCGCGGCCGTGATCGTGCTAAACTTGTTACCTATCTATTGCAGAGCGTCATTGCGCGACATCGTGACAGATGGGCTGACATTGTTTTGCGTACGGCCCTATGGATGCGCGAGGCTCCACCGGAGGCCGACCTATGCTGGCGCGAGCTCGCGATCGTTGCAAAAGCGCTCGTCGACGGACAGGATGTGACGGAGATCGGATTGATGCGCGATATCGCATTGCGGACGATCGCGGTCCTCAGGGACGCTGGGCGGATGTGAGAGATCCGCAGACGCGTTTTGCGCCGCCTATTCGCCGAAGTGGGGCGTGGCAGATGAGATGGCGCTCCCAATAAAATCGATCGCAATAAATTATATAGCAATTTCAATTACATATGAGTTCGGAGTTTTATTCTGAATG
>CAWAXR010000033.1:0-67071 GCA_963786045.1 uncultured Alphaproteobacteria bacterium | reverse complement strand
GTGCCGAGAAAGCCGGTCAGCGGCGTCAGATGGCCGATCTTTATCTTTTCGGTCTGGCCGCTGACGATCGACGGGAATCCGATCGTTGAGACGCCGGCAAGGGCGGCGCTCGCTTTCAACAATGCACGTCGGCTGTAGCGGCTCATCGTTGCTCTCCTCCCAGAGGCAGTCGCGACGTCCTCTCTTAATTCCGGCTTATGCGAGAATGTGAGAGGTGGTTTTTTATTATTGTATGATATTTTCGGAGGGAGTGGCTGCTGTCAACGCCAAATGAACGGTCCGGCCTCGCTGCTCAGGATTTTGAGACGGTTTTGGCACCAAATTCGACGGACAGCCGATTGGCTGCGGCTCGCACGATCCTGGCATGCCCTTGCAGTATCTGGTTGGAAAGTCGCCAGATCGGGCCGGAAATACCCAGCGCGCCAATGATCTGGCCGGTGAAATCCAGCACCGGCACGGCGATGCAGCGCACTTCCGGATTGAATTCACCGTCGTCAAAGGCGATGCCGGTGCGTTTGATCTCAGCAATCTCGCGCAACAGGGAAGGGACATCGATGATCGACTGTTTCGTCGACGGTTTCAGGTCGGCACGTTCCAGAAAGCGCTTGAGTTGGTCGGCGCGAAGCGATGCCAGGATAATCTTGCCGACCGCCGTGCAGTGCGCTGGCCGAACGACCCCGACGCGGTCGGTCAACTGAAATGCACCGGGGCCGCTGGTGCGGGCGATCACGACGACGGCGTCGCCCATGCGCACGGCAAAATGACCGCTTTCTCCGGTTTCCCGCGACAGGTCCTCGAGCACCGGCGTGGCCACATTGACCATTTCGATTTCGTCGAGAGCGCTGGCGGCAAGCGCAAACAAAGGCCGCCCGATCCGGTAGCGTTTCGAATCTTTTTCCTGGCGCAGATAGCCCAGCGACACCATGGTCTTGGCGAGATGAAATGTGGTGGAGTTGTGCAGACCGACCAGTTTGCTGAGGTCGGCTAATCCGATACCTTCGCGGTGCCGCGCGACTTCCTCGAGGATCGCAAAGGCGCGGCCCAGCGACTGGACGCCCACCCGCTGCCGGTCATCGGCATCATCGTCGATATCGTGCTGGACGGGTTGTACCAGCTTGGCGATGGCGGCCTTTCGCAGGCTTGCCGGCTTGTCGCTTGGTTTTTGTTTTGTGCGCGGTCTCACAGGGGAAGTCTCCAGGGGGCAGGAGCGAACCTTAACAGGCCGCGCGCCCGATTGAACAGCGCCGCCACGCAGCCGGTCCTGAATAGATACCACAATATAAATTGACGTACAGTATTATGAGAAATAGGGTTCCGCGCGCTTGGGCGGTTTCGGCCCCGACGAAATCGAAACGGTAGGAGAGATTCCGATGTCGCCGCGCAATGCGCTCAATGGTGCCCAGGTCATTGTCGACTATCTGATCCAGGAGAAAGTCCCGCAGGTGTTCGGCCTGTGCGGTCATGGCAATATCCAGTTCATCGACGCGTTGTATGAGCGCTCGGACGAACTCAAGACCATCTCGGTGCATCATGAAAGCGTCGCCGGCTTCATGGCCGACGTTTACTACCGCGTCTCGGGGCGGCCGACCGCGACCTTTACGTCCTGCGGACCCGGCTCGGCGAACCTGCCGATTTCGCTCGGCAATGCTTTTCTCGAACTCCGTGCCGTTCCTGGCGGTGACGGGCAACGTACCGACCAGCCAGTTCAACCGCGGCGCATTTCAGGAACTGTATCGGCATTATCAGGCCGACTTTCCCTCCACCGTCCGGTCCTACTGCAAGAAAGTGTTTCAGCCGACCCGCGGCGAAATGGTGCCGCTGGCGGTCAGGCAGGCCTGGAAGACCATGACGACCGGGCGTCCCGGTCCGGTCGTGCTCGACGTACCCTTCGACGTATTCATGGAATCGGCCGCCGAGGAAGCGCCGAACGCGAAGGCCTGGAACGGCAACATTTCGAGCCGCTGCGGCGCCGATCCCGAAGGCGTCGTCAAGGCGGTCGATATGCTGCTTTCCGCCGAGCGCCCGGTGATGATCGTCGGCCAGGGCGTGCGCTATGGCGGCGCCGCCGAGGAGTTGCTGAAACTTGCGGAACGGCTGCAGATTCCGGTCGCGGCATCGGCCTCTGGCCTTGGCGCCATCAACAGCAACCATCCGCTGGCGCTGGGTCTGGTCGCGCGTGCCGGGCACTACCAGGCCAATCATGCGACGCGTCAGGCCGACGTGTTGTTGGCATTGGGTGTGCGCTTTGACGATCGCACGTCCAGTTCCTGGATTCCCGGCTATTCCTTCACGATTCCGCCGACCCGGCTCATTCACGTCGACATCGACCCCGAGGAGATCGGCCGCAATTATCCTGTCGCGCTCGGCCTGATGGCCGACGTGCGCACTTTTCTGCGCCAGGTTCATGCCGAACTCGACCGCCGCGCCGACCTGACCAAACGCGCCGATGCCCGCAAGAAATGGCTGGCGCAGATCGACACCTATCGCAAGGAATGGGACAAGTTTGTTGCCCCCGGCTTTTCCGACGACACGACGCCGATCAATCCGCAGCGCGCGGCCGCCGAGATCGACAAGGCGCTGCCCGAGAATGCCATTCTGGTCAGCGATATCGGCGTGCATCACAATTGGCTGTTGGGCTTCTGCAAGCCAAGGAGGCCGGACTCCCTGATCGGCTCGATGGGTTTCGGCCCGATGGGATTCGGGGTTGCCGGCGTGATGGGGGCGAAGTTCGCGGCACCGGACCGGCCATGCGTGTCGGTATGCGGCGACGGCGCGTTCTTCATGCATGCGAACGTGCTGGGGACGGCGGTCGAATATAATCTGCCCGTGGTCTGGGTGGTCTGGAACAACTACGCCTACGCCTCGATCCGCGGCCTGCAGCGCGGCTATCTTGGCGGCCGAGAACTCGCCACCGACTTCCACGACCCCCTGAGTGGCCAGCGCTACAATCCGGATTTCGCCGCGATGGCCCGCTCCTGCGGCGTCGAGGGCGTGCGCGTCGATCGTGCCGGCGATATCGGCGAAGCCATCCGCAAAGGCATCGCGGCCAACAAGCCGTATTTGATCGACGTCGATATCGCCGCCGACATCAATCCCGCGGGCGCCGGCGTCTGGGAGCTTCCGGGCCTTGGCCGAAGCAAGCCGGGAATTGGCACGCAGTTCGAGCCGACCTGATCGTCCTCAACATTGAGGGCGGTGCGGGTGTCATCGTCACAAAACGCCTGAAACAGGAAATTTGAGGAAACGTCATGATGCTTGCAGGCCAGAAGGTCGTCGTCGTCGGGGGCTCTTCGGGCATTGGTCTTGCGACCGCCGAGCTTGCAAAACGTGAGGGCGCCGAGGCGCCCGGCATTGACGAGCTCGCCGCGAGGCTGGGAATCGAAAAATCGGCGCTGTCGGTCACGCTGGACGGCTACAATGCCCATGCCCGGATGGGGCGCGATCCCGAGTTTGGACGCGGGACTACGATTTATCAGCGCTACCTCGGCGATGCCGATCACGCGCCGAATCCCTGTGTGGCGCCGATCGAGCGGGCGCCGTTTTACGCGCTTCGAATCTATCCCGCCGACCTGGGCACGGCGATCGGTCTCAGAACCGATCGTGACGCCAGGGTTCTTCGTGAGGATGGCACCGCGATATCGGGGCTCTATGCTTGCGGCAACGACATGGGATCGATCATGAACGGAAATTATCCGGGGCCTGGCATAACACTCGGGCCAGCCCTGACGTTCGGTTATGTCGCCGGGCGGCACCTGGCAAAGGCATGAAATTAGGCGATCCGGGGCGCCGCTTGTCGGTGCTCCCAACGTTGGGGCTCAGGAAGCTGGATCATCGATAAACCGCTGTGGGCGCGCGAAGGCCTCGAGCTGTTCCTTGCTGTCGATGATGATCTCGCGGCCGCGGATGCGCACGCCATGTTCGGTCAACAGCGCCAGGCTGCGGGACAGATTCTCGCGTGTGGTGCCGATGTGCGAGGCCAGCGTGCCGCGATCGAAGGGGATCACGATATTTGCCAGAGCGGCTTCCTTGTGCGCCTCGGCCAGGATCCAGTTGGCGAGACGCTCGACGCTGGACCGGGCCATGTAACCCTTCAGTTTCTTGATCGACGACCGATAGGCCGATGCAAGTTCCCGCGCCACGATGCGCGCGAACGCGACGTCCCGGTCGAACATGTCACGGACGCGTTGCGCTGGAATCAGCAAAATGCGCGAGGCTGCCAATGTACGGGCGGAGTTCAGATAGGGCTGGTCGCTGACCACTGCGGCAAGGATGAATGTCGAAACCGGCTTGATCAGCGAGATTCCCCATTCGACACCATTCTGGTCGGTAAAGATCTCGACCAGGCCCTCGACAACGACATGCAGGAAGTCGGCGTGATCGCCTTCACGGATGAGAATGACCCCATTCGGGAATTGCTGCAGCAGCGCTGCGTCAAGCAGGCTCGCGAGGCTTTCCTCCTTCATTTCGGAAAACAGCGGCAGAGCCTTCAACTGGGCCAGTTCGTGAGGGCGTAACAAGCTTGCTCCTGGTTTTCCAACGGCGGGGGGAGATTGTGACATTTATCAAATACTATAGTGATAATTAGCAACCTTTGATCTGGCGCCGGTCAAATCGTAGCGCAACAATTCTTATATTACGCGACTGACCGCGTTCCATTTGATCCAGCACAAACCGGTCCTCCCCAATTTGGTCATCTCTGTGCCCCGAAGCGCTCTTCTTGGGGGATTCGCATGGTCACGGCAGACTCGAGCACCGCACATCAGGGCCGGGCACTCTGGCTTTCCACCATTTCCTTCACGGTCTGCTTTGCAGTCTGGACGATCTTTTCGATCATCGGCATCCGGATCAAGCAGGAGCTCGGGCTCAATGACACCCAGTTCGGCCTGCTGGTCGGCACCCCCATTCTCTCGGGATCGCTGATTCGCCTGGTGCTCGGCATCTGGACCGACCAGTATGGCGGACGACGGGTCTACACCGTCGTGATGCTCGCCGCCGCGGTCGCCACCTACCTGCTGACCTGGGCGCACAGCTATCCCGAATTCCTGGTTGCGGCACTGTTCGTCGGCATCGCGGGCGGTTCGTTTGCCGTCGGCGTCGCCTACGTCTCGCGTTTTTACCCGACAAGCAAGCAAGGGACCGCGCTCGGAATCTTTGGCGCCGGCAATGTCGGCGCCGCCGTGACCAAATTCGTCGCGCCCTTTGTACTGGTTGCCTATGGCTGGCAGACGGTCGCGCAAGTCTGGGCGCTGGTCATCGGGTTGATGGGAATAACCTTCTGGATATTCTCCGAGGAGGATCCGGTCGTCCGGTCGCGGCGCGAGAAGAACGAGAAGCCGAAAAGCGCGTGGCTGGAACTCGAGCCGCTGAAGAACGTGCAGGTATGGCGCTTCTCGCTGTACTACTTCTTCGTGTTCGGCGCTTTCGTCGCGCTGTCGCTGTGGTTGCCGCAATATCTGATCAAGGTCTATGGCGTCGATATCGAGACCGCCGGCATGACGGCGGCGATGTTTTCGTTCCCCGCCAGCGTATTCCGGGCCTATGGCGGTCATCTCTCGGACCGCTACGGCGCCCGCCGCGTGTTGTACTGGACGTTCCTCGTCGCGGTCGCCTGTACCTTTGTCCTGTCGTATCCGCCCACCGATTATCTGGTGAAGACGGTGAGCGGCACCGTCGGATTCCACCTGGAAATGGGTCTGGTGCCGTTCACGATAACCGTGTTCGTGCTTGGTTTCTTCATGGCGCTGGGCAAAGCCGCCGTCTTCAAGCACATCCCTGTCTATTATCCAGGCCACGTCGGCGCCGTCGGCGGGTTGGTCGGCATGATCGGCGGCCTCGGCGGCTTCGTGCTCCCGATCGCGTTCGGCGCGTTGGTCGACCTGACCGGCCTTTGGACCAGTTGCTTCATGTTGCTGTTCCTGCTGGTCACCGGCGCGCTTGTCTGGATGCATGTCGCGATCCGGCAGATGGAACGCGGTGTCGTCGGCGAAGCGCTGAAGAAGTTGCCCGAACTTCCGGAAATGGAGGAAATTCACAAGCCCGAGCACATCGGCGCCTTGTCCGGTGCCGTGCTCACCGACTGGCGTCCCGAGGACAAGAATTTCTGGGATACCCAGGGACGCGCGATCGCGCGGCGCAATCTCTGGATATCGATCCCGGCGCTGCTGCTCTCGTTCGCGATCTGGCAGGTCTGGTCGGTGGTGGTCGCGAAGCTGCCCGCGGTTGGCTTCAAATTCTCCACGGCCGAACTGTTCTGGCTGGCGGCGTTGCCCGGCATCTCCGGCGCCGTGCTGCGTATCTTCTATTCCTTCATGGTGCCGATCTTCGGCGGGCGGCTATGGACCACGCTCGCGACCTGGTCGCTGATGATTCCCGCCGTCGGCATCGGTTATGCCGTGCAGACGCCGTCGACGCCGTATGCGGTGTTTCTGGCGCTGGCCCTGCTGTGCGGCTTCGGCGGCGGCAACTTTGCCTCCTCGATGGCCAACATCTCCTTCTTCTTTCCGCGCGCCGAGAAGGGTAACGCGCTCGCGCTCAACGCCGGCCTCGGCAATCTCGGCGTCAGCGTCGTGCAATTCGTGGTCCCGATCGTCATTACGGCCGGCGTGTTCGGCTGGTTCGGCGGCGATCCGGCGATGGTTGCGAGCGGAACCCGGCAGGTGCCGCTCTGGCTGCAGAACGCCGGCTTCATCTGGGTGCCGTTCATCGCAGCCAGCGCGTTCGCCGCATGGTTCGGCATGAACGACATCGCATCCGCAAAGGCATCGTTCGCCGATCAGGCCGTGATTTTTCAGCGCAAGCACAACTGGATCATGTGCTGGCTCTATACCGGCACCTTCGGCTCGTTCATCGGCTACTCCGCGGGCTTTCCGTTATTGGCCAAGACTTAATTTCCCAGTGTTGACGCGTTGCAATTCGTCTTCATCGGACCGCTGGTCGGCGCACTCTCGCGCTCGGCAACCGGCTGGGTTGCCGACAAATGGGGCGGCGGGCGCGTCACCTTGTGGGTGTTCGTCCTGATGATGGTCGGCGTGCTCGGCATTCTCTATTTCCTCGGCATCAAGGACCAGCCCGGCGCATTCTGGGGCTTCTTCGCCATGTTCCTCGTGCTGTTCTTCGCGACCGGCGTCGGCAACGCCTCGACGTTCCAGATGATTCCGAACATCATGCGCAAGGAAATGGAGCGGTTGATGCCAGCGGCTGACGCCGCGACCCGGCTGCGCCAGGCGGAGAAGGAATCCGCGGCGATCACCGGGTTCACTTCGGCGATCGCCGCCTTCGGCGCGTTCTTCATTCCAAAATCCTATGGAACGTCGATCGATCTCACCGGCGGCGTACAGGCGGCATTGTGGGGATTCCTCATCTTCTACGTGACCTGCGTTTTGATCACCTGGGCTGTCTACACCCGCAAGGGCGGCCTGCTTCACGACATCGAGCGGCGTGGTCCGATCGCGCCCGCAGCCCAGCCCGCCGAATAAGGAGACCATTGATGAGCCATTTCCTGGACAGGCTGTCGTTCTTCACGCGCGCCAAGGCGGAATTCGCCGACGGCCATGGCGTGATGACGACCGAGGACCGTTCCTGGGAGGACGGCTACCGCAAGCGCTGGCAGCACGATAAGATCGTGCGCTCGACGCACGGCGTGAATTGCACGGGTTCCTGCTCGTGGAAGGTCTACGTCAAGGGCGGAATCGTCACCTGGGAAACCCAGCAGACCGACTATCCGCGCACGCGCCCGGACCTTCCCAATCACGAACCGCGCGGTTGCGCGCGGGGCGCCAGCTACAGCTGGTACCTGTATTCCGGCAACCGCGTGAAATACCCGCTGGTCCGCTCGCGGCTACTGAAACTTTGGCGCGAGGCGAGGGTGCTGATGACGCCGGTGGCGGCGTGGAAGTCGATCGTCGAAGATCCCGCCAAGCGCGCGTCCTATGTGCAGAAGCGCGGCCTCGGCGGTTTCGTTCGTTCCAGCTGGGCCGAGGTCAACGAGATCGTCGCCGCGGCGAACGCCTACACGGTCAAGACTTATGGCCCCGACCGGGTGTTCGGGTTCTCGCCGATCCCGGCGATGTCGATGGTGAGCTACGCGGCCGGCGCCCGCTACCTTTCGCTGCTCGGCGGCGTCTGCATGTCGTTCTACGACTGGTACTGCGATCTGCCGCCGGCCTCGCCGCAGACCTGGGGCGAGCAGACCGACGTCCCTGAAAGCGCCGACTGGTACAATTCCGGATTTCTCATCCTGTGGGGATCGAATGTACCGCAGACCCGAACGCCGGATGCGCATTTCTACACCGAGGTTCGTTACAAGGGCGCCAAGAGCGTCGTGATCTGTCCGGATTATTCCGAAGCTTCGAAGTTCGCCGATCTCTGGGTATCGCCGAAGCAGGGCACCGATGCCGCGCTGGCGATGGCGATGGGCCACGTCATCCTCAAGGAATTCCACGTCGATCGTCAGGCCAAATATTTCAACGACTATGCGCGCCAGTACACGGATATGCCGTTTCTGGTGCGTCTGGTGAAGTCCGGGGGACGGCTCGTGCCCGAGCGGTTCGTGCGCGCCTCGGATTTCGCCACGTCGCTCGATGAGGCCAACAATCCCGAGTGGAAGACAGTGGCCTATGACGAGGCGACCGGCGAGATCGTGGTGCCGAACGGCTCGGTCGGCTTCCGCTGGGGCGAGAAGGGCAAATGGAATCTGGAGGAGCGGGATTCCAGTAGCCGGGAGACAAAGCTCCGGCTTTCGCTCGCCGATGTCAAAGACGAACTGGCCGACGTCGGGTTTCCGTATTTCGGCAATCGCGAGCACGACCATTTCCAGGGAACCGACCACCCGGACGTTCTGATGCGCAAAGTGCCGGCCAGGCGCATCGCGCTGAAGGACGGCGAGACGCTGGTGGCTTCCGTCTATGATCTGTTCGTCGCCAATTACGGCGTTGACCGCGGCTTCGGCGGTGATCATCTCGGCAAGAGCTATGACGATGTCGAGCCATACACGCCGGCCTGGGCAGAAAAGATCACCGGCGTGCCGCGCAACCAGATCATCACGGTGGCGCGCGAGTTCGCGACGAATGCCGAGAAGACCGGCGGGCGTTCCATGGTCATCGTCGGTGCCGGGTTGAACCACTGGTACCACATGGACATGAACTACCGCGGCATCATCAACATGCTGGTGATGTGCGGATGCGTCGGACAATCCGGCGGCGGCTGGTCGCATTATGTCGGGCAGGAAAAGCTGCGGCCGCAGACCGGCTGGACGCCGCTGACCTTCGCGCTCGACTGGGGGCGCCCGCCCAGGCAGATGAATTCGACCTCGGCCTTCTATGCCCACACCGATCAATGGCGTTATGAAACGCTCGACATCAGGGAAATCCTGTCGCCGACTGCGCCGGCCGGGCCGTGGGATGGCGCTTTGATCGACTATAACGTGCGGGCCGAGCGGATGGGCTGGCTGCCTTCCGCGCCGCAGTTGCAGACCAATCCGATCGAGGTTTCTAAACTTGCGGCGGCGGCCGGTCTGGAGGCCAAGGACTATGTCGCCAAATCCCTCAAGTCGGGTGATTTGAAGTTATCGTGCGACGATCCCGACAACGCCAGGAACTGGCCGCGCAACCTGTTCGTCTGGCGCTCCAATCTCTTGGGTGCCTCTGGAAAGGGGCACGAGTATTTCCTCAAGCATCTGCTCGGCACCAGGCACGGCGTGATGGGCAAGGATCTCGGCGAGGACGGCAAGCGGAAGCCGGCCGAGGTGAAGTGGCACGACGAGGCTCCGGAAGGAAAGCTCGATCTTCTCGTTACGCTCGACTTCCGGATGTCCACGACCTGCATGTATTCCGATGTCGTGCTGCCCACGGCGACCTGGTACGAGAAGAACGATCTCAACACCTCCGACATGCATCCGTTCATCCATCCGCTGTCGGCGGCGATCGATCCGGTGTGGGAGTCCCGCAGCGACTGGGACATCTACAAGGGGATTGCCGAAGCCTTTTCGAAGGTTTCGCCGGAAGTGCTCGGCGTCGAGAAGGATGTCGTTCTCACTCCGATCATGCACGATAGCCCCGGCGAGATTGCCCAGCCCGTCGACGTGAAGGACTGGAAGAAGGGCGAGATCGATCCGATTCCCGGCAAGACCATGCCGGCTGTCACCGTCGTCGAGCGCGACTATCCGAACCTCTACAAGCGCTTTACTTCGCTGGGTCCGCTGATGAACAAGCTCGGCAACGGCGGCAAGGGCATGAGCTGGAACACCGACCATGAGGTCGATCTGCTCAAGCGGCTCAACGGCGTCGTGACCGAGGAGGGGGCTACCAAGGGGCTTGCCCGCATCGACAGCGCCATCGACGCGTGCGAGGTGATCCTGAGCCTCGCACCGGAGACCAACGGCGAAGTCGCGGTCAAGGCCTGGGCGTCGCTCGAAGGATTTACCGGACGAAACCACACCCATCTGGCGGTGCCTAAGGAAGACGAGAAGATCCGGTTCCGCGATGTCGTCGCGCAGCCGCGCAAGATCATATCCTCGCCGATCTGGTCGGGACTGGAGTCGGAAAAGGTCTGCTATAACGCCGGCTATACCAACGTCCACGAACTGATCCCCTGGCGCACGCTGACCGGCCGTCAGCAGCTCTATCAGGATCATTTGTGGATGCGCGCTTTCGGCGAGGGATTTTGCGTCTATCGGCCGCCGATCGACACCAAGACGGTCAAGCCGGTGATCGACCGCAAGCCGAACGGCAATGCCTCGGTGGTCTTGAACTTCATCACGCCGCACCAGAAGTGGGGCATCCACTCCACCTACACCGACAATCTCCTGATGCTGACGCTGTCGCGCGGCGGCCCGATCGTCTGGATCAGCGAGACCGACGCCAGGGCTGCGGGCATCGTCGACAACGACTGGATCGAGGCCTTCAACACCAACGGCGCGCTGGTGGCGCGTGCGGTGGTTTCACAGCGCGTCAAGCAGGGCATGTGCATGATGTACCATGCGCAGGAGAAGATCGTGAACGTGCCGGGCTCCGAGCAGACCGGCCAGCGCGGCGGCATCCACAATTCCGTCACCCGCGTCGTTCTCAAGCCGACGCACATGATCGGCGGCTATGCGCAGCAGGCTTACGGCTTCAACTATTACGGCACGGTTGGCTCCAACCGCGACGAATTCGTCATTGTCCGCAAGATGTCGAAGGTCGACTGGCTCGATACCCCGAACGCCGATCAACCCGGCACGCCCCGCCTGGAGGCCGCAGAATGAAAATCCGCGCTCAAATCGCCATGGTGCTGAACCTCGACAAGTGCATCGGGTGTCACACCTGCAGCGTCACCTGCAAGAACGTGTGGACCAGCCGCGAAGGCATGGAATATGCGTGGTTCAACAATGTCGAAACCAAACCCGGCATTGGTTATCCCAAAGACTGGGAAAACCAGGCGCGCTGGAAGGGAGGCTGGAAGCGCAAGCGCAACGGTTCGATCGAGCCGCGCATCGGCGGCAAGTGGCGCGTCCTGGCGAATATCTTCGCCAACCCGGACCTGCCGGAGATCGACGACTATTACGAGCCGTTCACGTTCGATTACCAGCATCTGCAGCAGGCGCCGGAAATGAAGGCGATGCCGACCGCCCGTCCGCGCTCTCTGGTCTCGGGCGAGCGCATCGAGAAGATCGAGTGGGGTCCGAATTGGGAGGAAATCCTCGGCGGCGAATTTTCCAAACGCTCGAAGGACTATAATTTCGAAGGCGTACAGAAGGACATCTACGGCCAGTTCGAAAACACCTTCATGATGTACCTGCCGCGGCTGTGCGAGCACTGCCTCAATCCCGCTTGCGTCGCGGCCTGCCCGTCGGGCGCCATCTACAAGCGCGAGGAAGACGGCATCGTCCTGATCGACCAGGACAAGTGCCGCGGCTGGCGGATGTGCGTCTCCGGCTGTCCTTACAAGAAGATCTATTACAACTGGTCGTCGGGAAAATCGGAAAAGTGCATCTTCTGCTATCCGCGCATCGAGGCCGGCCAGCCGACGGTGTGCTCGGAGACCTGCGTCGGCCGAATCCGCTATCTCGGCGTGGTGCTCTACGACGCCGACCGGATCGCGGAAGCGGCGAGCAAGCCGGACGAGCGCGACCTCTATCAGGCCCAGCTCGACGTCTTTCTCGACCCGAACGACCCCGCGGTGATTGCGGAAGCCGAGCGGCAGGGCATCCCGCATGCATGGCTCGAGGCCGCCAAAGCCTCGCCGATCTGGAAGATGGCGATGGAATGGAAGGTCGCTTTCCCCCTGCATCCGGAATACCGCACCTTGCCGATGGTCTGGTACGTGCCGCCGCTGTCGCCGATCACCTCGGCGGCGTCCGCCGGCAAGATCGGGTTCGACGGCGAAATGCCCGACGTCAAGTCGTTGCGCATTCCCATGCGCTATCTCGCCAACCTGCTGACGGCGGGTGACGAGAAGCCGGTCACGCTGGCGCTGGAGCGGATGCTGGCGATGCGCGCCTATATGCGGGCGAAAACCATCGACGGCGTCGTCGATGAAGCGATTGCAAAACGCGTCGGCCTCAGGCCCGCGCAGATCGACGAGATGTACCAGATCATGGCGATCGCCAATTACGAAGACCGTTTCGTCATTCCGACCGCACATCGTGAGCTCGGGGCGGACGCTTACGACATGCGCGGCTCTTGCGGCTTCAGCTTCGGCAATGGCTGCTCCGGCGGCGAAAGCGAAACCAACCTGTTCGGTTCGCCGCGCAAGGCCAGGAACCCGATGGAGATCGCATGATGAGAACGTTCAAGGTACTGTCCGCGCTCCTGAGCTATCCGACCGAAGCGCTGATCGAGGCCGCGCCGGAATTTCCGGCGGTGCTCGACGCCGAGAAGCTGGTGCCGGCGGCCTGTCGCGGCGCCGTCGATGCTCTGATCGAGGAAATCGCGGCCGGCGAACTCTATGACCTTCAGGAGCGTTACGGTCTGTTGTTCGACCGCAGCAAGACGCTGGCCCTGCATCTGTTCGAGCACGTTCACGGCGAAAGCCGCGACCGCGGCCAGGCCATGGTCGATCTGAAAGCGATGTACGAAAACGCCGGACTGACGATCGCGGCGAACGAACTGCCCGACTACGTACCGCTGTTCCTCGAATTTCTGTCGACCCAGCCGGTCGCGGAAGCGCGCGAACTGCTCGGCCAGACCGCGCATATTTTCGCGGCGCTGGCCGAGCGGCTTGGCCGGCGGCAGTCAAGCTACAAGGCGATTTTCGATGCGCTGGTGGCGATCCCTGCGGAAGCGCCCCGGCGCGATATCGTCGATGAATTGCTGAAGGCCCCGGATACCGACCCGATGGATCTGGTGGCGCTCGATGCCGCCTGGGAAGAGGAAGAAGTGCGGTTCGGCCCCGGCGCGCAGGGACAAGGTGCCTGCAGTCATGAAGGCCTGATTGCAAAGCTTCGCCACGCCAGGCGGGCGGTCGATCCCGCGTCATCCCCCCTGCAGTGAGGAGCGAAGCGATGCAGACGCTCAATTCAATCGTATTCGGCTGGTATCCCTACCTCTGCCTGACGGTGTTCCTGTTCGGCAGCCTGGTCCGGTTCGATCGCGAGCAATACACCTGGCGAAGCGGATCGAGCCAGCTCCTGCGGCGGCGGCAATTGATGTGGGGCTCGAACCTCTTCCACGTCGGTATCCTCTTCATCTTCGTCGGCCATTTCGTCGGGCTTTTGACGCCGATCTGGGTATTCGACATGCTCGGCGTATCGCATGGCTTCAAGCAGATGCTGGCGATCGTCGCCGGCGGCGTGGCCGGCCTGATGTGCCTGGTGGGAATTTCCCTGCTGACGCACCGGCGGCTGTTCGATCCGCGCATCCGCGCCAATTCCTCGTTCGGCGACACCGCGATCCTCTCTGATCCTGTTCGCGCAACTGCTGTTGGGACTGGCGACCATTCCGGTCTCGCTCGGTCATCTCGATGGTCATGAAATGGTGAAGTTCATGGGCTGGGCGCAGGGCATCCTGACGCTGCAGCCCGGCATCGCCGCCAACATTCTGGACGTGCACCCGATCTTCAAGGCGCATCTGGTGCTGGGCATGACGATCTTTCTGCTCTTCCCGTTTACCCGGCTGGTTCACGTCTGGAGCGCGCCGGTCTGGTATCTCGGCCGCCGCGGCTATCAGGTGGTCCGCAGCCGTGACGGTCGGGCAACCCGGCCGCTTCAGCCCGCGGAGTAGGTCATGGATTGCTCGGTCACGAACACGCTGCCGAAGCCGAAGACCATCAGCGTCAACGGCGTGGTGATCGCCCGCGAGGTCATCGCGCGCGAGGTGCAGAACCATCCGGCGGAAAAGCCGATCCTCGCCTGGCAGGCGGCGGCGCGGGCGCTGGTGGTGCGCGAATTGCTGCTGCAGGAATCCAGGCGCCTCGGCATCGAAGCCGAGCCGCTGCGCGATCCCGAGGGGCGCTCCGAGACGCCGGAAGAAGCGGCGATGCGCGCCCTGATCGAACGCGAAGTCGTCACGCCCGAGCCCGACGAGGCCGCATGTCTGCGCTTCTATGACCAGAACCGCGCGCGCTTCCGCTCCGGCGACCTCCATGAGGCGGCCCACATCCTGATCGCCGCTCCGCGTAGCGATCCGGCCGCGCGGACCGCGGCGCGGGCGACGGCCGATGCGATCCTGCTGGCCGTCCGGGCTGATCCCCCACTGTTCGCCGAGTTCGTGCGCAGTCATTCCGACTGCGAGACCTCGGCCGATAACGGGGGCCGGCTCGGCCAGCTGACGCGCGGCCAGACGGTGGCGGAATTCGAGGCTGCGCTGCAGCGCATGCGGCCCGGCGAATTCGCCGTTGCCGAAACCCGCTACGGCTTTCACGTGATCCGGCTCGACCATTATGCGCCGGGTCAAGTGCTGCCGTTCGAACTCGCCCGCGACCGTATCGCGGACTATCTCGCGACCAGCGTGCAGTATCGTGCGCTGGCGCAATATGTCTCGGTGCTGGCCGGTCGCGCGGAAATCGCGGGCATTACGCTCGCGGCGTCGCCATCGCCGCTGGTGCAATAGGAGAGGCGCATGCAGCTCGGCGAGATCATCCGCAGCTTCAGCGAGGAAGCGCCCGCCAACGAGGCGCTACTCGCCTGCAACGACATCGTGCTGTTCGCGCAGGTCGGCGAAGCCGCCGATCGCTTTGACGAGACGGTTGGCGAATACGCGGCCGGCGCGGTGCGGCGTTTTGCCAATCTGGCTGTGAGTGAGGACTGGCTCGGGCTGATGAACGTGATCGAGCGTGCTGACGATCCCGGCATCGACTGCCTGACCTACATGGTCAAATGGTCCTTGAAGCAGGATGCAGCGCCGCCGGCGCCTGCGCATCAGGGGTGCACCTGCGGAGGGAATGGAGGCTGCTCTTGAATCGCGGGCGCAACCTCGACGACGTTGCGGTGGACTCGCGCGGCCTTGCCCGGGTCGGCATCCTCGTGATCTCCGACCGCGCCAGCCGCGGCGACTATCAGGACGAGAGCGGCAAGGCGATCAACAATTTTCTCAACAGAACGGTGCGATCGAACTGGATCGCCGTGATGAAGATCGTGCCGGACGGAATAGACAGCGTCGCCAACGCGCTGGTCGAAATGTCCGACAGTGAAGACTGCGACCTCGTGCTGACCACGGGCGGCACCGGGCCGTCGCCGCGCGACTTGACGCCGGAGGGAACGCGGATGGTGATCACGCGGGAGCTGGAGGGGTTTGGCGAGATGATGCGCCGCGTCAGCCTGGAGCAGGTGCCGACCGCCATTCTCTCACGCCAGACCGCCGGAACGCGTGGGCGTTGCCTGATCGTCAACCTGCCGGGGCGTCCGTCGGCGATCGACGTCTGTCTGAACGCCGTGTTCCCGGCGATCCCTTACTGTCTCGACCTGATAGGCGCCCGTCCAATAGAGGTGAACCCCGATGTCTGTCACGCCTTCCGCCCCGGCGCTTGAGCTTTCGTCTTCGCGCGCGCCTGTCGCGGCGATCGTCTATCCGGACAACGCGTATCCCGATGCCACCTTCGAGACGCTCGTCAGGCGAGGCCGCGAGCGGGGGTTGTCACTCGCCGGTGTTCTGCAGCACCGGGTTTTCGAGACGGTTGACCGGCGATGCGACGTGGTGCTGGAGGATTTGACCACCGGCCACCGCACGGCGATATTCGAGGATCGCGGCACCGGTGCCGCGGGGTGCCGGCTCGATGAGGCGGCGTTGGCGGAAGCCACAGCGAGGATCGAAGGCAATCTTGAAGATGGACCGGACCTGCTTGCGCTGAACAAGTTCGGCAAGGCCGAATGCGACGGCGGCGGATTGCTCGACCTCATCGGGAACGCCATCGACCGTGGGATCCCCGTCATCATCGGCGTGCCAAAAAGCAACCTCGGAGCGTGGCGAAGCTTCGCGGGCGATCTCGCGGTCGAACTGACAAGCGCGGTTGACGACGTGGAGCGGTGGCTGGGAAGCCTCCGATAGGAAAGTCTGCGTTCGCCGTCACACGCTCCCAATCCGCCCTTCGGTTTTCACCTCGCCCGCAGGCGAAACGGCGCCGGATGGTCAGGCTGCATGCTGACGACGGCCGCGGGCATCACCGGTCGAGAGCCGGCGAGTTGAAACTCGAACTTCCTGATCAGGATGGCCAGCACCAGCACCACCTCGGCAAGGCCGAATTGGGCGCCCACGCAGACGCGCGGACCGGCCCCGAACGGCATGAACGAAAAGCGTGGCGGCGGCTCGTCGCGCAGGAAGCGCGCCGGATCGAAGGCGTCCGGTTCGCTCCAGCGCCGCGCGTGTCGGTGCAGGACCCAGGGCGAGATCACGACCAGCGCGCCGGCCGGGACCGACGTAGCGCCGCAGTTGTCGGCCGTCACGGCCTGGCGTGCGACGATGAAGGCAGGCGGGTAGAGCCGCAGGGCCTCGCTCGCGACCGCCCGCGTGAACGGCAGCCTCTGCAGGGTATCTCCCGCGGCATCGGGGCCAAGATCAACTCCGCGCACTTCCCGGGCAATCTGCTCCTGGGCGTCGGGCGCCGATGCGAGGAGAAACAGCGCCCAGAACAGCGCCAGTGCGGTCGTCTCGTGGCCGGCGACGATCATGGTGGCGATCTGGTCGCGCAATTGCGCGCGCGACAGGCCCGCCCCCGTATCCGGATCGCGCACGGCGGTGAGCAGATCGAACAGATCGCGGGGCGTTTCGCTCGGCGGCAAAGCGAACCGCCGATCGATAATGGCGTCCATCAGCTCGATCCAGCGCGATCGGAACCTCGCCCGGCCGAGATCGCGGGGCGTCGGCACCGCGGTCGGCAGGATGATGTCGAGCGGGCTCGGCTGTCCGAGACGGGGTCGGTAGAGGCCAATCAGATGGCGCAACGCGGGACCGTGGCTGTGCATCTCGAGCGAGAACATCGAGCGGGCGGCGATCTCAAGCGCCAGCACCTGCATGGCCGCGAGCAGGTCGACCGGCCCGCCGCCGGATCCGGCCAGCCCGTCGGCGGCGTCCGCCGCCGCGCCGACGATGTGTCGGGCGAGAACCGGCACCGCCCGGTTCGCGAATGCTGGCGCGACCGTCCGGCGCTGGCGTTGCCAGTCGTCGCCCTCGCTCAGCAGAAGCCCGTCGCCGACGATCGGCCGCAGGATGCGGCGCGTCACGGGCGGCCGCCGATAGTTGTCCAGATTTTCGACCAGCACGCGATGAATGGCCTGCGGGTCGTTGAAGAGGAAGAGCCGCCGGCCGAACAGGTGTAGCGCCACGACGTCCTCCTCGTACGCGGCGCGCGGCAAAAGCCGCAACACGTTGCCGCGAAGGGCGGCAAGAATCTCGCGCCATGTGAGATCACGGTCCATGATCTCCGGACGGGGCGGAACGAACAGCATGGCTATTTGGGAAACGGCAGGAGCATCCGTACCCGTCGCTGATACTGGCGATACCGATCGCCGAAAAGGTCGACCAGGTCGCGTTCTTCCAGAAGCGTGCCGAAGATTGTATACGCCGTCGCGGCGGTCGAGAATAACAGGTGCCCCGCCGTCATGTCCGGCGTCGCCCAGAAGGCAACGATAGCTCCGACATAGATTGGATGTCTGACAAGCCTGTAAAGACCGGAGGTCGTCAACGTCAGCGGACCCTGCTGGCGGCCGCTCGCGGCGTCCAGCACCTGGCGCAAGCCGATCAGTTCGAGATGGTTCGCCAGCATCCCGGCCACCAGCACCAACAGCCATCCAGCCCAGAACAGCGTCAGCAGCAACAGCCGCACGGCCGGCTGATCAACACGCCAAACCGGATGTGTGATGGGCTTCCATCCCAGGAACAGCAACGCCAGCAGCAGGCTGGCGAAGAGCACGTAGGTGCTGCGCTCGATCGCGGCCGGAACGAACCGGGTCCACCAGCGCTTGAAGCTCTGCCGGGCCATCACGCTGTGCTGGATGCCGAACAGGCCGAGCAGAACGCAATCCACGACAAGCGCCTTTGGCCAGGGCTCCTCGGCGCCGATGTCGATCGATATCGGCGCGAGGTTCGCCATGAACGCAATCCCGTAGAGCGCCGCCGCCGCGGCGATAAGGGCTGCCACGAAACCGAAAAGCAATCCGACATATTTGTTCATCCGAAACCTGCCTGGCCGCTGGAACTATTGTCGCTGAAAATAGATCGACTGGATCTGGTCGCGAAAGCTCGGGCTCTGCTCGAGCGCCTGCCTGAAATTGACCTTGTCCAGGGTGAGCGTCTCGACGTCGGTGGCCGCCGCGCAGGTTGCGTTGCGAGGCTCATCGACCATCAGCGCGCGCTCGCCGAAAAACGCCCCGGCATGGAGCGTTTCCAGAAGCTGCTCCGAACCGTCGGGGGCGCGTCGCCGCACCGCGACGGAGCCCTGGCTGATGACGAAGAACTCGTCTCCGGCCTCGCCCTGGCGGATGATCGTCTCGTCCTTGGCGAAACGCCGTCGCCGCATCTTTTCCGCGGTGCGCGTGATCTCGGTGGGGGTAAGATGGCTGAACAGTTCCATCCCGCGCAGCAGCTCGCAAATCACCACCGCGTCGCGCAGCGTCACGTCGGAGATGATGCGGCCGTCGACGATGTTGACGACCCGGTCGGCCAATTCAAGAATGCGGTTGTCGTGGGTGACCATCATGATGGTGCAGGCTTCCTTGAGCGTGAGCTCTTTCAGCAGCTTGACCACGGCGCCGCTGGAGTCCCGGTCGAGCGCGGCGGTGGGCTCGTCGGCGAGAACCAGCCGCGGCCGGTTTACCAGGGCCCTCGCGACCGCCACGCGCTGGCGCTGGCCGCCGGAGAGCGCCCGCGGCTTGTAGTCGGCCCGATCCGCCATGCCGAGCCGGTCGAGAATGGCCATCCCTCGCTTGCGCATCTCGCCCGGCGGACAGTCCCCGAGCTGCATTGCCATCTTGACGTTTTCGTACGCGCTGAGCGAGTCGAACAGATTGTGCGCCTGGAAGATAAAGCCGATATTCCGGCGCACGGCGACCAGTTCCTTGCGCCCAAGGCCCGTGAGGTTGCAATCGAGGACCTCGATGGCGCCATCCTGCACCGAGCGCAACGCGCCGATCAGGCTTAGCAGCGTGGTCTTGCCGGATCCCGACGGCCCGGTCACCACAACCAGCTGGCCCGCACCGATATCGATAGAGGCGTCGAACAGCACCTGGTTTCGGGAATCACCCTCGCCATAATGGTGGCTGACCCGGTCGACGCGCACCACCGGCCGCGTTGTCGTTGAAGCGAAGGCGGTCGTCATCAGAACACTTCGGCCGGATCGGCGGTAATGACGCGCCGCAAGGCCAGCAGCGCGGCGAACATGCACATGGCGAGCGTGAGCAGCAGGGTCTGCGCGGTCAGGGCGAGGGTCAGTTGCATGGGGCCGACCATGATGTCGCTGATATAGCGAAACAGCCCGATACACAGCGCCCAGGCGGGCAGATAGCCTGCGAAAGCATAGAAGGCGGCCTGTCGTAACACAACTCCGACGAGATAGCCGTTGCCGTATCCCATGGCTTTCAACGTCGCGTATTGCGCCAGCTGATCGGAGAGCTCCGAGAACAGAATCTGGTAGGAGATCAGGATCCCGACCGCGAATCCCACCAGGGCGCCGGCAGTGAAGATCGGGCCGACGGGGGACAGTTTCGCATGCAGGCTGGCTTCCTGGTCGATCAGCTGCCGCTTGGTCAGAACGGCGACGTTGGGCGGCATGGCGGCGCGAAGCGCCCGCTGCACCTCGGCGACCGCGAAGCCCGGCTGCACCTTGACGACGCCGACCTCGACGTCGGGAAGATCCGTCCGGTCGCGACCGCTTCCTCCCAGGAGCTTGAAGAAATTGCGATCGCTCATGACGATGTTTCCGTCGTTGAAGAAGTTCGGGCCGAGCCAGAAGGTCCCGGCCACCTTGATGTGCTGGCCCGAAAGCTCGCCATCGGTCGTGGCCGCGACGTCGCCGAGAACGCTGCGCGCGCGACGATCCATCAGGATCGTATCCTGCTGACGCAGTTCGGGAAGCATTGCCTGCACTTCAGGGATCAGCAGGATCGGCTGGTCTGGGTCGAAAGCGAAGGTGAGAACCGCGAAATGCCTGCCGTTTTGCGGATTGCGCCAGACCGAGGCCGTGCGCTCCAGGTAGAGCGGCCGGGCCGATGCCACTCCGCGCACGCCGCCCGCCTCATAGAGCTGCCGCCGGGAAAACGGCGCGACGCGCTCGAATTGATATTTTTGGGAGCTCACCAGCATGATGTCGCCGTCGAGCCGGTGCATGACCAGCAGCATGCTTTCGATGTAGCCATTCCGGAAGCCGAGCTCCACCATCATGAGAAGCGCCGCGAAGCCTATTCCAGCGGAGGAGCGCGCCAGACGGCGCCTGTCGGACAGCAGATTTCGCCAGGCAAGAGGCACCGGCGAAAGCCGCAGCCCCCGAGCGTTCAGAACCCGCAGCGCGGCAATGCCCCGATGCAAGATCATGACATCAGCCTCTCCATCTAGAACAGGTCCGCCGGATCGACCCGGCGAACCTTGCTGACGGCCAGGAGCGCCGTTGCCCCGGACATCGTGAGCGCGATGACGAGCACGACGGCGACGCGGGCCGGAGTCATCTCGATCGGTAGCCGAGCCAATGTCCGTAATTTGTCGTAGGCCATGACGGCCGTTGCCAGGGCCGGGACAAAGGCTACGCCCGCGGTGATCAGGGCCAGCGAGAGCACGACGCGCTGGAGAAAGCCGTCGGTGTATCCGATCGCCTTGAAGGTGGCGTATTGCGGAAGGTGCCGGATGATCTGGGTCGCCAGCGTCTGGTAAAGGATGACCATGCCGACGACAACGGAAACGACCACGCCGAAGCCAAACACCAGTCCGGTCGAGGTTCGTTTCCTCCAGAACGTTTCTTCATAGGCGTCCAGCTCCGCGCGGGTGAAAACCCTGGTGTCGGGGGGCAGTATTGAGCGCAGTCGCGCTGCGGCCAGCCCGGGATCGCTTCCGTCCTTCAGCGTCACCAGGCCGAGATTTACATTGTCGAGCGAGCGGCGCGGAAAGATCCGGACGAAATTCAAATCACTGGTAACGACGGCGCCCAGGCCCAGAAAGCCTGTTCCGAGCAGATAGGTCCCCGCGATCTCGACGGCGCGGTCGGCGATTTCGACGACGTGTCCACGTACTTGCGGGCCATACATCGGCAGGGTCATGCTGTCCACCAGCACGGTATCGTTGCGCTGAAGCAGAGACCGTTGCCGACGAATGTCGGGCACGCTGACGCTGTCGTCCTCGAGCCGGAATCCCATCACGAAGACGTCGCGTCGCAGGCGATCCGTCGTGTTAAGCCATTGGGCCTCACCCTGATACATCGGCGAGACGTTCGCGACATCCGGAATCGACAGCGCTTGATCGAGACGCTGGCGCGGAAAATCGTAGCTCTGCTCCTGGAAGACATAGTCGCTCGACGTCAGCATGATGTCGAAGGCCAGCTGGTTGTAGACCAGCATGCCCGCCCTCGGAACCGAAGCGTAAAACCCGAGCTGGAGAAAGATCATCAGGATTGCAATGAAGATCCCGGCGACCGCGAGTGCATTGCGGCCCTTCTCGTGCAGCAGGATTCGCCAGGCCAGCAGGGTGCTCATGGGGTCTAGCCCGTAGTCTCGAATACCATGCTCTCCGCTGCCAGACCCGGTCCAAACGCCATGGCGCTGCCCAGGCCCTTGAGCTTTCTATCAAGCATATTCTTCAGGACAAAGACCAGGGTGGCCGAGGACATGTTGCCGAATTGCCGAAGCACCTCGCGCGAAAGGTGCAGCGCCGGGTCCTGCAGGCCGAACGCGCGGCCGACGGCGTCGAGGATTGCGCGCCCTCCCGGATGCACCGCCCACAGGGCGATGTCGCTGACTTGCCGTCCCCCCAGGATCGGGCCGATGATGGCGGGCAGGCTGTGGCCCAGCGTCTGGGCGACCTTGCCGGAAAGCACGATGTCGAAGCCCGATTGGCCGATGCGCCACACCAGTTGATCGGCACCGTCGCCGATCATCACGGAATGAAAGCTTTTCAACTCGATCCCGCTCGGCTCGGAAGAGACGAGGCATGCCGATGCGCCGTCTCCCCAGATCAGGAAGCAAAGCATCTGGTCCACATCGTGGATTTCCTGCAGATGGATCGTGCAAAGTTCGATGTTGACGACCACGACCTTGGCGCCGGGCTCGGACCTGACGATATGCCGCGCCAGCTTTAGTGCGCTGACGGCCGAGTAACAGCCCATGAAGCCGACAAAGGTCCGCTCGACCGTGGGCTTGAGCCCGAAGTGGTTGATGATGTCGATGTCGATCCCGGGCGCGTAAAGCCCTGTGCAGCAGGCGACGATGAGGTGCGTGACCTCGTCCTTGAGACCGGCGAGGTCGATGCCGTCCAGGGCGCGCACCGCGAGCGTCGGTGCGTGCCGCTCGAAGAAGCGCATTCGCTCCAGCGTACCGGGAAAGCATCCTGGTTGATAAAATCCTCCCGGCTTCAGGAAAAATTCCGGATCCAGGAACGAGTATCGGTGATCGATTTGCGCCCGGTCGGACAATCTGGCAATAATCGCCGGTGAGGTCTTTCCAGACAGAAGCGGGATTAAAGACCTGGAAAATGTTTGATGAACATCGAACGGCGGGACGGCGGTGCCGATCCGATTGATGTAGGCATCTACCATGACTCCCCCATGTCAGTTGTTGGAATTAACATGCAACTTCTGGGCTAACAAGGGTATGCCCGGTTGAATTTCGCGGCGCCGCCGCGCGTTGCGGCATCGGTTGCCCAACCAGGCAGCGACGGCGTGCCAAACGGGGAAGGTCGTGACCAGCAGTCAACAATATCGAGCGCGGCGGCTCTACCGGTTTTCGCGGGGACTGCTGGTCGTGGGACACCCGCTGCCGACGTTATTGACCGCGGTTGCGGCCATGGCGTTTTTCATGATCGGCCGCGATGATGTCACGGTCGGTATCGATGCGGCGATCGTTTTCATTTCCGTCTATCTCATTCTCTACTCGATCGGTGCGATGAATGATTACGTCGATGAACCGCTGGACCGCCGCGGGGACCGGAAGGAAAAGCCGCTGGTTGCGGGAGACCTGTCGCGGACGTCGGCATTGCTGTTGTGGCTGACGACAGCTGCGCTGGGAGTGGCCGCTGCATCTCATTTCAGTCTGGGTGTCGCGGGTATCGCTGCGCTGCTCTGGTTCCTGGGTGTCTCCTATAATTTCTGGGCCAAGCCGACGAGCCTGAGCTGGCTTCCCTTCATGGCCTTCTATCCCTCGCTTCCCGTGTTGGGATTCGTTGCAGCTGGAAGGTTCACGCCCGCACTACTGCTGGCCTATCCCGTCGGCGGGCTGCTTTCGGTGGGTCTGAACGTTGCGAACACGATTCCCGATATCGATCGTGACATCGAGGGAGGAGTGAACGGCTTCACCCACAGGCTCGGGACAACGAGGGCGCTTGTCGTGCTATGGCTGTTGCTCGCGGCGACGATGATCCTGATGGCATCGAGCACGTGGCTGGCCGGTGGTCGCCCGGGCAGGTTGGCTCCCGGCCTCGGTATTGGCATCTTCCTCCTGGGCGCAATGATCGCGGACTGGGCGGTGTTGCGATCGCCGGCGAGCCTGAGGCGCACCTTCTACCTCAGCGCGGCCTTCGCCGTGGTCATTGGCTGCGCCTGGGTGGCGAGCCTGCCGTAACGCCCGCGGCTATTGGCTGGGCGAGCCGGCAACCGCCGGGCCGGCCTCGGAGGTGTCGATTCGGACGTCGACGGTCAGGTTGGTGAGTTGCGCCGTGGCGGCGGGGTCGTCGAGATCGATCCATACCTCGACCACACGCGCATCGGCGCGAGCTGCCGGATCGATGCTGAGGATGTCGTTTTTGAAGATCATGCCGCCGATCCGGACGACCTTGCCGCGGACCGGGTTGGCCAGCGCGCGGCTGCTGATCGTGGCCACCTGACCTATCTTCACCCTGGCGATATCGGTCTCGTAAACCTCGGCGACCGCGCGCATCCGCTCAGTATCGCCCATGGCCAGGATCGGGCCGCCCGTGATTACCTCGCCGGGCTTGATCAGGATATTGAGGATCCGGCCGTCGATCGGCGCGATCAACGTGAGTCGCCGGGCACGCGCCTCTGCGAGCGCAATCTGTCGCTCGATCGATGCCAACGGAAATTCGGACTGCATATGCTCGAGCGTGGCACGCGCCACCCTGATCTGCACGTCCGCCTCGATCTTGTTGCTCTCGAACTGCAGACGGAGTTCCGAAAGGCGCGCCCTTGCAGCATTCAAAGTCGCCTCGTCCTGAAGCACCAGGCTGTTCTGATCGTCGGTCTGTCTTCGGGTGCCGGTGCCGCGTGACAGCAATTGCTGCTGGGCATCGAGTACGCTTCTTTCGTTTGCCAGCCTGGCCTCCAGGCTGGCAATGGTCGCCTCCTGGGCCGCAATGCCTTGCGGCTGCACCTCCAGCACCTGCCTCTGGTGCACCTCCGCGGCTTCAACACGGGCACGGTCGAGATCGAGTTGGGTGCTGAGCCGCAACTTCGTCTCTTCCAGTTGGGTCTTGAAGACGTCGCGCTGGGCGATCTGCTCGGCATAACCTCCGAGGTATCCCAGAACTTGCGATTTCCTCACGAGGTCGCCGCGCTCCACCAGCAGCGAATCGAGCCGGTCGGGCGACGAGCCGGCGCCGAGTTTTACGATCTCGCTGGAGGGTTCGATCCGGCCGAGCGCCGCGACCACGTCACGCGGAACGGTCTGTTCATCGTGCAGCGCCCCGGGAACCGCCCCGCCTGTCGCGCCGCGGAAAATCAGAACGTTTCCCAACGCCAGCGCGGCCAAGCCTGCTCCGACCGCAATCAGATTTTTCCAAGGCCACAAAATCTTGTCCCTACCGCAGCAATTGTTGCGCGACGCGTCGCTGAAAGCTGCAAAAACGCTAGCTGATGCATGGATGCTTTGCAATCACCGCCGGGCGGCCGTCGCTCGCGAAACAGCTTGATTAAGGGCCCGCGAAGAGACCGGACCGGCGCGCCGTTCCGGGCGCGCCACGCCATTGACGCATCTCCGGGTTTTGCTCGAATATGATTTTGGCCGCCGCCTCTTCTCTCGAGGCCGGGCCGGCGGATACTGAGTTCACGGGAAGGCAAGGCGGTGCATCATGCCAGCGACATCTCGTCTGCCGGTCATTCGACCGGGCTCTGTATTTCTGGCGTTGATATGCTGCGCCGCCGGCCACGCGATTCCGGTGCGAGCCGAGGCGGCCAAGGCTGCGGTCGTGGTGCCCGGCCGAATCGTGCGTCTGGGCAACGTGCTGTCGCTCGGCACGGCCGCTTCGGGCATCGTCGCCGACCTTCCGGTTCGCGATGGCATGCATGTCGAGAAGGGACAATTGCTTGTTCGGATCGAGTGCGCGGATATCGAGAAAGAGCTGGATGCCCAAAAAGCGAAGCTGGCGGCAATCGAGGCGGCCCTGAAACGTGTGGAGGACGGTCCCCTGCCGGAGGAACTGGCGATGGCCGCGGCCAATGTCGAAGTGGCGGTCGCCCGGTCGGAACAGACCGACACCGCCTTGAAAAGGATGGCGCCAGACAGCCCGACGACCAGCGAGGCGAAGCTGGACGATGCCAAACATGATGCCAGGGTGGCGGCCGCCCGACTTGAGGAGGCGCGCGCGAAGCTGTCGCTGCTTCGATCCGGATCGAGAGCCGAGGATATCGCGGAGGTAAGGTTCTCGCGCGACGCGGCCGAGGCGCTGGTCGGGGAGGTCTCCGCGCGCCTCAGCCGATGCTCGGTGCGCGCGCCGATCGCCGGTATCGTGCTTGGCACGAAAGTGACTGTTGGCCAATTCATCAGCGCGGCGGTACCGCAGACATTGCTGGAACTGATCGACAATGATCGGCGCGGCGTTCGGGCTGACGTCGATGAGCGGGATGTCTCCAGGATTTGCCTCAGGCAGAGCGCTGTCGTGACGACGGAGAGCTTTCCCGGGGCGCAGGTGGACGTCGTGACGGAGGGCATCAGCGAGACGCTGATGGCGGCCCCGAGCCAGGAGCGCGGAGTACGGGAAGTCGCTCTCGCTTCGACCAATAACAGTTTGAGTTGGCCCGTCGGGCTTCGGGTGAGCGTGAAGTTCAAGGCCTGTCCGGCCGACTAGCCGCGGATATTCGGTTGCGAAGGTGACAGGGGGCGCAGGGCCGGCGCGCCGCTAGCGCATAAACCAACGAACATTTCCGTTCGCGAATCTGTTGGCCTGCGGCCGCGCGGACCCGGCGGGCCGCTGCGGTCTTAATCTACATCAATCCGCCGGGATGAAGCATTAATTCAAAATTGACTAAATTGGAAAAGGTAACGCGGATCCCCGGATTCTGCGCGATCAGGGTATTTTCTGTTTGGTGCATCTGCAACAGACAGCGGAAACGATTAGGGATCGCTCTTGCAGCCAACTCTTGGTTCTCACTCCAGTCCAGACGCACGTTCCAATTGTGTAATCGGCTTCAGTGCGGCGCTCGATGAGGGTTCATCCCGCCGTGTGGCGACCGTTCCAGGGAGCAGGTCTTCGCAGGCCGAGCGCGGCGATTGCAACATTCCCGCAAACCGTTTGATGCGCTCATAAACAACCGGACCAGAGGAAACATCTCAGATGGCGTTTCTAGACCTCAACATCCGAGGACGATTGATCCTCGGCTTCAGCCTGGTGTGTATTCTTCTCGCGGGGGTGGTGGGCACAACGATGCTCAAGGTGCGCATGGTCGGCGAGGCCACTGATCGGACGGTCAACCTTCGCGTTCCGACCGCCATGACAGCAAGCGACGTGGTCGCCGGAGTTTACGCGTCGCTCGCATCGCTGCGGGGCTGGCTGATCACTGGCAACGAGACATTCAAGACCGAGCGGGCGGCGCTCTGGAATGACATCCAGAAGCAGGGCGCGGAGATGGATCGTCTTTCGGGGCAATGGGTCGTCGAGCAGAACCGGGTGGATTGGAAACAGGCCAAGCCGCTGCTCGACGAATTGCGCAACGCGCAAGACAAGGCCGAGGCGATCGCTCACACCATCGATGAGCAGCCGGCGGCAAAAATCCTCGCGACCGAAGCCGCTCCGCTGGTCAAGCTCATGTTGCAGAAAGCGACGTCCATCATCGAAGAGGAGCGCGCCATTGCCTCGACCGATGCGCGCAAGAGCCTGTTGATCACCTTTGCCGACCTGCGCGGCAGCATGGCGATGGCGATCGGCGCTCTGCGCGCCTATCTTTTGACCGCTGACGCGGCTTTCAAGACCGAGTTTGCGGAACTCTGGGAGCTCAACGAGAAAAAATTCGACGCTCTGTCGAAACGACGACCGGAAATGACGGGCGATCAGCAGAATGCCTTCGACGCGCTGGTTGCAGCCCGTGCCAAATTCTCGCCTTTGCCGCAGAAGATGTTCGATATCCGGGCTTCTGACCGATGGAACATGGCGCAATGGTTCCTGACCAACGAAGCTGCGCCTCGCGCCAGCAAACTCCTCGATATCTTCGCGGGAGCGAAGAATAGCGCGGGCTCACGTTCAGGGGGGATGGTTACGCGACAACATGACAGCCTCAAGGCCGACGGTGCCTCGGTTCTCGCTGAAACCAATTTCCTCATGACGTTGCTTTGGGTGCTGATGGGGGTGGGTATCGGTGTCTCCGTAACCGTCGTGTACCTGACCAACCGCTCGATCGTGCCGCCCATTCTCAAGATGGTCAGTGCGATGGGGCAGCTTGCCGGCGGCAATCACTCGGTCGAAATTCCCGCGACCGACAAGAAGGACGAAATCGGACTGATGGCGAGAGCGGTCCTGATCTTCAAGGAGAACATGATCAAGGCCAGGGAACTCGCCGCCAAGGAAGCCGAAGCCGTCAGCGCGCGCGTGGCGCGTGCGGCGCGGGTGAACGAACTGACCCAGACGTTCGATGCGGATATATCCACCGTGCTGAGGTCGGTGGCGTCGGCCTCGACAGAACTGCAGGCGACGGCGTCGCAGATGACGGCGACCGCCGAAGAAACCAGCAATCAGGCAACAGCCGTTGCCGCGGCCACGGAAGAGGCATCCTCAAACGTGCAAACCGTCGCAGCAGCGTCGGAGGAATTGGCCGGCTCCGTCAACGAAATCAGCCGGCAGGTGGCGCAATCGGCCGCGATCGCGCAGAAGGCCGTATCGGAGGCCGATCGCACCAATACGAAGGTCCAGGGCCTGTACAAGGATGCGGCAAGCATCGGCGAGGTCGTCAAGCTCATCAGTGAAATCGCCGGCCAGACCAACCTTCTTGCGCTCAATGCCACGATCGAAGCGGCGCGCGCCGGCGAAGCGGGCAGGGGATTCGCCGTGGTGGCGGCCGAGGTCAAGAGTTCTCGCCGAACAAACCGCGAAGGCCACAGACCAAATCGGGTCCCAGGTTTCGTCGATTCAGGCTTCGTCCAGCGAAGCCGTGAGCGCGATCAAGGGCATCACCGCGACGATCAATGAAATGAATGAGATTGCCTCCGCGATCGCCAGTGCGGTGGAGGAGCAGAGTTCGGCGACCCAGGAGATTGCACGTAACGTGCAGCAAGCCGCGCTCGGCACCGGTGAAATCGCATCGAACGTTACCGGTGTGCAGCAGGCTGCCGGAGATACCGGTGCTGCCGCCCATCAGGTTCTCCAGGCGTCCAGCGAGTTGTCCAGGCAGTCCGAGACGATGCGAGGTCAGGTCGAAGCCTTCCTCAGCAACATCAAAGCCGCATGATTTTCTATCCTTCAACGAGTTTCTCGGCACAGCAATGGACGGAAGGTCTGGCCGGGCCTAACCCACAGCTTGACCTTGCTGCGCGGATCAATGTCGCGTTTTTTAAAGCTTTGCAGAAGCTGTTGCAGGCTGCCGCCCGGCGAACTTCATACGAATTCGTGAATTCGGTGCGGCCGCTCCACTCAACCAGTCCCTACCCCTGGAAGTCTCTGACATGAAAATGAATCTGCCCGTCACGGCCGACGAATATATCCTCAGCGACGACACGTTGATTGTGTCGAAGACCGACACCAAGGGGAAGTTGACCTATTTCAACGACGATTTCGTCAAGGCCAGCGGGTTCACCGAGAACGAACTGATGGGCCAGCCGCACAATATCGTGCGGCATCCCGATATGCCGGTGGAGGCATTCGAAAATCTGTGGGCGACCCTGAAGGAGGGCAAGCCATGGGCCGGCGCGGTGAAAAACCGCCGCAAGAACGGCGATTTCTATTGGGTGTTGGCGAGCGCGACGCCGGTTTTCGAGGGGAACCGGATCACCGGCTACATGTCGATCCGCACCAAACTTCCGGCCGACCAGCGGTCCGAAGCCGAACAGGTCTATGCCCTGATCCGGGCGAAGAAGCCGCATCCCTACATGCTTGCTGCCGGCATTCTGCGCCGCCGCTCGCCGTTCGACCGGCTGAGCCCCTTCACCGCCACGCTGAAGCGGCGGCTGGTCACGATGGTCGCCTGCCTCGCCAGCTTCATGCTGATGATCGGCGCGATCGGCATCTTCGCCGGGCACAATGCGAATCTGCAGCTCCAGTCCGTCTATAACGACCGCCTGGTGCCGCTGTCGGATATTGCCGAGATCAACGACCGGATGCAGAGTAATATCCTGGCCTTGTTCGGCGCGGCGGCCGACGGAAAAGCCGGCAAGCCCGTGGCCGAAGCCGCGACCACTGTCTCTACCAATATCTCGGCCATTACCGCGGCCTGGCAGCGCTACGCAGCATCCGTGCAGCTGCCGGAATCGAAGATCGTCGCCGAAGGCTACATGGGCAAGCGGCGAGCCTATGTCGAGGATGGATTGAAGCCAGCTCTGGCGATGCTCGCCGCGGGCAAGCTCGATGAGCTTGCCCAACATGTCGCGCAGAAAGTGAATCCGCTGTTCGCCGCGGCCAAGCTCGAGGCGGACAAGCTGGTGGCACTTCAGATCGCCGGAGCCAAATCGGCCTTTGAGAGCGCCGAGCGCAGCTACGTGATTACCATCAGCATCTCAGTCAGTGCTCTGCTGATCGGCGTCATCCTCGGCGGCCTCCTGGGGCTGACGACGATCCGCGCCATCAGCCGGCCGCTCGACCGGCTGATCGGCTTGTTGCAACGAATTGCACGGGGCGAGTTCAATAACCGCGTGATCATCGATGGCGAAGACGAGATCGGCGTCGCGCTGCGCCATCTTCAGGCGATGCAGGCTAAACTCGGCTTCGACCGCGAAGTGAGTCGCTTCGAAGCGGTCCGCCGCGGCCGCCGCGCCGAGCGGGTCGAACAACTGGTGAAATCGTTCGATACGGAGGTCGCCGGAATGCTGAATTCGGTTGCTTCCCAGGCAACCGAATTGCAGGCGACGGCACGGTCGATGTCGGACATTTCCGAGGAGACCGCACGTCAATCAGCGGCAGTATCGACGGCGTCGGAGCAGACCACGGCCAATGTGCAGTCGGTCGCCGCCTCGACCGAGGAGATGTCGAACTCGATTGAAGAAATCAGCCGGCAGGTGCGCGAGTCCAGTCGGATCGCCGCCGAGGCGGTAGTCCAGGCCGACGCGACTGATGCCCGCATCGCCGAGTTGTCGCGCGCGGCGGAGCGTATCGGGGATGTGGTCGAACTGATCAACACGATCGCGGGGCAGACCAATCTGCTGGCCTTGAATGCGACGATCGAGTTGGCGCGGGCTGGCGATGCCGGCAAGGGTTTTGCTGTGGTCGCCCAGGAAGTCAAAATGCTGGCGAGCCAAACGGCGAAGGCCACCGAAGAGATCGGAAGCCAAATCGCGGGGATGCAGAGCGCGACCCGGGAATCCGTCGTTGCCATCAAGGACATCGGTGCGACTATTGCCCGCATTTCCGAGATCGCCGCGACCATCGCGGCCTCGGTCGAGCAGCAGGGCATGGCGACCCGGGAAATCGCCGGCAACGTGCAGCAGGCGGCGCAAGGAACGACGGAGGTAACGTCGAACATCACCAGCGTCAACATGGCGGCGCAGCAGACCGGCGCGGCGGCTTCTCAAGTGCTGTCCTCGGCCGGCGAACTCAGTCAGAGCGGCGAGCGCTTGAAGCACCAGGTTGACGAATTTCTGGGATTGATGCGGGCGGCTTGATCCGTCGACGCAACCCCGGGGCGGGGCGCGACGCTGTTGCGTTGTCCCAAGCAATCGTTGTCAGTAACGAAAGCATCGTGCTCGTCGCCCCAGCATCCGCAACAAATTCATCATGCAGCATCGAGCGGTATATCAGCGTTGAAGGCGCGTGCGATCGGCGCGGCAAGTCAGCGTCCGGATTGGTATCTCGCCAGGGTCGTTGAGGGCGCCTCGCCAAATCGCGAATAGTAGAGCCTTGAAAAACGGCCCAGATGCCAGAATCCGTGGTCGAGCGCGATCGACTTGACGAGGGTCCCGGGCGGTGCCCGCAATAGCGCATTGCGTACCAACCACAGCCGGTGAAGCAAAAGATACCTTCCAAGGCTTACGCCCAGCACCGAGACAAGGGCATTGTGCAGCGTCCTTACATTGACCTCGCACGCTTTCGCCACTTCGAGACTGGAGTGAATGCGAAAACGGCTCTCCCTCAAATACTCCTCGGCTCGTTTGCAGATTGTAACATAGCGACCGGTAGCAACGCTGCTTCCCGATAGGACGACGGTCGAAAGCGCTCCGTCGATGCCGCCGATGATGCTCTGGTCTATACCTTTCACGACATCCGGATTGGCAAGCCGGGCGGGATCCCTCCGAAGCACTTCCATAACGTCGCTCACGCTGGATCTCAGATGCAAGCTACTGTCCGCCCCGATCCACATAAAGCGGTCCGCAGGTGCAGGCTCGGGCCAGTCGTGAGCAGAAAAAGCGTCCGAGACGAATAGCGCGCAATGGGTGAGACGAGATCGCTGGTGTGATCGGTAATCAGTGCCCTTTTTCCAGAGTGCGATGTTGTCGGCGCCGACCGAGTGGCCGTTCACGTTGGCCCTGATGTCTTCAAGGTGAAAACAGACTACCCCTTCGTTTGCCACCACGGTCCCTTCGTAGAGCATCGGCGGCCGCGTCGAGACAGCCAGGCGGCCGCTCCCGAGGGACAACTCGTACTTGACAAACCGGTGGTCGTTCGTGGTTGGCAGGTAGCGTGCTTCAAACCCGTTCACCGACGCCGCGTACTCGGCCGGTTCGTCAGAACGGATCACGCTCATCTTGGGGACGACAAGTCCGCCGAGGTTGCCGATGTCGGCGCCGCTATTCAAAGGTGTGTGCAATCGATTCTTGAACAACAGAAAGTGCAATGTTCATCGAAACAGTACCGAATTTTGCAAAGATGACAATAAAATCCGATGGATCGGATCTTCGGGCGCATTCCGGCCTGAAAAGCCTTTCTTTATGGCACGCTCATCAGCTCTTTGTTTCTGCAAGTCGTTTCCCTTTTCACCGGACTTGGCTGGTGTGGCCATCCCGCTTTCAAAAAGTGGATAGCGATTCTGGTCAATTGCGGCTTGTGCACCACGCGAATCAAGATCCATGATTGGTTTGGTGCAACCGATCGCAACGACTGCGTTCGCCCCTGCACCATGGCAATTTCCGGTAGGGGCACTTGGTGCACGAAGTCACGTGAGTTTGGCAGCTACCGTAGGAAGCACCCGGTCATCACCCTGCGTGACCTGTACCCATCGCGAAGCGGGGTTCTGCGCCGCGATTTTTCGACCGCCTTCGCCGGACCTGCTGGACGACAACAGCCGGCAACAATTCGTGGTGGCCAATGCAGGAACGCAACTGCTCGCTCGAAGGCAACTCGTCTGACCGCGTATTCGTTCTATGTGCGGGGTGGGCATTCCGATACATTCAGCTTTTGGACGGAGGCAGGCAAATCCTGAAATTCCTGCTGCCCGGCGACCTCTTTTCCTCCAGCTCGATTTTCGAAGAGGCATCCCATTTCTCGGTCAAGGCGTTGACCGGCGTCCAGATAAACGGCTTCGCGCGTTCCGAACTTCGCACCAGATGCTTCGCCGAGCCCGAGGTTCAATCGACGGTCGCACAAACTTGCGTTGCCGAGGCGCGCGATGCTGCCGAGTTTCTCGCCGTGCTGGGCCAATGCTCGGCCGAGCAGCGTATCGCCTATCTGCTTTTGCATTTGATGCGGCGTATGGCGGCTGGCCAGGTGATCCGCGAGCAACGCTATCCTTTTCCGCTCCGGCAACAGCAAATTGCGGATGCTGTCGGACTGACCTCGGTTCACGTGAGCCGGGTGCTCAGTCTCTTTCGTGAGCGTCGCATCGTCGTGCTGTCCGAAGGCGTCCTTGAGGTTGTCAATCTACCGGAACTGGAAAGGATCGGTTCGTTGAAATAATCACGACGGGCGCTGTGGTAATTCCGTCTTGCGTGGGCCTGCGTTTCACCTCCGGCCTTTTTCTGAACCAGGCTTTCCACCGCTTGGATTTGGTATTGGTCAAGTTGCGCCCCTTACCGGGAGCGCGGCGTTGTCGGCCACGCCGTGGTCGCGAAGCTGCTGCAGGTGGAAGGGCTATCGCACGGGAGAATCGGTTCAGACAACCGTGGCCAATTCAGCCGTCAGGCATTTTTTCGCCAGCGATCGGCCAATGCGGTCGGCATTGGCCATGATTGTCAGGGTGTGCGCTTTGGCCGGCAGGCTCGCCAGCACGGCGCCATCGACGATGTGCAGGCCGGGCAGACCAGCCAGCTCACCGTATTCATTTGTCTCAAACTCCCCGGGATTGCGCCGCATCGGCAAGGTCGCCGCATAATGAACGTCACGACCGGGTCCGGCTATCGAGAAGCTTGCGGGAACCAGAACGGTTCCAAGCTTTCTCATCGCCCTTGAAAGTCGCCGCTTGAGTTCTGCAAATGCCTCGATCTGCGTCTCAGTAATCCTTCCCGATAAATGCAGTCCCCCGTCCGACAGCAGACAGATATCATTGTCGCTTGTCTCTCCGGGAAGGTAGCAATTCCCCACAAGCATGGCCGGGCTCAACAATGACATCAGCCGGAGTGATGCAACACGCCCAAGGGGGGAACGGTGGATGAACCCAGTTAACCCCATGCCAGAGGTCGAGAAAAGATTTCCGAATGCCGGGCCGTGCCTGGTCGCGTCGAGCTCGACGGAGATCGAGAGTTGGGCCAACGCGAAATCATGGTCTGAATGAAGCTGTCCCAAGCGGTGTGGAAGCAACATTGCATAAGCCGCCTGCGGGGCCGTTAGCAGCCGCAGCTTTTTCCCAAAGGCTTTCTTCAGCCCCAAAATCAAGGCCGTCGATCCGATGGTTCCCGCTGCCAGGACGACGTTATCGGCTTCGATCCGGACGGGCGCATAGCCGTCACCGGAATGTCCGCGCACCTGGTAGCCCGACGCAGTCCGTTCGATCGATGTCACACTAAGCGCGCGATACGTGACGTTCGGCTGCTTCAGCAGCCACTCGAGATCGAACCGCGCGGCATATATGGATCTCGACGCGCAGCCATACAAGCAAGTTGCCTTCAGATTGCAGGCGCGCCGGCCAGCTGTTTCGCGGGTGATGACGGCATTTCGGGCCCTGCCCAATCGAAACCCGTCTCGTTCGAGAACCGTTGCTTGTCGTTCCGCGTTTTCGAGAATGTATCTGGCGTTGGCATTCAGCGGGGGCGGTGGCTGCAAGCCCGGCATGTCCCCGAAGACGGAATCCATGGGATCCTGCTGCACTCCGTGCACGCCAATGCGACGTGTGACCCGGTCGTAAGATCTTTCAAGTTCGCCGCGATCAACAGGCCAATCTGCCGTTTCCAGATCGCTGAAGGTGGCAACGCCGGCTCCCCAGGCGTTTGACAATCCGCCCGACGAGAGCGAGCCCACCAGGTGGAAGCCGTCGTTTGTGGCCCGGTAATGTTCCTGAAAGCCAGCGAAGCAACTCGCCAGCCCGGGAGCGCGCGATTTGAGCCCGCCCATTTCGGCATTTCTGATGGCGTAGGATGCCGGACCAATGAATGTGAATGCTTGATCGACGTTTGTACGTCGGAATTGCTCATAGGGTTGCGTTACATCGAGGTCGGCAACCTTGTATCCGCCGTCGACGAGAATCACTGGAAGACCCGCTTCAACCAACGGCAAGGCCGCCGACACCCCCGCGGGCCCGGTACCAATGACCACGGTTACCATGAAGATGCCGATCGACTTGTAACCAGCCTGGCAAGAACCGAACCAACGGTCACGGAACAAACCATGCGAAATGCTTCGGCTGCACCGATCAGAATGATCGTCAAAGCCGCGCTCAGGAAATTCACCGATCTTGTACGGAAGTACCTCGAAGGCGCGGGCTCTGTTTCGCCAATCTGAAACGCTATATCCATCCGCCGCCTGACCGCACGCATCAAGTCGCGCCGAAGCAGAATTGGCCCCTGGAACAGCGTCAGGACGACCGGCGTCAATGCCCAACGAGGAAGGCTCAGTGAACGCCCGTCGCTGACGGCCCCGATCGCATCGATGTATTCGCCGACGCTGCATCCGGAGGGGGGGCGGCCGAGGAATAAACTCAGCATTGCTCTTCCCTCATGCGCCAGGTCGGGACGATCGCCACTTTCATATTCACTGGTCATTTTGAAAATGCCCATGGAAAGCAATCTTTTCGCAATCTGTTAAAATCTGAGGGCGAGGCGTTAATAATTCCTGAATTTTCTCTCTGAAGTTGCGTTCGGTTGAAGAACCCCATTCGCGGGTAGCTACGGCGGCGCGAGAACCCCGCCTCTTCGACGGAAGCGGGGCCCGGTCAAGCCCCTTATGTTCCCGATCGGGCGGCTGATCTCACCAGGTGGCGCGTTGAGGCATCGGAGCGCAGCGACAGCAGATCTGCTCTTACGCCTGTCAGGCGCCAGAGTGATACGGCACTCGCGCTCGTCCAGGCGATGACGACAAGCAGCACAGACAGGCAGGCCCCCGTCAATCCCAGATGAGGGATAAGGACGGCATTCGCCATCAGAAGCACTCCGCAGCATGCGACGTTGATTGCCGCGTTGGTTTTCTGCGCTCCGCTCAAGGTAAGCAGCATGGGCGCCGGTCCGGCGATGGCGCGGAGTGATTGCGCAGCGACAAGGATCACCAGTCCCCATTTCGCCGTCGTATAATCAGGACCAAACAGTGCCAATACATCGTCGCCCCAAAAAAAGACCAGGGCTAACGTCACAAGCGTGATAACGGCGGGCAGGACTGTGGCCGCCGACAATGCATGCGCCATCTTATCCGAATCCTTGCGATGATAGGCTTCCGCGAGATCCGGTAACGCCATCTGATGAGCGATCTGAATCGTGAAGCCGACCAGCATGGTGAGCTTGAGTGCGACACCAAACGGGCCCAATGCTTCAACGCCGAGAAACGGCGAGGTCATCAGAATCACGACGTCCTGGAACAGGCTCCTGAACAGCGCGACAATCATGAGAGGTCGCCCCTCCGCTCTCCATTTACGGCGCAATCGCCTGCCCGGACGACGAAGAGGAGAGGTCATTTTCGTTCGCAAGGAAAAGAAAAGAACCAGCGAGAAAAATGCCGAAATGGCGCCATAGACGGCGATGGCCAGTCCTGCGGTCAGCGCAAGGCCGGAGAACCCCATTGCGGCGATGAACGCCAGGAATAGAACCGGCCGCACAAGAATTTCCGGCAGTATTCCCAGGGAAAATCTGCGGTCGGCACAAGCCAGCGCCGGATAAATTGAAAATGAGCACGCGGCGGCGGTAAATGCCGTAGCGACAATGACGAACCGGTTCCCGCCATCCGTCGTTGGCAACAGGAAGGCAATCACAAGCAACGAAAGGGTCACGGCCGCGCTGATCATCCACGTCTCGCGCTGGGCTTGCGCGATGAAATTCGTCAGCAGATCCGATCGCTTGTTTTCCCGATACCGCGTTACGAAGCGTTGTACGATTTCCGGATAACCTTGCGCGACAAGGAGCCCGACCACCGCGGCCAGGCTTGTTCCGGCGAAAAAAATCCCGAGTTCGTTGGGCGGAAGCAGCCGTGCCAGCAAAATTTGAGAGAAAAACCCTGCTCCTGCGCCGGCAAAACGGGCCAGCATCAAAATAGCCGCATTGGACAGCAAAAAATTGAGGAGCCTCACAGATCAATCCTTCTGCAGGAAATCGACGCGGCGTGGGAAGAGCCATTCGACGGCGTTCTAGAATTGGGAAATCGTCAGCACCTCTGCGAAAATGTTCATGCCTGGATTGCCGACAATCAAAATGGCATCGGCGTGAGCAGGCAGATAGACCAATCTGCAGGACCGCAGGTTTGAAGACCCGGATATGGCTCTGAGCGACCCATCGGGCCTTCTCGCGAATACGATGGATCGAGAGGCTTGTGGCCCAAGATCGTTAAGCACGGAAGAACTTCGGCCTGCCAGCGTTTCACGATTGAATGAAGAATTAGTTGCGCCTTGGCGTGAATTCGACGCCAGGTTTCTGCGCGGGCACGGCTTTCAATTTGTCTCCCCGGCCGCGATCGTCCGGGCGCTCCGGGCGAGCCGGCTCCAGCCGGCCCTTGCGCAGCAGTCGACCGGCTTCGGAGGCGGAAACCGGATGGCTGAAATAGTAACCTTGAATGTTTTCGCACCCTGCCTTGATCAGAAAATCCAGCTGGTCCGCCGTTTCAACGCCTTCGGCAATGACCTTGATTCCCAGCTCGCGCGCGAGACCGATGGTGGCCCGCACGATCGCCGCATGCCCCGCATCGGAACCGATATCGCGGACGAACTCCTGCGCTATCTTGATGTGGCTGGCCTGAAAGGCGCCCAGATACTCCATTGAGGAGTAGCCGGTCCCGAAATCGTCGATCGCGAGCGACGCACCGAGCGCACGCAGGCGCTCGATCATTTGGCTGTTTTCGCGCGTCGTCTGCATCAGCACGGATTCAGTGAGCTCAAGTTCGATTGCGGAACCATCGAGGCCGTGCTTGCCGAGAATGGCCGCGAACTCACGATCGAAATCGGGCGAGGCTCTTAGCTGAGCGGCAGACAGATTGATGGAGACCCTCGGCAGCGCCGGAAGTTCCGCGCGCCAAAGCGCTACCTGCCGGCAGACATCATCGACGATCCAGTGACCGAGCGGGACGATCGTTCCGGCCTTCTCCGCGACCGGAATGAAGTTGCCGGGGAGGACCAGTCCGCGCGTCGGATGGTTCCAGCGCGCCAGCGCCTCCAGCCCGTTGATGATTCCCGAGGGTACCGCGACCTGCGGCTGGTAATATATCTCAATCTCATGGCGCTCCACCGCCATGCGCAGATCATCGCCCAGTGTCACGCGCTCGCGCACCTCGGCATCGAGCGCTTCGGAATGGAAATGATATTGATTCCGGCCCGCGTCCTTCGCGCGATAGAGCGCGAGATCGGCCTGCTTCATCAGCTCTTCCGGTCCCGCGACATTTGTATCGTAAACGGCGATGCCGATGCTGGCGGTGATGTGGACCTCGCTTCCGATATCGTAAGGTGCCGACAGCGCCTCCAGGATCCTGTTTGCCAGCGCCCCCGCATCGGACGGATCGGACGTATCCCTCTGGAGCACCGCGAACTCGTCGCCGCCAAAGCGGGCGATGTCATCGGCTGCCCGTTGAATCTTGCGAAGGCGGTTCGCAACGAGAATGAGCAGCTCGTCGCCCTTGGTATGGCCGAGCACATCGTTGATGTCCTTGAAGCGATCGAGGTCGAGATAGAGGATCGCGAACCCGGCCGCGCCGCGCCTGGCCGCGACGAACGCGTGCGTGAGCTGCTCCATGAAGCTCTTCCGGCTCGCGAGCCCCGTGAGTTGATCGGTCATCTCGAATCGAGTGATCGTTGCCTCGGTCGTCTTGCGCTCGCTGATATCGATAAGGATACCCTCGATTTCCGTCAGCCGGAGGCTCTTGTCGTAGATGCCGCGGAAGCGGCCCTCGAACCACACGTACGTGCCGTCCGATTTTCGGATTCGGTACTCCCTGGAGATTCCGGTACTGTCATGCCCCCGGGCGAGGCGCATGACGTCGTTGACCACGTTCGCGCGATCCTCGGGATGAATGAGACCCAGGTAGAAGGAGGGGTCCGATAGAAATTGTTCCCTCTCATAGCCGAAGCGATCGGTATTTCGCGATATGTAGGTCAACACATAGGGTGGCGTGGGCTTCATTCGGAAGAGAATGGTGGAACTGTTCCCGATGATGCGGGCCGCCGTCTCGATCTCGTCGAGGTCCCGGCCGTGACCGATGGCAGCGCCGACAAGCTCGCCGATCGTTCTCAGGGTATCGATCTCGACCGTGGACCAGATCCGTTCGGTGTTGCAATCGTCGAGGCTTATTTCGCCCCACCAACTGCCTTGGGCGAACACCGGCACCGCGAGGACCGACTTTATTCCGTATTGTTCGAGAAGTTCCCGGGCCGGGCGTTCGAGCTGCCGGGTGATCGCCGTCCTGGCCTCTCCCTTGCCCATCGTTCGTTCCCAGTCATCCAGACCCATCGCCCTGAAATCAACATCTGGAACGTCAGGATGCAGCGGGTTGCCTAATCCCGGCGTGATCCCGGGAGCGCTCCATTCGTACCGCGCCGAGGCGATGAGTCTTCCGTCGGGAGCGCGCGAGTTCTGCAGGATGCGGACCCGGCTGGCGTTGGTGGATTCGCCGGCGAGTCTCAGCACCCCCTCCAGGGATTGATCGAGATCGAAGGAGCGCAGCAGCTTGGTGGCGCTGGTCAACATCGCGCCAAGGATCGTATCGCGCCGCCGTAACTCGGCGGAGGCTGCTTCGAGGTTGTCGGTCAGAGTGCGCCCGGCGATCTGAAGCCGGAGCGTATCGGCGGTCCGACCATTGATGGTTCGTCCAATCGCTATCAGCACGCCTGCGAATGCCACCAGACACAGGCCCAGATAGATGGACGCGCTGCCCGGCCTTGCGAACGTGGCGACAAGGAGGGGAGCGAATATCGGGACGAGGAATCCAAGCAGGGCGGGCAGATGAGTTGCCTGTGTGGCGGCCGCCGTCGCGGTCAGGCCGGCCAGCAATTCGAACACGAAAACATGATATTCGGTGTCCGGCGTAAGGACCAGCGCCGAGGCCACAACGCCCCACAGGCATCCGGCCGCGATGGCGCCAAGCGTGAAATGCCGGCCCGAAGTTTCCGCTTCCTGCGATTTTTCGATTCGACGCAGGAACCGCCGGCGATCAAGATAGCGAAGCGCCGTGACGACGCACCCCAGCGCCAACCAGAGCGCGATCGTCCAGCCCGGATAGACGGGCCACAACAGCAGCGCGGCAATGGCCGCGATGAGCGGATGCAACAGCAAGAACGGGGGTGCGCTGTACAGCTGTCGGATCAGCGCCGCGCGCACGGACACTTCCATCTCGGCGCTGCCGGGATCGGGTTTCGCTCGCGCCGTTGAATTGGCCATGGCCATCGCGACATCCGCTGTGCATCCGCAGTGTAGGCGAGTGTCAGGTATTCGAAATTTCAAGACCGTCGCGGGGGCGCCCTCGTCAACGTCCCTGCAGGGCAAAACCTGTCAAATCGGCTTCAACGTTGTTCTTGCAAGATGCATTCCTCGTTGTTCTCTTGATCCTGCCTTTTATTCATTGCAGCATTTGCCGGCGGTTTGAATGCTCTCGGAAATTACCTTGATGTCTTCCGAGCGGTTTCCTGTTGATCGGTGTCAAAGTCGGAATCCGGGATAGGTCAGTGGTGTTTCCCTTTTCCGGGACTTTCGAAAGAAGGTTGATGATGCCAGAGCGCGGAGCAATCTTCGGCAGGCAGCGGGATGCGTTCCCGGCAATCGGCGGCGAGGGAAAGGGCTGCAAGTCCGGGCAAGTGTTGGAGCCTCGAATGCCGCCGGGCAGCTTCTGGCGTTGGCAACCCATGCGCATGGACCGCGGTTGCTTGATTTACATCAAGATCGATTGCGTCACTTCACCATAATCAAAACGGTGGTGCTTTGCCGATAGATGGATAGCAGGCTGAAAAGGGATTTTCCGATGTTGGCCATCTCGCAAAAAATCCCCCTCGCGCTGATCGTGCTGGCGTCACTCGCGTTTGCGTCCCCGGCAGGCAGCGAAGAAGTTGTGACGCTGGAGCCTGGCTTCGCGATGACAAAAGTCGTCGTTGGCTCCGAAAAGACCGCGCTCACGGCGCTGATCGGAAATGCCGAAATTGCCGACATCACCTTCGGGCCCAACAATACGTTTTTGTTTCAGGGCAAGAAGGAAGGAAAGACAAACGTTATCGTGCTCAACGACCGCGGAGCCGAAGTCTACCGGGCAACGATCATCGTCGAAGCCTCGCTCCTCGGACAACGGGTGACGATTCATAACAAGAAGCTGATCACGAGTTACACGGTCTATAGATGCCTGCCTGCCGGGTGCGAATACATCGACGAGACCGCAGCGAAGGAACCAGCGCCCTTGCCGACGGGGCACTCAAGTTCGACGCTCGAGTTCGAATGCTCCTCAAGTCCTGACGACACCGGCGACGCCGCCTTGATCTGACCGTGTGCGCTTCTCGAAATCCTGCAACGACTGGCGCCGGAAGTCCTCAGTCCGTGCATGGAGCGTCATGGCCGGAGCGGTTAGAGGCGAGTTAGCTGCCTGCCGGCGGGTTCCGCCGCTATTTGGTCAGTAATGCTGTCTCTCCTGGCATGACCTGTCGCCCCTCATTCCATGGTGAAATGCTGCAACAACCCTGAGTTATTGTGTGGAGTGTTGATTTTGGGAGACGCTGTTCCGGCGGCTAACGTGCTAGTTTGCCACAATGATCTGGGACCCGCGTTCAACGCAGGCGTGCGTCGGTTGGAGAAATGGGGGCAGTTGATGGAGTGAGTGCCGGCGAGTTCGGCTCGACTTCGCGGTCACGGTTTGAACCGCGGCGTTGGTGCCCGGCTGCCAGGCCGCTCTCGAAGAGCAGATCACAGTGCATCGGGGAAACTGTCGACACGACGCTGTTTTGCAAGGCTCGGAGTTGATTGGCGCCGGCAGTAGCCTGGATTCTGCTGTCCTGAGGAGACTTTTGGCGTGAAGCCGCGAAGCGTGAGCGGCAAGGGGGATGCGAGTAATGTGGCGGAACCTGTTTGCGAAGGGTGAGCGAAGGGTGGCGTTTCCTGCTCCGCGCCTGGTCGTCGCCTTGCTGCTGGCAGGGGCATGGTATCCGGCATCTTTCATAAGCGCGGCCTCGGCCCAGACGCCATCCGCCCGCGTCTGGGAAAGCGAGCGGGTGAACGTTCCCACGGTATCCGTTACCGTCAACAAGTCGCGCACCATCAACATCGTCGATCCCTTTGCGACAGCCTTGGTCGGATCGTCCGATATTGCCGACGTGGTGCCGATGTCGGACCATTCGCTCTATATTCAGGGCAAGAAGATCGGCACCACCAATCTGTCGATATTCAAGGCCGACAACAAGGACAGGCCTTTCAGGGTGATTCCCCTGGAGGTCACGCCCGATATCGAGAACCTGCACGAAAAGATCGTATCGAGCACCGGCGCCGCGGCATCCGGGTTTCAACCAGCAATGGCCAGATCGTACTCGGCGGTCAGGTGCAGAACGCCGTGATCGCCGATCAGGCGATGACGCTGGCCAAGTCTGTCGCCGGTAACATTCCCGTCGTCAATGCCATGAGCATTGCTACGGCGCAGCAGGTCATGTTGAGGGTCCGCTTCCTCGAAGCCAGCCGCAATGCGGAGCGCGACCTTGGTGTGAACCTGTTTGCCGCCAACAGCGCCGGAAATCGGGGAGTCAACACGGGATTGGGAGCTTCGGCGGGCGGACCGATAAGCCAGGCGGGACCTGGTCCTGGTGGTGTCCCCTTGTTCCAGACGCTCGGGACCCTGGCGGGAACGGCAACGTCCGCGCCGTTCGGCGTCGCGCTTGCCCGTGTCCTCAACAATGGCGCCGGCAATATCGACGTCCTGATCACCGCGCTGGAGACCAAGGGATTGATACGCCGCCTGGCGGAGCCCGATCTTGTCGCGCTCTCAGGCGACACGGCGAGTTTCATCGCCGGCGGCCAAATCCCCGTTCCGGTGGTGCAGCCGTCGGGACTGACCACGACGATCACGGTCGACTACAAGCCCTTCGGGGTTCAACTCACCTTCGTGCCCACTGTGCTGGCCAACGGCGTCATCAACCTGCGCCTGACGCCCTCGGTGAGCGAACTCGACTTTGCCAACGCCGTGGTTATTTCCGGGTTCCGGATCCCGGCCTTGACCCTGCGTGAGGCGCGCACAACGATCGAGTTGCGCGACGGGCAGAGCTTTTCCATCGCCGGCCTGCTGCAGAGCGATGGTCTGCGAAACATATCCGAAGTGCCGTGGCTCGGTTCGGTGCCGGTGCTGGGCACGCTGTTCCGCAGTTCGTCGTACCAGCAGAGCGAGACCGACCTGGTGGTGATCGTGACGGCGCATCTGGTGGCACCCGGCGTTCCCGGCCAGAAGATCGCCTCGCCTCTGGACTCGCGCGCGCCGAGCAACGATGTCGATCTGTTCCTTCTCGGCCAAACCGATGTGCGCAAGAAAAAGAGCGACGACGTTGTCGGACAACCGGGAGGAAGCGATCGTCTCCCCACTGGCTACATCATGCCGGTTGATGCGAAATGAGGTGATGCCATGCAGCAGGCTCGCTCGAATGGCGACGACCGGATTGATCGCCCTCGCGGCATTGATCGCGAGCCCCGGCGCTCGCGCCGGCGATCTCCTCGTCGGCCCGCGTGCCGACGATCTCTGGTATGAATTTTTCGAACCCTATCTGGAGCGAATCGAAGGCGTCACGACGAGCGCGGGCAATGCCAGGGACATCAACGCGGTGACGCACATGATCGATCCGTGGCCGCGCCATGTTCGAAACCGTCGCGTCCCGGCGAACGGCGAACGCATGGCTGGCGCGGTCGAACGCTACCGGCGCGGAAGACTGCAATTCGCGCCGCCGCCAATTACGCCGATCTACAATACCACGGGCGTGCAGACCCTGGCTCCAGCGACCTCGGGTGGGGGAGGTGGGGGTGCCGGAACGACGACAACGACCGGGCAGTGACGGTTCGCTGGCGTCCGGTGCCTTGGAGGTTATGCGTGGACATGATTGCAGCACCGGCCGCCGGCGAACGGAAAGAATGGATGAAATCTCGATTTGATGTTTCGCGTTTTTTCCTCTGCCTCGTGGTGGCATCGATCGCTCCGGGACTGGCCGCATGCGAAACTGTCAGTGGCGCCTCGACCGCACAGGATGTCGCCGCCACCTCGCCGGCGCCGCAAGCCCTGGAACTGGCCTATATTCCGTCGAGCGAGCCATTCCGCCTCGGCCTGCAGCATTTCAGCCGGGGCAACTACGGGCTGGCGGAGCGGTATTTCCGCGATGTTGTCGAGAAGGATCCAAACAACGCCGACGCCTGGATCGGACTGGCCGGGAGCTACGACAACATCCGGCGCTTCGATCTCGCCGATCGGGCGTACCGGATGGCGATCAGGCTTTCGGGCGAGACGCCGCAAATCCTCAACAATATGGGCTACTCGTATATTCTGCGCGGTCAGTACGCCGTCGCGCGCAAATACATCATGAAAGCCTACGCGCGTGAGCCCGGCGATCCGACCATCATTGCCAATATCGCGCTGATCAATTCGTTGATTTCGTCAGAGCGGCCGTAAAAGCGGCTTGCCGGCCTGCAACGCGTTGCGCGGAGCAAGGAAACAGGTAAGTCAGTCTCACCTATTGCAGGAACCCGCGGTTCCGATTGCTCAAATACGATCTGCCGTTCCACGGTCGGCAGGTTCTTCGCTGCTTCGTTGATATGATACCCATAACGGAAGACGTCGCCCAACCATCGACTGGATCGGTGAGAGCAGGCGTGGCGAGCGGCAATCACCAAAAATTGCAGGTGTTGATGCAGGTCAAGATGGAGCCCGTTGGGGTGTCTTATGAATGACATGGGTCATCTTACGGGAGAAGCACCATGCGTACATTAGCTTTGAAAATTTCCCGATACTTGTCGATTGATTCGGAGAAGGGCGTCACCGCCATTGAGTACGGACTGATCGCATCGCTGATAGCAGTGGCTATTATCGTTGCGGTCACACTCGTCGGCACCAACCTCGCCGCCATTTTCAATTATATCGCGGGCAAGCTGGTTCCTCCGACGTAGTGCCTCCGAGCATATTTCGGCGGCGCCTCTGGCTGCTGCGGAAATTGCTGTTCGCAACCCGCAACGAGATCGGGAACCCATGAGTGCGGCGATATTTTCCGCGATACTTTTGGTCGTCAGCGTGGTGGCGCTCGTTGCGGCCGCGTTGGTCGATCTATCGCACCGGATCATACCCAATCGGCTCGTGCTTGTCGTCGCGGCGTGTGGTGTCGGTCGTCGTCTCTTGCTGGCGCCCGGTTTGATCTGGTTCGATCTTCTCGCAACGGCGTCGATCGTCGTCGCGCTGGGCTTTCTCGCTCATCACGAATGGATCGGCGGCGGCGACGTCAAGCTGATTGCCGCCGTGACCCTTCTCTTTCCATTGTCCGATGCCGGAGCCCTGCTACTGGGCATTGCCGTGGCCGGCGGATTGATGGGCGTTGCCTACCTCGTCATGCGCGCGATCGTGGCCAGAATCCCGGAGCCTCGGTTCTGTCCGGCGGCTACCCGGGAAACTCGCGATACGATGCGGGACCTCGGACATCTGCTCAATGGCGAACGCACGCGGATCGCGGCCGGCGAGCCGATGCCGTATGCGCTGGCTGTACTGGGTGGAGTCATCTACCGGATCGTCAGTGAGGCTATCCAATGCTTGTCCGCAACCTCCTGCTCGCTTTAGGCGTCCTCACGCTGGTCGCCGGGCTTGCGCTTTCGTCGGTCTGGTTTTTCCAGAGGGATCGCAGTCCGGTCACGGAAGCCAGAAGCCCCCCCTCCGGTTGTTCAGCCGGCGATATTGGTGGCGGCGCGGCCGATCCGCACCGGCGCATTGCTGCGTGCGGAGGATGTCGCCTGGCGGGATGTGGGGCGAAACGATGTTCGCGGAAGCCTGATGCGGGGCCAGGTGCATGAATCGGAGTTTCTGGGCGCGGTGGCCCGGCGCGATTTTGGCCTGGGCGAACCGCTGGTCGCCAGCGATTTCGTCAAGCCCAACGAAAGGGGCTTCCTGGCTGCGGTCCTGAAGCCGGGGACTCGGGCTGTTTCAATAACGGTGGATGCTTCGCAAAGCTCGTCCGGCCTGATGCTGCCGGGCGACCGCATCGACGTCATCCTGATGCAAAGTTTCGGCGATACCGCGGAGCCATCGCGCAAGGAGGTGGCCGAAACGGTGCTGGCTGACGTGCGCGCCATCGCGGTCGACCAGTCGCTCAGCGCCGCAGTCAGAGCCGCACCCGCCGAGCGGCGTGTCGGCAGTCCGGAATCGCAACTACCCAAGACGGTCACCCTCGAGGTCACTCCGCGGCAGGCGGAGGCGCTGCTCGTTGCAAGCCAGCTCGGCCGGCTCGGGGTGTCGGTGCGCGCGCTTGAAGGTTCCGGCGTTTCCGAGGCGGGAACCGGCGCCGGTCCGACCTGGGCCTCCGACGTATCGCCGGCCCTCAAGCAATTGAGGGGACGCGAGGGTCGGTTCACGACCGGGAGCAGCATCGAAAAGTCGATCCGCACCGCGCCGCCGCGTGGCGCCCCCGACGTCGGACCGGAAGGCCGCGTCCCCGCGAGAGCGGAAGGAGGCACCCAGTGAGCGACGTCGCCACGAACACGATCAACGCCGCCGATAATTCGCCGAAGGTGATGGTCTTTGTGTCCGATGAAGATTCCATGGGAGTCATTCGTCAATCGCTTGGCGATGTCGGGTTGAAGAATGTCGTATTTGTCGCCTGGCAGCGTGACGACCGCGACGGCGGCCATGGCCCAGGGGCCGTCGCCTCGAATGTTGATCGTCGATATCAGCAAGGTCGACGACCCGAATGCACGGATTGCCGAACTGGCCGAGGTGTGCGAACCCGGAACCGCCGTGATCGTGATCGGCACCGACAACGACATCAGGCTGTACCGCGGATTGAAGGCCGCTGGTGTCGCCGAGTATTTCTTCAAGCCGCTCGTGAGAAATGTTGTCGCTCGCGCATGTGATGACATTCTCAAGGGCAAGGGCGCCGTCACGTCGTCGGCCACGAGCAGCACCGGCCGGCTTGTGCTCGTGCTTGGCGTGCGGGGCGGGGTTGGGGCCACGACCATTGCCGTCGGTACAGCCTGGCAGATGGCGGAAGTGCACAAACGCTGGGTGATGCTGGTGGACGCCGATCTTTGCAGCGGCGACGCCGCGCTCCAGTTCGACAAGGAGCCGAGCCACGCTTTGGCCGAGGCATTCGTGCGTCCGGATCGTGTCGACGAGCTTTTCCTCGAACGGGGAGCAATCCATATCGCACCCCGTCTCGATCTGCTGGCGTCACTGGAGCCCCTTGCCAATCCGGTGACCGTCGAAGAAGCCGCTCTGCTTTCGCTTCTCGAAACGCTTCTGCGTCGTTATCGCTATGTGTTCGTCGATGTTCCGGCGATGCTGGCGGTCAAGCTGAACCAGGTGTTTCATCTGCCGAGCCTGTGCATTCTGGTCAGCAACGGGACGCTGGCCAGCGCGCGAGACGTTGCCCGGTGGTACGAGAGGATCGGCCCCAATACGGCGGAGCGATCCGCGCTCCACGTTCTCAACCAGAGCGGCGCCCCCGGCAGTTTGCCCGAGACGGAATTCGTCCGGGCCGTCGGGAAAGCGCCCGACATCATCATTCCCTACGATCGGGAACTCGCAGCCGCTTCGAATCTCGGAATCAAGGGGCTCCAGAACAGCGCGGCGCTCAAACGCGCGCTGGCGTCTCTGCTGCGGCAACTGGTCGGCGAGATCGAAATCGCCCCGCCTTCCCTCTTCCATCGACTGTTTGGGTAATTCATGTTCGATTTCGGAAAAAAGGGCGGGAACGAGCGGAGACCGGAAAAAACCGGGCCAAATGAGCGCGCCATTCCAGCGAAGGTCCCGGTCCCCCCGGCCGCGGAACCCGTCCGAGCGGCGCCGAACGTCACCGATTCCATTCACGAACAAGTCCTGATGAAGATCGATCCGGGCGTCGCGGTGCAGCTCAGCCACGACGAATTGAGGGACCGTGTCCACCACATGGTGGCGCAGATCGCCAGCGATCAAAGAATGCCCCTGAACCAGCAGGAGCAGGGGACCCTCGCGATCCAGATCGTCGACGAGATGATCGGGCTCGGGCCGCTCGAGCCGCTTCTGAGAGACAGCTCGGTCTCCGACATCCTCGTCAATGGTCCCAACATGATTTACGTCGAGCGCCGTGGCAAGCTTGAGCTGACCAAGCTGCGGTTCCGCAACGACGCCCACGTCCTGCATGTTGCGCAACGCATCGCGTCATCCATCGGACGGCGTGTCGATGGATCGAGCCCGATGCTGGACGCGCGCCTTGCCGACGGCAGCCGCGTCAATGTCATCATCTCGCCGTTGAGCATCAGGGGCACCTGCGTGTCGATCCGCAAGTTTTCGCGCAATGTGGTCCATTTTTCGCAATTTACCGAGCTCGGAACGGTATCGCCGGAGCTCGCCCGGGCGCTCGAGATCGCGGCCCGCTGCCGCCTCAATATCATTATTTCCGGTGGCACGGGCTCCGGCAAGACCACCGTCCTTAACGCGCTGTCCGGCATGATTGATCCGGGCGAACGCATCATCACGATCGAAGACGCGGTCGAGCTTCAATTGCAGCAGCCTCACGTGATTCAGCTCGAAACACGTCCTCCCAATATCGAAGGTCACGGCGCGATCACCCAGCGGGAACTGGTGCGGAATTGCCTGCGCATGCGGCCCGACCGCATCATTGTCGGCGAGGTTCGCGGCAGCGAGGCTTTCGACATGATGCAAGCCATGAATACCGGCCACAGCGGCTCGATGTCGACCATCCATGCGAATTCGGCGCGCGACGCGCTCGCGCGCATCGAAAACATGATCCTGATGGCGAACGCCAACCTTCCGATGGTTGCGATCCGGGGCCAGATCGTCAGTGCCGTCGACCTGCTGGTTCATACCGAGCGCATGCGCGACGGGGTTCGACGGGTGACCGAGGTGGCCCACGTGGCTGGGCTGGAAGAGGAGATCATTTCTCTGGGCAACCTGTTTCTATTCAAATATCTCGGGGATAATCCCGACGGCACTATCCATGGTTCGTTCGAAGCCGTCGCGCGCACGGCCGCGCTTCATGAAGCGGCTCGAATATTTCGGTTTGGCGAACGCTTTCCTGGAGACGCTCGGCGCCCATGAAGAGCACGAGGCCTGATCGCATGATCGAGCTCCAGATTGCCATTCTCCTGGTCTTGCTCGCGAGCGGCATCCTGCTGGTTGGCGCTCTCAAGCTGACCCGAACGGCGCGATTGAACCTGAAACATCATGTCGATCTGGTCTCCGGCAAGCCGCCAAGCGAGAGCAAGCCGAAATCAAGTCCAGATCGCGTTGCTCCGCCAGCCCCGATCGACGAGGCGACGCGGAGCCTGTTCTGCATCGGCATCCCGTATCGGTGGGGCATGCTAACCGGCACTCTCGTGCTTCTGGCCATTGCGGCGGTCTCTGGCGGCATCGTGTGGCTTCTGACTTACCGGATGTTTGGCAATTCAATATGGCTTGCAAGCCTGCTCGCCGCGGCTGCTTTCTTCCTGGTTCCCCGTCAGTTTCTCCTGCGGGAGCAGCGGCGCGCCGAGAAACAGTTTATGGAACTGTTTCCCAACGCCATCGAGATGATGGTTCGCATGCTGCGGGCAGGCCTGCCGATCATCTCGGCGGTCCGCTCTGTCAGCGCCGATTCGCCCGCTCCGTTCAGTACCGTGTTTGCCTTGGTCGCCAGCCAGGTGGAGATCGGCGTTCCCTTCGAAAAGGCGCTCGATGCGGTGAGCGCGCGGATCGGTCTGCAGGATTTCCGGTTTTTTTCGGTGGCCGTGACGTTGCAGTATGCGACCGGGGGAAATCTCGCAGCCACGCTGGAGAATCTTTCCGATATCATACGAAGACGCCGGGCGGTGCGCCTCAAGGCGGTCGCGGCGACGGCGGAGGTCCGGATTTCCGCCTACGTGCTCGGCGGGATGCCGTTCTTCGCAATCGGTGCGCTGCTCGTCCTGAACCCGGCCTATGTCGCACCGCTGCTGTACGATCCTCGCGGAAAATACATCCTTGGGGCGGCTATCGGGCTTCTTGTGGTCGCCATCTTCACCATGCGGAAATTGATGCGCCGGGTGACGGCGGCCTAGAGCATGGCCCGGAGGTGCGCGGCGAATTTCCGAAGGGATCTTGCTCAAACAAAAGGAAGAGGAGAGCGAGCGTGATGTCGTCTCTTGCCGCAGCATTCGCTTCGACGCCGGCGCTGCTGGCGATTCTGGCCGCGGTTACGCTTGTGATCAGCGGCGGGACGTTGATCGCGACGAGTGTGCGCCTGGGGCGCGAGGCGGTGGCGCGGCGCGTCGATCTGGTCAAGCCCCGCGCGGCGCCCGCGCCACAGAAGGCGCAGCGCGCCCTGGAAAAATCCGCGGCCAGCCTGAGCAAAGATGTTCCAGAGCGTGAGCAGCGGGAGATCGTCCGAAGATTGTCCATATTCGGCGTTCGCGCGGCGTACGCCCCTTCGGTCTTCATGGCAGGCAGAGCCCTCACCGCGGCGGCTCTCGCTCTGCTCATGCTGATGGTGGCGAGATATGTTGCCGCGATCGCGAGCTTTCTCCCCGCGCTTCTGCTGGCCGCGGCGGTCGGCGCCGTCGCGGGTTGGCTGCTTCCGGGCATCCTGATCGGAATGAGCGCCCGGCAGCGGGCAAAGGAAGTCGCTGCCGCGATGCCCGAGGCTCTCGACCTGCTGGTGATATGCGTGGATGCCGGGCTTTCGCTGGAGGATGCGCTGGTCCGCGTGGTGGCCGAACTCGGACAGTCGCGGCCCGCCCTGGCGGACGAACTGGCGTTGACGTCCGCGGACCTGCAGATCCTGCCCAGCCGCGACGAAGCCCTCATGAGAATGGCGGAGCGGGTCGACCTTCCCAGCATCCGCTCGGTCGTCATGACACTGTCCCAGACGCTTCAGTACGGTACGCCGCTGGCGCAGGCGCTGCGCGTGATCTCGGCGCAGATGCGGGACGATGCCCTGATCCAACTCGAAGAGCGCGCCAATCAGCTTCCGGCTCTCCTGACCGTGCCGATGATGCTGTTCATCATGCCGACCATATTTCTGGTCGTCGGCGGGCCGGCGGCGATCCAGCTGATCGATATCCTGGGGCGGCGGTAACGCCGAGTACCATTCAGGCCGGAGGCTTGAAGGGATAGCATACGGTCGCCGTCAACGTTGTCGTTCCCGGAGGCGATTCACCGAACGCGGGAAACCACGGGATGGTGAACTGGAAATCATAGCTCGCATGAACCTGAATTCCGCACGCCGGATTGCTGACGGTGAAGGCGGATGCATTGATGGCGAGCCCCCACGCCGCGTCGACCGCATGGGTTCGGGTTTGGGCCGAGGTCGTGCAGGTCACGGCCGTGGGGACCGCGGCCGCGATGGCCGCGCAACGCGCGGCGGCTTCGGTGGCCTTGTAGATCGTGGTATAGGTCCAGAGCAGCCGCCCGGTATCCATGATGCCGAGCACGAACATCAACAGCACCGGCAGCACGATCGCATACTCGATCGCGGCCGCCCCGCGCCGGCTGAAGATGAATGAAAATCGTGCGGCGCGCGCGCCATGGCCTAGTTCGACCTGACAACGGATGTTGCCACGAACATCGCCGGCAGCAGCGGGAACATGCCGGAGTTCGGGACCACCGAGATCCGGGTCAGCGACGCGCTGATCTCGATATATTCCCGATGCGGATTCCCGTTGCCGCAGTTCGCGGTGATCTCGGCGCACGGCGGCGAGTTCCCATTTCCGCGAGCGTCGAGATCGCTCCCGCTCGGACAGCCGCAAAATTGCATCGGAACGGGACTGGCGGTCACTGCGATCACCTGGTTCGTCAGCGTCGTCCCGAATGAGCTCTCGACCGCGTCGATGATTGCCGGCCTCGTCCCAGCCGTTCGCCTGTGCGTATAAGACCCCGGCTTCAACGGCGGCGTTCACCTGCATATTCTGGAACACCGCCATGCCCAGCTCGACCGTTCCAACGACCAGTGGAAACAGAAAAAGCAGAGAAAACCCGAACTCGATCGCCACCGAGCCCGCTTGCCCGCGCCGGGACCGGCTTTTTGAATGGGGCTTGGCGAGGACCATGGCCTACTCCGTCAGCTGGATGAGACCGCTGCCGCCGGCGACCGGGGTTCCGCCCACGGAAGGGCAGCCCGTATCGACCAGAGTGGCGTTGTTCTGGTAGGAGATTTTTCTGGCGATGAATTGATTGCAGTTGGTCGCCCTGATGGTCACGTTGTTGTCGAACTGGGCGATCTGGTTCGGAAAATAGATCGCGCCCGAGACGTTCAGGATCGTATTGTTGCTGAATGTTTGCGTCACCGTCGAGGTGGCGGTTCGGATGCTGGCGATGGCAATGCCTTTGGTGGAACCGCTGGTGGGCGCTGTAATGTTGATGGTCGCATTGTTTCCGATGTTCATTGCATAATTGCCGTTGACGACCAAGGTGACGCCTCCGGTTGCGTTAACGGTCACGTTGTTGCTCAAATTCATCCTGGTATCGATGTAGTAGACGCCCGGAGCGAAATTGAGGGTTTGGTTATTGTTGTAATTCAATCCGGCTGCGTAGCGGCCAGGCAGGAGATTGTAGGGTGCGCTGCCGGGTTGAGTCCTTGCAGTGAGGCCGACCGCTGAAAACACGACGCCGGCGTAAGGGTCGTCCACAGTGGGGGCGCCTTGCGTCTTCGGGGTGCAGTTGAGCTTGGCGTTGTTCGCCAGCACCCATTGCCCATGCACGAAAACCGGCGCGTTGACCTTGGCGTTGTTGGATACGTTGAGCGCATTGTTGCAACTCGAATTGGCGGCGAGGCCGCAATGATCGGCGCACGGCGGCGGCTGGATGATGGCATTATTCTTGATGTTGATCGCCGGCGTACGGCAATCACCGGGGTCCAGCGCGATGATGCAGGCCGTGCCCGTCACGTTGGCGGTCGCCACCGCGCTCGCGGACACGGTCCAGATGTGCGGGCCTGTGCTGTACCAACTGGTCACCAGGTTGGCCATGCTCAAGGTTTGAGGCTGCTGGATGATCACCTGAACCGAGTTCGTGTCGGCGACATGCGCGCCGCTGAGCGGCGGATGGTTGACGGTGACCACAACCCCGTCGACGCCGTTCACGAAGTCGAGGTGTCCGGCGATCGAGCGTGCCTCGCCAGTCGGATCCGGAACAGAATCGGAGAGGGCCGCGGTGCCGCCGGTCGCGGCAGCGTCGGCGGCCGTCTGCATCTGACGCTGCTTGGAATAGGCAAAGCCGATTTCGACGGCCAGCGCACTCGTGCCGATCAACACGACCGCCAGAATTCCGACCTGGATGGCAACGGCGCCGTCCCGGGACTGGCGAAATCGTAAAGCGAGGGCGGCGATCCAGGCAAACATTTCGATGCATCCCGCTGTCGTCGCGTTGCCTTGCAGCTTGCGGGCGATTGCTGGGCAACGGTCCAATCTGCGCCGGCCGCCTCGCTACCATTGCTTGAGACTGGCACAAGCACTTCTGGCAGCGACGCGCACCTCTGCCATCGCAGACCCGAAATCGAGAGAGAATTTACCCGGGGAATGCCGAACATCTGTTGATCCAGGTCAACATCGACGGGAGAACTAGCGGGGAGGCACGTTTGCGGAATCAACTTGCCTCACCCTCCGGTGTGGTTGAGCCAACGACGTGGATCGACGACTGCACGGCTAGTTGGCAAGATCAAGATCGGCGAAACGAGTGTGATCCGTGTCAAGCGATGGACCGGCGAGGATTTCGCCCAGCAGATTTATGATACAGCTCTTCCCGCGTAATAGGACCGTTTCGGGATTGTTTCTCTGATTGACCGCGGAATTGGCTGGACAAACTGGACGGAACGAGATGCTGGTAAGCGGAAAGAACGAAGCATCTTCCGCGAGCGGCAATTCCCACCGGATGGATGAAATTTCTCGCAATCTCGCGATTGAGCAGACTGATGATCGATACAAGTGGTCATCTGAAGTCTGTCCATTTTCGATGGTGAGGAACCAAATGAACAGCGCGACACATAAGCCGGATCGTATGAACTTCATCGGGGGCTCGGACGCCCGGATCATTATGGGCAAGGACGAGAAAGCCCTCCATCGCCTTTGGCGGGAAAAGCGCGGCGAGGAGGCCCCGGCCGACCTGTCGGGCGTCCTGATCGTCCAGCTCGGCCTGGTCACCGAGGACCTCAACCGCCGCTGGTACGAACTCAACTCCGGCCATCAGATCTCAGACGTCCAGCGCCATGCGATCCACCGGACCATCCCCTGGATGGCTGCCACGCTGGATGGACTGGTCAAGGAAACCGGCGCGGTGTTCGAGGCCAAATTCATGCTGCCATGGTCGTTCTCGGAAGAGGCGGCCGCAGAGAAGCACATGGCGCAGCTTCAGCACAACATGCTGGTGGCTGGAACCAGAAAATCCGTGCTCTCCATAATCAACGGCGGGGGCAAGTGGACCGAAATCTCGATCGAGGCCGACCCAATCTACCAGACAATCCTGATTGCCGCCGAAACGGCCTTCTGGCGGGCGGTCAAGACCGGCGAAACCCCTGCCTTGTTCGATTGCGAGCCCCCTAAACCCCGGATCGAAGCGGTCCGGGTAGTCGACATGAACGCCTCCAACTCCTGGGCCGAATTTGCGAGCCTGTTTTGCGCGACGCGAGAGGCGCACACCGACCATGAGCGTGCCAGGAGCGAGCTCAAGGCGTTGATGCCCGAGGATGCCAAGGAGGCGATTGGCCACGGCATCCGCGCCAAACGCTCAAAATCGGGCGCCGTCAGCTTTGATCTCGTCGAGAAGGAGGCGCGACATGCATCGCTCCAGTGAAAGCGTCGCCGCTATCGCGACGGCCCTGGCGAAAGCCCAGACCGAACTGTCCAATCCCGAAAAGGCGATGGTGGGGACGATCTACAATAGTCGATCAGACGGTCCGCAAAGCTTTCGCTACGCCTCGCTGTCGAGTGGTCTCGACATCGTTCGCAAGGCCTTGGGGGGCCAGCAGATTGCGATCGCACAGACCACCGACATCGATCGGACCAACGGCATGGTCAACCTCACCACGCTCCTCCTGCACACCTCAGGGGAGTGGATCTCCTCGGACTGGCCGGTATGCCAGCTATCGGAGACCTCGGCGCCCCGTCGGATGGGGGCAGCGCTGACCTACGCCCGGCGCTACGCACTCTTCACCATGGTCGGAATAGCCGGGGAGGACGATCTCGACGCGCCGGATGTCATCAACGACCAACCCAACCCCGAAGCAGACAAGGGAGCATATACTCCTCGTGCTGCAGCGTCCGGCGTTGAGTTGACGTCCACTTCTTCAAGCCGATTCCGGGCCGGGAACCAAAACACAACCACCATCCGGGAGAAGCTTGACGCGGTAGCGTCCGCCGCTCTCAGGGTGCAGCTGATCCAGGAGATCGAAACCCTGCCCGGAGATGACCTGCAACCTCGCGCAATCGCCATCCTCAGGGCCAAGAACCGCCTGTCAGCGGATGACGCGAAGCAGGTCGAGGACGCCTTCGCATCCAGGATAATCCTGCAAGGCGCATTTCCGGGGGATGCGACGACGGATGGACCTGGGTCCGCCGTGCCAGACTCCGCAAGAGTCCCAGACCACCGCAGCATCGACTGAACCTGCCAAGCCGTTGCGGCCAAGGAGACGCTCCAGGAAGGTCAAAGCCGCGACAGAGCTATCTGCTGCGCCCCCGATTATCCCAAAGCCGACCGATGACAAACTCGCGCCGGCCTCGACACACATTCAAAGCGACGCAGTTCAGGGCAAGATCGACAAGAGCGTACTCACGATCAGCGAGGTGCGTCGGCTCCGCGACAAAACCCACCTCAAGTTCGTGGCATCTCAGCCATGTCTGATCTGCGGGAGAAGCCCCGCTGACGCGCACCATCTGAGATTCACCCAACCCCGCGGGATGGGCCTCAAGGTCAGCGACGAGTTCACGGTGCCGCTGTGCAGAATTCATCACCGTGACGTCCATAGCCATGGAGACGAACTCGCCTGGTGGAAACGACGGGCGATCGATCCCGTCGCGACTTCCCGGATGCTTTGGGTCTCGACCCGAGGTATCGGATGAAGCGGGCAGGAATTTACTCCTGTCCCGGTCCTTATCGGTCCGAAACGTCCGCTCGCCGCCCGATAAAGGCGGCAAAATGGATACACGGAGCAGCTACTTTGTTCTTGATATTTACCTAGGCAAAGAACGCGGCAAAAATGCTCACGATAGCCTCGATGGAGCCGGGCGAACGGCAGGATTTGGAGGACCTGGCGTCTGCCAGCGCCTCCACGATCGCCTGAGAGAATCCTCGCTAGTCGAATGTTCATTGAAGGCCGTGTTTCTTTGCGGCATCCCGCTCCGCGGGTTCTATTGGCGTCGTCACAAATAGACTGTCGATCATCTTCTTAGGCCAACCTCGCGCGATCAGCGCCGCGGCGACTTCCGCATCCGACATGTGCGCCACTGGCTTGGCTGGCTCCTGCTTGGTCTTGGCCAGTTGTTTCTCCTGCAACGTCATTAATTTAACGAGAAGCGGCCCAAACACTTTAGGCCTATCGTTCGCGAGATTCGTTAGATAACCAACGAGACCTTTGCCCCCAGAGCGCCTGCTCTTTTCGGCAGCCAGAAGGATCGCCTCCTGCAACGCCACCGTCATTTTATTTTTGCTTCCCTTAGGTCGACCGGCACCAGCGTGCTTCTCGCCTTTCTCAGGGACCAATAGCTCGACGCCCTTTTTAGTTGTAATTTTACGCAAACTCAATCACCGGCCTATAAAGATGCAATATTTTAGCATTATTTTGGCGATTGCCCTAATAGTTTTCACAGCAATACACTCCCTGGTTCTTCGGGTCTTTGGTTTGTGCCGCGTGATGTTCGGAAGATTTAGGTAGCGCGCCCAGAGTGATGATTGATGCCATTCAGCACGCAAAATTGGCCCGGGGTCAGAACGTGCAGCGCCATTTCGGTGCTGACGTGTTTGAGCATTTTCAACTGGAAGGTCGTCGCGCCCGCTCGATCATGCGGGATAGCTGGTTTCGGTCAGACCCAACATTTGTCACCTCATGAGCACGCATCCGGCCAGCACTTAAAGCAGGCCGCGATGGTCTGCCGCGAAGCGCTAAGTCCGGACCACTGGTGTCATCCAGCGCTCATCGCTCTTTGACCCGCACCTCGACAAAGCCGATCTGCTCAAGGTCGAAACGGTAGTTGGCGTCCCGATCCGGAAATATGGTTTTCATCACGCTTCCGGTCATCACGACCTGGCCGGCCTTCAGCCCGACGCCCCTCGAGGCCAGTTGCGTGGCCAGCCAAGCAACCGAATTGAAGGGATGGCCGAGGATGTCGCGGCCGTGCCCTTCGCCGATCGCCGCACGGTCCTTCGTTGCGCGCCCGGGCACGCTCGCAAGGTCAGGCCAAGGCAAAGCCGATTTCGACAGCCAGCGCACTCGTGCCGATCAATACGACCGCCAGAAGCCCCACCTGGATGGCAACCGAGCCGTCCCGGGACTGGCTAAAGCGTGAAGCGAGGGCGGTGATCCTGGCAAACATTTTGATGCATCCCGCTGTCGTCGCGTTGCCTTGCAGCTTGGCGGGCGATTGCAGGGCAACGGTCGACTATGCGCCTCACGGCCGCTGCGCGAGGCTGAACCAAAACACTTGAAAGCAGCGAGCGCCGCCGACGGCTGCTATCGCGGCACGAAATTGAAAGATAAAATTATCCTGGATAGCCGAATACCTGTTGATCCAGGTCAACATCGCCCGGGATGCGGCGATCTCACGCGCGATCAGCCGCCCTCCGGCGGATTGGCCGCGGGCAACGGCGCATCCGCCGGCGCGCCGGCCGGGCCGGTTTTGGAGTATTTCTTGAGAATATCCCCGCCGATTCCGGATGCGGGTTCCGGATGTCCAAAAAAGAAGCCCTGCACCTGATCGGCGTCGGCATTGTAGAGAAAGTCGACCTGACCGGCGGTTTCGACGCCTTCCACGGTCACCCGCATATTCAACTGGCGCCCGAGCGCGATGATTGTTTTCACCACCGTCTCGACGTCGTGCTCCGATTTTCCGAAGCTCTGCATGAAGCTGCGATCGATCTTGATCTTGTCGAACGGAAACTTCCAGAGATAGCTCAGGCTCGAATAGCCGGTCCCAAAATCGTCCATGACGATCGAAACTCCGGTGGCCTTGATCCGCCTGAGCGTCTCCATGACAGGTTCGCTGTTGCGCAGCAGCAGGACTTCGGTGATTTCCAGTTCAAGCCGGTCCGGTTCCAGCCCGGTTTCCTTCAGTGCGGCGGCGACGGTGTTCTCGATCAGACCGGATTCGAATTGCGCGGGCGACAGGTTTACCGCGATGGTCAGCTCCTTCGGCCACGATGCCGCGGTCCGGCAGGATTCGGTCAGCACCCATGCCCCGAGCTTGTCGATGAGGCGGAGTTCTTCCGCGATCGGGATGAAGACGTCCGGGGGGATCGACGTTCCATCGGGCGCTTTGAGGCGCGCGAGCGCCTCGAACCCGACCAGGTGCTTGCTGTTCATTTCGAATATCGGCTGGTAGTACACCTCGAAACGGCTTTTCTCCACCGCATCGCGGACGATGCGTTCGAGCCTGATGCGCGTTTGCATCGCCGCGTCCATGTCCGGTTCGAAGAAGCGAATGCAGTCGCGGCCGGCTTCCTTGCCATTGTAGAGCGCGAGGTCCGCGCTCTTGAGCACGCGCTCGGCGGTGGTGCCATCGGTGGGCGCGAGGGCAACGCCGATGGTAAATGTCGGGCGGATTTCCTGCTCCCTGAAATAGGCCGGCGCGCTCAGCACCGAGATGATCCGCCCTGCGAGCGCCTCGGCTATCTGCCTGCCCGCGAGGCCAGTCTGCACCACGACGAATTCATCGCCGCCGAGCCGCCCCACGATGTCCTCCATCCGCGTCATCGCGCTCAACCGCTCGCCTATGGTTTTGAGCAGAAAATCGCCGGCGTCATGGCCGAGCGTGTCGTTCACCTGTTTGAAGTGATCGACATCTATGAAGTGGACGGCGACGCGGCCGTCTGTCGACGGCAACACCGCAAGCGCCCCTTCCAGCCGCTCGATCACGCGCGCGCGGTTGGGGAGGCCGGTCAGTACGTCGTGGTGGGCGAGAAACCGGATACGGCGATCGGCTTGCTGCTTCTCCCGGGTGCGCCGGTACCACGCGATGGCCGGCAGGCCGAAGGAAAATCCGGTCAACGCGCAGAGCGACAGCGCGGCCGCCAGAAAGGTCCTGGTAAAATCGTTGCGTTCCGCGGTCTGGTCGACATAGGCGGCGACGACGCCGACCGGACGCTCGCCGACCAGAACCGGCACATAGGCTTCGGAAAAATACTCCGGCTCGCCGGGCGCGCTGCCTTTTTTGGCATCGACGACGGGCTTGTCCTCCTTGATCGAACCGGCGGCGGCGGCGCTGAAGTCGGATACGTCGACGGGGGTGATCTTGTTGCGGTCGGAGACCAGCACCGAATAACCGTAGCGATTGAAGATCGTATAGCGGTACACCTCGCCGGCATTGCGCGTCGCCTCGAAAAACGCGACGCTGGCGGAGGACGGCGTTTCGCCGGCCGCGATCTGCTCCAGGTCGCTGACATTCCCGGCCAGATATTGCGCCCAGTTCTGCGCGGCGCGGGTTGCGTTTCGATAAAGCAAATGATCGGTCGTGGTCTTGACCGCGATCCACGTGCCACCGACCAACAGGCCGAAGACCACGACGAGCAATACCAGGTAGCGCCAGACGGATGTATTTTCGAGCGTTTCCATGTGCGCCTTACCGACTGTTTGACCGGATGGTCGCGAGTTCCGCCCCGATCATTTTCAGGAGCTCGCGGTTGTGCGGGCTTTTGGCCGCCCAGGCGTCGATCAGGGATCGATAAATTCGCTGCGCGGTTTCGAGGTCGGACGGCGAAGGTTCGACCACCTTGCGCCGGGGATCCGATTTGATCTTCTCGAGGGCCTGCGTTTCGGAGGGCGCGTAGGACTCGATCCAGGTCGCGGCCGCTCGCTCGCCGCTGAACTTGCGAATGAGCGCCTGCGCCGCTTCGGGCAGACCGTCGAATGTCCTGCGGTTCATGACCAGCAGGTTTGGCGCTACGCCGCCACGCAGGAGGTAATGGTTCGTCGCCAGCGGCCCGATGGCGTAATCGAACAAGGCCGTTGGGCCCATGGCGACGCCATCGATGGCGCCGCTGCCAATCGCCCTTGCAAGTTGCGATGCCGGCAGAATGGTAGACATGGCGCCCAGGCGCTCCAGGACCTCCGCCTCGATCTGATTGTTGGCGCGGAGCCGTTGCCCCTCGATGGCGGCAAGCGAGTCGATTGGCTTGCGGCTGTGGATGGTGGCCGGGTCGGACGTGTAGGCTCCGATCACGAAGAACTCCTGATACCCGCGCAACGCGTTGGCGGCGATCAGGCGGCTATAGGCGAGCGTTCCCTCCCGGGCGTCGCGAAACTGACCGGGGAGCTCGATCAGCGCGTTGTCGGGAAATCGATAGGGCGTCTGGCCGGGAACGACATAGGCGATGTCCGCGCGTCCTTCGAGGACCATTTGCGGCTGCTCGGCCAGGGCCTTGACGAGAGTGCCGTTGGGATAGACATCGATCTTCAGAAGTCCGTTTCCCTCGCGGTTGACCCCATCGACGAACGGCTTGATCCCATACCGATAAATGCTGATGTCCTCGGATCCGACGAACGACAGTTTGAGCGTGATCGGCTCTGCGGCGGCCGCGAACGAGAGCAGCAGGGCGATCGTCATCGCAGGGATGCCCACCGCGGCGCTCAAGCCTGGATACACTCCCGCTATCGCGATTGCCGGACGTCTTCGGGTCCGCATCATTGACGCACCTCACTGTCGGCGCGAAGTTTTGCAACGGCGGCACGGGCCGCGCCGACGAGCTCGGCATTGTGGGGACCTTTCGCCGCGTAGGCATCGACGATCGATTTGAAAACGGCGTCTGCCGTCTGCTGGTCGGCTGGCGATGGAAACGTGACCGTTCTTTTGGGATCGGATTCAAGTTGCCGCACGATCTGCGCGTTGGCGTCTGCGTTGATCCGAATGAAATTGTCCAGAAGCCAGGCGCCGCTGTACTTGCGGATGATGGCTTGCACATCGCTGGGCAGGCGGTCGAATCTCTCGCGATTCATCAGCAATGCCTGCGGTATGAACGACGTGTGCAAGAAATAGTGGTATGGCGCCACCCGGCCGATGCCGAACTCGATCAGCGGGACCGGCGCCGCCAACGCGCCGTCGAGTTGCCCGCTGCTGATCGCCTGGGTCGTCTGGTTGATCGGGAGAGTTAACGAATTGGCGCCGAGCTTCTCGAGTATCTCGGCTTCAATCTCGTTATTCACGCGGAAGCGTTTGCCTCTCAAATCGGCGAGGGAGACTACCGGCGGCCGGGCATGGATGTCTTCCGGATCGCCGGCATAGGCGCCAATCAGGTAAAAATCGCTGAAATCGCGGAGAACGCCGGCCCCGACGAGCTGGGATAAGACCTGTGTCGCCTCCGTCGCATCCTTGAACAGGCCGGGGAGTTCCATGATGGAAGCATCGGGGAAGGCCGCACGATCGTAGGACGGAATGACGAAACCGATATCCACGGTACCATCGCGGACGAGTTGCGAGATCTGCTCCGGGCCGCCGAGCCGGCCGCTGAAATACGGTTCAATTCCGACACGCCCTCTTCCTGCGGCATTGACCGCATCGACAAATGGTTTGGGGGCGACAAGATAGAGAAGCGAGCGATCCGAGCTGAAGAACGCCAACTTCAGCGTGATTGGCTCGGCGGCCGCCGCGCATGAGAACAGCAGGGCTGTCATCATCGCCGCAATCCCCGCCACGGCATTCAGGCGCGGATTTGATCGCGCCATTGCAATCGCCGGAGATCGCTGGGCCCGCATCATTGATGCACCTTGCTGGCGCGAAGGTTTGCAACGGCGGCCCGAGCGGCGCGGACGAGCTCGGCGTTGTGGGGACTTGTCGCCGCGTAGGCGTCGACGATCGCTTTGAAAACGGCGTCTGCCGTCTGCATGTCGGCCGGCGACGGAAATGTCACCTTTCTCCTGGGGTCGGATTCGAGCTGCCGCATGGTCTGGGCGGTGGCGTCTCCATTGACCTGGATGTAACTGTTCACGAACCAGACGCCGCTGTACTTGCGGATCAAGGCTTGCACGTCGGCCGGAAGGTTGTCGAACCTCTCGCGGTTCATCAGCAATGCCTGTGGGACGCACGAGGTGCGCAGGAAGTAGTGGTATGGCGCCACCCGGCCGATACCGAACTCGATCATCGGGACCGGCGGCACCAAAGCGCCGTCGAGCTTTCCGCTGCTGATCGCCTGCGCCGTCTGGTTGATCGGGAAAATGGATGGCTTGATGCCGAGCTCCTTGAGAGCCTCGATTTCGATCTCGTTGTTGGTGCGAATGCTCCTGCCTTTCAAATCGGCGAGAGAGGTAACCGGCAGCCGGGCGTGAATACTTTCGGGCTCGCTGGTAAAGGTCCCGATCACGTAAAAGTCGCTGAAGCCGCGGATCGTCCCCGTCTCGACGAGTTGCGAAAAGACTTGCGTCGCCTCTGCGGCGTCCTTGTACAGGCCCGGAAGTTCCATGACGGAAGCGTCGGGGAATGCGGCCCGCTCGTAGGGCGGGATGACGTAACCGATATCCACGGTGCCATCGCGGATCAATTGCGACAGTTGCTCCAGGCCGCCGAGCCTTCCGCTCAAATACGTTTCGATTTGCACGCGCCCTGTGCCTTCGAGATTGACCGCATCGACGAACGGCTTGGCGCCTGAAAGATAGAGATGCGAGCGATCGGAACTGAAGAATGACAACTTCAGCGTAATCGGCTCAGCCGCAGCTATAGCCGGCAAGATGGCGAATGCGAGAGCGACGAGTCGCGCAATTAAATCAGCCACGATCCACCCCGCTGCCAAGCCTGGCGCAGTAGCACGCCTTCGGTCGTTCCAGCCGGGTCCTGTTCCTCCGAACTGGCATCATCATATCCTACGGGCGTCGGCAAACGACGGCCGGCATCACGCGGCGCTTGTTGGTAATTACAAACCGTTTGGTGAAAACGGCCTTGATCGAGATCAAGGTGGCGATAGCCGCCGCGTCCGGAGCGATCACAGAGGGGGGCTGGAACCGCTATCGTCCCATCGGCCTCCGGCCGGCGATCCGGGCACCTTCGCGGGATGTCCGGTGGGCCTGAAATTGCAGCCACGGAACCATTGATGTGCGTCAATGTCTGCGGCGGCCGTCGTGATCGATTGAAGTTTTATGAATTTCGCTGCATCAACAGGCGAGGCGTTCCCGCTGAAATGAACATTCCAGCCACCCGGATACGTCGTCTTCAAATATCGATCGCGGGGTCTGCCGGCAGCGGCAAGACAACGGTTGGCCAGAGCTTGGCGACTGAACTCGCCTATCATTACCACTCGACAGGATCCCGCCAGCGGGAGACCGCCCGGTCACTGGGGCTGACCACGCTGCAGCTCAACGTTGTCGCGGAAAACACCCCCGGCATCGACGAAACGATCGACAGCGACCTCCGATCTCTGGCGGGCCTGGAGCACATCGTCGTTGATTCGCGAATGGCCTGGCTTTTTTTGTCGGACAGCTTTCGGGTTTGCCTGATTGTGTCGGCTGAAGAGGCGGCTCGGCAAATCATCCACGACGGCCGCCGCGAAGCGGAAAGATACGTTTCGCTGAACGCCGCCACCAGAGCTGTCGAGGCACGTGCGCTAAGCGAGAGAAAACGGTTTTTCAATACGTACGGTGTCGAGATCGCGTCATTCAGGAATTTTGACTATGTGATCGATACGGAATTGCTCGATGCGGCCCAGGTTGTTGAGTACATCCTCGTTGGCTACAAGCTTTGGCTTTCAAAACTCCATTTCGCAAAAGCACTCGTTTCGCCCTCGATTTTGTTTCCATCGCGGGTCACAGAGGCCTCGGAGGCGCTGGAAATCGAGGGCATGGCCGAGAACATCGAACGCCTGGGCGTTACCCCGTTCGAAGCGCCCACGGCGCTGTTCTATATGGGCAAGCATATCATCGTGAAGGGGCACCGCAATGTCCGTGCCGCGATCAAGGCCGGCGTTGCGGCTGTTCCCGTGAAATACGTCAACGACATCGGCATCTTGAATCGAGGCGCTTTGACCACCGAAGAATTTGTGCGCCTGTTTGTCAACAGGACGACGCTTCTCGACTGGGAACAGGCTTGCGGAATCAAATTGCCGCACCCGCCGCCTTCGCGGCGGGCGAATGACGCATAAACGTCAATTGATCTGACCGGCGCCCGCGCGCCCTGCCGCGGGCCGAGGTGATTTGCCCGTCGAGGCTGGGCAAGAAGTGCGGTCAACCGACGGCACTTGGGCCGAAGCGTTTGATCGGGAGCCAGAGCGGGATATTTGTCCGGAAAGTTTCCAGAACGAGCTGGATGCGGCTTGAAGCTGCGCTGAGCGCGCGTGAGAGCGCTCGGAATAGCTTTGCCATGCAGGCGGCGAAGCCCTTGTAGCCGAGGATATTGAGCACGCGGGTAAAATTGTAGCAGAGCGCCATCAGGCTCCATTCGCCACGCACCTTGTCGAATCCGCGCACGAGGAAGTGGCGATAGCCGGCGCGGCATTTGAGTGTGCCGAAGGGATGTTCGACGATGGCGGAACGACGGCGCATCAGCTCGCTAGCGCCTGCCATCCGCGCCCGGTGACGTTCGAGGACATCCTCGTGCTCCCAGCGACGGATGATGCGTTGGGATGCCTTCTGGGTGAGACATTTGTTTCTTGACGGGCACGCCCGGCAGATCTTCGTGCGGCTCGCATAGCGGATCTCGACGCGGCCACTTGTGTTGGTCCAGCGCCCCTCCATCGGACGCAACAGTTGGCCAGCCGGACAAGTGTAGGCATCGGCCGCGCCGTCATAACTGAAGTTCTTGAGGCTGAAGCGGCCCGCCTTCTCGAGCACCCCGTTGCCCTCCGAAGGCGGCACGTAGGCCGTGATGCCGTCGTCCTCGCAAGCCTTCAGTTCGGTGCTGCTGTAATAGCCTTCATCGGCCAGCACCTGCAGCACCTCCGCACCAAGGGCCTCCTTGGCAGCTTTTGCCATCGCATGGAGCTGGTTGACGTCGCTGCTGTCGTTCACCACTTCGCTCGCAACAATGAGCTTGTGCTTGTCGTCCACGACAGCTTGCACATTGTAGCCGGCAACACCTTGACCGCCCTTGACCAGAAGCCGGGCGTCAGGATCGGTCAGGGATAACTGCGTCTCGCCGCTTGCCTCCAGCCGATCGAGGTCGGCTTGCGCGCGCGAGCGCCTGGCCATCAGCGCCGCTACTTTGGCGCCGATATCGGCGCCATCTCCGTTGCCGCCATCGTCGTGGCCGCCGCTGTTTGGCTGCATCGCCTCCGTCGCGTCATTGTATTCAAGAGACTTGCCGTAAGCATCGATCTCCAGGTCAAGCCTTGCGACTTGTTCGGCGAGCCTCTTGCGCGTGAAGATGGAAGCCTTGCTCGCATCGCCATGGAAGAACGAGCCGTCGATGGCGACAACGGCTCCGCCGGCAAGCCCAAGCTCGCGAACCAGCAGCACGAAGCCGCGGTTCACAGCCTTCAGCGCCTTCCAGTTCTCCTTGCGGAAGTTGGCGATCGTCCGATAGCCCGGCCGCAGGTTCTTCACCAGCCAGATCAGTTCCAGATTGCGGCAGGCTTCCCGTTCCAGCCGCCGCGACGACCTGACCTGGTTGATGTAGCCGTAAAGATAGAGCTTCAGCAGATCGGCCGGATCGTAGGGTGGCTGCCCCATGGCTTCCGCGCCGCGATCCGCGTACCGGAAGCCCAGCTTCCCAAGGTCGAGGGCGCAAACAAAGCTCTCGATCGCCCGCACCGGATTGTCCGCTCCAACATAGTCCTCAACCCGAGCAGGAAGGAGACTGGCTTGCTCCCGGCTCTCACCGGTCTTGAATGGGCGATTCGTCATGAACCGAATTGTACATCAACTCTCGAAAAAGCCGAGTTCTTGCCCAGCCTCGGCGGGCAATCAGACGATTTGCCTGTCCAGCCCCTCCTGTAAAAATATTCCTGTTCTCGCTTGACCCAAATCACCTTTACATCCGATGCCGTCCCGCCTCGATAGAGGGGCGCTTCGCGGTCGTCACGAACGTTGGGTGCGGGATGCGATGGACGCCTTGGCGACGCCAGACGAGCGGCGCCAAGGCGGACGGCGAAGTCGTGTGGTCCTGACGCCCCGACGCTGGCGTCAAGTTGGCGATGATGCTTCGCATCACGCCGGCGATGGTGGCAAGAAAGCCCGGTCACCAGGGAGAGCGCGCTATAAGCCGTTAAAACCATTGCGCGGGGAATGCCGGGTGTTTCCGGTGTGACCGTGGTGACTAACGCGTGTGCTTTCTACCAATACACACGCGGCTGCGGGCGCATCGGGCGCCCGGCATTCCCTGCGCCCTCTTTAATCGGGAGGGACAAGGTT
>CAWAXR010000032.1:0-53659 GCA_963786045.1 uncultured Alphaproteobacteria bacterium | reverse complement strand
CTCTGGCCGCGTGCCTGTGAGGCGATGGAGCAATCATGAAATCGAGATGCACCGCCAGCATACGTCTGCGGCCCAGTTGTGCCCCGTCACGTCATCCACCGCAAGCTGTAGCGGCTTGCCTGTTCCGGCGGCTGGCGCATCCTCTCGCGCATGGGCACCAAATCACGCGAAACCATTTACGGCAGTTCGATCCGGGCGTCGGCGGAACGCGCCGCCGAGGCCCGCAAGGAAGCCGACCGCCTTGCCTGCGAAGCGTGGAATGAGCGCATGCTCGGCTACCAGGGACCAGCGCAGCCGTCGCCCGACGCTCGGCGACGCGCTCAATGCTGGATACCTCTATCTCGAAGTCCGATGCCTCGGCTGCGATACGCACCAGACCGTGGCGCTCGACATCGTGCGGCGACCGAAGGCAACGCCGATCCATGAACTGGAGCGCTACATGCGCTGCAAGGACTGCTCGCAGGTGCGCGGCTATCCGTACAAGCGGAGCCATCTGGTCGCGCTGCGGACAACGAAGATTTCGGCGAGCGATCCGCCGTCGACGTGGTGGCCGGGGGAGCGATGAAGCGGATTTTGCGGATCGCGCTCGTCGCTGCGTTACTGGCTTCCCCGGCGTTCGCGGCGGAGATCACCGGCATCCCGCGCATTGTTGACGGCGATACCGTCGAAATCGGTCAGGTGAAAATCCGCCTCTCCGGAATAGATGCGCCGGAGACCGATCAGGTCTGCCTCGACGCAAAGGGAGAAAAGTGGGCCTGCGGCATCGCGGCACGCGACGAACTGATCCGGCATTCCAACGGGCAGGCTTGGGAATGCACCGCGACCGCGACCGACCAATACGGCAGATCGCTCGCCAACTGCTTCATCGAGGGCGAGGACGTGAGCGCCTGGATGGTTCGATCCGGTTGGGCATTGTCGTTCGTCCGCTATTCCCACGCCTACGACACGGACGAGGTCGCAGCGAGAGACGCGCGTGCGGGCCTTTGGGCCGGGTCGTTCATCGCACCGTGGGACTGGCGGCACCGCAACAAAGCAACGATCATCCTCGGTGCGGCCTCGGTGCCGGTGAATTCTCAGACGATCCTGCTCGGTGCTGTATCGGCATCGGAGGCACCATCTCCCGAATGCATGATCAAGGGTAACGTCAACCGCAAGGGCGAACGCATCTATCATCTGCCGGGTCAACTCAACTACGCGCAGATCAACATGACGAAGGGGCTCGGCGAGCGATGGTTCTGCAGCGAAGCCGAAGCGGATGCAGCCGGATGGCGCAAGGCAGCGCGATAGACCAAGAACCACCAACTTGGATCGGCCTGAGAAGATCACGGCGATATGCGTGCCTCCGGCGTTCGCGGTCTCTTGATCTATTGCAGCGATTTTCACCGCTCACATTGGACGGGCGACCGGTGGGCGGATCTCCCGTTGTTGCTTCGACGGTCCGATCATCTTGGACGACCATTCGGGTGACCGAAACAAGCACTGAGCGCAACCGAAAACTCACTGGGGCGGTGCCCCCGCTTGGGCTGCGGGCGGGGCTGCGGTGGTCGGGGATTGAGGGAAAGGAACGCCCGGAGTTGAATTAATATACTGAAGAGTTCTTGTGGTCGTGGACGATGGCGGAGCCCCAGTCGGCGGATTGGAGCTTATTGGAGGGATGTCATTCATGGAGCTGCAGCCCGTCGGACCACACAGGTACGACCGGGTCACCCACTCACCCTTTTCCAGATGGGCGGTCGTTACTTCGTGACGCTCAACTACATTGCCTCCTCCTTTAAAATCTACGCCTGCGACAACCTGGATTTGATAACTGGCAAACTCTTTGCCCTCGTCGTTAAATAGAATGACGTTTGTTGATCCAATACCTTTCCCAGTTATCGCGATTGTGTTCAAATTGATTAGAGTTACATCGGCTAAGTTGGGGTTTCCCAGCGAGACCGCTCGAACGGTCGGACCAGGGCTTATGATCCTTGTCAGTCCCGGCCTCAGTTCCACTAACTCAGCCGCCGAGGCGACGGACAATTCGAAAGCGATCATTGTTCCGATAGCACCAACAAGTAACAACCGAGTTAGGTAAGGCATGCGCGTCTCCCATCAATCACCCTATTGTGGTTGAGCTTGTTGAGGCTCAGGAATGCAATTCGTTTTGTAGCAGATGAACCCGCGTCCCTCGTTCATACCGTTGTAAACACGAATGGGTACCTCGTGCTCGCTGCTCACAATGATGTCCGACTTATAGACTTCCTCTCCAGTTTTGGGATCGAGGATAACGACGTTCGTGGCTCCCTCCTTTAGCCCGATGAAGGTAAGCACGGTTCGAGTGGCGTCTTGAGGGCCGAAGGCGTAGTCAGCAATTTTCGGATTGCCAACAGCCACTTGGGCTCCGCTTATGTCTCTGGTGAGCCGAATAGTCTTTGCAAATCCAGGTTTTAACCGCAGCACTTCATCGCTGCGCGCCACCGATACGGAAGTAAGCAAGGCGAGATGAACCAAGGCTATGAGGCTTTTTCGCTGAGGAACCATCATTAGCAACTCCACTTGCTGCAAGTGTAAGCTGATCTTATCACGATCTATCGCCATATGTGATTTTGTAACGACCATGCCGAGGTGCTATACTACCTTAACGCGAGTTTCTGAGGTGCCAATCAAGCTGACAACCGGGCATCAGGTCCAAGCCGTTCCAAGGTCGTCATTAGGTCTTCGGTTTCCTTCGCGCTCTCCCTGGTGACCGGGCTTTCTTGCCACCATCGCCCCCGAGAAGCCTGCTTCTCAAGAACTTGACGCCAGCGTCGGGGCGTCAGGACCACACGACTTCGCCGTCCGCTTCACGCGCCGCTCGTCTTGCGTCGCCAAAGCGTCCATCGCATCCCACCGCAACGTTCGTGACGATCGCGAGCCGCCCCTCATCCGCCGTGAGACGCGCGGATTTAGATCAGTGATTTGCCCGACGGCGAAAGCGGAATATTTTTCAGCGAGGGACTGGACAACCCAAATCAGCTTGAATCGGCTGGAGAAATTCGCTTTTAGGCGCACGCAGGATTGGGCGTTTATCCCGGCGTTCAGCGCACTCTCGAGAAATGGATTGACGATGGCGAGCCCGCCGATAGCGCGGCCATGCTGCATGTCCTCGGTGTAAGGCGCGAGCCGCCGGAATGACGGCGAAGCGTAAAGAGATCGAGCGCGCGACCTCCGACGGCGTGAAGCCCAATGGCGGGGAAGCGACGCATTCCGGCTCGGCGCTGCGGGATTCAGGTTGCCATTTCATCCCCACAGCGCGAGCATCAGAGTAAAGGCGAAATCGGCTGACATTTAAGCGTCTTCCCTGCGAACGCGGGGACTCATATGCCGCGGCTTTTCGATGACAGGCGGTGAGGGTTGGTGCCTTCCGCAACAATTGACGTCTGTGGTTATGGATCCCGGCTCGCGCTTCGCTTGGCCGGGACGACACCGACTGGATTTCCTCACACCCTCCAGGGAAGCGGCGGTCACGGCGAGGCCTTTGCCACCGCCCGCCCCGTCGGCTAGAACCCTCGCCGTCGTCCCCGTTTGAACAGGAAACGAGACCCCGCCCGTGGCCTTGATGCCAGTCGCCGATGCGCTTGCCGCCGTGCTCGCGGGGGCGGAGCCCCTGCCCGAGGAAATGGTGGCGCTCGATGCCGCCCATCATCGGGTGCTGGCGCGCGACGTCGCGGCCTTGCGCACCCAGCCGCCGCAGGCGATGTCGGCGATGGACGGCTATGCGGTGCGTTCGATCGACGCCGCGCAAGCCGCGGCATGGCTCAAGGTGATCGGCGAGGTCGCCGCCGGCCGGCCGTTCGAGCGTCCCGTCGGCGCCGGCGAAGCGGCGCGCATCTTTACCGGCGGGGTGATTCCCGACGGCGCGGACGCGGTCATCATCCAGGAAGATACCGTGATCGAAGGCGGCGGCATCACCATCACCGAAGCCGCGATCCGGGGACGGCACATCCGTCCCGCCGGGGTCGACTTTCACCGGGGCGACGTGCTGCTGGCCGCGGGCCACCGCCTCACCGACCGCGACATCTCGCTCGCCGCCGGCATGAATCATCCGCAGCTTCCCGTGCGCCGCCGGCCCAGGGTCGCGATCCTCGCCACCGGCGACGAGCTGGTGATGCCGGGCGAGACCCCCGGCCCCGGCCAGATCGTCTATTCCAACGGCTACGCGCTGCGGGCGCTCGCCCGCAACGAGGGGGCGGAAACCATCGATCTCGGCATCGCCACCGACACCATCGAGGCGACGACGGACGGCATCCGCCGCGCCCGCGAGCTCGACGCCGATATTCTCGTCACCACCGGCGGCGCCTCGGTCGGCGACCACGACCTCGTCAAGCGGTCGCTGGAGGCCGAGGGCGTGGCGATGGCGTTCTGGCGGATCGCGATGCGGCCGGGCAAGCCGATGATGCACGGGCGGCTGGGCGCGATGCGGGTGATCGGCCTGCCCGGCAATCCGGTGTCGTCCTATGTCTGCGGATTCCTGTTCCTGGCGCCGCTGATTCGCGCGCTGTCGGGGCGATCGGCCGTCCGCCACGTCAGCGAAACCGCCCTGCTCGGACGCAACGTCGCCGCCAACGACCAGCGCGAGGACTATCTGCGGGCCCGCCTCGAGGTGCGCGGCGACGGCGCCCTGATCGCCACGCCGGTCAACCACCAGGACTTCGTCGTTATTGGGGAATCTCGCTGCGGCACGGGCGCTTGTGGTCCGCACCCCCCATGCGCCGGCGGCCACCGCCGGCTCCCCCTGCGAGATCCTGCGGCTGCCCGACTGAGCCCCCGGATCCGCCCGTTCCCGCAAAAACGGCTTTGTTGACGATAAATTAAGTAGTTGCGGAACACATATGGAACATATAGTGTTCGTTCATGCTTTGTTTCTGAGATTTTGACGACCGCGAACGGAGTCCCTGACTCCGCTGGTCTCAAAATCAGACGCCTCAAATCCAGACGCCACAAATTCAGGCGTCACAAGTTCAGACGTCGCCAATTCAGGCGTCTTGAATTCAGGCGTCTTGGAAGCAAACGGCACCAAACTGGGGACTGGTCGAGATGCTCACGCGCAAACAATACGAACTCCTGCGATTCATCAGCGAGCGGCTGAAGGAGTCCGGCGTGCCGCCCTCCTTCGACGAGATGAAGGACGCGCTGGACCTGCGCTCCAAGTCCGGCATCCACCGCCTCATCACCGCGCTGGAAGAGCGCGGCTTCATTCGCCGCCTGCCCAACCGCGCCCGCGCCATCGAGGTGATCAAGCTGCCGGAGCTTTCGGGCGGCGGCGGCAACGGGCGGCGTGGCTTCACGCCCAGTGTCATCGAAGGCACGCTCGGCAAGGTCCGCAGCGGCGGCAGCATCGGCTCCGAGGACGACGGCACCCGTCCGGTGGCCGTTCCGGTCATGGGCCGCATCGCCGCCGGCACCCCGATCGAGGCGCTGCAAACCCGCAGCCACACCATCAGCGTCCCCCCGGACATGCTTGGCTCCGGCGAACATTATGCGCTCGAGGTGCGCGGCAATTCCATGGTGGACGCCGGAATCCTGGACGGCGACATGGCGCTGATCCAGCGCAACGAGACCGCCGATACCGGCGACATCGTGGTGGCGCTGATCGACGACGAGGAAGCCACCTTGAAACGCTTCCGCCGCCGCGGCGCGTCGATCGCGCTGGAACCGGCCAATACGTCCTACGAGGTCCGTATCCTGCCGCCGAACCGGGTGAAGATTCAGGGCAAGCTGATCGGCCTGTACCGGAAGTACTAGTCTTACCGCGTCATAACCGGCTTTATGACCTCATCCTGAGAGTCTGACCGGAAATGCAGCCCATGGTATTGGGCGTCATTCCGGGATGGTGCGCAGCACCAGACCCGGAATCTCGAGATTCCGGGTTCGATGCTTCGCATCGCCCCGGAATGACTGTCTAGGGGCCTTGTTTTGCTGGCTGCATTTCCAGTCAGACTCTGAGGAGCTTGCGTGAGCAAGCGTCTCGAAGGATGTGGCCCGGGAAATACCTGACATACGGGCGTCTCATGGTTCGAGACGGCGCTGGCGCGCCTCCTCACCATGAGGATCCAGTCTGGTGGCGCAGCAAGACCAGGCGAGCACCGTCTTCCTCACGCGCCGCGCCGGCGCACGGCGCAGCCACTGTTTCCCGGCCCGCAGTATTTCCTGCTCGCAGTATTTCTTGCTGTCGGCAGGAACCGGGACGGTCCAAACGCATTTGTGATGTGGCTCACCGGCGGGAGCCGCACAATTGCCGCCAACGCGGCAAATGCTCGCTCGCCGATGTCCACTCTGATAGAGGCCCGCGCCTCTTTCGTTCAGGCATGAGCTTTCCCGGAGGGGCCGGTTCAGCCTTTTCCGGGCGATGTTCAAGGCGGCGCCGGCTGGCTATCTCGAACGAGGAGCAATCCGATGTGTGACTATAGTCTGCACGCCATCGCATCACGCCCCGCGCAAGTGGGAGAAACCCTGACCACAACGACCTTCCGCGGCACCTCGACACGGGGTTTCGCGTCGGCAAACGAGCCCGAAGTCGCGGTCTGCATACTGCCCGGAACCGAACTGGCGTTTGCCGAAAACGTCAGATACGACAACCGATGGATCTGGACGCGGCAAGTCAATTTCCGGGTCGGAAAATTCGGCGCGACAGACCAGCATATTCCGGATCGCCACCATGACACGATCGAATTTCCGGACGGAAGCCGGGTCCTGGTGACGCTGCTCTGCGAGGGGCAGCACGCAACGGTGCTGCAGCTACCCGTGGTTCAGCAGCCCGCGGGACGCGCGGCCGCCGTCGCCGATACGTCAGCGCCGGCGCGGATCTCCGCAGATTAGCCGAAGCGCACGGCAGCCCGCCGATGGAGGGTCCATAGCGCCCTCTATCGATGAGCTTGTCCCGGGCCCGGCACAAGCCATGCGACAGGATGAGGATGCGCGCGCCGCAGAACTGGACCTTCTGAAACTGGCGCTGGCGACATTCGCGCTGCAACTCGACGTGTTCGAGATGCGCGCGCATGAAGTTCTGCTCACGGTCGGCAAGCCCGACAATCCCGGCTTGCTGCCCGAGACTGGTCGTTTGTCTGACAGGGATTGGCGTCGGAAGGATGATGTGATCGGTGGTCAATAAAATCACATGGCAACAAGTGGGGAACGTGACCGAACCGGGCCGCTACATGTTCAGGTTCGGGTGGCTCACGGTCACGGCGGAAGATCTCGCCGTCTGGGAGAAATTCCCGGACGCGCTGTTTGCGCTCGTCAAAACGGCAGCGGTCACGGCGACGGACGAACCGGAAGAATTTCACCTCGGCGCATTCGATCTGCGAGACAATTCTCCGTCGCCCGAGAGCAGAAGCCCAATCATCGGATCGGGATGGTCCGAGGCGCCCGACCCTGAATGACAGCGGAGGTGCTCGCCTCGCTAATCCTCGCTCTGGACGTCGGCTTCCGCCGGCGTCGCATCGACGGCCCGCGGAGCCGGCGGGCGCTGGGCGAGCGTGGCGGGCCCAGCCTCCGTCTCGCCTTCGGCCGCGGGCGCCCACGGCCGGTTCAAGCCTCGCGGTTTGACCGCTCCCACGACAAATCCGTCTTGAGCCCGCCAGAGCGCCATCGCCCCCTGCCTTCGCAAGCGTTCGAGGCCAATGACCGTGGAGGCGCAAGCCGGCGGCGCCTGCTTCGCGGTCACGAGAAGTGCCGCGCGTTCGCAATCGTCGGCCAGCGCATCGGGTCGCAGCGTCAGCGCGACCAGCCGGCCATCCGCCATCTGCGCGACGCACCCTTCATCGTCGCAGGAGACGCCGTCGGTGAGCGACGGATCGCCGGCTTGCCTCGCATCCGCGTCGGCGGCCAGCCATTCCTTGGTCTGGAATGCATCCTTGGCGGTTTTCATCAGGTGCAACCGTCCATCGCGGCCACGGACGCCGACATCATGCCCGTCCCCGGAAATCAGGATATCCGGCTGCGGCACGGCCAGCGCCCAGATCACGGAGAGCAGCAGCACAGCCGCGCCGCACCACCGCAGCGGCGTCCGTAACAGCCCAAGCAGGATGATTCCCGCACTCGCCGCGATCAGCGGCCCCATTCCGAACGCCGCCATGCGGCCGATGGCGCCCGGAAGGGCCGCGACCCACTCGGTCACCACGATCATCCAGTCGATGCCAACCCCCATCAGCCACCAGAAGAAGCTGTCGAAACCAAAGGGCATGGCGGCGAGCCCGAGCATGCCCGCCGGCATCACCACCGCCGACACGACCGGCATCGCCGCCAGATTGGCGAGCACGCCATAGGGCGTCACCCGGTGAAAGTGGAAGGCGGCATAGGGCGTGGTCGCGAGCCCCGCCACCAGCGAGGCCAGCGTCAGCGTCACGATTTCCCGTCCGCCCCACAGCGCCACTTTTGCAGCGGCGGAGTTGTCCGGCGCGGCGAACAGGCGCGGCATGCCGATCTGCACCAGGGCCACCAGCCCGAGCGTGGCGGCGAACGACATCTGGAAACTCGGATGCACCAACGCCTCCGGCGCCAGCGTCAGCACGATCATCGCCGCCACCGCGAGCGTGCGGAACGTCACCGCCCGGCGGTCGACCATGACGGCGATCAGCACCACGGCCGTCATGTAGAACGACCGTTGCGTGGCGACCTCGGCGCCCGACAGCAGCAGGTAGAACGCGGCCGCGGCAAGTGCCCCGGCGGCCGCCCATTTCTTGATGGGAAATGCGACTGACAGCACGGGGAAAAGCGCCAGCAGCGCGCGGATGGCGAAGAACACGACGCCGGCGACGACCGCCATGTGATATCCCGAAATCGACAATACGTGTCCGAGGCCGGAGATGAACATCGCATCGTTGACGGGCGTGGTGATGGCGTCGCGGCGGCCGGTCAAAAGGGCGGTGGCGATGGCGCGCTTGTCGCCATCCAGCGTCGTTCGTATGCGCGCGTCGATCGCATCGCGCAGGTCCTGCATGAACGCGGCGTAACGCAGGGACAGGCCGCCCGCGACCGGCGGCTCGAGGGTCTTGATGGCACCGGTGACAAAGCCGGAGGCCCCGATGCCCTGAAAGAACATGTCGCGGCTGAAATCGTAGCTGCCCGGCCGCAACGGGGCGAGCGGCGGCTGCAGCCGTGCCTTCAATTCGACGAAACTGCCGACCGCGGGCGCGGTGCCCTTGCGCACCGACAGTCGAACCCGCTCCAGCTTTGTCTGGATCCGCGGAGCATCCATCTGCGTGACACGCAACACGAAGCGGTCGGTGCGCTCACGGATGTCCCGGGTCTCGACGAAGCCCGAAAGCGATACCGAATACGCCGGTCTCGCCAACACCCCATGCGCGATCCACGCCGTCTTCCACGTCGCCGTAGCGAAACCGGCGGCCACTGCCGCGACCATCACCGCGACCGGAAATATCTTTTGCCGCCGAAGCAAGAACGCCGCCACGCAAAGCGCGATTGCGGCGACGGCGGCAACCGGCAAGACCGGCTCACGATCGGCGGCGAAATAGAACGCAATGCCGGTGCCGAAGGCGATCGGCACCCAGGGCACCAGGCGGCCGGCGCCGGCTTCGGCGCGCACCCATTCGCGCAGCCTGTCGAGCAACGTCGACCACGCGCCCGAGCCCGACGGCGCAAAGCCACCCGCCCGCGCCGCGCTCCGCGGCGGCCAGGTTCCCGCGATGCCCTGCACCCGGCGGGGAGCCCTGCCCCGTTCTGCCATCCGGTTACCCTACGCTACATGCCGGAAAGGCCATGCTAGCCCAGCGTATCGGGCGGGCAAAAGCGGAACGGATGCAGAATTCGCCGGAGAAAGCCGCAATTCCCGCGACGATCAAATCAAGTTCGCCCCCGAAGACCGGCGAAACGTATCGCGCAAGCGCGCACTCTTCTGCTAGAAGCCGCATCCTGCGGCGTCGATTCCGTCGCGCAGGAACTCCAGCAGCCGTCTCCAGACCAGGAAACCGCCTCCGTGACAGGCCCGGAACTGAAACAACTTCGCCAGGATCTCGGAGACGCGATCGGCCGGCCGCTGTCCGCTGCCGACATGGCAAGGCTCTGCGGCCTTGCGCCGGGCGATGGCGCCGACACCATCCGCCGTTGGGAAGTCACCGGGCCCAGCGGACCGGCGGACAAACTCCTTCACATTCTGGCCATGGCCAGCGACCGCCATCCGATCCTGGAAAATTTCAACATCTTCGATCGGTGGGATGTCGATGAGAAGGAGCGGCCGGCCCGCAGGGAGGCTTTCCGCGAAAAGATGCGCAACGAAATTCGCGAGCGGCTGGCCTGACCGGATTCCCTGCGCGAACCCGCCGCGGGTTCCGCGATTGAGGTGACGCTCGAACGTCACCCCCCGCTTGCCTCCGAACGGTGTTGCCAGGCCTCTTTCGTTATCCACAGCGTCAGCGCGGCAAGGGCCGGGATCATCAGGTCAGAGCCTTGCGCGCTCGCAACTATTGCGGGACGGTCTTCGCGGACAGCTTGAGTGTCGAGAATTGGGCCATGACGAGTTCCGGCGCGGAATATAATTACGATCGCTATCGCAGACTGCTGGCGGAAGCGAGCAATGAGGCCAAGCGACTGGCCTTCATCCATTTGCTGATCGAGGAAAAAGCCAGGGACAAGCTCGCCGAACACCTGCTGCGAGCGAGGCTCTCAGACCTCGGACTAAAGTCCGCTCCCCGGATTGACGGTCCCGGACGCTAACGCCGCTGCCGACGGAGAACGTCTCCGCCGCCACAGGCGTCAGCTCTTGCCGACTTCCTTCGCAAAGGTATCGCGCAAGCCAATGGTGCGGTTGAACACCGGACGGTCCGCCGTCGAATCCTTGTCGCGCACGAAATAGCCCTGCCGCTCGAACTGCACGACATCGTCCGAACGGGTTTCCGCGACCTCGGGTTCGATCCGGGCGTCTTTCAAGACTTCCAGCGATTGCGGATTGAGGTCGGCGGCGAAATTGGCCGCGTCCGGATTGGGCTTTGCAAACAGCGGATTGTAGATACGAATTTCCGCTTGCCTGGACTGCGCCGCCGGCAGCCAGTGCATCGTGGCCTTGACCTTGCGGCCATCGGGCGCGTTGCCGCCTCGGGTGGCCGGATCGTACGTGCAGCGCAACTCGATCACCTCGCCGGCGGCATTCTTGACCGCCTCGCGGCAGGTGACGAAATACGCGTAACGGAGCCGAACTTCAGTGCCGGGCGAGAGCCTGAAAAACTTCTTCGGCGGGTTTTCCATGAAATCGTCGCGCTCGATGTAGAGCTCGCGGCCAAACGCAATGCGGCGGGTCCCGGCGGCCGGGTCGTCCGGATGGTTCACGGCCTCGATCTCCTCGACCTGGCCTTCCGGGTAGTTCTCGATCACGAGCTTCAGCGGCCGCAGCACCGCCATCCGCCGCTGCGCCGTCCTGTTGAGGATTTCGCGGATACAGAATTCGAGCATGCCGACATCGACGACGCTGTTGGATTTGGCGACGCCAATGCGTTTGACGAATTCCCGGACCGCCGCCGGCGGCACCCCGCGCCGCTTCAATCCGGCAATCGTCGGCATCCGCGGGTCGTCCCAGCCGGCGACATGGCCGCCGCGCACGAGTTCGGTCAGCACCCGCTTCGAGAGCAGCGTATAGGTCAGATTGAGGCGCGCGAACTCGTACTGATGCGGCTTCGAAGGCACCGGCAGCTTGCCGAGCAGCCAGTCGTAGAGCGGACGGTGGTCCTCGAATTCCAGCGTGCAGATCGAGTGCGTGATGCCCTCGATCGCGTCCGACTGCCCGTGGGCATAGTCATAACTCGGATAGATCGACCATTTGTCGCCGGTGCGCGGGTGTGTGGCGTGCAGGATGCGATAGAGCACGGGGTCGCGCAGGTTGATATTGCCGGAAGCCATATCGATCTTCGCGCGCAACACGCGCGCGCCGTTCGGGAACTCGCCCGCCTTCATGCGGCGAAACAGGTCGAGGTTTTCGTCCACCGGGCGGTCGCGAAACGGGCTGTTCTGGCCGGGTTCGGTGAGCGTGCCGCGCCGGATCCTGATTTCCTCCTGCGACTGGTCGTCGACATAGGCAAGGCCGGCGCGAATGAGGCCTTCCGCCCATTCGTAGAGCTGCTCGAAATAATCCGAGGCATAGAACAGGTATTTTCCCCAGTCGTATCCCAGCCACTTCACGTCGGCCTGAATTGAATCGATATATTCCTGCTCCTCCCTGGTCGGATTGGTATCGTCGAACCGCAGGTGGCAGCGCCCGGAGAATTCCTGCGCGATGCCGAAATTGAGCGCAATCGACTTGGCATGGCCGATATGCAGGTAACCGTTCGGCTCCGGCGGAAAGCGCGTCACGATCAGGCTGTGTCTTTTGGCGTCGAGATCGGCCTGGACGATGTCGCGAATGAAATCGCGCCCCGCTTCTGCCGCCACCGGTTCTATGGTCATTCTTGTTTCCTGTTCGGGAATCAATGGTCTATCTGCCAAATCCGCTCGTCCCAAGGAAGGCTTTAGTTATGGCCGGTTCCTGCTATACACCTCCCGCGCCGTCAGGGCGTATCCCGCTTTCCCCGCTATCGCCGTAAATGACCGAACCAATCATCACGCGCTTTGCTCCCTCGCCGACCGGCTTCCTCCATATAGGAGGGGCCCGTACGGCGCTATTCAACTGGCTTTACGCGCGCGGCCGCGGCGGCAAGATGCTGCTGCGCATCGAGGATACCGACCGGGAGCGGTCAACCGAACCGGCCATCGCCGCGATCCTGGATGGGTTGCGGTGGCTCGAACTCGATTGGGACGGCGAGGTCATTTACCAGTACAGCCGCGCCGCACGCCACCGCGAGGTTGCGGAGGCCCTGCTGGCCAGCGGCAAGGCCTATCGCTGCTACGCTACTTCAGAGGAACTCGCGGCGATGCGCGAGAAGGCCCGCGCCGAAGGCCGTACGCGCCTCTACGACGGCCTGTGGCGCGACCGCGACCCTTCCGAAGCCCCCTCCGGCATGAAGCCCACGATCCGGCTACGGGCGCCCCAGACGGGCGAGACCGTGATCGAGGATCAGGTTCAGGGCCGCGTGGTCTGGCAGAACGAAAACCTCGACGATCTCGTGCTGCTGCGCGGTGACGGCAATCCGACCTACATGCTCGCCGTCGTGGTCGACGACCACGACATGGGCGTCACGCATGTCATTCGCGGCGACGATCACCTGATCAATGCCGCCCGCCAGAAGCAGATCTACGATGCGCTCGGCTGGGCCATTCCCAGCATGTCCCATATTCCCCTGATCCATGGGCCCGATGGCTCGAAGCTCTCCAAACGTCATGGCGCGCTGGGCGTGGATGCCTACCGGGCCATGGGATACTTGCCGGCAGCACTACGCAACTACCTGGTCAGGCTCGGATGGAGCCACGGCGACCAGGAGATATTTTCGACCGAGGAAATGATCGCCGCGTTCGACCTGCCTGGCGTAGGCCGCTCGGCCGCGCGCTTCGATTTCGCCAAGCTGGAAAGCCTCAACGGGCACTACATCCGTCATTCCGACGATCAATCCCTCGTGAACATGTTCGTCGGGGTGTTGGATTATGTCCCCAACGGTCCCGACCTCAAGGCCAAGCTCAACGAAACCACGCGCGCGCAATTGCTGCAGGCGATGCCGAGCCTGAAGGAGCGCGCCAAAACACTGATCGAGTTGATCGACAGCGCGTATTACATCTTTGCCGACAGGCCACTCGCGATCGAGCCGAAGGCGGCAGCCGTGCTGACGCCGGAAAACCGGGAGTTGATCGGCAGGCTTCGGGCCGCCCTTGAGACGGTCACGGACTGGACAGCGCAAACCACCGAGGCCGCGATGCGGGCATTCGCCGACCAGAACGGCCTCAAGCTTGGCGCGGTCGCCCAGCCGCTCCGGGCCGCCCTGACCGGACGCACGACTTCACCGGGGATATTTGACGTACTGGCGGTGCTCGGGCGGCAGGAATGCCTCGCCCGGCTCGGCGATCAGATCCCTGCCTGAAGCCCAGCCGTCGCCATCTTGCAGCGCACACTGCAATAAGCTAGGCATTTGGCCGGTGTCTTTACACTACCCGGCCTCCCTCGTCATGCCATCGGCATGGCCCGCGCGACGGCCGGCCTTTGCAACGATCTCATCGGGGACTTCACGATGGACGCAACATCCCACAATAAAACCGCAACACTGACGGTAGGCAACAAGACCTATGATTTCCCGATTCTGAGCGGCTCCGTCGGGCCCGATGTCATCGACATCGCCAAACTTTACGCGCAGTCGGGGATGTTCACCTACGACCCCGGCTTCACCTCCACCGGCAGTTGCCAGTCGAAGATCACCTACATCGACGGCGACGCCGGCATCCTCGAATACCGTGGCTATCCGATCGAACAGCTCGCCGAACACGGCGACTTCCTGGAGACCTGCTACCTGCTGCTCTACGGCGAACTGCCGACCAAGACGCAGAAGGCCGATTTCGATAACCGCGTCATCCACCACACCATGATTCACGAGCAGATGGCGCGGTTCTTCCAGGGCTTCCGCCGCGACGCCCATCCGATGGCCGTCATGGTGGCCTCGGTCGGCGCGCTGGCGGCGTTCTATCACGACTCCACCGACATCAACGATCCGCGGCAGCGCATGATCGCGTCGATGCGCATGATCGCGAAGATCCCGACGCTCGCCGCGATGGCATTCAAATACACCATCGGCCAGCCGTTCATCTATCCGAAAAACTCGCTGAGCTTCGCCGAAAATTTCCTGAACATGTGCTTCGCGGTGCCGTGCGAGGACTACAAGATCAACCCGGTTCTCGCCGACGCGCTCGACAAGATCTTCATCCTGCATGCCGACCATGAGCAGAACGCCTCGACATCGACGGTGCGTATCGCCGGCTCGTCCGGCGCCAATCCGTTTGCCTGCATCGCCGCCGGCATCGCCTGCCTGTGGGGCCCCGCGCATGGCGGCGCCAACGAGGCGGCGCTGGCGATGCTGTCCGATATCGGCTCGGTCGACAAGATTCCGGATTTCATCAAGAAGGTGAAAGACAAAAACAGCGAAGTTCGCCTGATGGGCTTCGGCCATCGCGTGTACAAGAACTACGATCCACGCGCCAAGATCATGCAGAAGATGTGTCACGCGGTGCTGGCGGAAACCGGCCATGGCGACGATCCAATGCTGAAGGTAGCGTTGGAACTGGAAAAGATCGCGCTGAGCGACCAGTATTTCATCGATCGCAAGCTCTACCCGAACGTCGATTTCTATTCGGGCATCACGCTGAAAGCGATGGGTTTCCCCACCTCGATGTTCACCGTGCTGTTCGCGGTCGCCCGCACCGTCGGCTGGATCAGCCAATGGAGCGAAATGATCGAGGATCCGCAGCAGAAGATCGGCCGCCCGCGGCAGCTTTATACCGGTGTCACGCGCCGCGATTACGTCGCCATCAACAACCGCAAATAATGAGGCTTCAGAAGCCGGACGCGTCACGTGTCCGGCTTCCCCAGCGGTTGATGCCTAGAGCGGGATGACGTTTCGTTGAATCGTCATCGCGCTCTATCTTTTTGTTTGAGCATGATCTCCGCGCAAACGCGTTCCGCGTTTGTCGCGAGGGAAAACCGGTGTCCACTTTTCCGGATCATGCTCTAGGCCGCGCCCCGGGATTTTCGCAAGGTGGCCAGCACGATGTCTGCCGCGCGCACGCTCGGCGGCTGGTTGCCGGTCGACATGATCTCGCCGATCCCTGCAAAGGCTTCGACCTGCCGCTGCCGTAGCGGAGAGTCCATCAGGATCTCGCGCAGCGCGCCCGACAGTTTTTCCGGCGTGCAATCCTGCTGCAGGAACTCCGGAACCACATTCTCGCCCACCACAAGGTTAGCCAGGATCACCGACTTCACGCTGATCGCGCGTTGCAGGAACCACGCCTCAACGGCCCCCACCCTGTAGGCCGTGACCATCGGCACCCCTGCGATGGCAAGCTCAAGCGTCACGGTGCCCGACTTGGCGAGCGCCGCGCTCGCCATCCGGAATGCCGCCCGTTTTTCCTGCTCGCCCACGACGACCCGCGGCTCCGCCTTCCAGCTCTTTGCGCCCTCCCGGACCGCCTCCAGCAAATGGGGCATGGTGGGCAGGATCAACTCGAACGCCACGCCTTCGGCCTGCAGCCGGCTCAGCGCCTCACCGAACACCGCCATATGATGCCTGATCTCGCTGCGGCGGCTTCCCGGCAACACCAGAAGTACCGGCGGCGCTTCGTTCCGGCGCTTTTGGTCCTCGACACCGGGCCTGAGCGTTGAGAGCTGCTCAGTGAGGGGATGGCCAACATAGCTGCAGGGCGGGCCCTGCAGCCTGCGGTATTCCTCGGGTTCGAAGGGCAGCAGGGCGAGCACGTGATCGATATAGGCGCGCATGGCGCGCGCCCTGCCGGGGCGCCAGGCCCAGACCGAGGGCGAAACGTAGTCGATGATCGGGATGGCGGGGTCGCGGGCCCGGACGCGCTTTGCCACCCGATGGGTGAAATCAGGGCTGTCGATGATCACGAGGATATCGGGCTGCGCCCGCATGACCGCGCCAACGGTTTCCCGGATAAGGCGCAACACCTTCGGTAACTGCTTGACGACCGCCGCAAGGCCGATGATCGAGAGTTCTTCGATCGGAAACAGCGACGTCATGCCTTCGCGAGCCATCGACTGGCCGCCGACACCCTCGAACCGCACCGCGCCGCCAAGGCGCTGGCGCAACACCTTCATCAATTGGGCGCCAAGCCGGTCGCCCGATTCCTCGGTCGCGATCAGGAAAATCCTCCGCGCGACATCGCCGCTTGCCCGGGCCGGCGTCACGCAGGCAAACCGGTGACGAAAAGACCCGCGGCGTCCGCGGACTCGATCATGGTCTGTGGCTCGACGACAATGGTGTTGCCGGCGACGATCGCTATCCCGGCAAGCGAAGCCGCCTTGGCGCCCTCGACCGTGCGCGCCCCAACGGTCGGAAGGTCGAAGCGCAAATCCTGTCCACTCTTGGGGGCCTTCACCAGAACGCCGCGCGCGGTCTTGGCCCGAATGCGGCCCTCTGCGCGCAAGCGCGCTATGCGCGCCAGCAATCCGTCGGTACCTTCGATGTCCTCGACCCCAACCACGTGACCGTCGATCACAATGACGGCCTGGCCGATGTCGAAGGGGCTGAGCGCGCGCAGCACGTCACGCCCTTTGGCGATGTCGGCCGCAGCATTTTCATCCGGCGACTTCCGGGTGACGCATCCCTCGGGCATCAGCAGATCCGGCGCGACATCCTTGATTCCGACCATCCGGAAGCCGTCCTGTTCGAGGATGCGGCCTATCCCCGACAGCAGATGATCGTCGCCGCCCCGGAAAGCCGCCCACACCCGTCCGATAACGCGAATCGTTCCCCAATCGATGCGAATTTCCGACAATGCCGGCCGCACCAGCGTGCCAATGAAAACCAGATTCCGGCAGTTCTCGGCGCGGAACAGCTTCTCGGCCCTGCCGAATTGACCGACCGATATCCAGTGATGGCGAAAGCGCTCCGCAGCCACCGGATCGCATGCGCCCTTGAGCGCGAACACGACGGAATCGATGCCACGGGCGGTCAGGGAATCCGCGACCGCAAAAGGCATGACGCCGCCTCCCGCGATCACTCCAACCGGCGACGAAATCCCTGAAGCCGCTGATGTCATGGCTACGGCGGCCCCCGTAATCAATTTTTGTCGCGCTGATCGGCCGGAAGGCACAAGGCGCGATGCTTGCCGTCGCCGATGAAGGCCAGGATCTCCGCGATCGCAGGATCGGTGCTCGCCAAAGGCTGCACGGCGCTCAGCCTTTCGGCGAACATGCCGGGTCCATGGAACAGCTGTTGATAGAACGACCGCACGGTGGCAAGCCGCTCTCGGGTAAACTTGCGGCGCTTCATGCCGACAATATTGAGGCCTTCGAGGCGGGCGTACTGGCCGTTGACGAGCCCGAATGGAATTACGTCACCTCGAACCCCGCAGACTCCGCCGACCATCACTTGCGGCCCGATCCGCGTGAATTGATGCACCGCGGACAAGCCGCCGATGAAAACAAAATCGCCGATCTCGCAGTGACCGCCTAGCGTAGCCGAGGTTGCGAAGATCACATCGTTACCGACCTGACAATCGTGCCCCACATGGCTGCAGTTCATGAAATAGCCGCGGTCGCCGACGCGGGTGATGCCGCCACCGGCGACGGTCCCGGCGTTCATGGTGACCGATTCCCGAATGGTGCAGCCCTCACCGATCTGAAGCCTGGTAAGTTCGCCGCGATAACTCAGGGATTGTGGCGGTGTCCCCAATGAGACGAAGGGATAGATCGTGCAACCGGCGCCGATGGTGGTTTGCGCGGTGATGTGGACATGCGCGATCAGTTTGCAGTTCGCGCCAATCACGACGTGGCTGCCGATGATGCAGTAAGGACCAATCGAGGTGCCCTCGCCGATCACAGCGCCATCTTCAATCCGCGCCGTGGGATCGATCGTGCTCATCGAAGGGTCTCGTATCGTTGGCGGGGTTGGGCGTAAATCGTTTGATTTTTCAGTGGTTAGCGCGGGCTACGGGTGCTGTCCAGTGACGTTTGATGACCTTGATCCCGCCCCCGGGCCTGACCTGACGCGCCGGAAGAATCAACCGCGGTAAATGGTTCGGACCAGGTCGCGGCGACATCGCCAGTTGGCTTGAGAAGAACGGTATCGATGCCCATTGCTTGTGCCCGGCCATGCTTAAACTTCGAGACGCATGAGCATCATTTGAGCGCGAAAAGTGTTCACCCCGTCCCTACAATCATGACGCCGGGAGATCTTACGAGGTAGCGCGATGATGATAGGACTTACCGTCCTTGCAGTGCTCACATTCATTGCCATCGGCGAAATTCGAAAGTCGGCGGGTGAGCCGATCAAGGGCGAGGATTGAGAAAAGGGCTTCGGACGAACTACGCCTTGCTGAAGGGCCCGTCGATTAATTCATCGTGCGCTGCACGAAGGGGGCCCCTTGCGTAACCACGCACATATAGGAATAAGTTTCCGCCTCTCCCGCAGTCTCAATATCCAGGTCGATGATGACCGGCCGGGACTGGCCCTTCCACGTAGCCAGAATCGCAGGCGACACCGGACGCGTCCGGGATTTCTTGACCACCAGGCCTTCGATGCGCGGCAGCGCCTCAGTGGCTTTGGAAATGCATGTCTTGCCGGCTTCGGCGCGGCCGTTCAGGACAACCATTAGTACCGCCGAAACGGCGACTGTCATCGCGGTTCGCATCTGATGCTTCCAAGCCCTGGAAACCAGAACACAGAATTTCCGTCGTGTCGACTGAAGCCGAAAGCCGCACGGCTCTCCAGAGAAACCCGCGGCAATCGCCCGCGGAAGTCCGCCCCCGTCAATCGGTCAGCATTGCCCCAACGTCGGCTTCGGCGACTGTCGCGCCGTTCACCTTGGCGTCGCCGTGAAACCACCACATCGCCTTTCGCCTGCCGATACTGCGCATGTGATATTCGACGGTGTCGCCGGGCATCACAGGTTTGCGGAATTTGCACTTGTCGATGGTCAGGAAATAAACCGCGCGCGGCTTCTCGGTGCCTTCGACCGACTTGATCCCGATGACGCCGGCGGTCTGCGCCATGGCTTCGATCATCATTACGCCGGGATAAACCGGGCGCTCGGGGAAATGTCCGAGAAATGGCGGCTCATTGAAGGTGACGTTCTTGATGCCGATACCGCTGTAATCGCTCCGGATATTGACCACCCGGTCGATCAGCAGCATGGGATAGCGGTGCGGAAGCGTCTTGAGGATCTCGTTGATATCCACGAGCGCAAACCTGACCGATGCCTCCTCCATCACTCCCGTCCCTCACCCTTCGGATCGGTCGAACCGTCGCGCACCAGACGCTCCACCGCGATGATCTCCTTGAACCACTGCCGGGTCGGTTTCGCAAAGAACCCACCCCAGCGCCCGCCCGCCGGAATGTCGTCCTTGACCCCGCTCATCGCCGTTACCTGGGCGCCATCGCCGATATGAAGATGGTTGTTGATGCCCACCTTGGCCCCCAACGCCACATTGTCGCCAATCGTCACACTGCCGGCCACGCCGATCTGGGCCGCCAGCAGACAGTGCCTCCCGATCGTCACATTGTGGCCGATCTGGACCTGGTTGTCGATTTTCGTGCCCTCGCCGATCACGGTGTCACGCAAGCTGCCACGGTCGATGGTCGTCCCCGCGCCGATTTCCACATCGTTCTGGATCAGGACACGGCCGGTTTGCGGGACCTTGAGGTGGCCATCCGGGCCGAAGAAAACGAACCCAAAACCATCCTGCCCGATGCTGCAGCCGGGATGGATGAGGACATTATTGCCGATCAGCGCGCATTGGATGGCGGATCGCGCGCCGACGTTGCAATCCCTCCCGATCCTGACATTGGCTGCGATCAACGCCCCCGCGCCGATAATCGTCCCCGCACCGATCGCGACGTTTGGACCGATCACGGCGAGCGGATCGACAATCACGTCGTCTTCCAGATGCGCCGTCGGATCGATGACCGCCGAGGCCGCGATGCCGGTATTGCCAACCCAGGATTGGGGGCGAAGGGCGTCGCCGTGAAGTTTCCGCGCGACCTTGACGAATTCGCGGAAAGGATGGTCCACGCGCAAAACCGCGACGTCAGGCGGAACGCTCTGTTCGAAGCGTTTACTGACCAGACAAGCCCCTGCCTTCGTCGCAGCAAGCTGATCGGCATATTTCAGATTGTCGAAAAACGTCAGGTGCATCGGGCCGGCTTCGTCGAGCGAAGCCAGCCCCTTGATCTTCTGACCGCCTCGCGCCCCATCGACCAACACCGCCTTCGTCAACGCGGCGAAATCTGCCAGCGTCGACAAAGGCGGTTGCTCAAAGAAAACAGGTTGCGCCATTCCACCCGTCGCGGTCCGGCCGGTGATCGAACTCAGAACTGTGTCCCGCCGCCAAACATGAATTGCTGCACCCAGTCATGCGGGCCCTTGGTAATCGGCACCGCATAATCGAAACGCAGCGGTCCAAATGGCGACTGCCATATCAGGCCGACACCCACCGACGTACGGACAATATTGGAGTTGTCCATCTGCAGTCCCAAGCATGTTCCAGGCGCGGGAGCCAGCTTCGGATTGTTGATCGGAGGGATACAACCGGGCACATTGACTTCGCCGGTCAAATTCCAGTTCGTCGGTCCCTGGTAATCAGACAGTCCGCCGGCATCGGCGTAGACCGCGCCCTTCAAACCCATTTCCTTCGGCAGGAACCAGAACGGCATCTGCAGTTCAAGCGAAGCGCCCCAGTACCGGGTGCCGCCGAGCGCGTCCTGCGTTCCATAAGGATTGATATCACGCGGGCCGATACCGTTCGGGGCAAAGCCGCGGACGAGATTCGGTCCCATCTGGAAATTATCCAGCATCCGGATGGGATTGTTGCCGACCTGGTTCAGAATGCCTCCCTGGATGTGGATCAACCCGACGATATCGGCAACCAGCGGCGTGTAGTATTTCGCATCCATCGCGGATTTCAGATAGGTCACGTTGCCGCCGACGCCGGCGAAGTCCTGCCTGAAATCAATAAGCAAACCGTCGGTGGGGTTCTTGTTGTTGTCCAGCGTATTGTAGTCCAGCGAATAACCGAGAGCGGACGTGATTGCTGCACCGGCGGCAAGTTCCTTGCGAACCGGCAGCGAAGCTTCGCCATCGCCGTAACACCAAAGGCCCATGCCCATGGTGTCGACCGCGCCGAGAGCCATCGCAGCCGAAGCTCCGTTTGCGGCCACCCATGCCGGGGACGGATTAAAGGGCAAGCCGTTTGCGGGATTGTTGTTACAATTGTTCAGAAAGCCCGGCAGCGTGATTTCCTGCTCATAGATCGAATAGCGCAGTTGCAGGCTTAGATCTTCACGCAGCGTGAGCCCGATTCTCGGACTGAAGCCGATGGTCTTGGTGCCATACGAGATAAAGTAGTTGGGAAGCTGCTCGCGATAATACGTGTCAAGGCCAAGTGCGACACGGTAATCGAGCAAGTAGGGCTCGACAAACGAAAGCGAGATGCCGCGCGCGAACTCACCGTAAGTCACCGACGCCTTCCCATACAGGCCGCGGCCAAGCAAGTTACGTTCGGAAATACTGACCTCGGCGAGCGGGCCGTCCGTGGTCGAATAACCGCCGGACACCGAGAAGTCGCCGGTGGATTTCTCCTCAAGCTCGACGTTGAGAATTACACGATCGCTCGACGACCCCGGTTCGGTCGAGACTTTCACGCTCTTGAAGAAATCGAGGTTCTTCAGGCGACGTTCGGCGCGATCCACCAGCGCGCGATTATACGCGTCTCCCTCGGAAAGATCGAATTCACGGCGGATCACGTAGTCCCTGGTGCGGGTATTGCCGCGGACATTGATGCGCTCGATGTAGGTACGCGGACCCTCGTCGATGGCAAAGACGATCGAGACGGTATGCGCCTCGAAGTTGCGATCACCGCGCGGACGCACGACCGCGAACGCGAACCCCCTTCGCGACGCCTCGATCTGCATTTCCTCGACCGACTTCTCCAGCGCCTCGGCGTTGTAGAGCGACCCGACGGAGACACGCGAGAAGCGGCTGAGCGCATTTCCGTCGAGCGAGGGAATGCTGGACTGGAAATTGACCGAGGCAACCCGATACTGCTGGCCCTCCTCGATCTTGAAGGTGACGAGGAAGCCCTTGCGCTGCGGGTCGTATTCCGTGAGCGCGGCCACCACCTGCACATCGGCAAAACCGTGCTTCAAATAATAACGGCGAATCAGATCGCGATCGGCCTCGATCCGGTCCTGATCGTAAACGTCGCTGCCTCCAAGGAAGCTCAGCAGATTCGATTCGCGCGTCTTGATGACATCCTTCAGGCGATATGCCGAATAGGTGGTATTGCCGACGAACTCGATCGAGTTGATGCCGGTCTTGTTACCCTCGGTAATCGTGAAAATCAGATCGACGCGGTTGTTCGGCTGTTCGATGATTTCGGGAACCACGGTCACGTCATAACGGCCGGCGTGGCGATAGATATCGGCAATACGCTGGGCGTCCGACTGCACCACGGGACGTGACAGCGTGCCGCGCGGCTTGGATTGAACTTCCGAGGTAAGCTGTTCGTCCTTGATCTTCTTGTTGCCCTCAAAGGCAACGCGTCCAATCACCGGGTTTTCGACCACGGTGACCACGAGGCGCCCCCCCGCCTGGTTGATCTTCACGTCCTGGAAGAGGCCGGTCTCGATCAAGGCTTTCAGGCCGTCATCGATATTTCCCTGATCCAGACGTCCGCCGGGACCCGGCTTGAAGTAGGACCGGATGGTTGCGACCTCGACCCGCCGGTTACCCTCGACCTGAATCGAGTCCACCGTCTGCGCGAGAGCCGACGACGACACCAGCCCAACCGCAAACGTGGCGGCAACCGGCATCGCGAACATAATCAGGGCGGCCGACAAGCCCCCCCGGACCCGCATTCCAACATTCATGCGCAGAGCGCCCTTACAATTCCAAGGCCGGCCCGCACCCCTACGAGCCGACAGATTCTCATCGCTTGACCTGCTTGTAACCAATTTTGCCAAGCCGGCAAACGTTATGTGGCAACGCGATTTCATTTTCATTCCAAGACGTTGCCTATCGGCCACGTCATAAAAAAGCCGCTTCACGATGCGGCGAGGTGCAGGATGTCGTTATAGGTGGCAAACACCATCAGCATCAGCACCAGCCCCAGCCCGATTCGGAACCCCACCTCCTGCGCTCTTGGGGACAATGGGCGCCCCCGCACAGCCTCCACTGCGTAGAACAAAAGATGACCGCCATCCAGCAAGGGTACCGGAAAAAGGTTTAGCAATCCGATAGAGATCGAGAGCACGGCGGCCAATTGCACCAGCGCGGCCAGACCGATGGTGGCGACCTGGCCTGAAATCTGGGCGATTCGGAGCGGACCTCCAACCTGGTCGGCCGCTTCGCGTCCCGTAAAGACACCGCCGATATACGCCAGTGTCCGATCGACAACGAACCAGGTCTCCTTGACACCAAGCCAGAGCGCGGTGGCGGGGTCCACGCGCTCAGTGGTCACGTCACCGGCCGATGTCTGGCGGGTAATGCCCAGCACACCAAGGCGATGAGCATTGCCGAACGGGTCTTTCACTTCTTTAAGCTCGGGCGTGCCACGCAGCTGAACAATGGCATCGCCGCGTTTGACCGTAAACGCGAGCTGCTCGCCGGCCCGAACGCTTACTATTCGCTGCATGTCGGAAAAACTTCCGATTGCTTGACCGTCGATAGCCGTCACAACGTCGCCGACCTGAAAACCGGCGACTGCCGCAGCACTGCCCGCCTCCACCTTGTCGACGCGCGCCGTCGTGCTTGGCTTTCCGAAAAACGTGAAGAGGCAGGTGAAGATCACGATCGCCAGAAGGAAATTGGCGATCGGACCGGCCGCCACGATCGCCGCGCGCGGACCAACCTTCTTGTAGTGAAAGCAGCCGGCACGCTCTTCCTCGGTCATCCTGTCGAGCGTCTCGGTCGACGGCGTGGAGGCTTCGCTGTCATCACCGAAGAACTTGACGTAGCCGCCGAGCGGGACGGCCGAGATCTTCCATCGCGTTCCATGCCGGTCGTTGAAGCCGGCCAGTTCCGGCCCGAAGCCGAGCGAAAAGGTTAACACCTTGACGCCCGCCCAGCGGGCAATCAGAAAATGACCCAGCTCGTGGAAGAAAACGACGATCGTGAGCACAAACAAGAAGGGAACGATGTAACCGACCAGCCCATGGCTTAACACATTGAAACTGTGTAGAAAAAACTCGGACATTCAATTCCCCTCAACCAGAGCCAAAAGCCCTGCCCCCAAGATTCTAGGATGCCTTTAAGGCAATTTGAGGCAATAGGGTGACCGCCTTATTTCGCGCATTATGGTCAACAGCGATGGCATCATCCGCGGACGTCAGCTGCGCCAGGTTGCCGTCGCGTATCCAGGCCTCCATCGTCGCTTCGACAAGCCGTGCAATGGCGCCAAACCTGATCTTCCCGCCAATAAACGCAGCCACCGCTACCTCGTTGGCGGCGTTATAGACTGTGGTCGTGCCGCGGCCGGTTCGCAGCGCATCGTAGGCCAGTCGAAGTCCAGGGAACCTTCCGAGATCCGGCGCCTCGAAGGTCAACTGTCCGATCTTGGCAAGATCGAGCTTCGCCGCCGGCCCGACAATCCGATCAGGCCAGCCGAGGCAATGCGCAATCGGCGTGCGCATATCGGGCGCGCCCAGTTGCGCGACCACGGAGCGATCCGAGAACTCGACCATCCCGTGGACGATCGACTGCGGATGAACCAGAACATCGATCTCGTCCGGCGCAAGCGCAAACAGGCACGAGGCTTCGATCACCTCCAAACCCTTGTTCATCATCGATGCGGAGTCGATCGTGATCTTTTGTCCCATGCTCCAGTTCGGATGCTTCAAGGCCTGCGCCAGCGTCGCCTGCTCGATATCGGCGCTGGCCCAGGTCCGGAACGGTCCGCCCGATGCGGTGATGATAACGCGAACCAGCTCATCCCGATTCCCGGAGCCGAGCGCCTGGAACAGCGCGTTATGTTCTGAGTCGGCCGGCAGGATGCAGGCCCCGGCCTTTGCCGCGCGTTGCATGAAAAAATCACCCGCGCAGACAAGGCATTCCTTGTTGGCAAGTGCGACGGTAGCGCCGCGATCGACGGCCGCGAGCGCGGGCTTCAGCCCGGCCGCGCCGCTGACAGCCGCCATGACCCAATCCGCCGGACGGGCGGCTGCTTCGATCACCGCACTTTCGCCGGCACCGCATTCGGTGCGGGTACCCGCAAGCGCATCCTTCAGCTCGGCGAGGCGATCAGGATCGGCGACGGCCGCAAAGCGCGCGCCAAACTCTCGTGCGAGCTTCGCCAGCCCTTGCACATTGGTATTCGCCGTCAACGCCTCGACCCGATAGCGGTCGCGCGAAGCCCGCAGCAAATCCATCGTGCTGTCGCCGATCGAGCCGGTTGCGCCCAGCACGGTTACGGAGCGAACGGCCGTGGCCGCGGCTTTGTTGTTACGCAAAGGAACTGCGCTCATGACCCTCACCAAACCATAAGACTGCGGCCGACGCCATCCGCGCCGCCCCGCAAAACCCCGAAAATCGCCGCCAGAACGATGGCGGCAACGAACCCGTCAAGACGATCGAGCAATCCGCCGTGCCCCGGAATGACGTGGCTGGAGTCCTTGACGCCAAATCGTCGTTTCACGGCCAACTCGAAAAGATCGCCAAGCTGGGAAGCAATCGAGAGCACGGCGCCGAGCAGGAGAACAGGCCCGGTTTTGCCGAAACCAAAAGCGGAAAATCCGGCGGCGACCGCAAGGCTCGCCACAAAACCACCGATCGCGCCTGCCCAGGTCTTTTTTGGGCTGACCCGCGGCCAGAGTTTTGGTCCGCCGACGCGGCGGCCCGCAAAGAAGCCACCGATGTCGGTCCCCCACACGATCAGAAGGATCAGGAGCAGCGCGCCAAATCCATTGACCGGGTCGAGACGCACCACGATCGATGCGACCTCGGCGGCGGCCGCATACGCAAATCCCGTCGCGATCCAAAGGCGCCGCTCCGGCGAAAGCAGGATAACGCCGGCCAGGCCGACCACCAGTACGAGGAGCGACGCATCGATCCGCCCCATTGCGAGAAGCAGGCCCGCAATCGCCAGCCCGGCAACGCCAGCCGCCAGCACGCGCGGCGTGCGCGTGGCCACGATCGTCAACCATTCGACATAGAGGCCGATCGCTGCCAGGGTCACAAGCCCGGCCCACAGCCATCCGCCGGCATAAGCAAGGGCGATCGCAAGCGGAGCCAGCACCAGCGCGGCTGCGACGCGCATCAAAAGATTGCGCGCGCCCTGCTCGGCGGTAGCCGCAGCTGCTGCTTCGCCTTCGGTCACGATCCGGTTTTCGCGGCCAGACCGCCAAAGCGACGCTCCCGTCTGGCATATTCGGCAATCGCGCCTTCAAGTGCGGCCTTGTCGAAATCCGGCCAGTGCATCGGCACAAATACGAGTTCGCTGTAGGCGGCCTGCCACATCAGGAAATTTGACAGCCGCTGTTCGCCGCTGGTGCGAATGATCAGATCGGGATCGGGAATGTCCGGTGCGTCAAGATATTGACCAAGCGTGTCGGCGTCGATCGACGAAGGGTCACGTTTTCCTTCCGCAACCTCGCGCGCAAGCCGCTGCGCCGCATGGGCGATTTCATGCCGCGACCCGTAGTTGAAGGCGACCACGAGATTGAGGCGATGATTGTCCCGCGTCAGGTCTTCGGCCTCTTTCAGAAGCGCGCAGATGTCGGGCTCCAGTCCCTCGCGCTCGCCGATCACCCGAACCCGGACACCGTCGCGATGCAGCGTCGCCAGGTCGTTGCGGATGAAGCGCCGCAGCAGGCCGAACAGGTCGCCGATTTCGGTCGCCGGACGCGACCAGTTTTCGGAGCTGAAGGAGAAGATCGTCAGGTAGAGAATGCCGAGTTCGCTTGAGGCGCGAACGACCTTGCGCAACGCCTCGACCCCGCGGCGATGCCCCTCGGCGCGCGGCAAACCGCGGGCCGCTGCCCAGCGTCCGTTACCGTCCATGATGATCGCCACATGCAACGGAGCATCCGCTCGATCCGGTCGCTCAGTTGCAGGGGCAGCGGCATTCGACATCAATCAATCCTTCAGAGCACGATCCGGACCCGGGGGCCACGTTAGCGCAAAGTGGGAACCGGTTTTCCGAAAAGATCATGCTCAAACAAAAAGATAGCCTTAAACGGTGAGGATTTCCTTTTCCTTGGCCGCAAGCAACTGATCGATCTCCGAGATCGTTCCGTCGGTTGCCTTCTGCACGTCACCAGCCAGACGCTCCTGATCGTCCTCGGAAATCTCGTGATTCTTTTCGAGCTTCTTGATCGTGTCGAGGCCATCGCGGCGGACATGACGGACCGCGACCCGGGCCGCCTCCGCATATTTGTGGGCGACTTTGACCAATTCCTTGCGGCGATCTTCATTGAGTTCGGGAATTCTCAGGCGAAGCACCTGCCCTTCGGTGGCAGGACTTAAACCCAGATTGGAGTCGATGATCGCTTTCTCGACCGCCTTGACCATCGACTTGTCCCACACCTGCACCGAAAGAAGGCGCGGCTCCGGCACGCTGATCGTCGCAACCTGGTTGAGCGGCATGTGCGTACCGTAGGCATCGACCTGCACCGGCTCCAGCATCGAAGCTGCGGCGCGGCCCGTCCGCAAGCCGCCGAGTTCGTGCTTGAGAGATTGCGTGGCGCCCTGCATGCGGCGCTTCAATTCGTTGATATCGAAACCACCCGTAGGCATAACGCTCTCTCCTCTTGAATACCGCTCGTCGAGGCAACCAGCTCCCCGCCCGCCGGGCGCTTCACCGACCGGTCAGCCCGCGACGACAGTGCCGTGGCCAGTGCCGCGCAGAATAGCGCCGATCGAGCCCGGCTCGGCGATCGAAAACACGATGATAGGCAGCGACGTCTCGCGGGCAAGCGCGAATGCGGTGGCGTCCATGACCTTGTAGCCGCCTTCGATCGCCTCGGAATGGCTCAGACGGTCAAATCGCCTCGCGGAGGGGTCCTTTTTGGGGTCTGCGCTGTAGACGCCATCGACGTTGGTGGCCTTCAGCACCGCCTGCGCGCCGATTTCAGCCGCCCGCAGCACCGCTGTGGTGTCGGTGGTGAAGAACGGATTGCCGGTTCCGCCGCCAAGCAGCACGATTCGGCCCTCGGCGAGATATTTGTGCGTCGCACTTCGCGTGAACAGCTCCGAGATCTGGGGCATGACGAACGCCGACAGGGTGCGCGCCGGCGTCCCGCGGCGCTCGATCGCCGCCTCGAGCGCGAGGCAGTTCATCACGGTGGCGAGCATGCCCATGGTATCGCCGGTCGGGCGCGAGACGCCGCGCGAGGAGACTTCGACGCCGCGGACGATATTGCCGCCACCAACCACTACCGCGACTTCGGTGCCCAATTGCCGGGCGGCGATGAGATCGCCCGCAATGCGGTCGACCGTCGGCTGATCGATACCGAAGGATTGCGCGCCGGCGAGGTATTCGCCCGAGAGCTTGATCACGACGCGACGATAGACCGGCTCAGCCATTGCGAATCGCCTTCCCTAGCCCGCCCGGCAACTCCCGGCGCAAACAGGCCGAAAGCGCGTTCGGGCGGTTACTTCTGGCCGCTAACCGCCGCGACTTCCGCTGCGAAATCGGTTTCCTGCCGCTCGATTCCCTCGCCCAGAGCATAACGCAAAAATCCGGTCACCTTGATCGGCGCGCCGACCTTACCCTCAGCTTCTTTCACGGCCTGCGCGACCGACTTTCCGGCATGCTCGGCATGGATCGAGGCCTGCTCCAGCAGGCAGACTTCCTTGTAGTAGGTCTTCAGACCGGACTCGACGATCTTTTCGATCACGTTCTCCGGCTTGCCCTGCTGACGGTATTTGTCGGCGAGCACGTCCTTCTCGCGCTTGACGGCGGCGGGGTCGAGCCCGGCCGGATCCAGCGCCTGCGGGTTGGCGGCCGCTACATGCATCGCGAGCTGCTTGCCAAGTGTCGCCAGTTCATCAGTCTTTCCTGCCGACTCCAGCGCCACGATCACACCCATCTTGCCCGCGCCCTCGATCACCGCGTTGTGCACGTAGCTCGACACCACGCCCTTGCCCACTTCGAGCGAAGCCGCACGGCGCAACGTCATGTTTTCGCCGATGGTCGCGATTGCGTCCGCGATGGCGGTTTCCACGCTCACGTTGCCGACTTTGGCGGCCTTGATCTTTTCCATATCGGCGCCGACGTCGAGCGCAACCTGGGCGATCATCTTGACGAGTCCCTGGAACTGACCGTTGCGCGCGACGAAATCCGTCTCGGAATTGACTTCCACGACGACGCCCTTGGTTCCGGCGGTCAGCGCGCCAATCAGGCCCTCCGCCGCGACCCGGCCGGCCTTCTTCGCCGCCTTCGACAGACCTTTCTTGCGCAGCCAGTCGATCGCCGCCTGCATGTCGCCGCCATTCTCGGTAAGCGCGGCTTTGCAATCCATCATGCCCGCGCCCGTGGTCTCGCGCAGATCCTTGACCATCGCCGCTGAAATTGTCGCCATCGTTCCACGTCCTCTGCCTGTCAGGGCTGTAGCAGCGCGGGCTTTGCCGCCTCGCCGCCATCCACCACCAGCAATGTCGTAAATTGGAATGTGCTGGCCGGGCGTCCCGGCCAGCTCATCGCTATTCCGCTTCCGCGGTCATCGCCTTGGCCTGGGCCACCCAGCCGTCGGCCCGGCTCGGAAGACCGACATCTTCGCCGATCTGGTGGGCCGTATCGTGATCGAGTTCGGCAAGCTGCCAGTAATGGAAAATGCCGAGGTCGTTGAACTTCTTCTCGATCGCGCCGGAAACGCCGGTGAGCTTCTTGAGGTCGTCGGGAGCGCCCCGCGGCCCGGCGAGGCCCTGGAAGCCGGACGATTGCGGCACGGTGCGGATTTCCTCGCGAACGGGATGGGAGGAAGCGCCAATATCGATCCCGGCATCGCCCTGCGCACGCGAGATACCGTCGATTGCCGCGCGGGCCACCAGATCGCAATACAGCGCGATCGCGCGACCGGCGTCATCATTGCCGGGAACGACGTAGGTGATACCCTTCGGGTCCGAATTGGTATCGACGATCGCGGCGACGGGAATATTGAGCCGCTGGGCTTCCTGGATCGCGATGTCTTCCTTGTTGGTGTCGATCACAAAGATCATGTCGGGCAAGCCGCCCATGTCCTTGATGCCGCCGAGCGAACGATCGAGCTTGTCGCGCTCGCGCTGCAGCGTCAGCCGCTCCTTCTTGGTGTAGGCACTGGCATCGCCGGAATTGAGCACTTCATCGAGGTGCCGCAACCGCTTGATCGAGCCGGAAATCGTCTTCCAGTTGGTCAGCGTTCCGCCGAGCCAGCGCGAATTGACGAAATACTGCGCCGAGCGCTTGGCGGCTTCAGCGACGCCATCCTGCGCCTGCCGCTTGGTGCCGACAAACAGGATACGGCCGCCCTTGGCGACGGTGTCGCTGACCGCCTGGAGCGCCCGATGCAGCAGCGGGACGGTCTGGGCGAGGTCGACGATGTGGATGTTGTTGCGCGCACCAAAAATGTAATCCGCCATTTTCGGATTCCAGCGGTGCGACTGGTGGCCAAAGTGAACGCCAGCCTCAAGCAGCTGACGCATAGAGAAATCGGGTAGTGCCATCGTTCAGTTCTCCGGTTGGTTCCTCCGGAAACGTGTGAGCAAACGAGCCTTATGGCCCGGCTGCCACCGGACGGCCTTTTGAGCCATGTTTCCGTGTGAGATGGCGCGGTATATAGCCGGATTTTCGCGAGAAGCAAGGAAATATGGCCGTTTTGGCCGCCCAAAAGACGAATTCGGCAGCGCAACGCCACGATTCCGGAGCCGGGAGTTCGAGTTTTTCCGGTTGCAGAGCGCCGCGCGCCCTCGCCCGACCGTAGCCGCTCCAAAAGGCGCAAGGAGGCCGGTCATCCCCCTGCCGGGGGCTAACCCGCCCCTCTCCCCCATCGTTTTGGATCGTTCGGCGCCATTTCCCGGGACCGGCCGCGGGGCGCGTGGCGGCGGGGCCGGCCCGCCGAAATTCCGGCTTTGGTGCTGTTGGCGGAATTGTGGGCTGCGGATCAGCCGACCATTTCCACCCTGCCATCCCTGAGCCGATAGATGCCGCCGACCACCTTGAGCTTGCCCTGCTCAACCGCCGCGCTCAGAATCGGCGTTGCCGAGCTGAGCCTGGCGACGTTGTCGATCACGTTCTGCCGGATGGCGTTGGCAAGCGTGCCGCCGGCCTGCTGCGATACCGCCTTCACGGCGGGCGCGATGCCCGTGACCAGCGAGGGCATGTGTCCGGGCAATGTCGTGCCGTCCCTGAGCGATTTGATCGCCGCATTGACCGCGCCGCAGCTGTCGTGACCCAGAACAAGAATCAGAGGCGTAGCCAGTTCGGCGACGGCGTACTCCAGGCTGGCGATCGTTTCATCGGTGGCGAAATTGCCTGCCACGCGGCAAACGAAGAGATCGCCGCGACCGCTGTCGAAGGCGTATTCGGGTGCGACACGCGAATCCGCGCAGCTCAATATCGCGGCGTAGGGGTTCTGGCCGCCGGCCAAAGCTTCCCGCTCGTGTTTGAAGTCGTGACGCAGCGATACGCCCTCGACATAGCGCGCATTTCCTTTCAGCAGGCGTTCCAGGGAAGCACCCGGCGTCAACACGTTTTGCGGCTTCGGCGGCGCCTTCATCTCCCTGGCACCCGCCGCGTTCGCCACCAACAGCCCGATCGTCGAGGCCGCGATGCGAAGCACGCTGCGCCGCGAAGGCTCGAACCACTGAATCGAATTCTGGCTGCACCGCTCGCACATCGGAAAATCCTTTCCGTCGTTACAGCGTCTGTACGTCCACCACGCCTGATACCGCCTTGATCGCGCCCGCAATCTGCGGCGAGACTTTGAAGCGGCCCGGCAGCTTCACTTCCACCTCTGTTTCGAGGTCGAGCATCATCACCAGCGAGACGTCGCCGTCGGCGCCGCCCATGGGCGCAGGAGCCGGCTTTGTCTGAGGACCCCGGGACGGCGGTGCGCCCTGCCCTGCCTCGGGCATCTGCAGGCGCTTGGCAATGGATTCGAGCGGCTTGGTATCGCGGACGAAAATCCGAAGTCCCTTCTGGGTTTTCGCCGCGGCGTCATCCAGCGGCTCGGCGTGCAGCACCCGGGCGCGGACATCCTCGCCCTGCAGCTCGGCGCCGAGCTGCAACAGCACCGCGGCACCCGGCTCCAGCACGTCGCGATACTGGGCAAGCCCTTCGGAAAACAGAACGGCTTCGAAATGGCCGGTCGGGTCCGACAGCCCGATGATGCCCATCTTGTTGCCGGTCTTGGTCCGCCGCTCCATGCGCGACACCACGGTCGCCGCAACCTTGCCTGCGGTCGCGCCGGTTTTGACCGCGCGCGAGAACTCCGCCCAGGACTGCACCCTCAGCCGTTTCAGCGCGGTGGCATAATCATCGAGCGGATGGCCGGACAGGAAGAAACCGATCGCGTCATATTCTCGCCGCAGCCGCTCGGCCGGCAACCATGGCTCGACCTGCGGGAGCATGATGGTCGGCGCGTCGGCGGCCCCGCCGAACATGTCGTTCTGCCCCACCGTCGCGGCCTCGTGGCTGCGCTGACAGGCCGAGAGGATCGCTTCTGCGCCTGCGAATACGCGAGCCCGATTGGAATCGAGCGTATCGAACGCGCCAGCCGCAGCCAGGCTCTCGATAACGCGCTTGTTGACCGCGCGCGGATTAACCCGGGCAGCGAAATCGGCCAGCGAATTGAATTGTCCGTCGCGGCGAGCCTCGACGATCAGCTCGACGGCTTGCGGGCCGACGCCTTTCAGCGCCGCCAGCGCGTAAAAGATGGTGCCGTTGCTGACCTCGAACGTCGCGCCCGAGCGATTGACCGAGGGCGCCTCGACCTTGATCCCGAGCCGCTGCGCCTCGGCGCGAAACTCCGACAGCTTGTCGGTATTGTTGAGCTCCAGCGTCATCGACGCCGCCAGGAATTCGACCGGGTAGTGCGCCTTCATATAGGCGGTATGATATGACACCAGCGCGTAAGCCGCGGCGTGACTCTTGTTGAAGCCATAGTCGGCGAATTTCGCGAGCAATTCGAAAATGGTGTCGGCCTGGCCTTTCGGCACGCCATTCCTGACCGCGCCGGCAACGAAGCCTGCGCGCTGCTTCTCCATCTCGGATCGGATCTTCTTGCCCATCGCGCGGCGCAACAGGTCGGCTTCGCCGAGCGAATAGCCGGCCATCACCTGCGCGATCTGCATCACCTGTTCCTGGTAGATGATGACGCCGAACGTCTCCTTCAGGATCGGCTCGAGCATGGGATGCAGATATTCCGGCTCTTCGTCACCGTGCTTGCGCGCACAATAGGTCGGGATGTTCGCCATCGGGCCGGGGCGATACAGCGCCACCAGCGCGATGATGTCCTCGAAACGGTCGGGCCGCATGTCGACGAGCGCGCGCCGCATGCCCTGACTTTCCACCTGGAACACACCGACCACATCGCCGCGCGCGAGCATCTGGTAGCTGGTGGGATCGTCGAGCGGCAAGGTCGCCAGATCGACATCGATGTCGCGCTGCTTGAGCAGTTTCACGGCGACATCAAGAACCGTGAGCGTCTTCAGGCCGAGGAAGTCGAATTTCACGAGCCCCGCCGGCTCGACCCATTTCATGTTGAACTGAGTCACCGGCATGTCGGATTTCGGATCGCGATAGAGCGGCACGAGCTCGCTCAACGGCCGATCACCGATCACGATGCCGGCGGCATGGGTGGAGGCGTGGCGCGTGAGACCCTCGAGGCGCTGGGCGATGTCGAAGGCGCGCGCGACCACCGGGTCCTCGTCGCGAAACGCCTGTAGCTTCGGCTCGCTTTCGATCGCGGCCGCGAGCGTCACCGGCGCGGCCGGATTTTGCGGCACCAGTTTCGTCAGCTTGTCGACCTGCCCGTAAGGCATCTGCAGGACGCGCCCGACGTCGCGCAGCACGCCCCTCGCCTGCAGCGTGCCGAAGGTGATGATCTGCGCCACCTGATCGCGGCCGTAGCGCTGCTGCACGTAGGAGATCACCTCGCCGCGGCGGTCCTGGCAGAAGTCGATATCGAAGTCCGGCATCGAGACGCGTTCCGGATTGAGGAAGCGCTCGAACAGGAGCCCGAAGCGGATCGGATCGAGGTCGGTGATGGTCAAGGCCCACGCCACCAGCGAGCCCGCGCCCGAACCGCGGCCCGGGCCGACCGGAATGCCTTGCGCCTTCGCCCATTTGATGAAGTCGGAGACGATCAGGAAGTAGCCCGCGTAGTTCATGCGGGTGATGACGTCGAGCTCGAAGGAAAGCCGCTTGCCGTAGTCCTCTTCGGTATTGCCTTGCGACAGCCCGTGCACGCTCAGGCGATTGGCAAGGCCCTGCGCCGCCTGACGCTTCAATTCCGCCGCTTCCTCGGCTGCGGCATCGGAGCCGGAGCCCGCGCCCACCGTAAAGCGCGGCAGGATCGGCTTGCGCGTCATCGGGCGAAACGAGCACCGCTCGGCGATCTCGACCGTCGAGGCGAGCGCCTCCGGAATATCGGCAAACAGCACGGCCATTTCGGCGCGCGTCTTGAAGCGATGATCCGCCGTGAGCTGCTCGCGATCGGTCTCGGCGATCAGCTTGCCGCCGGCAATGCACAACAGCGCGTCGTGGGCTTCGTAGTCGTCGGTGCTTGCGAAATAGGGCTCATTGGTCGCGACCAGCGGCAAGCCCCTCGCATAGGCGAGATCGATCAGGCCGCCCTCGACGCGGCGCTCCTTGTCGGCGTTGTGGCGCTGCAACTCCACATAGAGCCGGTCGCCGAACAGGCTCGCCAGACGCTCGCAGCGCGTTGCGGCGAGATCGGCATGACCCGCCTGCAGCGCAAGCGAGATCGGCCCGTCGGGGCCGCCGGTGAGCGCGATCAGGTCCTCGGTCTCCCCCTCGAGCCAGTCGAACTTGATATGCGGCGCCTGATGCACCGGGGTTTCCAGGAAGGCGCGCGAATTGAGGCGCATCAGGCTCCTGTAGCCGCGCTCGCGCGCCGCCAGCAGCACGATCCGCGACGGCCCGATCGCATGCGCATTGCGCGCGTTGGGATCGTGGTCGCCGAAATCGATCGCCAGTTCGCAGCCGATGATCGGCTGGATGCCGTAGCCGGCCATCTTGTCGGAGAATTCCAGCGCCCCGAACATGTTGTCGGTGTCGGTCAGCGCCAGCGCCGGCTGGCGGTCCGCCTTCGCGAGTTCGCCGAGCTTGGCGATCTTGATCGATCCCTTCAGCAGCGAATAGGCCGAATGGACGTGAAGATGGACAAATCCGGCGTTGGCCGCCGGCGCCGCGGGCTTGGACATGGTCGAGGTCAGTCGTCACTGGGCTTGAGGGAACGCAAGGCCGCCTCAAAGGCCGACTCACGCCGCGCAATGGTGAAGCCTCGGCCGGGATGAGTCCACGCGGAAGGCACCGTCGCCGGGCGCCATCCTTCTTTTCCCCAACGGGTATGCGCGGGTCGGCCAATGCCTCGCGGCGACAGATTCAGAGCTGGGGAAGCAACTGCGCCCAGACCGCGATCATTCCGACGAACAGCACAATCGACGCCAGCGCCGCGGCCTCCTCGACGAAAACCTTCAACATGCCCGCCTCCTGATTAAGTGAACATAATAGGAACATAGTTCCCTTTTTGTTCTTTGGTCAAGGGGCGGCAGGGGGTTAGTTTGAAGAATGCACCCTGTGGTTAACTCTTGGCTGATCCATTCAGGTCGGCCCAACAAAGAGGACCCAAAGGGGCTTACGCTCCTACTGTTCTGGGAATCCCCCAAAAGCCCTTGCCACGCCCTTCTGGCGCAGGATTGCGGGTCGGGGCTTCTGGCCCGTCGGCTCAACGATCGAGCCAGGCTAATCGGCTCCCACGCCATTTGGGCGCTTGTCGGTCACTTCCTTTTCCCAAAAACGGGCGCTTCCACCTTATCGAACTTCCAATCGAAGAAATCATAAGGTCCGGACCATGCGTGGACCTCGGTCCCGCAAATCCTGCAGTTGAAACTGCCGGAATGCTTGTCTGAATGCTGCTCTTTCGTCGCGGAGTAAGGCATCCCGCAACTGGGGCAGGTGAAATATTCGGTCGTCCATATGCCGCTGGCCATTCCGCAAATATGCGCATTTGGCGGACCGGTTCAAGCCGCGAACTCGCCCCTCTACCCAAGAGGCGGTCGTGGGTCGGCCCCGAAAAGGGGACCTCCAAAGACCATGGCTGGGCCAACTGGCCGCTGGCCCCCGCGACGCGAGGGGTCATTCGAAGGTCTTTTCGGGCTGAACCGTGAGGCGGATGGCCACGTCGGTTTCGCCGTCGAGTACCTCGATGACGTGATTGCACAGCAGGCAGCGGAACTCGCCCTTGGTCCCCTTGCGGGAAACCAGTTCGACCCGTCGGTACCCCGCGTGGCATTGCGGACAGCTGAGGTCGGACTTTCTCATACGCAGACTATGCTCCGCCGGCCCTCGTTGTTCCAGCCCGCAAGCCTGTCACAATCAGCTGACCAGCGGCTCCCCCGCCCGGCCAACGATATCGACAATCGATTTAGAGAGCTCGCTGGCTCGCCCTGATCAGCAAGGCATGGAACAGGGCGCACGCCCCCTTGTATTGCGCGGCCGCGCGGGTCTTTTCCAGCCCCTGCGATACGACATTCCCGCGATCGTCGCGAAGTTGCCATTCCCATTTGGTCGGGCTGTGATTTCTGATCACCACGTCGAACATGGTGGCTGATTAGCGCCACTCTCGCAAAGTGCCTTGAGCTGGATCAATGCCTGCCTGCTCGCGGCCCTGGGGCGGTAAACCTGCGTGATCGCCGGGCTTGTCGCGCTAGTCCAGTTCGACGACCTCGCCGTCCACCAGGGACACCCGCCGGTCCATCCGGCCCGCCAGTTCCATGTTGTGGGTTGCGATCAGCATCGCCACCCGCGTGGCTTTCACCAGCTGCATCAAGGCCTGGAACACGTGATCGGCGGTGTGGGGATCAAGGTTGCCGGTCGGCTCGTCGGCGAGCAGCGCCCGCGGCGCGTTCGCGACCGCGCGCGCGATCGCGACCCGCTGCTGCTCGCCGCCCGACAATTCCGCCGGCCGATGCTTGATGCGGTCGCTGAGGCCGAGATAGGCCAGGATTTCGGTGGCACGCTTGACGGTCTCCGACCGTTTCAGGCCCCGGATCATCTGCGGCAACATGACGTTTTCCAGCGCGGAGAACTCCGGCAGCAACCGGTGCGACTGATAGACGAAGCCGATCTCGGTGCGGCGGATCTGGGTCCGCTCGGCATCCGACAGGCCCGACGTCGGAGCTCCCCCGATATAGACTTCACCTTCGTCGGGGCTTTCGAGCAGGCCCGCGATATGCAGCAGCGTCGATTTGCCGGCGCCCGACGGAGCCACCAGCGCTACCGACTGCCCCGCCCACAGCGCGAGCTTGGCGCCATTGAGGATGGTCAGCGTCGTCGCGCCCTGGGTGTACTGGCGTTTTATCTCGTGCAGATAAACGACCGGTGCATCTTCCGCCCCCTGCTCCATCCGTCCCTCACTCGTACCGCAGCGCTTCGACGGGGTCGAGGCGAGCAGCACGCCACGATGGATAGAGCGTCGCCAGGAAAGACAGCGTCAGCGCCATGATCACGACCGCGCTGGTTTCGCCGAAATCAATTTCGGCCGGCAGCTTGGAAAGAAAGTAGAGCGTGGGATCGAACAATTCCGTGCTGGTGAGCCAGGATAGAAACCGCCGAATCGACTCGATGTTGAAGCAAATCAACATGCCAACCAGAAAGCCGACAAGGGTCCCGACCACGCCGATCGAGGCGCCCGTGATCAGGAACACCCGCATGATCGCCCCCTGCGAGGCGCCCATGGTGCGCAGGATCGCGATATCGCTACCCTTGTCCTTCACCAGCATGATCAGTCCGGAGACGATATTGAGCGCGGCGACCAGCACGATCATGGTGAGGATCAGGAACATCACGTTGCGTTCGACCTGAAGCGCGTTGAAGAAGGTCGAATTGCGCTGCCGCCAGTCGACCAGGAACACCGGCCGACCCGCCGCCTCGGTCACGCTCTTGCGAAAAGCCTCGATCTTGTCGGGGTTGGTGGTGAACACCTCGATCGCGGTCACGTCATTGTTGCGGTTGAAATAGGCCTGCGCCTCCGGGAGCGGCATGAACACGAAGCTCGCGTCATATTCCGACATGCCGATCTCGAACACCGCCACGATCTTGTAGGGCTTGATGCGCGGCGTCGTGCCCATCGGGGTCACCGCCCCGCGCGGCGCCACCAGCGTGATGCTGTCGCCGGCATGCAGCGACAGCGTATCGGCGAGCCGGCGCCCGATAGCGACGCCCTGCCCTTCGTCAAATCCCTCGAGCGTGCCCTGCCTGATATTCTTGGCGATCGAGGTGAGGTTGTTGAGATCGTCGGCTCGGATGCCGCGAACGAATACGCCCGAGGCATTGAACGGCGAGGACGCCAGCGCCTGTCCGTCCACCACGGGCGCGGCAAGCCGAATGCCCGCGACCTGGTTGATGCGGTCGGCGACATCCTTCCAATCGGTGAGCGGTGATTCCAGCGGCTGCACCAGGAGATGGCCGTTGAGCCCGAGGATCTTGTCGAGCAATTCCTTGCGGAAGCCGTTCATGACCGCCATCACGATGATCAGCGTGGCGACGCCGAGCATGATGCCCAGAAACGAGAAACCGGCGATGACGGAAATGAAGCCTTCCTTGCGACGCGCCCGCAAATAGCGTCCCGACAGCAGCCACTCGAATGGCGCGAAAGGTGGAGTTCGAACTGGTTCGCTCATGGCCTCATCCATAGCCCGATTTTCACACGATTCGGGCTAATTGTAGCCGTCGCGACCGACTTCACGACGCGCGCGGTGGATAAATTCCTCACGAAACCAGCCGTGCGACGACATCGCCCGGGCTGAGGTTCTCCCGGGATCCGTCGCTGCGCCGCTTCAGTTCGAGCTTGCCCTCGGCGAGGCCCTTGGGGCCGACAAGAATTTGCCAGGGAATGCCGATCAGATCGGCGGCGGCGAATTTGGCGCCCGCGCGCTGGTCGGTATCGTCGTAGAGGACCTCAACGCCTTTGGCCGTGAGATCGCGGTAGAGCTGTTCGCACGCGGCGTCGGTGTCTTCCGAGCCCTGCTTCAAGTTCAGGATGACGGCCTTGAACGGGGCGACCGCTTCCGGCCATTTGATGCCGGCGTCGTCATGGCAGGCCTCGATGATGGCGCCGACCAGGCGCGAGACGCCGACGCCGTAGGAGCCGCCATGAATGGCGACCTCGGCGCCATCGGCGCCGGCGACCAGGGCCTTCATCGTGTCGGAATATTTGGTGCCGAAATAGAAGATCTGGCCGACCTCGATACCCCTGGTGTGCACCTTCTTTTCAGCCGGCACTTCGCGGTCGAACCGCGCCGCGTCGTGAACGTCCTCGGTCGCGGCATAGACCGAGGTCCACTGCTTGATGATCGGGGTCAGATCGCCCTCGTAGTCGACCTCCTCGCCCGGCACCGGCAGGTTGAGCACGTCACTGTCGCAATAGACCCCGGACTCGCCGGTCTCCGCGAGCACGATGAATTCATGGCTGAGATCGCCGCCGATCGGGCCGGTCTCCGCCCGCATCGGGATCGCCTTCAGCCCCATCCGGGCGAAGGTACGCAAATACGCGACGAACATCCGGTTGTAGGACCGCCGCGCCGCGGCCTCGTCGATATCGAACGAATAGGCATCCTTCATCAGGAATTCGCGCCCCCGCATGACACCGAAACGCGGCCGCTGCTCGTCGCGGAACTTCCACTGGATATGATAGAGGTTGAGCGGAAGGCTCTTGTAGGATTTGACGTAGCTGCGGAATATCTCGGTGATCATTTCCTCGTTGGTCGGCCCGTACAGCAATTCACGCTTGTGCCGGTCGGTGATGCGCAACATCTCCGGGCCGTAGGCGTCGTACCGGCCGCTCTCGCGCCAGAGATCGGCGAGCTGCAGCGTCGGCATCAGAAGCTCGAGGGCGCCTGCGCGGTCCTGCTCCTCGCGGACGATTTGCTCGATCTTCTTCAACACCCTGAGGCCCAGCGGAAGCCAGGCATAGATACCAGCCGCCTCCTGCCGCATCATGCCCGCGCGCAGCATCAGCCGGTGCGAGACGATCTCGGCCTCTTTCGGATTCTCTTTAAGGATCGGTAGAAAGAAGCGCGATAATCGCATGGCTACACCAAAGGAATCGGTCGGGCACGGGAGGCCAGCAGTGAAACCGGATCGGGTGCCAAAACACAAGGGCGACCGGCAAAAAGCCGCCGGCAAAACGCATTTCCGGTTGCTTTGCCGATCCGCTCGATCCCGCGATCAAGGCGCAAAACGGTCAGGACCGGAGTTCCCTGAAAGCCTTGCGGGCCAGACGGACGCGCCGGACGCCGAAATCGACTTCCAGCGCGATTTTTCCGGAATACGGTCCGGGCTTGGACGCTCGCAAGTTGCCGAACGGCCTTCGCGATGTTCCTTCGCTCTCACATCTTCATGCCGGAATGATCGGGCATCTTCTTCATCTCCATCTGGCCGCCGGGGCTGTCCGCGCCGGCAGGTCCTTGCGCCCCAATGCCCTGCACATCGAGCGAGAGTGAAACCTTGCCGGCCTTTTCGAACTCCAGGGTGACCGGCAGTTTGTCGCCCTGCTTCAACGGACGCTTGAGATCGAGCAGCATCAGATGATAGCCACCCGGCGCCAGCTTGACCGTTTTGCCGGGTTCGATCACCAGCCCCTTGTCGAGCGCACGCATCGTCATCACGCCGTTGTTCACGGCCATTTCGTGGATCTGGACCTTGTCGGCGACGTCCGCCGAGCCGCCGATCAGCCGGTCCGGCGCCGAGCCCTTGTTCTCGATCGTCAGGTAGCCTCCACCGACCTTGGCGCCGCCTGGCGTGGCGCGGCTCCATGCCTGCGTGATCACGAGATCGCCGGCCTTGACCTCCTCGGCGCGCGCAGGGGCGGCAAAACAGGAGAGCAGGCCGACGCACAGGATTGCAGTGACGATCGATTTCGAGCCGAATTTGTTGACGTGCATTTTCTTGGTCCTTTTCTCCAGCGGGCCGGAACGCCGGCCCCGAATATTTGCCGTGCTAGCGGCTCGACAGTTCATAAAAGTGGATTGCGGGATGCAGCGTTCCGAGCATCCCGACAATAGCGAAGATTATAAGCCCCAGGGCAATCTCGATGGTGCTGTTGCGGGTCAGCTGACGAAGCGCATCGAGCCGCCGCGGTTCATCCCCCGATAAGGTCAGCCGTGGCGTCAGCCAGAGCCGGTTGATGGCAGCAAACGCCAGCATCAAGGCGAAAGCAACGATCTTGAGCATCAGGAGCCGCCCGTATTCGGTGACCGCCAGCGCGTGAAACGAGCCGACAAGAATCCATGCGTTGACGATGCCGGTCGCCAACAGCGTCGCCACGCCGATGATGCCCAGCATCGAAAACCGCCTTGTCGCCGTATGAACCAGCGGTGCCCATGCGGCCTGGTCGCGTTGAGCCGTCACGAGCAAAACGACGAGCGACACCAGGCCGCCGATCCAGGCGGACGCAGCCAGGAGATGCAACCCGTCGACGATCAAATGCAGGTTTCCCGTCTCCCCGAGCGTTGAGCCGGCGTGGCCGGTCCAGGCGATGGCAGCGGTCAGGCCGAATACCGCGGCGAGCGCCAACCCATTCGCCAACGCGAAGCGGTCGCAGGCCAGACAGGCGGCCAGCATCAACGCCAGCGCGACGCGGATTTCGGAGACCTGTCCGAATTGGGTCTGATTGAGCACCGTTGACGACGCGCCCGATTCCACGACTTCGCCGAGCGGGTATCCGCTCATCGCGGCGGCCTGCAACAAAAACCAGATCACGCCGGATGCCGCCGCAATTGCCAGGCCGATCCAGGCCACAACAAGGGTTTGCCTCCGGAAAAGCCTGGCCTTCGTTTCTCCGCAGGCCAAAGCGGGCCTTGTCACCACCGCCCCGAAGGTGAGGCTTCCAGCGGTGATCGCCGTGGCCGCGAAATGGATCGCCCGCGCGACGATCAATGGCCCGTTATCCTCCGTACCGAACAAGTCCATGGGTTGGCCTATTGGCCTACTTGAAACGAGAAACTTCCATCCGTTGTGTGGGTGTCGGCTGAAAGGACGTGCCACTTCACATGGTAGGTCCCCGCTCCGCCCGAGCGCAGCGAGACCGACATCTGGTTGCCGCTGACACGGGTCTTGCCGCTATCGACGCGCTCACCGGCGGCGTTGGTCACGGTGATGGTGCTGAACGCCGGCTCGAGCTTCTGCGTGAACCACAGCGTGACCTCGCGCGGGACGGTCGCAACCTTGTTGCCGACGCGAGGCTCGGCATGATCGAGCATCGCATGCGCGCTACCTTCACTGGTCGCGAGCAACAGGAGCAGAGGGATTATTCCGGCAATGGATGAGCGGCGCATGGTCAATTCCCAAAGAGAGAAGCAGGCTGGACGGCGTTGCCGAAGATCGGCTTGCCGATCCCGTGCGGATCGATGTTGTCGAGGAAGAAATGCAATTGCGCGATCACGCCGACGTTGGTCCCGCTTTGCCGGTTGATCGGGATCAGCGCCTCGATGCCGACCTGGAAGGTGTTGCCGATCCAGATGACACCGGGATTGATGGTGCCCATCGTCGTGGTTCCCGAGGTAAACGTGTTCCCCACCGGGGTCTGCATCACGACCTCAACCAGTGGGATCAGATGATTGATGAAGTCCGGCAGGCCGAGATCGATGACCGCGGACTTCAAATAAGGCATGCTGTATTGGATCGTTGCGCCCCAGTTCAAGACCCTCGAATTGAATTCGGTGTCGACCGTCGGACTGCCGGTATCCGGATCGACTCCAAACGCCGTGGTCGAGTTTCTGCCCGGGATCGAGTAACCCACCTGGCCGGTAAGCGCGACAGGTCGCACCCACGACAGCGTGTCCGGCAGATCGCCGAATCCTTTGCCGAAATACAGCGTCGGCGTGTAGGTGTTGAAAGGGTCCGCGCCGACGCCTTTCGCGCCCGTACCACCCCATTCGACGCTAAGCCCCGCCGACAGCACGAATTCATGCTCGGGGTTCTTGAGGACGCGATACTTGAACGTGGTCTCGAAGTTCTGGAAGCCGCTCGCTCCCATCCCGGTCAGGCCTCCGGGCGGGCTGAGATGGCTGTAGGTCGGGGCAAACGAAACCGCGAACGCCTCGGTGATCCGTTTGGAGAACTCGCCGGAGATATCGCGCTGTTTGAAGGATGGATTATCGCCGGTCTTGAAACTGTCGACGGTCGGCAGCGACATCTCATCGTTGACGCCGGGATCATCAATACCGAGCGTGACAGGAAACACGCGATTGCCGACGATTTCGTGGGCGGCGCCTGGACTGAAGGGAATGAGCGCGATGGCAAGCCCCGACAGGCCCACGCACGCATGACGAATAGACATGAAAGTCTCCACAGGAGTTGAGCGTGATGCAGCAACGGCCAACGGCCGCGAGGGTCACGTCAACTGCGGTGGCGCGCGCGCCTGTGCGTTCGAGCCCGTTCGAACGGCCGGCATCGGATCTGCGGATTCCAGCCAGGATATCCGCTGGTATTGACGCTGCAGAGTTACAAAAATGAGCGGGGGCGCATCGAGAGCCACGGCGACGGCGTGGCCGGCTCCACAGAAGGCGCAGCAATCTCCGTGAGAGTGCTGCGTTTTGTCGGGAGTCGATTGCGCATCGGAGGCAGCCTCCATGTCGGTGCAGACCGATGCCATATAGAGCGGATCGGAGGTCGCATAAGCGACCACGCGGAACGCCGCGATCGGTGCAAGAAGTTGCACCAGGACCGCCAACAACACGATTGGAATAAAGGCTTCCAGCCGGCGTCGCATGATTTTCCCCGGGAGCGTCACGGTTTTTCTAACATCCCACGTCGCCGGCGGTCCATTCAAAGCCGAGCCTGCGCCGCCGCGCTCCCGCCTCTTGTTCGGCGCCGCAATGAACGCGCTCTGCCGCTACTGCTTCCCTTACTATAATACCATTTCATCGACTGTACCAAGTCTCTGACGCAATCTGGAGATGATAAATTTCCATTCATTTCAGAAGCTGCTCGAATATTGAACAATCGTTGCTGAAATTGATGACAGGATGAAAATTTTAGTCTAGGAGTGAAGGCTCAGACTGGCCGCAAGGTCGAAGTCTGGTGGTCCAAGTCTCGGGAGGAGCCCTGACGCGCACAAGCAGCGTCGCCCCGTCAATCAAGATCAAATTCAGTTTTACGGGAAAATAGGGTCGACACAATTTTTGGAGCAGGGCATCTCGCCCTGCTCTTTTTCTTTTGGCGGCCTCTCAAGGCAATCCCTCAGGCGTCAGTCACGATCGAGGAAGTTCGATCCGATGTCAGCTTTCTTTTTAATCGGATCGAAGTCGCAATAAACGCCGTCGGCGAGCAGCGTATAGCTCGAAACGATCCTGTACTTGTCGAGCTTGACGGAGTTCAAGCCGATCACGTTGGTTTTGGTCCCGCCGTTCCATTTGAACTGGGTCGTGCTCGGCGCCTTTTCGCAGGCTGCGACAGCTTCCGCGAAGACATAGCCTTCGACAAAGGCCTTCATGGTCTGGAGTTGGATGTTGATTTTCCAGTTCATGTAGAAGGATGCCGCAAGGCCGGCGACGGCCAGAATCAAAAGCCCGACAACTGTCCGCTGAAAGGTCATTTCCTTCTCCCCAATCCCCCGGGAAAATGCTCTTGCCGAACACTCATCGGCCAACCCATCAGAACGGCATTCCCATCAGCTTCGATAGCCGCTCGATGCCAAGGAAGCCGGCATGGTAGGCAGCCAGGCCTGCGGCAAAAATGACCGTCGACAAAAGGGTCGTCCAGATCAGCTTGCGGCCCATCCGGCTCGCAACTGGCGCGCCGGGATCGGTGCCGGGGCTGCCGCCGCCGTCTTCGTGCAGGCTGCGCACGCCAAATGGAAGCGTCAGGAACAGCACGACCCACCACAGGACGAAGTAGATCGCAAACCCGGTTGAGATGGTGTAGGCCATGGCGGTTCAGGTCTGCTCGATTTCGACGAGGGCGCCGGAAAAGTCCTTGGGGTGCAGAAACAGCACCGGCTTGCCGTGGGCCCCGATCCTGGGAACGCCGTCACCGAGCACCCGCGCGCCCTCCTTTATCAGGGTATCACGCGCCGCGATGATGTCGGGTACATCGTAACAGATGTGATGGATGCCGCCATCGGCATTGCGTTCGAGAAATTTGGCGATCGGCGAGGTCTCGCCGAGCGGCTGGATGAATTCGATCTTGGTGTTGGGCAGCGTCACAAACACGGTGATGACGCCGTGTTCGGGCAACGGCACCGCCGCGGAAATATCGGCGCCAAACGCCGCGCCATAGATCCTGGCGGCCTTCTCGGCATCCTTCACCGCGATCGCCACATGATTAAGCCGGCCCAACATGACACACCTCCGCCCCGCTTATAGCTTGCGCGTGTCCCCTTCGCAAAACCGGCAACCGCCGTCGAAAGCGATCCGAAGGCGCCCTTTGCCGAAACCTGCCAGAGCGTTTTCAAGCGAAGTGGAGACCGGTTCGCGTCAAGAAAACGCGTCAAATCAAGTCAAACAAATAGATGAGTCCCGTTTCGATTCAATCGAAACGGAAAAGGCTCTAGACTGTCAGAACGTGAACGTAGCACAAGGGTTTCTTTCCCCACTGCTCGTTGATCGTGGCGCGTACGGCCCGGCGTACCGATTCCGCCATCGCGTCCGGATCGCGGCGCCGCGCCCGTGGCAGCCCCTCCACGGTCGACACCACGATGTCGAATACGATCTCGTCGATGACTTCTCCCGCCATATTTTTTTCGGGTATTCCGACCAGATCGATCTCGGGATCGTCGGCCAGTTCGCCCTTTTCGGTCACCGCGATCGCGATGAAGGCACAGCCGGCAAAGGCCAGTCTGCGCCGTTCGACCACGGCGCGCGATTTGGAATCTTCCAGAATGGAGCCATCCTTGTAGAGCCGCCCCGATGGCAGTTCCTCGATGATGCCCGGCTCGCCAGGCCCGAGCCTGACCAGGTCGCCGTCGCGACAGATCAGGGTCTTCGGCACGCCCGCGTCCCGCGCCAGCTTGGCGTGCTCGAATAAATGCAGCGCTTCGCCATGGACGGGGATCAGCAGCTGCGGGCGCACCCAGCCGATCATTTCGCGCAATTCGTCGCGGCGCGGATGGCCGGACACATGGACGAGATGGGTTCGGTCGGTAATGACCTCGATGCCCTGCGTGATCAGACCGTTGATGATGGCACTCACCGCCTTCTCGTTGCCGGGAATGGTGCGCGAGGAGAAGATCACGCAGTCGCCCTTGTTGAGCGTCACCTGCGGGTGATCGTCATTGGCGATGCGCGACAGCGCCGCGCGCGGTTCGCCCTGGCTTCCCGTGCACAGCGCCAGCACCTTGTCGGGTGGGAAATGACCATAGAGATCGGCGCCGCGAAAATTCTGTACCCCGTCGAGATGCCCGGTTTCGCGCGCCACCTGCACCACGCGCTCCATGGCGCGCCCGACCACTACCACCTCGCGCCCCGAGAGGCGCGCCGCATCCGCGACCGCGCGCAGCCGCGCGACGTTGGAAGCAAACGTGGTAACGGCGACACGTCCTTTCGCCGCCTTCACCAATTCGCCGATGGTCTTTGCGATCTCGGCCTCCGACGGTGAACGTCCTTCCCGCACGGCATTGGTGGAATCGCCGATCAACGCCAGCACGCCGGCATCGCCGAGCTCGCGCAACCGCCGCTCGTCGGTCGGCGGCCCGATGATCGGCGTCCGATCGATCTTCCAGTCGCCGGTATGCAGGACGGTGCCGACCTCGGTGTGGATCGCCAGCGCGTGCGCTTCCGGAATCGAATGCGCCACCGGAATGAACTCGACACTGAACGGCCCGAGATCGATACGGCCGCCGGAGGGCACCACCGTGACCGGAATCTTCGGCGGATTGCGCTCGGAAGCGCATTTGGCCTCGAACAACGCGGCGCTGAACTTGGTCGCATAGATCGGGCATTTCAGCCTGGGCCAGAGGTCGATAATGGCGCCGAAATGGTCTTCGTGGGCATGCGTCAGCACGAGACCAACCAGATTCTTCCGTTCTTGTTCGAGAAAGCGGATGTCGGGCATGATGGTATCGATGCCGGGCAGATGCTCCTCGTCACCAAAGGACACGCCGAGATCGACCGCGAGCCAGGAGCGCTGATGGCGGTTGCCGAGGCCGTAGATTGACAGGTTCATGCCGATCTCGCCGACGCCACCGAGCGGCGCGAATGTCAGTTCATCCGGTCGCGCCATCAGGCTGCTCCCGCTGAGGCGGCCGAGCCGAAATAGACGTCGCCTGCCGAGATCGGAACCCGATCGCCGCTGGATGTCCTGACGATCATGCAGCCCGTGTCATCGATGGTGTCGAACGTACCCGCCACCGTCGCGCCGCCGGCGTGGACGGCAACCGGCTGTCCAAGCCCGGCCGCGCGCTCCAGCCAGAGCCGCCGGATCTCGGCAAAGCCACGTCCCTGGTCCCAGATGCCGCGGAATTCGGCCCAGCTATCCGACAGGGTCGTGAACAATTCTTCCGCGCCGATATCGACGCCGATGGCCCTCAGCGATGTCGCGGGCGTCGGCGTGCCCTCCGGTGCGGCGACGACGTTGGTGCCGATGCCGACCACGACGGCCAGGCGGTCGCCCGGCATGGCTTCCGCTTCCAGCAGGATGCCGGCGAGCTTCTGTTGTCCCGCCAGCACGTCGTTGGGCCATTTCAGCGAAAACTTCATATCGTCCGATCCCGCCGACCTCAGCGAAGCCTCCATGCTTACTTTTTGCAGCGCCGCCTCAAGTGCAAGCCCTGCGGCGAAGCCGAGCGTCGCCGCGACCGCGGGCGAAGCGTCGATCATTTCGAGGATGCTGCAGGCCAGGTTACCACGCGGCGCGATCCAGGGGCGATGTCTTCGTCCGCGCCCGGCGGTCTGCTCGGAGGTCACAAACCAGATCGGCCCGCGCTCGCCATCGCGGGCGCGCGACAGAGCCTCCGCGTTGGTCGAGCCGATGCTGTCAAAGGCAGCGAGCCGGTAACCCGCCGATATGGCTCGAGGACCGAGCGTGAATACCATTTAAAAAAGCGACTTGGCCGCGACCGTCGCCACGCTCACCAGCGGCCCCGGATAGACGAAGAAAAAGATGTTGAAGAGGCCGGCGACCGCCAGCACCGTGCGCAATTCCATGCGCATCGGGTCGAGCTTGGCCAGCGGTTCGTCGAAATACATCACCTTGATGATGGTCAGATAGTAAAACGCGCCGACCACGCTGGTGAGCACGCCGACCACGGCCAGCGTGAACAACCCGGCCTTGATCGCCGCGACGAACACATAGAATTTCGCGAAGAAGCCCGCCAGCGGCGGAATGCCCGCCAGCGAGAACAGCAGCATCGCGAAGAAGAATGCCAGCAGCGGATTGGTGCGCGAAAGTCCCGCGAAGTCGCTGATGTTCTCGACATGCTGACCGTTGCGCTTCATGGTCAGGATGACCGCGAAAGCTGCCGAGCGTCATCGCCACGTAGATCGCGATATAGACCAGCACGCCCTGCGCGCCTTCGACGGTTCCGGCGGCGAGCCCGACCAGCGCGAAACCCCATATGGCCGATCGACGAATAGGCCATCAGGCGCTTGATGTTCTTCTGGCCGATGGCGGCGAACGATCCCAGCGCCATCGAGGCGATCGCGACGAACACCACGATCTGCTGCCATTGCGACACAATGCCCGGAAACGCCGTCAGCGCCACCCGGGTGAACACGGCGAGCGCTGCGACCTTCGGCGCGGAGGCAAAGAACGCGGTGACCGGCGTCGGTGCGCCCTCGTAGACGTCGGGCGTCCACATATGAAACGGCACCGCCGAGATCTTGAAGCAAAGCCCGGCGAGCAGGAACACCAGCCCGAATACGATGCCGACGCTGCCGGTCTTCGCCGCCGCCGCGATGCCGGCGAAGCCGACGGTACCGGTGAAGCCGTAAACCAGCGAGGCGCCGTACAGCAGCATGCCCGACGACAGCGCACCCAGCACGAAATACTTCAGGCCGGCCTCCGTCGATTTCGCGTTGTCGCGGTTGCTCGCCGCGACCACGTAAAGCGCAAGGCTCATCAGCTCCAGTCCAAGATAGAGCATGATCAGGTCGCCGGCCGAGATCAGCACCATCATGCCGAGCGTCGAAAGCAGGACCAGGATGGCGTATTCGAAGATGCGCCGGGACGGGTCGGCGAGAAATTCGACCGAAAGGATCAGCGTCGCGGCCGAACCGATCAACGCCAGTACCTTCAGGAAGCGGGCAAAATCGTCGACAATGAAACTGCCATTGAACGTCGTGAGCCTTCCGGTCGGCAGCGCCAGCTCAAGCACGCCGACGACCACCAAGAGACAAACCGCAAGGCCGGTGACGAGGCTCGTCGTCCGCTGGCCCTGATAGGCTCCGATCATCAGCAGCACCATGGCGCCGACGGCCAGCACAAGCTCCGGCAGCACGGGCAGCAGTTGATAACCTGCACTCTCAAAGCTCATGGCGCGTTGTCCTGACCTGAAGCTTCGGCTCCGACTGGATCAGAACCGAAGTTCTCCCCTCTTGTTTGACGTCGTTTTCTTCGCGAACCGATTCCCCTTCGCTCGAAAACACTCCGGTTACTGCAGCAGTGCGGCTGCCTTCACGGCAGTCACTGCGGTATTGTAGTTGTTGACGAGTTGCTGCACCGACGACGCCGACATGTCGAGCACCGGCTTCGGGTAGAACCCGAACAGGATGGTGAGAGCGACCAGCGGCATCAGGATCAGGCTCTCGCGGAAAGTGAGATCCTTGATGGTCGCCAGCGACGGTTTGACCAGCGCGCCGAATACCACCTTGCGATAAAGCCACAGCGCATAAGCCGCCGACAGGATCACGCCCGTCGTGGCGAAGGTGGCGGTGGGAATCGAAACCTTGAAGGTTCCGATCAGCGTCATGAATTCGCCGACGAAGCCGGACGTGCCGGGCAGACCGACATTGGCCATGGTGAAGACCATGAACACCAGCGCATAGAGCGGCATGCGGTTGACGAGCCCGCCATAGGCGGCGATCTCGCGGGTATGCATGCGGTCGTAGACGATGCCGACGCAGAGGAACAGCGCGCCCGAAACGATGCCGTGCGAAACCATCTGGAACACGCCGCCGGCAACCCCTTGCGTGGTTCCGGCGAAGATTCCCATGGTGACGAAGCCCATATGGGCCACCGAGGAATAGGCGATCAGTTTCTTGATGTCTTCCTGCATCAGCGCCACGAGCGAGGTGTAGATGATCGCGATCGCCGAGAGCGAGAAGATCAGCGGCGCGAAATCATGCGAGGCCAGCGGGAACATCGGCAGCGAGAAGCGCAGGAAACCGTAACCGCCCATCTTCAGGAGGATCGCGGCCAGGATCACCGAGCCGGCCGTGGGCGCCTCGACATGCGCATCCGGCAGCCAGGTGTGAACGGGCCACATCGGCATCTTCACCGCAAAGGAGGCAAAGAACGCGAGCCACGCCCAGGTCTGCAAGGACCGCGGCACGGCGGTGTGCATCAGGGTCGGAATGTCGGTGGTACCGGCGTTCCAGTACAGCGCCATGATCGCCAGCAGCATCAGCACGGAGCCGAGCAGCGTGTAGAGGAAGAACTTGAAGGAGGCATAGACCCGGCGCGGTCCGCCCCATACGCCGATGATCAGGAACATCGGGATCAGGCCGCCCTCGAAGAACAGGTAGAACAGCACGAGGTCGAGCGCGGAGAAGGTGCCGACCATCAGCGTTTCCAGGAGCAGGAACGCCATCATGTATTCGCGCACGCGCAACGTGACGGATTTCCAGCTCGCCATGATGCAGAACGGCATCAAGGCGGTGGTCAGGATCACGAATGGCAGCGAAATGCCGTCCACGCCCATGTGGTAGGTGATGGCGTTGGCGAGCCAGGGCGCCTTCTCGACGAACTGGAAGTCCGGCTGGGCCGGATCGAAGCGCCAGACCAGAATCAGCGACACGGCGAAGGTGATCAGCGTGGTCCACAGCGCGATCCAGCGCGCGTTGCGCCGCGCGGCTTCGTCGTCGCCGCGGCTGATATAGATCAGAAGCGCGCCGACCACGGGAAGGAACGTAACGACCGAGAGAATGGGCCAGGTTGTCATCACTGGCCTCCCAAGCCGAAAATGAACCAGGTAATCAATCCGGCAACCCCGATCAGCATGGCGAAGGCGTAGTGGTAGAGATAGCCGGTCTGAAGCCGCACCACATTGCGGGTGACATCAAGCACACGCGCCGACACGCCGTCCGGGCCGAAGCCGTCGATGATGTACCCGTCGCCGACCTTCCACAGGAAGCGTCCGATCCACTTGGCCGGACGAACGAAGATCAGGTCGTAGAGCTCGTCGAAATACCATTTATTGAGCAGGAACTGGTAGAGCAGCGGCTGCTGGTTGGCGAGTTCGACCGGCAAATACGGCCGGCGGATATAGAAGACGTAGGATATATACGCGCCGATCGCCATCATCACCGTCGGCAGGTAGGCGACGGTCTCCGGGATGTGGTGCATGTCCTCGATGATGTGCGGGTTCATCTTCACGAACTCGCGGAAGAACTCCTCCACGCCGTGTCCGGCGAACAGTTCCTTGAACGGGAATCCCGCGAAGATCGATCCGAAGGCGAGAATGCCGATGGGAACGAGCATCCACAGCGGCGATCTCATGCGCGGCCTCGTAATGCTCCTGATCGTGCGGCTCGCCGAAGAAGGTCTTGAAGATCAAGCCGCCAGGAGTAGAACGAAGTGAGGCCCGCCGCGACCACCGTCATCAGGAAGCCGTAGAGCGCGAACGGATTGTGTGAGGCGTAAGCGGATTCGATGATGGCGTCCTTGGAAAAATAACCGGCGAAGAACGGGAATCCGGTCAGCGCCAACGTGCCGATGCACATCACAAAGAACGTGAACGGGATCTTCCGCCACAGCCCGCCCATGTTGCGGATGTCCTGCTCGTGATGCATCGCGTAGATCACCGAGCCCGAGCCCAGGAACAACAGCGCCTTGAAGAAGGCATGCGTGAACAGATGGAACATGCCGACGGAGTAAGCCCCCGCCCCCATCGCCACGAACATGTAGCCGAGCTGCGAACAGGTCGAATAGGCAACGATGCGCTTGATGTCGTTCTGCACGAGGCCGACGGTGGCTGCGAAGAAAGCGGTGGTCGCGCCGAAGAACATCACGACGGCCTGCGCGTTGGGAGCGAGCTCGAACAACGGCGACAGCCGCGCCACCATGAAGACGCCCGCGGTGACCATGGTCGCGGCATGGATCAATGCCGAGACCGGCGTCGGGCCTTCCATCGCGTCGGGCAGCCAGGTGTGCAGCAGGAACTGCGCCGACTTGCCCATCGCGCCCATGAACAGGAGCAGGCATGTCAGCGTCAGCGCGTCGGCGTGCCAGCCGAAGAAATCAATGGTCTTGCCGGTCAGGCCCGGCGCGCCCGCGAAGATCGTCTCAAAATCGGTGGAACCGATCAGCATGAAGATCGCGAAAATGCCGAGCGCAAAGCCGAAATCCCCGACCCGGTTGACCACGAAGGCCTTGATCGCCGCGGCGTTGGCCGACGGCTTCTGGTACCAGAAGCCGATCAGCAGGTAACTCGCGAGGCCGACGCCTTCCCAGCCGAAGAACAGCTGCACCAGGTTATCGGACGTCACCAGCATCAGCATCGCGAAGGTGAACAGCGACAGATAGCCAAAGAACCGCGGCCGGTTCGGGTCCTCGTCCATGTAGCCGATCGAATAGAGGTGCACGAGCGAGGAAACGGTGTTGACCACCACCAGCATCACGGCGGTCAGCGTATCGACCCTCAGCGCCCAGGCGACCTGCAGATCGCCCGAGGTGATCCACGGGAACAGCGCGATCCTGATGTCGTGATGCATGAAGCCGACATCGACCAGG
>CAWAXR010000031.1:0-20969 GCA_963786045.1 uncultured Alphaproteobacteria bacterium | reverse complement strand
GACGGTGTCGACGAGCACGGCAACGTGCGACGCCACATATTCGGCGCGGTGCGCAACTATGCCTTCACGCCAAAACCGCATGACGATCTCGGCGGCGCGCTCGGCTTCATGGATTTCGAGGCGGCGGCGAAACTGTCCGGCGCGCGCTTCGTGGTTCTGAAGAAGGGCCTGGCGCGGCTGGAGCGCGCGATCGGGCAATTCATGCTTGATCTCCACACCAACGAGCACGGCTATACCGAGATCAATCCACCGCTGCTGGTGCGCGATGATGTGATGTTTGGCACGGGACAGTTACCGAAGTTCGAAGAATGATCAGTTTTGGGCAGTCACGGGTGAACTACTGACAGCCGTATGACGATGGAGTGCTTGCGCAGGCGGACCGCTTTGAGGCTCAAGCGACTTTTGCTGGACGCCTCGGATGAATTGACGACGATCGAACGTCTCGGACTCATCCCCACCGCCGAAGTCCCCCTGACCAACCTCGTCCGCGAATCCATCCTCGACGAAAAAGAACTGCCGATGCGCCTGACGGCGCTGACGCCGTGTTTTCGCGCCGAAGCCGGCGCTGCCGGCCGCGACACCCGCGGCATGATCCGCCAGCATCAGTTCACAAAAGTCGAGCTGGTCTCGATCACCACGCCGGAGACCAGCCGGGACGAGCACGAACGCATGCTGGCCTGCGCCGAGGAAGTGCTGCGGCGGCTCGATCTGCATTACCGGGTGATGACGCTGTGCGCCGGCGACATGGGCTTTGCCGCGCAGAAGACCTACGACATCGAAGTCTGGATGCCAGGACAAGGGGAGGGCGGCGCGTTCAGGGAAATCTCGAGCTGCTCGGTGTGCGGCGATTTCCAGGCCCGGCGGATGGATGCGCGCTATCGCGGGCCCGACGGCAAGCCGCGCTTCGTGCATACCCTGAACGGCTCCGGCACCGCTGTCGGCCGGGCGCTGATCGCCGTGATGGAAACCTACCAGCAGGCGGATGGCTCGATCGCCGTGCCCGACGTGTTGCAGCCTTATATGGGTGGGATAAAGGTCATCGCCCGCGACAACTGATGTTGCGATAATTTATCCAGCCCGGTCGCGCGTTCGATGTTGCGAAGGCGCGGCGTCGCGATATCCTCATTTTCCGCCGTGGCGAGAGCTTCTTTTTCGGAAACGACGACACGCAATGGCCCTGCATCGCGATATTTATTGGGTGGGCAGACAATGGGCTGTCACCGGTTACGGCATCCAGGCGTGCGACCAGAAGCAGAAGGGCCAGTTCGACATCGAGGGCTCAAGGCTGTGGGAAGACGGCGTGCAGGAGCTCGTGCGCGCGCAGAAATGGTTCAATTCCGAGGATTTTGACAAGGCGGTTTCAGTCGCCCGCAAATATTATCCGGAACCGTCCCGAGAGAACCCGCCGGAGGAACCTGTTTTGCAGCCGACGCAAGACGTTTCTCCTCCGGAACCACCGAGGCCGCTGGTTGAAGAATTGGAGGTGCCGAGCAAGGGCTTGAGCGCAAAATTCCTCCGCGTATGGCGCATCCGCATGCGCCTCAGCGGTCGTTGAGAGGTATTACCTGGCATTTGGGTCGCTGACTTGCCTTATTTTGGGCTGAGACGTTTGGTCACCTCTACCCAGAATTGAGTCGCATGCCCGACATAACGGGGGTATGCTGGCTTACCGAACGACCAGCAGCTCGCCGATGATTGAGAGTGTTGCGCTCCCGCTTGGCAACGGAGCAACACATGCCAAACACACAGTCGTCTCAGGTCAAGCACGCATTCGACACCCAGCTTTTTCTGGGCAGGACCGGCGCGGGCAAAACCATCGAGCGCTATACCAAAAACCAGAAGATATTCGGCCAGGGCGACGTTGCCGACGCGGTGCTTCTTCATCCAGAAGGGCAAGGTCAAGGTCACGATCTTGTCCGAGCACGGCAAGGAAGCTGTCGTCGGGATATTCGGCGAAGGACAATTCTTCGGCGAAGGGTGTCTTGAGGGGAACGATTTCAGGACTGGCACCAGCCAGGCCATGGAAGAGAGCCTGATCACGTCCATCTCGAAGAGAGCGATGCTCGCGGCGCTTGGCGCGGAGCCGAAATTCGCCCAGTTTTTCATTTCCTATCTGCTGTCGCGAAACAGCCGCATCGAAGATGACCTGATCGACCAGCTGTTCAACTCCAGCGAGCGGCGCCTTGCGCGATTGCTCCTGCTGCTCGCGAATTTCGGCAAGGAGGGCGATGGGCAGCCGATACCCGTCACCCTCAGTCAGGAAACGCTTGCGGAAATGGTCGGCACCACGCGTTCCCGGGTCAGTTTTTTCATGAACAAATTCCGCAAAAAGGGTTTCATCGACTACAACGGAAAGATCGAGGTTCACCGCTCTCTGCTCGACGCGGTGCTGCGCGAGAAGCCTCAGATCGAACAGGACCAATAGCGGCGTCGGCTGGAAGTCGCATGCGAATTCAGTGTCGCTGGTATCGCCGCTTCGCCGAATGCGAAGTCGGCATGACGGGCAGCAAGCGGTTTGCCTCATGCGCGATAGCCGGATAAGACGAGCACCTCGACCCCGGTGGAATCGATCGAAGAGGGCCTGTCTGCCAGATGCGAATTCTCTGCACCAATGACGACGGCATCCATGCCCCCGGCCTGAAAGTTGTCGAGGAGATCGCGCGGGCTCTGTCTGACGACGTCTGGGTGGTGGCGCCCGAACTCGATCAGTCCGGCGTCTCGCACTCGCTGTCGCTCAACGATCCGCTGCGTTTGCGCGAAGTCGGGCCGCGCCATTTCGCCGTCAGGGGCACGCCGACCGATTGCGTCATCATGGGCGCGCGCCACATCCTCGGCGAGAAGCTGCCGGACCTCGTGCTGTCGGGCGTCAACAAGGGCCGCAACGTCGCCGAGGACGTTGTTTATTCCGGCACGATCGCAGGCGCGCTGGAAGGAACGATCCTCGGCTTGCCGTCATTCGCGCTGTCGCAGGAATTCACGATCGAGTCGCGCGAAAAGCCGCTGTGGGACACCGCCCTGAAATTCGGCCCGCCGATCCTGCGCAAGGTGATTGGCGCCGGCGTGCCCAGGAACACCGTTATCAATGTCAACTTTCCGGCCTGCGCGCCCGACGATGTCGCCGGCGTGCGCGTGACGCGGCAGGGCAAGCGCAATCTCGGGTTTCTGAAAGTCGACCAGCGACGCGATGGCCGCGGCAATCCGTATTTCTGGATTGGATTCGAGCGGCTGGCACAGGTCGATGTGCCGGCCGAGGGCACCGATCTCTGGGCGCTGGCGTCGCGCTATGTCTCGGTGACGCCGTTGCGGCTCGACCGCACCGACGAGGCGTTTTCCGAAGCGCTGGCGTCGACGCTCAGGTAAAATTACTCCGAATGGCGGCCCCGGCGCGAGCAGGGACAACGGTTGCGCCGCGCTATACCGCCGCGCTCTTCAGCGTATCGTCGATCATCCGCGCGAGTGTTTCGATCTGGAAGGGCTTTTGCAGCGCCGGACGGTCGCGGTATTCCTCGGGAAGGCCCGACGAGCCGTAGCCCGTCGCGAAGATGAAGGGGCGATTGCGCGCCTTGATCAGGTCGGCGACCGGCGAGATTACCTTGCCATTGACGTTGACGTCGAGAATGGCCAGGTCAAATTCGGTCGACTGCACCAGCCTGATGGCCTCGCTGATTTCACCAGCCTCGGCGGCAACCCTGTAGCCCAGTTCCACCAGCATTTCGGCGACCATCATTCGGATCATGACCTCGTCTTCCACGAGGAATACAGAACCGCCTGGCGGCCGTGTCGCAGTCATCAACCAAGTCCTTGCCTTGTCATGGAACCGAAGGTTCGCAAATAACGACAACCAGCGCAATCTCGACCTGCGCAATGAGCCGTACGCGCTGTTCGGGCCCGAATCATCGGTCGGGCCTGATCGCGCCGGTCCGGTAATGCCGGCGCCGCCTGTTGGGTTCCCCGGCGGGAACTCCGATTTGGGTGAAATATTTACCTAAAGCCGACAGTCCTTATAGCATCAACGTAGCTGAACTGGCGGCCGCCGGCTGGCAAAATGACTTCAGGGGACCGAAATGGCCACTCCTCAAAATCCGCCGGAAAAGATGATGTTTCAGCTCAATCTGCGGCGGCGCGGGATCAGTGACCAGGCCGTGCTCCGGGCCATGGAAGAAATTCCGCGCGAGCTGTTCGTCGAGGCGGCCGATCGCGACGATGCCTACCGCGACAGCGCGCTCGGCATCGTCTGTGGGCAGACCATCAGCCAACCCTTCGTGGTGGCCTACATGACGGAACAGCTGCAGCTGCAGAAGGATCACCGGGTGCTTGAGATCGGCACCGGCTCCGGCTACCAGGCGGCCATTCTGTCGCGGCTCGGCGGTCAGGTGTTGACCGTCGAGCGGTATCGAACACTGGCCGACCGTGCCCGGGGGCGGCTTGCAGAGCTCGGCTGCGACAACGTCGAGGTGGTGCTGGGCGACGGTTTTGCCGTCCCCGCCGACGCCGGCGATTTCGACCGCATCCTCGTGACGGCGGCTATGGAGCAGGTCCCGGAGGCGCTCACGCAGCGGCTGGAGCCGGGGGGCGTCCTGATCGCCCCGGTCGGGCCTCAGCAGGGTACCCAGACCCTGATCCGCATGGTCCGCACCGATGCTGGTTTCGAGCGCAGGGAACTTGTCGAAGTGCGTTTCGTCCCCGCGCTGCCCGGAATTGCCCGCGAGCTGTAAAGACCCGGATCGGCTGTCTCGCCAACATCTTATTCGTAACCTTAAGCGGTTGTTTACTCGGCGCGTGTTTACTCAAAACAGTCATTTGTTGCGTACGAGTGAGTAACCATGTCCCGTGTCGTCGAGTTGCTTTGCTCGCGTCGCGTGCCGCACCTCGCGGCGCTGGCGCTGATGTCGATCGGTTTTGCCGGCTGCAGCGCCGACATGTCGACGCGGCTTTCTCAAAATCCCTTTGCCTCCCAGTCCGATGCCACGGGCACGGTGCCTCCGGCTGCGATCGAACGCCGCGAAGCGCCGCAATATGCCCGCCCGCAGTCGCAGTCCCTGCCGCCCGCGATTTCAGCCCCGCAGGCCTATCCGGCGGCCAATGGGCTGTCCGGAGGAGGGCGCGGACTGGCCTCTTATGCTCCGCCCGCGCACCCGATCGAGGCAACCGGCAGCGTCTCCCGTTCGGTTGCTGCGGCTCGTGCCCCGGCCCAGGGGACGGCCATCATCGTCGGCACCAGCGACACGCTTGAAATCCTGGCGCGCCGTTACAATGTTTCGCCCGCGGCGATCCTTCAGGCCAATGGCTACAAGGGACCGCGCGTTCTTTCCCCGGGACAGCAGCTGATCATTCCGCATCCGGCAGTCGCAGGGTCCGCGCCCGCGCTGACGGCACCAGCGAGCAAGCCGGTTTCCGCCGCCGGCGCCGCGCCTTTTATTCATGTCGTCAACCACGGCGATACCTTGCTCAGCATTGCGCGGCGCAATCATGTCTCCGTGACTGAACTCGCCCGCGCCAACGGCATCGAGCCGACCGCTAAACTCCATCTCGGCATGAAGCTGACAGTGCCGGCCAAGACCGCCGCGGCGGCGCCGGTCGCCCAGCCGGCCCTACTGCTACCGCGCAGCCCGTTGCGACGTCGGTGGCGCCTGCGACAAGGGTGGCCGCGGTGACAGCCGATCCCCAGCAAAAGGCACGATTGGCTCAGGCAACGACGGTCGAGGACATTTCGGCTGAAAAGCCGGTCAAGGCCGCCGACGCGACAGGCGCGTTGCCGACCTTCCGCTGGCCGGTGCGCGGCAAGGTCATCACCAGCTACGGTGCCAAGACCAACGGCAAAGCCAATGACGGTATCAATCTCGCGGTACCGGAGGGCACGCCGGTCAAGGCGGCTGAAGACGGCGTCGTCGCCTATTCCGGAAATGAGCTCAAGGGTTATGGCAACCTGGTGCTGATCCGCCACTCCAACGGCTACGTCACCGCCTATGCCCATGCGAGCGAGCTTCTGGTGAAGCGCGGCGACACCATCAAGCGCGGCCAGATCATCGCGAAGTCCGGCCAGTCGGGCGAGGTCGGGTCACCGCAACTCCACTTCGAGATCCGCAAGGGATCATCCCCGGTCGATCCGCTTCAATTCCTCAACGGCGCGTGAGCGTAGCCGTTCGCTGCGCATACAGCTGTCATCGCCCGGCTCGACCGGGCGACCCAGTATTCCAGTGGCTTGCGATTGATCCGATAGGCGACGCTGTATTGGATCCTCCGCTTTCGCGGGGGACGACAGCTCGCATGCTCAGGACTTGATCCGCACCTGCAGCCGTCCCGCCAGTTCCTGCGTGAACTGCCAGGCGACCCGTCCCGAGCGGGAGCCGCGGGTGGTCGACCACTCCAGCGCCTCGCGTTCCAGCTCTTCCTCGGCGAGTTTGATGCCGAAATGGCTGCAATAGCCTTTCACCATGGCGAGGTATTCGTCCTGGCTGCAGCGGTGGAAGCCGAGCCATAGTCCGAACCGGTCCGACAGCGAGACTTTCTCCTCTACCGCCTCGCCGGGATTGATCGCGGTCGACCGTTCGTTCTCGATCATCTCGCGCGCCAGAAGGTGCCGGCGGTTGGAGGTCGCATAAAGGATCACATTGTCGGGACGGCCCTCGATACCACCTTCCAGCACCGCTTTCAGCGATTTGTAGGAGGCGTCATTGCCGTCAAAGGACAGGTCGTCGCAAAATACGATGAAATGAAAGGGCGAGTCGCGCAGCAGATCCATCAGGACCGGCAGGCTCTCGATATCCTCGCGATGAATCTCGATCAGCTTCAACCGTTCGGCGGGTTTGCGTTTGATGTTGATGCTCGCATGGGCGGCTTTCACCAGCGACGACTTTCCCATGCCGCGTGCGCCCCATAGCAGTGCGTTGTTTGCGGGAAGGCCGTTGGCAAAACGTTCGGTATTCTCGATCAGGATGTCGCGCATCCGATCGATGCCCTTGAGCAGGGCGATATCGACGCGGCTGACACGAGGCACCGGCGCCAGCCGTCCGTCGGGATGCCAGATGAATGCGTCGGCCTGGCCAATCGAGTCGGCTGCCGAGGCCGCGCGCGACGGCGCCGAAAGGTGCGAGGCGATGGTTTCGAGCGCGCGCGCGATCCGCTCTGCCGCATCGCGTTCAAGGGATGCCGCCCGGCGTTTTGTCGCTGATGGCGGCGTTTTTCGGGGAGCAGCCTTGGGAGCGGGACGACGGGCTGCTTTACCGGGTTTTTTTGACATCTTCGGCCTTCCTGACGACGCACCCTTAACGGGCCTTACAGGGGGCCGCAAGCGGCGCAAATGAGGGGGCTGGCAGCGTTGCAATTGGGACCGCGGCCGCTATAGTCCGCGCGAATTTGCCCGGACCGGCCTGGCGCTCAGGCGCTGCCGGTCCATTCCCGTTCCACGAGGATTACACGAATGCTGATTACCCCTGCGTTTGCCCAGGCCGCAGCCGGCGGCGACACCAACAGCATGTTGATGTCGCTGCTGCCGTTCGCGCTGATCTTCGTGATCATGTATTTCCTTATCCTGCGGCCGCAGCAGAAAAAGGTGAAGGACCACGCGGAACTCGTGAAGAACATCCGCCGCGGCGACACCGTGGTGACGTCGGGCGGCCTGGTCGGCAAGGTGACAAAAGTGGTGGACGACGACCAGATCGAGTTTGAGATTTCGGACGGCGTCCGCGTGCGGCAGATGCGGCAAATGATTTCAGGCGTTCGCGCCAAGGGTGAGCCGGCCAAGGAAAAGAGCGAGGCCGCCAAGGACGAGACGTCCGCGAGCTGATTTTCGGCGCCGCCTTCGCAGCGTATTTCCTGGATCTGACGGGTCAAATCGATGTTGTATTTTACGCGGTGGAAGGCGCTGGCGATCATCCTCACGGCGCTGGTGGTGTGCCTGTGCGCCGTGCCGAATTTCTTTCCCGAGGCAAGGGTAAAGACCTGGCCGCTGTGGGCGCAGCGTCACCTCGTGCTTGGCCTCGATCTGCAGGGCGGCTCCTACCTGTTGCTGGAGGTCGATTCCAACTACGTCAGGAAAGAGAAACTCGATCAGGTGCGAGACGACGTTCGCCGCGCGCTGCGCGACGCCAAGATCGGCTATACTGGTCTCAATGCGCGCAATGACGCCGTCGAAGTGCGCATCTCCAGAGACGCCGAACTGCAGACGGCACTGACAAAACTGCGCGAGTTGTCGCAGCCGCTCGGCGGTCTGCTCGGCTCCAGCGGCCAGCGCAGCCTTGAGGTCAGCGATTCCGGCGGTGGGCTGATCCGCCTGACCGTGCCGCAGGCGGCCATTACCGAGCGCATCCGGCAGACCATCGAACAATCGATCCAGATCGTCGAGCGCCGCGTCAACCAGCTCGGCACGGTCGAGCCCGTGATCCAACGGCAGGGCACCGACCGCATCCTGGTGCAGGTGCCGGGCCTGCAGGATCCGACCGAGCTCAAGCGCATCCTGGGCAAGACCGCCAAGATGGAATTCCGCATGGTCGATTTCGACCGTGCCGCCGGATCAGGCCGCGCAGGGCCGGGTGCCGGCGGATTCCGAAGTTTTGATGAGCGCGCAGCCGCCGAAGGTGCCCTACGTCGTCAAGAAGCAGGTTCTGGTGTCGGGCGGGGAGCTGACCGATGCGCAGCCGGGCTTCGATCAGCGCTCGGGCGAACCGATCGTCAGCTTCCGCTTCAATTCCTCCGGTTCGCGCAAATTCGCGCAGGCGACCTCGGAGAATGTCGGGCAGCCTTTCGCGATCGTGCTCGACAATGAGGTGATTTCCGCGCCCGTGATCCGCGAACCCATCACCGGCGGCTCGGGGCAGATTTCAGGTAATTTCACCGTACAGTCCGCCAACGAACTCGCGATCCTGCTTCGCGCGGGCGCCTTGCCGGCGCCGCTCACCGTCATCGAGGAGCGTACCGTCGGTCCTGGCCTGGGCCAGGATTCGATCGAAAAGGGCGAACTGGCAGCCTATGTCGGCTCGATCATGGTCATCGTATTCATGCTCGTGACCTACCGGCTGTTTGGGTTGTTTGCCAACATCGCGGTCGCCATCAACGTCGCCATGATCTTCGGCGTGTTGTCGCTGCTGAATGCCACGCTGACGCTGCCCGGCATCGCCGGCATCGTGCTTACCGTCGGTATCGCGGTTGATTCCAACGTGCTGATCTATGAGCGCATCCGTGAGGAAGTGCGCGGCGGACGCAATGCGATTTCCGCGATCGATGCCGGATTCAAGCGCGCGCTGTCGACCATTCTGGACTCCAACATCACCACCTTCATCGCGGCCGCGGTGCTGTTCTATATCGGCACCGGACCGGTGCGCGGATTTGCGGTTACGCTCGGTATCGGCATCCTTACCACGGTTTTCACCGCGTTTACGCTCACCCGGCTGATCGTTGCGGGATGGGTACGGTGGAAGCGGCCGCAAAGCGTGCCGATCTAGGGGAATGCGGTCTTGACTCATTTCGTTCTTATCGCGCTGGGCATTCTGATTGCCGTGCTGACCGTAGTCAGCGTGCTCGGCATTTTGCCGCCGTTGCGGATCGTGCCCGACAACACCCATTTCGACTTCACGCGCTTCCGCCGCATCAGCTTTCCGATCTCGGCGCTGCTCTCGATTGTCGCGATCACGCTGTTCTTCACCCACGGGCTGAACTTCGGCATCGATTTCAAGGGCGGCACGCTGATGGAAATCCGGGCCAAGTCCGGCACGGCCGACATCGCCTCGATGCGCGGCACGCTGGGCGGCCTTGGCCTTGGCGACATCCAGCTGCAGCAATTCGGCGGCCCGGACGAGGTATTGATCAGGGTTGCCGAACAGCCCGGCGGGGACGCGGCGCAGCAGGAGGCGGTGCAGAAGGTGCGCAGCGCACTCGGCGATTCCGTCGAATACCGGCGCGTCGAGGTGGTCGGACCGCGCGTCTCCGGCGAATTGCTCGCCTACGGGATGCTCGGGCTGATGCTCGCGATCCTCGCGATCCTGATCTATCTGTGGTTCCGGTTCGAATGGCAGTTCGCGCTCGGCGCCATGATCGCCAACGTCCACGATATCGTGCTGACGATCGGTTTCATGTCGATCAGCCAGGTTGATTTCGACCTCACCAGCATCGCGGCGCTATTGACGATCCTAGGCTATTCCTTGAACGACACCGTCGTCATCTACGACCGCATCCGCGAAATGCTGCGGCGGTACAAGAAGATGCCGATGCCGGAATTGCTCAACGAGTCCATCAATTCGACCCTGTCGCGTTCCATCATCACTCACGTCACGGTGACGCTGGCCCTGCTGGCTCTGCTTTTGTTCGGCGGCAACGCCATCCACAGCTTCACGGCCGTCATGATGTTCGGCGTGGTGTTGGTCGGCACCTACACGTCGATCTTCATCGCAGCGCCGATCCTGATTTATCTCGGCGTCGGCACCCACCGGGCCGACGCGCCGGACACGCCTCGAAAGAAGTGACACGGGCATGATCCCGAAAAGTGGGAACCGGTTTTCGGACAAGATCATGCCCAAACAAACGACTGACCGCCCGGACGCTCCACATCTTCCGAGGTCGGCGCCGATCGAGGCTTACGGCAACGGCGGCTTCGCCTTCGCCGAGATGTCGCATCGTGGCTCGTTGCTGTGCCTGCCGGACGCCATCTGGGCCTGGCCGGTGACGAAGGTGGGCGAGATCGATGAGTATTCCCTGGCCCGCGTCTTCGCGGCCGCCAATGCCATCGATACCTTGATTGTTGGCACCGGCACGGACGTCTGGATGCCTCCCAGAGGTCTGCGCGAGGCGTTGCGCGCTGTCCATATCGTGCTGGACCCGATGCAGACGGGACCGGCGATCCGTACCTACAACATCATGATCGGCGAGAGGCGGCGCGTCGCGGCGGCGCTGATCGCGGTTCCATGAGCGATCCGCCCGGAAGCAGGGAGGCGGCCAGCTTCTGCGCTGAGCTGGTACGCTCGCACGATTTTATCCGCTACGCATCGACGCTGTTCGTGCCCGCGCCGCGTCGCCGCGCGCTGTTGGCGGTATATGCCTTCAACGTCGAGATCTCGCGTGTGCACGAGCAGGTGAGTCAGCCACTGCCGGGAGAAATGCGCCTGCAATGGTGGACCGACACGCTGGCCGGAGCGGGCCACGGCGGCGTCGAGGGTAACCCGGTTGCCGCCGAACTGCTGCTGGCGATCCAGACCTGGCGGTTGCCGGTCGAACGCCTCTCGCGCCTGATCGAGGAGCATCAGTTCGATCTCTACAACGATCCGATGCCGACCATGGCGGCGCTGGAAGGCTATATCAACGACACCTCGTCGGTCCTGTTTTCGCTGGCTGCCCAAATCGCCGGGCAGTCGTCGGAGGAGATCGAACATCTCGCGCGCCACGCTGGCCTGGCCCAGGGCATGGCGCAGGTGATGGCTTCATTGCCGCTGCACGCTTCACGGCGCCAATTGTTCGTGCCGCAGCAGGTGCTGGAGAGCCACAGTTGCGGGATCGAGGACGTATTCGCGGGCAAGGAAACCCCTGAAATTGCGTGCTGCGCTGGATCAGTTGCTCGGCGAGGCGCGGGGGCATCTAACGACGGCGCTTGCCTTGCTTGCGACCGTACCGCCCGAGGTGCGGCCGGTGTTCCTGCCGCTGGCGCAGGTCGAACGCGACCTCGCGCGGATGTCGCGCGCCGACAACGATCCTTTCATGCCGCGGTCCACGTCCAGGCTTGGAACGCTGTGGACCTTGTGGCGAGCCTCGCGGTCGCGGCAGTTCTCAGCCTGAGGGCGAATTCAGCTCCTCAGTTTCGAAATTGAACCGGTCGCGCAGGTTTTTGCGCTGTTCCAGAATGTTTTTCAGGAATGCGCGATCTGTGTCGTTCTTCATCATCGGTTCGATCAGATCGATCTGGTTGGTTGCGACGAGTTGCAGGACCTCGATGCGAGGTTTGCCGCTGGCATCGCGCGGAAGGTGCTCGACCACCTGGATATGCTCCGGCGGTTTCGGACCCTTGGCCGCCGCAAGCTCGCTCCTGATCTGCGCTTCGAGGGCTGCTTGATCGGACTCGACAAAGGCATAGAGCCCGACGCCGGTTCGCCGGTCGGCGAACGCGACGATGGCCGCATCGCGCGCGGCGGGATTCTTTCTGATCAGATCGATCAGCACCGGCGCGTCGTTGACGAGGCGCCGGCCGCCGCCCTCGCGGTCGGTGAAATTGAACAGGCCGCGGGTGATGGCGCGGTACACTTTCTTGCCGGTCGCAAGCCAGATGCTGGCGACCATCGATTTGCGCGCGAGAATCTTGCGTTCTTTCGGCGTCAGCGCGGATGGCGCGTAGCTGCGCTTGTGCTTCAGGAGATGCCGGAGGTCCTCATAGGCTGCGATCCGGAACAGCCGGCCGCGCGTCCGGAAGCAGGCCGCGAGCTGGAAGTCGGTGAGATAGGCCCGGCCGTCGCGGCCCACGAGCCAGTTCTGCTCCTTGGCGAGGTCATTGTGGCAGATGCCGGCGCGATGCAGCTTCCGCAGCGCCTGCTTGGCGGATTTAAAATAGGCGACATCGTCAAACGGCTTTGCCAGATGCAGCGCCACGCCGTCGATGAATCCGCGCACCAGCGCCTGCCGGCCGGCCCACAGCAGTTCAGGCCCAACCCGCAGGTCGTGCGCCAAGGCAAGTGCGTGACGCTCGCGCGCGAACAGATGGCGCGCCAGAAGGTAGGACCACCAGGGAACCTGATCGATCCGGCGCAATACCGCATCGACGTCGCCCTGTTTGGTCCGAAAGCGGCCGCGCTCGACCGTGGAGAACACGTCGCGCTTGAGCAATACGCCTTCGGTCCATCGCGCCGACAGAACTTCGGCGTCATCCTTTCGCAAGCTCATGAGATGCTCACGCTGCCGCTGCTACGCGCAGATGATCGGTTATCCACCGATCGAGATCCGATAGCGCGCGGGCGCTGATGGCCCGGCGCTTTGCGATCGTCTTTTCGTTGCCGCGCAGACGCGTACCGTCGGCGTTTCTGGTGGGCGGACTGGCCAGCGGCGGAAACAATCCGAAATTGATGTTCATCGGCTGGAACGAGCGGGGGCCGCTGTCGATGGTTTCGATGTGGCCGCCCGTGATATGGCCGAGCAGTGAGCCGAGCGCTGACGTCGAAGGCGGCGGCGGCAGTGCACGACCACGGGCATCGGCGGCGGCATAGAGGCCCGCGATCAATCCGATACTTGCGGACTCCACATAGCCTTCGCAGCCGGTCATCTGTCCGGCGAAACGCAGCCGCGGATCTGCCCGCAGGCGCAACTGCCCATCCAGGAGTTTCGGCGAGTTCAGGAAGGTGTTGCGGTGCAGACCTCCGAGCCTTGCGAATTCGGCGTTCTCGAGCCCGGGTATCATGCGGAAGATGCGTTGCTGCGCGCCGTATTTCAGCTTGGTCTGGAATCCAACCACATTGTAGAGCGTGCCGAGCTTGTTATCCTGGCGCAATTGGACGATGGCGTAGGCCTTCACGGTTGGATTATGGGGATTGGTGAGCCCAACCGGCTTCATGGGTCCGTGACGCAAGGTCTCGTGGCCGCGCTCGGCCATGACCTCGATCGGCAGGCAGCCATCGAAGTAGGGCGTATTGGTCTCCCAGTCCTTGAAGTCGGTCTTTTCGCCTGCGATCAGTGCATCGACGAAGGCGTCGTATTGCTCTTTGGTCATCGGGCAATTGATGTAATCGGCGCCGGTACCGCCGGGGCCGACCTTGTCGTAGCGCGACTGAAACCACGCCGCCGACATGTCGATGGAATCCCGGTGCACGATCGGAGCGATCGCATCGAAGAACGCCAGCGCGTTTTCGTCGGTCAGTTCGCGAATGGCCTCTGCCAGCGGCGCCGAGGTGAGGGGCCCGGTCGCAACGATGACGTTGTCCCAGTCGGCCGGCGGCAGGCCGGCGATTTCGCCACGCCGCAGTTCGATCAGGGGATGGTCCTGCAACGCGCTGGTGACAGCGGCGGAAAATCCGTCACGGTCCACAGCCAACGCGCCACCGGCAGGCACCTGGTTGGCGTCGGCTGCGCGCATGATCAGCGAGCCCAGCCGACGCATTTCGGCGTGCAGCAGCCCGACCGCGTTATTGGCGGCGTCGTCGGAGCGAAATGAATTGGAGCATACGAGTTCGGCAAGGCCATCGGTGCGATGGGCCTCGGTCATTCGGTCGGGGCGCATTTCGTGCAGAACGACGCGGACTCCGGCATTTGCCGCTTGCCAGGCCGCTTCAGAACCGGCGAGGCCGGCGCCGACGATATGCACGGTTTGCGAAGAGGATTTGGTGCCTGTCATGGGCACATGAGGTAGCGCGTTTCGCCGCGTAGTGGAATGCGGCGTAGCCGCTTAGTACACGACAACGCCCGCAAATCCGCGGGCGTTATCCGTCTCGAGAGTCGGCTGAAACTGTATCAGCCGTTGTAATTGCCGGCGGCAACGCGCGGAATGTCCGAGCGGTCGAGGCCGATATCCGACAGTTCACGATCGCTGAGCTGGGACAATTCGGCGACATTACGCTGATAGTCCCGGAACGCCTGGATCATTCGGATGAGCGATAGCAACATGGGTAGTCTCCTTGCACCTTCGATTCAGTCCTTGGAGGAGGACCTCATCGTTGAAATGAACATAGGCAAAGATACCGCAGTGCAGAAGTTCAAATGTTGCGATGCAGCTAATCATAGGATGCATGGCTCCGCTAAGTAACGATTAACGGATCGGCATAGCTGCCTGATCGATTGGCGCAATCCTCAGGCATGAGGTCCGACTGGAATAAAAACGACAAAAATACCGATATTTTCATGAGGAAGTCCGTAACCTGGTTTTCGGGAATAGGATTGGCCTTACCGTTCGCCGAGGTCATATGGGCCAATGCCAGCCATTTTCCGGGTACTTTTCGGTTCAAAAGGTTGGCATCTCATGCGTGATTCGCATGCAACATAAAATGAATTATGATTCATTATCATAGCCGAAATTAACCTACGGCATGTGGGCCAGCTGGCTCGCGAAATATCCGATGGTTTTGGCGTAAACCTCGCTTTTGTTCCATTGTTGGAGAACCCCGAAATTCGCACTGCCGGGCTCCCAGTCCTTGCCGCGTTGCCATCCGTAACTGGCCAGGAAATTGGCGGTCGACGCCAGCACATCGGGTGTGCTGTGCAGCAGGTCACGGCGCCCGTTGCTGTCGAAGTCCACCGCGTATTTGATGTAGGACGACGGCATGAACTGGGTCTGGCCGATCTCGCCGGCCCAGGCGCCGCGCATTTCCGACGGGGCGACGTCGCCGCGCTCGATGATGCGCAAGGCGTCCATCAACTCGCCCCGGAACATCTCCGAGCGCCGGCAATCATATGCCAGCGTCGCCAGCGAGCGCAGCGTCGGAAATTTTCCGATATTGACGCCGAAGTCGGTCTCCAGCCCCCAGATTGCGACCAGCACTTCTCCGGGCACGCCATAGCTCTGCTCGATGCGGGAGAGCACCGAACCATATTGCTTCATCATGTTGGCGCCGCGCGCAAGTCGCGGCGGCACCATGCGGCCGGAGAACTCTTCGAAACTCTGGCTGAATACCTTTTGCGAGCGGTCACGGGAGAGCACCCCTTGATCGACCGTCACGCCATTGAGGCCGGAGGCGATGGCCGCCTGTGAGATTCCCTTGGCGGCGGCTTCAGTTTTGAAATCGTCGAGCCATGCCTGAAAGGTTCCGGTTCCGCAGGGTGTCGCGGCCGCAGCGGGGCCCGTCATCGCGAGGACCGCGTTCATCGCGACGGCACAGCGGAGGATCATCGAAATTCGCACAGAATCGATTCGCTCTTGGAGAGAGTGACCGGACGTTTCGATATGTCGGGGGCAACCGCGGCTAAAACAAGGCTCCTTGCCGAGCCGCCGGTCAACAATCGACCGGCGACTTTAATCGCGATCGCTTGAGGGTTATGCGCCGTCCTTGTGCTGCCATGGAAACAGATTGGCGGGAAAATCCACGGCCGAGCGCCGTTCACGGGGCTGCCGCGGCGGGACCGGCCGTGCGTTCGGATCGATCGCGACCACCTTGCGATAGAGGTGCCAGGTGGCGTGCCCGAGCAGCGGAATGACGACGGCGAGCCCCAGAAAGAACGGCAGCGATCCAAGCGCCAGCAGCGCCGCGACGATCAGGCCCCAGGCCGCGATCGTCGCCGGGTTTTTTGCCACCACCCGAAGCGAGGTGACCATGGCCTCGCCGGCGCCGGCGTGCCGGTCGAGCATCATCGGGAATGAGACCACGCTGATGCAGAGCGCCACCAACGCAAACAGGAAGCCGACGCCGCAGCCGACACCGATCAGCCACCAGCCCTGCGGTGTCGTCAGCACGCGCTGGACGAAGTCGGAAGGGCCGGATGCGCCCTGATATCCGAACACCGCGATATAGATCGCCTGGGCCGTCGCGACCCAGGTCACGAACAGCGCCAGTAGCAGCGTTCCGAGCCCGAGCATGGAGCCGAACGACGGCGAGCGCAGCATGTCGACGGCATCCCAGGCGGAAGCCTGTTCGCCGTGTTCGCGGCGGCGGCTGAGTTCGTAGAGACCGAGGGCCGCAAACGGGCCGAGCAGGGCGAACCCCGCGGCCAGCGGAAACAGGAGCGATACGACCGCGTAACCCGAGATCGCGCGCGCCAGCACCAATCCGAGTAGCGGATAAATCACGCAGAGGATGACGGCGTGGCTTGGCACCGCCTTGAAATCCTCCCAGCCGAGCCGCAGCGCTTGATGCAGATCGGAAAAGCCTATCTTGCGGATGACAGGTACCGCCGCGCTATCTTGCGCCGGCTGAGCCTGCGACGTGACATTGCCGGAGTAGGAAGTGGCCATGGTCGCTATCTCCCTTGACACAGCGGCCGCATTTCGCGCCGGCACAGGGCGCGCAGGACCGCTTGCAGAAACGGTCGCGATCGGGCCAGACGCGCAGACAGGGAACCAGAACTGGCCGTGTCGCGAACTGAACTTGCAGCGTACGCTCAATTGCAGTTGTTGTCGCTCACGCTTGAGTGAATTTTGTATTTCGGGGCGGAAAGCCGCAGGGGCCATGCCGCCGTCGTTCCGCCTCAGTTAAGCTAAGTTCGGGGCGCTGTGTCTTGCTTTGGCAGTTGCAACCGAAGCGGTTAGCTCTTGCGGCGACCCGGCCTGATGCTGCCGTGAGTTGAGAATTTGTTGTTCAGGCCTTCACACGATCACAGGGGTCATTGGGAGAAAGCGATGAGCATTTTCGGAAAAATCATGAACGCGATCTTTGGCACCAGGGCTGACGCAACCCCCGCGGGCGGCGGTGCCGCCAGCCCGGCTTCCGGATCGGCCGCGCCGGCCGGCGGCTCGTCCGCAGCGCCAGCCACGCCGGCCCAGACCGTCGATGTTGCCCCGATCCTGGACAAGGCGGTCGCTGCCAAGAAGGAAAAACTGGAATGGCGTACCTCCATCGTCGATCTGATGAAGGCGCTCGACATCGATTCCAGTTTCGCTGCACGCAAGGAACTGGCGAAGGAACTCGGCTACACCGGCGACAGTAGCGATTCCGCCAGCATGAATATCTGGCTGCACAAGCAGGTGATGGCCAAACTGGCCGCGAACGGCGGTAAACTTCCCGCTGACGTCAAGTGGTAATCGATCCTTTCGCGCCCTCCAGAAGGCCCGCCTGGTCGCGGGCCTTCTTTCATGCCGCGGTGCCGCCGCTTCATTGTCTTGCCCGGCGTAAAATGCGGCGCTAGATACGCTTTCGGGAACGATCAGCAGGCAAGAAACCGGAGCATAGTCATGGACACCGTCGACCGCAGGACCCTTCTCGCATCGGGCGCGCTGGCGCTGGCGGGCACTGCGACCCAGAGTGCTTCGGCGCAGGCGCAATCCGGCCCGAAACCGATTTTCACCGTGCCTGCGATCGCGATCCCGATCGCCGGCGAGAGCGACGTGTTTCCGGTGCGCCGCATCTATTGCATCGGGCGCAACTATGCCGCGCACGCGATCGAGCGCGGATCCGACCCGACCCGAGAGCCGCCGTTCTTTTTCCAGAAGCCGACCGATGCGATCCAGAACGTCGCGGTCGGCGAGGTGGCCGATCACCCCTATCCCTCGCTCACCAAAAACTATCACCATGAGGTCGAGCTGGTGGCGGCGCTGAAATCCGGCGGCACCAATATCGCGCCGGAGAAAGCGCTCGATCACGTCTATGGCTATGCGCTCGGCCTCGACATGACCCGGCGCGATCTGCAAAACGGCATGTCGGCCGAAAAGAAGCCCTGGGAAATCGGCAAGAGTTTTGACCACGCCGCGGTGATCGGTCCGATCCACCCGGTCACGAAGACCGGACATTTCACCAAGGGCGCGATCTCGCTCGCCGTCAACGGCGCGGTGCGGCAGGCTTCCGACCTCGACAAGATGATCTGGAGCGTCGCCGAGCAGATCGCCAAGCTGTCCCAGGCGTTCGAGCTGAAGGCCGGCGACATCATCTATTCCGGCACGCCCGAAAACGTCGGCCCGGTCGTGAAGGGCGATGTGCTGCTGTGCAAGCTCGAGGGCCTTCCGGACATGTCGATCCGGATTGTGTGAACGGTTTACATTCTGCCGTCGTCCCCGCGAACGCGGGGACCCATAACCACTTATATCGAAGAAGGGCATAGTTGGGGCCGCATCGTGACCTGGGCTGATGCCCTTCACCGACGTCACGGAGTATGGGTCCCTGCGTTCGCAGGGACGACCGCGAACGAGATTCACCCCGCCAGATCCGCAAATTCCGGATGCCTGTCCAGATAGTCCACGACGAAACTGCAGCCGGCAACCACCTTTAGTCCATCGGCGCGGATCAGTTGCAGCGCGCCCCGCACCAGTTCAGAAGCGATGCCGCGGCCACGCAACGCGCGCGGCGTCTCGGTGTGGGTGATGACCACAGCCGAAGGCGTGAGGCGGTAATTGGCGAAAGCGAGCCCGCCCTCGACGTCGAGTTCGAAGCGGCTGAGGGACTTGTTGTCGCGAACCTGATTCATATCGATCTCATTTGAGCAAATCCTGATAGGCCGCATTCTTCTCGATGAAGGCCTTCACGAACGGACACTGCGCGATCACCTTGAGGCCATCGGCCCGCACCTGGTCGAGCGCGCCCCGGATCAATCTTGAGCCGATGCCCTTGCCGCCGAGTGCCGGTGGCACCTCGGTGTGGACGAAGGTGATGACGCCGCCCGCCATCTTGTAATAGGTCGCGGCCTGATGGCCGTCGACGGTGAGTTCATAGCGGTGGTGCGGCTTGTTGTTGACGACTTCGGTCATCTCGTCTGCTTCCGGTTTTTTCAGGCTGGTCTTGTCATGGAATCAGCCGAGGGTGTCGCGGGTCATCACGGAGGTCAACAAGGGACGTCCACATAAACCGCCGCGATCTCGCGACGCGGAGTGCGCCCGAGTTATGCATGATCTCCCTCTGAAAACAGAGGGTGCAGGAAACGCCGGATGCCAGCCGCACCCGCAGCCTCGCGTGGTGTGTAGAAAACACGCGAGTTAGTCACCACAGGTTCGGCCGGAATCACCCGGCGTTTCCTGCGCAATGGTTTTACGGCTTATATCGCGCTCTCCTTGGTGACCGGGCTTTCTTGCCACCATCGCCCCTGAGAAGTTTGCTTCCCAAAAGCTTGACGCCAGCGTCGGGGCGTCAGGACCACACGACTTCACCGTCCGCGGGCCGCGCGCTCGTCGAAAGCGCAGCTCGCGTCCATCGCATCCCGCACCCAACGTTCGTGACGACCGCGAAGCGCCCCTCTGATCGAGGCGGGACCCATCCGCTCTATTGCTGTTTCTACCAAATCGAGAAGCGAAATATTTTTTGCGAAGGGGCTGGACAGCCGATCTGCAAAGCCAGCCCGCCGGGCAAATCACCGCCGTCCCGTTCATGGGGAAGCACGGCGACAGCGTTACGTGAGCGCCGAATTCCTGCTTCCATCCCCATAATGTTCCTGTTATGTTCCAGAGTTGAAGAGGCCTTGGGCCTCAACCGGGGGGCGTGAGTATGAGTTCAAGACGAAATCGCAATATCAACTTGCCCGCACCTTACCTCAGGCGCATCTGGCTCGATCCGGCGCGGATCGCCGATCGCAAGGCCTATCCGTTCTGCCTGCCGTTTTTGCACGATGATTTCGAGTTGAGCCTGGATCGCGCCATTACCATCATCGTCGGCGAAAACGGCACCGGAAAATCGACGCTGCTGGAGGGCATCGCGGTGCTCACCGGCTTTGACGAAGCCGGCGGCGGCAAGGGCTATCGGCCGGTCGATCACTCCAACGCGCTTGAAGTCATGGGCGGGGAGAAGTGCAGGTGCACCGTCGCGATCTTGTATGCCGGCTTCACGCACGATACCGGCAATCAGAAAACCCGCGGTGTCAGTGAGAAGGTGCCGTTTGCGTCCCTTGATCTTCTTGCCTGCATCGTAGCCACGCGGACCTCCAGCCTCGGTCGTTTTAACCGACTGGCTGTCGATCGCTTGCATAACGTAGGCCATCCCGACAATATTTCGTGCGGGTGATTTCAGTCCAAACCATCTTGTGTCTCCGTCGTAGCTCGCAACCACGACTGAATCACAAGCAACTGAAATCACTCAACTTAATTTCGGGTCAGCCTCTGAGAGCCCAAATCCTTGTTCAGCTTGCTCCAGGTTTTGAGGACTTCGGCATCTGAGATGACGACTTGTGCAAGCCGATCAACAAGCACCCTTCGCGATTCGAAACTTGGTGGGCTAAAGTAGAGGATCGAGCAAACCTCTTGTTTTGGAGCAGCAATGAGCTTCACAAAGAGAAGATAGTGGGAGTCCTCGACATTCTGCCAAGAAACGAGGCCCATTCCTATAAATGCGCAAAGATCCCTGAGGTCAGGTGCGCGCGTATGTTCCGTTGTTAACACTGGTTCGGACATGGCGGCTGGCTCCCAGAACGGATTACTACGGTAAATAAAAGAGTGCTTGTTCTTA
>CAWAXR010000030.1:0-123715 GCA_963786045.1 uncultured Alphaproteobacteria bacterium | reverse complement strand
TAGCCCGCCAATGCCTGGCTGGCGACGCAGTGCTCATCGCACCCGTCTCCACACGCATTCCCTGCAAACAGGGAATTTTACAGGGAAATTTGCGATTTCGAGACGTCAGGCGGTGACCTTAACGCATTAAATCGCTGTGTCGCAGGCACTTTTCCCACAATTCCCTACTCAAATTAACAGGGAAGACATTTCAACGAATAGGGAACCTTTCAGCGGGTAACAGGGAAATTCCACTGCAAATCGTGACACGAAGTTTTTGCGGCGCGCGACGCATTCGCTTTTCTTGATCTGAGCGATGTCACGCTTAATCAGCCGATCATTAGGTGCTAGCAACGGTACTGATTAGCCACTGTCTCGCAGAACAAGTTCGAAGCCGAGATCGACATGGCGTGGTCCGGTGCGCGTGAGCATCAGCTTTGCGGCCGTACGGCCGATAGCGTCGCCGTGAACGCGGATGGTGCTCAGGCTCGGCGCGATAAGCCGGCCCATTTCCAGATCGCCGAGGCCGATGACGGCAACGGGCTGCTCCGCGGCCGGACCGACACGCAGCAATCCGGCCATTCGCAGGCCGGACATGAAGCCGATGGCATGCGCGTCGTTGGCTGCGAACACGGCGTCGACACCAGGTAGCTCTGCCAGTGCGGCGACACTGCCCGAAGCGTTGCGCTCCAGAATCAGCCGGCGTGGAGCATTTCGCGCCGGCCTCCAGGGCGGCGTCCTTGAATCCGATCCAGCGGCGCGTGGCGCGGGGATCGTCGCCGCCGATGAACGCCAGATTCTCGCGGCCTTGCGCAACAGATGCCGCGCGACCGCGGCCCCGGCCGCGTAATTCTGAAATCCGGCGACGGCGTCGATCGGCGCATCCGGAAGATCCCAAGTCTCCACGATCGGAATGCCCGCGCGCCGCAGCAACCGCGAGCCGTCCTCGGTCGCGGGCGAACCCACCATGACGATCGCCTCGGGGCGCCGCGACAGCAGCGCCGCGAGCATGTGATCTTCCCGCGCGGCGTCATAGCGCGACTGCGCCAGGATCACGGCATAGCCGAGCGGCTCCAGTTCGTCGGACAGCCCCTGCACCGTATCGGCGAAGATCGAATTCGCGATCGTCGGCACCAGCACGCCGACCGAGCTGGTGCGGGCGCTGGCCAGCGAGCCCGCCACCAGGTTTGGCACGTAGCCCAATTCGCGCATCGCGGCCTCGACCCGGTCGCGGGTCTGTGGCGCGACAAGGTTGGGCAGGCGCACCACGCGGCTGACGGTAATCGACGATACGCCTGCCAGCTTGGCCACAGCGGACAGGGTTGGGGCGGAATGCGGCTCGTTGGGTCCGGCAGTGCTGCTCATCATGATCAGATTATCGAAATCCCTACCAGAAATACATGATCTCGCCTTGCGCTAGATCAATGACAGCGCTAACATTTCGTTGCAGCTCGTCCACCCGATAAATGACAGCGCTATCATAATACTCCGCAGACGGAAGAAAATCCGCATTGCGAAGAAGGATCGGAAGCCAACAAGGAGAGAAGCGGGATGATTTCTGAACAGGATGTGCAGGCCTATAAGCGCGACGGCGTCATCATCGTGCCCGATGTGCTGGGCGCGGATACGCTCACCCAGCTGCGCGCGGTCATCGCGGACCTCGTCGCGGCTTCGGCCAAGACGCTAGAGCATACCGACGTCTACGACCTCGAACCGGGCCACACCGCGGAAAGCCCGCGCGTCCGCCGGATCAAGGCGCCCCACAAGGTGCACGCTTTGTTCGACCAGATCGTGCGCAGCGAAGCCGTGCTCGACATCCTGAAGAAACTGATCGGCCCCGGATTGAGGCTGCACGGCTCCAAGCTCAACATGAAGTCGGCGCATTATGGGTCGCCAGTGGAATGGCATCAGGACTGGGCGTTCTACCCGCACACCAACGACGACGTTCTCGCCATCGGCGTGCTGCTGGACGACACCGATCTGTCCAACGGGCCGATGCTGGTCACGCCGGGCACGCATACCGGCGAGGTCTGGAATCACCACGGCGATGACGGCTGCTTCGCCGGCCTGATCGATCCCGACACCATCAAGAGCGAGATCGAACGAGCGGTGCCCTGCATGGGCCGCGCCGGCAGCATGTCATTCCACCATGTCCGGGCGCTGCACGGATCTGCCATGAACACCTCGGATCGCTCGCGCAACCTGCTGCTGTATGAAGTCGCGGCCAGCGACGCCTGGCCGCTGATGGGCGTCAAGGATTACGACGAGTACAACAGCCGTTTGCTGTCGGGCGATCCCGTCATTGCGCCACGCATGACCAACGTTCCCGTGCGCATTCCGCTGCCCCCTGCCAAGCGGCAGGGATCGATTTACGAAACGCAGTCTGCGGCGAAGAAGTCGTACTTCACCCGCGCGGCGTGATCTTGCCAACGCGCCCGCGCGACGCGCGGACGCGACTACAAACAGACAAAACATAAAACAATGACAAAAAATCAAAACGGGGGAAACGATGACGGAGATCATAGCCGATAGTGCTAATCGCTCGCGCTTGCGTGTGATTCTGGCGGCCAGTATTGGGTCCGCGCTCGAATGGTACGACTTCTTCCTGTACGGCACCGCCGCGGCGCTGGTGTTCGGGGATCTGTTCTTTCCGAAAAGCGATCCGGTGGTCGGCACGCTGCTGGCGTTCCTGACCTTCGGCGTCGGTTTCGTGGTGCGGCCCTTGGGCGGCATCGTGTTCGGCATCATGGGCGACCGGTTCGGGCGCAAGCCCGTGCTGGTGGTGACGCTATTGATGATCGGCATCGGCACCACGGCGATCGGTCTGTTGCCGACCTATGCCCAGATTGGTTATTGGGCGCCGGCACTGCTGGTATTGCTGCGCGTCGTGCAAGGATTGGGAGCGGGCGCCGAATATGGCGGCGCGGTGATCTTCCTGGTGGAGAACGCGCCACCAAAGCATCGCGGCTTCTGGGGCAGCTTCGCGCCGCTCGGCGTGTCGATCGGCAATCTGCTCGCGGCCGGCGCTTTCGCGCTTGTGACCCTGCTGCCGCGCGAAGACCTGATCTCTTGGGGCTGGCGTCTGCCGTTCCTGGCCAGCTTCCTGCTTATCGCCGTCGGCATTTATGTTCGCCTGCGCATCACGGAGACGCCGGTCTTCACCGAAGCGGTGGTGGCGCGCGGCAAGATCGAGCGCAACCCAGCGATGCAAGCGCTGCGCAGGCATCCGCGCAACTTCATGGTAGTGCTAGGGGCGCGGCTGGCCGAAAACGGGCTTGGCTATTTGTTTCCGGTTTTCGGCCTGAGCTATGTCATCAACACCCTCGGAGTGCCAAAGGCCGACGCGCTGAGCGCGCTGATGCTCGCCTTCGTCGTCGAGCTGTTCACCATTGTCGGCTTCGCCGTGCTCTCCGACCGCATCGGACGCCGCCCGGTCTATATGTTCGGCGCCCTCGCCGGCGTGGCGTTCGCCTTCCCGTTCTTCCTGCTGGTCGGAACCAAAGAGTGGATATGGATCGCGGTGGCCTTCATCGTGGCGCGGGCGGTGGTGACTGCGGCGATGTTCGGCCCGCAGGCCGCCTATTTCGCTGAACTGTTTCCACCGCAGCGGCGCTTCGCCGGCTTCGCCTTCGCACGCGAGCTGGGTTCGCTGCTGGCCGGCGGTCCGGCACCGTTCGTGGCCGCGGCTCTGGTGGCATGGTCCGGAGGCTGGTGGCCGGTCGCGTGCTACGTCGTCGTATTGTCCGGACTCACTGCGCTCGCGATCTGGACCGGTCCCGAGACCTATCAGGAAAGCATCAGGGTCGATAATACCTCGGACGGCAAATTGCACACCGCGGCCGTGCTGCAGCAAGCTTAAGGCATGGCGCAGCAACTCCGCATCCTGCAGTCGCTCTGGGCGATGGAGCGGCGGCGGGCCGATGAGGCGGAGTGGCCGCTCCAGACCCAACTTGCCATGATCCGCGACGCCGGCTTCGATGGTGCCGGCGTCCGTTTCATCGACCCGGTTTTCGCAACCGAGGTCACCGATTTCCTGCGCGGGCACGGAATGATTTGGCAGGCGCAATGCTACCCGACGGACGTCGATGATTTGAAACCGGTGCTGGAACTGGTGGCACGCCTTGGGGCCGATCACGTCAACCTGCAACCGAACGTACGACCGCACCGCGTTGAAGAATGCATTCCGCTGATCGAGGGATGGCGGCGGCTGTCCGACCAGGCCGGCATTGCGGTGCATATCGAAACCCACCGCGACCGCATGACAACGGACTTGTTCTTCACACTGCAACTGCTGGGCTGCTTTCCGGACTTGCGGCTGACGGCTGACGTTTCGCATTATCTCGTGGGCCGCGAGTTCGCCTGGCCGGTGGACGAGATCAATCACGCATTGATCCATCGCATCCTGGACAACGCCTGGGGCATCCATGGACGGATCGCCAGCCGCGAACAGGTGCAGATCTCGCTCGGCTTTCCGCAGCACCAGGGCTGGGTCGGGCTGTTTATGGACTGGTGGGAATATGCGATCCGCTCCTGGAGGAAGCGGGCGAAACCCGAGGCGGTGCTGACGTTCCTGTGCGAACTCGGTCCACCGCCTTACGCAATCACTGGGCCTGACGGTGCCGAGTTATCGGACCGTTGGGAAGACGCACTAAAGATGAAAGACATGATCAGGGCGCTCTGGCGACGCATCGTTGACGAGGCCGAGCCTAAGGCAACCGGCTAATTTCTAATTGGATGTTATCGACTCGACGAACTCTTGCGGTGGAACTTGCAACCAATAAACGTCAAGGCCTAAGCCACGTGCAAGGAATGGACGCTTACCTTCAAGATTACAGCAAGAGGTTTTCGGTACACACAGGGTTCTCGACGCTCATCCGCCGGATCAGCACGCGCAGCCCGGTCTCGATCTGTGGCCGCCCTCCCCGAGGGCGCGACTTCCACCGCCAATAACGGCGAAAGCCGGCCCAGTGCCAACGCATGAGGGTGTCGGGCCGGATGATTGTGAGAACCTGCAGGATGGACGGAAACCAGCGATACAGCTGGATAAAGAACCAGCGGTCGTTGTTCGTGAGCTGAGGCCGGCCGCGCATCTTGCGCCGCAAAACGATCGACTGATGTCGAAGTACCGCATTCTCAGCTTCAAGCCGGCTCTTCGACCTGAATGGCGAAATCAAAATGGCCAAACCGAAACATAGCAGCCCGATCATTCCACCGGCTTAGGCGATTCTGTCACCTCATCAACGTGGATAAGGCTTTCGGTACACACAACTGGGATCTCAGCTACCAACGAAGCTCGTGTCCGGAACAACCAGACCAGCGCCGTCCAAATAAGGCTGCCGGCATCCCTCATGAGACAGAAGGATTGCGTGATTCCCCCTCGGATGCCAGCCCGATTAGGTTTACGATGGGGATGGCGGTATTGCCTCCTGATATATGACCAATATACGCTTTGGATGGACCTGTTGAATGACGACTCAGAGGCCGTTCCGCTAGCCAGCATGAGGGAATTTTGAAAGCGAAAATGCCAGCTAAACGCCTATCTCGCGCGTTCGAGGCGAAGGATGGAACCCTCACAGACCGTGCCTATCGCGAACTTGAAGAGATGATCGTTACGCTGCAATTGTCGCCGGGGACGGTATTGTCGGAGCAGGCTCTTGCCGTTCGTCTGAAGATCGGCCGGACCCCGATCCGGGAGGCCCTGCAGCGGCTTGCGCGCGACGGTCTGGTCGTGATCATGCCGCGGCGCGGAATCATGGTCTCCGAGATCAATTTGAGGCTGCAGCTGCGGCTGCTCGAGGTTCGGCGCGAACTGGAGCGCTTGATGGCGAGCCTCGCTGCCCAACGCGCCACCCCGGAGGAGCGCCGCGAATTTGCCGAAGTGGCGAAAGCGATGCTGGCGGCGGCCGCGAAGGCCGACGACATCGCCTTCATGCGGCTCGACCAGCGCTTCAACATCCTGATCGCGACCGCCGCCCGCAACGAATTCGCGCGGCGGTCGATGGGGCTGATGAATGCCCTGTCGCGCCGGTTCTGGTACCAGCACTACCAGCAGGTCGCCGACCTGCCGCTCGCCGCCAAGCTGCACGCCGCGGTCGCGGATGCCGTGGCGCAGAAAAAGGCCAAGGCGGCGGCGATCGCATCCGATCGCCTAATCGATTACATTGAGGATTTCGCGCGCAGGACCCTCGATGCCTGAGGCGTCAGTCGAAGGTAATGACGCTGCGAATGGTTTCGCCGCACTTCAGGGCCGCGAAGCCGTCATTGATTTCGTCGAGCGTGATGCGGCGGGAGATCAGCTGGTCGAGCATCAACTCGCCGTCGAGATAGGCGCGCGCCAGCAGCGGAAAATCGCGGCGCGGTCGCGCGTTGCCGTAGCTGACGCGGCGGATACGCTTTTCCTGCATCAGCGAGCCCCAGCGAAACGAGACGTCCTTGTTGACGTCGATCTTGCCGAGCCAGATCGTCTGGCCGCCTGGCCGCACCGCTTCGGCGGTCAGCCGAAACGCCGCGGCGCTGCCGGCAGCCTCGATGACGACATCGACGCCGCGGCCACCGGTCTCCCGCTTTCCGACGGCGACCGCGTCCTCTTTTGACGCATCCACGCCCTGCGTCGCGCCCATCGCGGTCGCCAGCACCAGCTTGGCCGGATCGATATCGACCGCGATGATCGCACCGGCGCCGGCGAGCCGCGCGCCTTGCACCGCGGCAAGCCCCACCGCGCCGCAGCCGATCACCATCACAGTATCGCCATGCGCGATCGCACCGAGATTGAGCGCAGCACCGGCGCCCGTCATCACGCCGCAGCCGATCAGGCAGGCCCGATCGAACGGGATTTCCTTAGGAACGGGAATGGCCTGCTGATCCGATACGACGCAGCATTCGCCGAACGAACCCAGAAACATCAGTTGCTGCAATGGCCGGCCGTCGGAAAGGAAGGTGCGGTTTTCGCCGTCGAACGACACGCCCTTCGGACCCTCGCCGAGATATTGTTCGCACAGGATCGGCGCGTCGCGGTCGCAATAAAAGCAATGGCCGCAGTGCGGGTTCCAGGACAACACCACATGATCGCCCGCTTTCACGCCGCGCGCGGCCGAACCGACCTGCTCGACGATGCCGGCGGCTTCGTGGCCGAGCACGATCGGCATCGGGTAGCGCAGCGATCCCTCGATCACTTCGAGATCGGTGTGGCAAAGTCCGGCGGCGCGGATTCGAACCAGCACATCATCGGGCTTCAGCGCCGCCGCCGTTACCGTTTCGACCGACATCGGCGTTTGCGCGGCATGCAGCACTGCGGCCCGATATTGCAGCGCCATCAGGCGACCGCCTTGCCGGAGAGCGCGACAAGGGCTTCGTCGATATCGGCCGAGGTCATCTCCCATTCGTTGCCGAAATTCGCCACCACGGCGGACATGAACGGCTCGACCATCGCCTTCGCCTTGCCCTTGTCGCCGAGGTGATCGAGCAGCAGCGCCAGCGCGAGCTGGCGCGGCTCCGGCCCCTCATAGCTCCACTCGAATCCGTTCTTGCTGAACTCGGTGACGTCAACGCAGGGATCGAGTGGCGCACCGTCGACAGTGACCTTGACGCCGTCGATGGTCCGGTCTCCCATATAGCGTTTCATGTTAACCTCCCGCTTTGACCTGAATGTTTGCCCCCGTCACGAGGCGACCTCGATCTGGCCGGCGATCACGCGCATGACGTCGCGGTCCTGATACGCCTGCGCCAGGGTGCCCGAGAACATCACCTCGCCGCGCTCCAGAACATAGATCCGGTCGACGTAGTCGGGAATGTGGTGGACGTTGGATTCAGCGATCAGAACGCCTTTGCCCATGGCGCGGATCGAGGCGATGCCCTCGGCAATCAGGGGAATGATCGCCGGCGACAGGCCTTCGAACGGTTCATCGAGCAGCAGCAGCTTCGGGTCGAGCGTCAGCGCCCGGGCGATCGACACCATCTTGCGCTCGCCGCCGGATAATTGTGCGCCGCCCCGCGCCAGATACTGCCGCAGCTTGGGAAACACCGTGTAGGCCTCTTCCAGGCGGACCCCGGCCGGGCGGCCGGAAGGCCGGGTCCAGGTCGACAGTTCGATGTTCTCGGCTACCGTCAGGTCGGCGTAGACTTCGGACTCCTCGGGCGAAAAGCCGATACCGCCCTGCGCGATCTGCCAGGTCGGCAGCTTCGTCAGGTCCACGCCATCAAAGTCGATCGTGCCCGATTGCGCGCGGCGATATCCCATGATGCTGCGAAAGGTCGTGGTCTTGCCGGCGCCGTTGCGCCCGACCAGGCAGACCAGTTCGCCCGCCGCCACCGACAGGCTGATGCCATTGAGGATACGGCTGCCCTCGATGTCGACTTTCAGGTTCGACAGGTTGAGCATCAATGCATCCTTCTCGGGGTTTGCGGCCGCGTTCCGACCACGGCCGAGATCATTACCGGATCCTTGAAGAAAGCCTCCGGCGCCATGTCGGCCAGCACGGTGCCTTCCTGCAGCGCGACGATGCGGTGCGAATAGCGCTCGACCAGATCCATGTCGTGCTCGACCTGCACGATGGCGCGGACGCCCGCCGCCCTGGCGGCGGTGACGAGAACCTCCATGATCGCATGCTTGTCGCCGGACGAGACTCCGCTGGTCGGCTCATCCAGCAGGATGACGCTGGGATTGAGCGCAAAGGCGCTGGCGATATCCAACAGTTTCTTCTCGCCCTGCGACAGCGTCGAGGCCACCGTCTCGAGCCGGGCCCGCAGCCCCAGCACTTCCGCGACACGCTCGACATCGGCCTGCAGCACGTCGTCGCGCCGCAGCGAGCGAAACGGATTGCCGACGCGGCCTAGGCGGGACGCCACCGCCACCGCCAGCGTTTCCCGCACGGTGAGCGCCGGAAAGATGTTGACCAGCTGGAAGGCGCGCGACATGCCGCGTCTTGCCAGTTCGACCGGCCCGATGCCGGCGATATCGCGCCCCATGAAGCGAACCTCGCCGAGCGTCGGCCGCAGCAGGCCGGTGACGACATTGACCAGCGTGGTCTTGCCGGCCCCGTTCGGTCCGACCACCGAGACGAATTCACCGTCATCGATGTGGAAGGAGACATCGCGCAGCGCCTTGAGCACGCCGAAGCTCTTCGAGACGTGGATGGCCTCGAACAAGGGAACGTTTCCGGCGGCGGGCAATGGCTGCATCTCATCGCCCTCCATTGCGTCTGGCAGCCAGCGCCTCGATCGTGCCCGACAGCCCCTGCGGCATGAACACCACCAGCAGCACCAGCACCGCGCCCATGACGAAGCGCCAGTATTGCGTGACCGACATCACGAAATCCTGCAGCACAACGAAGACCAGCGCGCCGATGGCGGGTCCCGCGAACGTTCCGCTTCCGCCGAGGACGGCCATGAAGACCAGGTTGCCCGAATGGGTCCAGTACGCCAGTTCGGGATCCGCCAGACCGGTGGTGACGGCGAGGATGGTTCCGCCGATGCCGCCATAGACCGCCGATATCACGAAGGCGGTCAGCCGCATCCGGAAAGTCTCCACCCCGACATAGGCGGCCTTGTTGGCGTTTTCGCGGATCGCGCGCAAGTGCAGGCCGAACGGTGACTGGGTGATGCGCCACATCGCCAGACCCAGCAGCGCAAACAGGACGAGCGTGTAATAATAGAACGGCCCGGTCAGAAACGCCGTCTTGCCGCCGCGCCATTCCATGCCGAGCAGCAACGGGCGCAGCACCCGCATGCCCTGATCGCCGCCGGTGATGCCGTAGAACTTGAACAGGAAGGAATGGAACAGCATGCCGAATGCCAGCGTCAGCATGCCGAAGAAGATCCGTGTGTAACGAACGCAAACCGCGCCGATGACCAGCGAAGCCAACCCGGACGCCAGGGCGGCGGTCAGCAGCAGAACTTCAAAGCTCAGCACGCCGAACTTCGACGTCAGCGCCGCTGCGGTATAGGCGCCGACGCCGAGAAACAGCGCGTGCCCGAACGACAGCAGGCCGGTGGTGCCGAACAGCAGGTTGAACCCCAGCAATGCAATGCCATAACCGATGAACGGCAGCATCAGCAGCAGCACATAGGGCGATGCGATCAACGGCATCAGCGCCATGACGGCGATCAGGCACAGCAGAACCCATAGGCCGTTGAATCGCGGCATGACGCGCCGCACAACCGTCTCCGAGGCAATGTCGATCGAGGGAATGCTCACGCGGTGACCTTCCCGAACAGACCGACCGGCCGCACGATGAGTACGACGACGACCACGAGATACACCGACAACATTTCCAGTTCGGGCACCAGCGAAATGGCGGCCGCGCGCATCAATCCGACGACGAGGGCACCGACCAGCGCACCGCGCATGCTGCCGAGCCCGCCGATGACGACGACCGCAAAGGATTCGACGACAAGCTCGACCGCCATATCGAGCGAGGCCGCACCTGACGGCACCACCAGGGCGCCGCCGACCGTGCCAAGCATGCAACCCACCGTGAACACCAGCGCGAAAATCTTCGACGCGTTGACGCCGAGCCCCTCGGCCATGTCGCGGTTTTCGGCGGTGGCCCGCACAATGCGCCCGATTCTGGTGCGTTCGAGGAACAGGCCGAGCCCGACCGCGATGGCGAGGCTGGCCGCGATCACCAGCAAATTATAGGTCGGAACCCGGACGCCCAGGAAACTCGCCGTGCCATAGGCGAGATAGACGCTGTCCATCGTCCGCGGCGTTGCGCCCCACAGAAAGCGGAATACATCCTGGAACATCAGAAGAAAGCCGAAGGTGATCAGCAACTGATAACTTTCGTCGCGGCGATAGATGGTGCGCAGAACCCGCTCGATCGGCAGGCCGACGAGACCGATCGCGAGGCCCGCCACGATCAGCGCCGGGAAGAACAGCGCCGGCGGCATGCCCAGCTTGATCGCAAGGCCCACCGCGGTAATGCCGAAATACGCGCCCAGCGCATAGAACGAGCCGCAGGCCAGGTTGACGATCTTCTGCACCCCGAACACGAGCTGCAGTCCCGCAGATACGAGAAACAGCACCGCGGCGTGGAAGGTCCCGCCGAGGACGACGTCGACAAGCTCAGTCATGCCTCAGACCGGCATTTTGGCGGTCTTGATCCATTCCCAGAAATCGGCGCCGGGCGGCTTCTGCAGCTGTTCGGCCGAGAAGGTGTCGATCGAAGCCAGCGTCGGGAAGTCGTACTTGTTCTTGTTGGTGGACGGTCCCTGGTAAAAAACCTGTTCGGCGATCTTGTCCTTGCGGAAGCGGCCCTTGCCGCCGAGACTTTCGACCTCGAGGCCGGGCATCGCTTCGGCCACCTGCTCGGGCGTCGGCCATTTTTTCAGGGCCTTTTGCGCCGCCTCGACGCCGGCCTTGTAGGTAGCCAGCGCGAAATAGGCCCTGTCCGCCTCCCAATGCGGCGCTTCCTTGTACTTATCCATGTAGTCTTGGACGAACGTCTTCTGCAGCGCAGAGGCCTGCGGGTGATCGAAGTAAAGCGTGTTGTGTCCGAAGATGATGCCCTCCGGCATGAACTCCTTCTTCAGCTGGTTGATCTGCCAGCCCGCCGCCGGCAGCACCAGTTTGACGCCCTCGAACAGGCCCGCGGCGTGGCCCTGCTTCATGAACACGGGCAGATCGGCGAACAGCATCGAGGAGAAGATCAGGTCGGGCTTGGCGGCGTTGAGCGCCGCGATATGCGAGGTCAGGTCCATGGTGCCGATCTTCGGCCACTGTTCGGCGACGAACTCCGCTTCGACGCCATAGCGCGCCAGGATCTGCTTGAAGGCTTCCCAATTGTTGCGGCCATAGGAGTAGTCGGGATTGATGCCGGCGACCCGCTTGAACTTGCCCTTGAAGTGCTTGACCGCCAGTAGCGAGCCCATCACGGCCTCGCACTCATTGTCGGTCGAGCGGAAAACGTATTTCGAATTCGGCATCATCTCCTTGACGCCGTCCTGGGTGGTGCCGTCCCACATCACGACCAGCGCCTGCTCCTCTTCGGCGACGGGTGCGACGCCCAGACTGACGCCGGTCGAGATCAGGCCGTGAATGGCGTCGACCTTTTCCTGCAGGATCAGGCGCCTGAGCCGCTCGATGGTATCCTTCGGATTTGTCTCTTCCTCGATCACCAGTTCGAACTTGCGCCCGGCGATGCCGCCATCCTTGTTCATCCGCTCGGCCGCCCATTGCACCGCGCGAATGCCGCACTCGCCGGCGGTGCCGGCGGCGCCGGATCGCGGCGCAATGATCCCGATCCGCAGCGGCTTGTCCTGCGCCAGCGCCGGCGAAAACACCCGTGGCGCCGCCGCGGCAACCACGACGGCCGACCCAGCAAGTCTGGAAAAATCGCGACGCGTCAGCTTCATGGGTGCCTCCCGTTAGTGGTGCGCATCTGCCGTGCGCTATTAGCATACCATAAATATATCACGGACATTTCATCAAGCGTTTTTTTCGGGCACGGGATCAATCGGCCGTTTGCCCGGCTGATAGATTGGTGATATATTAGTCACAATGGCATGTTGGGAAACGGAGACGGCGTGATGGAATTATCCTCAAGTCCTATGACTGAGCGGCAGCGCAATTACCGGGCGACCTACCGCCACCGCATCGCGGGATGGTATAATGGCTGGCTGCATGCCCTGGTTATCTACGTGATCGGGTTCACGGCGCTGTCGGTCTATGTCGCCAACATCGGCGAACTGCGCGGGTGGGAGCTGGCGATTGTGCCGGTGACCTTCCTGTGCGCCAATTTCTTCGAGTGGTGGATTCACCGCTTCGTCATGCACCGCCCGTCGCAGGTGAAGGCGTTTCGCGCGATCTACAACCGTCACACGCTGATGCACCACCAGTTCTTCACCGAAAAGGAGATGCGATTCGCCGATCATAACGACTGGCGCGTGACCTTCTTTCCGCCCTATGCGCTGGTCACCTTCACCATGATGTCGATTCCACCGGCGCTCGTGCTCGGCTTGCTGGTCTCGCCGAATGTCGGTTGGCTGCTGATCTCGACCACGACGTCGATGTACCTACTCTACGAATTCATGCATTTCTGCTGCCACGTCGACGAGAACTGGTTCGTGCGCAACATGCCCTTCGTCAACACGATCCGGCGCCATCACACCGCCCATCACGATCAATCGATCATGATGGAGCGCAACATGAACCTGACCTTCCCGGTTATGGACTGGCTGTTCGGCACTTCGGATCTCGACCGCGGGTTGATCGGCCACCTGCTGAACGGCTACGACACCCGCTTCGTCAAGACCAACATGCGGAAGACCGCGCGGACGCCGCGGCCTGCAGTGTCGGGACATCCGACCGGCTTTGCCACGCCGGCCGAATAGACCTCGGTTCGTCCGGTAAGGGCAGCAAGTTCATGAATGCCATCGAACCGAACTGGATTTCGCTGCTCTGGTTCGCCGCCTTCGCGACCGTCGGCACGGTGGCTTTCCTCATCGTCGCCGGCATGTTTCCGCTGAGTTCGCGCCCGGTTTCGGCAAGATCGAACGCGGCTACGTTGCTGGTGGCCGGCAACGGCCTGTTGCTGTCAGCCCTGCTGGTGGGAACGGCGCTGTACGGTTACGCCGAGCTGCGGTGGAGTTCACTGATTGTCGTCACCGGCCTCGTCGTGCTGTTTGCGCCCGGGCTGTTCGAAATCTGGCCATCATCCCTGCGCGACGGATGGCGGGGACTTTCTGTACTGGTTGGCGCCCAGATACTCGCGCTGGCGGCCCTCGCAAAGGTCGCCGGGCCGTCCTGGGCTAACATGTCATGACGATCGGGAGATTCCGGCGATGCCTGTAAAGATCAAACTCGGCCTGTCACTGGTGGTCGTGCTGGTGACCGCCATTGCGGCCTATTATCAGCACGCCCTCGGGCACGAGCGCATTCAGTACGTCGTCGCCTTTCTCGGGTTCTTCATGATCTTCGCGATGTGGCTGTTTCCCGAGGTCAAGCGCGAGGAAACCGCTGGCGGCGTTGGCCGCGACAGCGCGGCGCAATAGAATTGGACCGCGCCCCCGGGGGCGCGGTCCGGCCGAAACTCGGGAGCAGTCGATCGCGACACCGGCTATGCGCGGTAGGCGGTCTTGTCGGTGCCGCGATAAAGCACCCGCAGCTGTTCTTCGGTGACCGCCTTGTGGAACGCGAGCGCTTCGGGCTCAAGGTCGCGTTTCGGCACATATTCCGGCTCGAAGTGGTGATAGGTATCCTTGCCGCGCACCAGCGTCGCCCAATCCCTCTGGCCGACGGCCTGCTTCAGCCGGGTCGGAATGTAGCGGACCGCCAAGCCGATGCGCCGATCGTCGGAACGATTGGGCTCCGAGCCGTGGAACAGCAGCACGTGATGCAGCGAAGCCTGGCCGGGCTTCAACTCGGCAAAGACTGCTTTTGATTCGTCGACCTCGACGGCGATCTCCTGACCGCGGGTCAGCAGGTTGTTCTGGTCGAAAGTATCTTCGTGCTGCACTTGCTGCTTGTGGGTGCCGGCCACGAATTTCATGCAGCCGGAAACCTTGTTGGCCGGCGACATCGCGATCCAGGCGGTCGCGACGTCGGACGAGTCGAGGCCCCAATAGGTGGCATCCTGATGCCAGGACACGAAACCGGGGTCATGCGGCTCCTTGATGAAGAAACTGGTGTTCCAGCACAGGATATCCGGCCCCAGCAAATCCTCGACCGCATCCAGGATCTTCGGATGGCGGATCATGTCGTTGATCCAGGTGAACAGCACATGGCTGCGATGGCGCATCTCGCCCTTGATCGGCCCGCCGGTCTTCGCCTCGTAATCCTCGAGCTTGCCGCGAAACCCGGCGACCTCGCTTTCGCTCAGGGCGTCCACCGGGAAGTGATAGCCGCGCTCGCGATAGGCGGCGACCTCACTGTCGCTCAGCAATTTCGTCATTGGTGTCCTCCGGTATTCTTTTTTTCATCTTCAGTCGGCAACAGAAATCCGATCAAAAGTGAGCCCGCCGTCTGGCGCTGTCAAGAAGCGCTGCAAGCGCAGCAGGGTCGCGAATCGCAGTCACGCCCGGCCGGCGTGCCTGACCAGGAATTCGCCGATCGCGCCCCTGATGTCGGCGAGTTGCGGCGACATGTCGGCTGCAACCGCGTGACCGGCATGACCATCCAGACGCACCAGTGTGGCGTTCGGAATAAGCGTCGCCGCCTCGATCGCATCGTCGACCGGGTTGTAAAGATCGAGCCTCGGAATGAGCAGCAGCGTCGGCGCCTTGACGGTCCGCAGCGCGGCCGCCATGTCGCCGCCAAAGCCGGATGTGGTTCCGACATCATGCGCGTCGTAGGCCCAGCTCTGATAGATCCAGTCCAGCGGATCGGCTCCCATCCGGCGCGCTGACGCGATCGCCTGCTCTACAAGGCCCGGAATGGCGTCGGCGGCGACGCCCTCAAGCGCGCCGGGCTCTCGATTGGTGATGACGCGGGTCATCGCCGCCCATGCCTCGAAGCCGGCGCCATAAGGACCGGATGGAAAGCCGGAATCCGCCATCAGAATCCGGCGGGCGACCTCATTCATCGCGACCGACCAGGGTCGGGTTCGAGCCATCGGCACCAGCGCAACAATGCTGCGCATGCGATCGGGATCGCTGACCGCCCACTGCAACGCCTGCATACCGCCCATCGAGGCGCCGACAACTGCCGCCAACCGTTCGACGCCGAGCGCATCGAGCAGTCGCTGCTGGCTCGCGACCATGTCGCGGATGGTGAAGCGCGGAAACGACAGATCCGGTTGCGTCCGACTGTTGCTCGGCGACGTCGTCAACCCGTTGCCGATCGCGTCGATGCAGATGATGAAGTGGCGGTCCGGGATCGAGCGGACGGCCCGGCCCGATCAGGAAGTCCAGCCGATGATGGGTGGAACCTATCGCGGTCAGGACCAGGATGGTGTTGTCGCCCGCCGGGACCCCATGCGTGACATAGCTGATCTCGAAATCGCGAATGGCTTCGCCGCTTTCGAGCGGCAGGTCGCCCAGCGCCATCGTCTGATGCGGACGGTCGATCCAGCCGGGCTGCAGTTCCGAATGCAGCCAGCGTGGCTCGCGGAGGTGCATTCTCGATCTCCTGCTGAAGCGGATCTGCTGCCGACTATAGGGCGCTCGAGCGGAAAGTCGAAGTTTGGTTTGGCGCGCGCCGCCACGACAGACTTGTAACCGTCTCGGATATTGCGACGCAGCAGCTAGCGAGACGCGCACCCGGCAGTGTTTGCACGCACGCACATCTTGTTCTCGCCAGTCTGATCCGCCTGTGTCAGACTTCCCGCTGCAACGGCCACCATCGAGAAACGGCCAGCAAAAACGGGGGGAATGACGATGGACCTTGGGACAGGCATAGCGCTGCTCGTTGCGTTTCTGGCGGTGGTCGTACTGATCATCCGCGGCCAGAGTCCGATCATCATGCTGCTGCTGCTGGCCGATCGTCTGGGCCGCGATCGCGGGCATCGGCATCAACGACATCCAGGCGAAGATCCTGCAGGGCGGCGGCGTCGCAATACGCCAGCGCGGTCATCATCATCGTGTTCGGCGCCTGGTTCGCGCAGGTCCTGATCCAGACCGGCATCGCCGAGAGCGTGATCCGCTCGGCGGTGGAGCTCGCCGGCGACCGCCCGCTGGTCACCGCCATGGTGATCAACCTGGTGACCGCGCTGCTGTTCACGTCGATGTACGGCGTCGGCGCGGCGATCGCGATCGGCGTGATCGCGCTGCCGATCATGATGAGCCAGGGCATTCCCGCGCGCGTGCGCCGCGCCGCTTTCACCATGGGCATCGGCGCCGGCGCCTTCGTGAACCTGGTGCAGTTCGGCACGTTCGAGAAGCTGTTTCCCGGCATCAAGTACGAAGCGCCCTACTTGACCTACTGGATGATCGGCATGGGCGTCTACATGTCTGGCGCCTGGCTGATGATCTACCTCAACCTGCGCAAGCTGGGCGTGCGCCGCGCTCGCCTCGCGTCGACACCGCCGACGGCCGGGCAGCCGCCGCCGCAAGCGCACGCCCTACTACACCTACATCGTGCCGATGTTTCCGGTGCTCATGATCATGGTCTTCAAGTGGCAGATCATCCCGACCTTCCTGGTCTCGCATCGTGCTCGCGCTGGTGCTGACCGGCCGCGACCGCACGCTGCAGGGGCACCTCAACCTGTTCAACAAGACCTTCTACGACGCCTTTCCCGACATCGCGACCATCGCCGCGCTGTGGACGATCTGCGGCATGATCATCGTGGCCGGACAGATGCCGCAGGTCGCCGGCGCGCTGAAGCCGATCTTCGCGCCGATCCTGCCGCACACGACCGCTGCAGGCCGCGGTGTTCTTCGGCGTGCTGGGCGGGATCGCGCAGCATCTATCGCGGGCCGCTGGTCGTGATCGGCACCGGGTGCGGCGCTGCTGGCGATCATGCTTTCCAACAACGACATCCCGATGCCGTATCTGTATGCGCTGTGGCTCGCGCCGACGGTCATGCAGGGCAGCGTGGACCCGACCAACTCGTGGACGCTGTGGACGATCGGCTACACCAAGGTTCGCACGGCCAGTTCCTGAAGACCGCGCTGCCGTTCGGCTGCCTGATGGTCGCGATCAGATCGGCGATCTGCTACCTGCATGCTGGGGTCGCTCAACTGACAAGGAAACAACGAGTGACCGAAGCCTGACGCCGCCCGCACCTATCGCATCGGCATCGACGTCGGCGGCACCTTCACCAAGGCGGTCCTGATCGACAACGCGACCCACGAGGTGGTCGGGCGCTATCTCCGTGCTGACCACGCACAGCCGATGCGCGCGGCGTCGCCAAGGGCGTGGTCGAAGTGTTCCGCAACGTGCTCGAGCGCTCGGCGGTCGATCCCGAGGACGTCGTGTTCCTGGCCCACGCACGACGCAGGCGACCAACGCGCTTGCTCGAAGGCGACGTGGCAGCAGTCGGCGTCATCGGCATGGCGAGCCGCGTGGAAGTCGCTGCTCGCCGAGAGCCAGAGCAGCATCAAGGAGATCGAGCTGGCGCCGGGCCGCTACCTGCGCCCGGCCAATCGCTTCCTGACCACGGACGACGCTGACCGAGGACACGGTGCGGCAAGGCCATCGAAGAGCTGCGAGGCCGAGGGCGCGCAGGTCGTGGTCGCGAGCCAGCGCCTTCGGCGTCGACGACCAGACGGGCGAGGAGATCGGTGCGCCGTCGCGTGGTCGAGGCTCGGCCTGGCCGCCACCGGCGGCACACGAGATCACCAAGCTGTACGGCCTGACCACGCGGACCCGCACCGCGGTGATCAACGCCAGCATCCTGCCGAAGATGATCGACACCGCCAACATGACCGAGGCGAGCGTGCGCGAGGCCGGCATCGACGCGCCGCTGATGATCATGCGCGGCGACGGCGGCGTGATGGACATCGCAGGAGATGCGCCGCCGCCCGGTCGTGACGATGCTCTCCGGGCCCGGCCGCCAGCGTCGCCGGCGCGCTGATGTATCTGCGGGTGTCCGACGGCATCTACTTCGAGGTCGGCGGCACCAGCACCAATATCGGCGTGATCCGCAACGGCCGGCCCGACGGTCAAGCACGCGCGGGTCGGCGGCCACGAGACCTACGTCAACTCGCTCGACGTGCGCGTGCATCGGCATCGCCGGCGGCAGCATGGTGCGCGTGCGCGACAGCGAGCTCGTCGATGTCGGCCCGCGCAGCGCCCACATCGCCGGTCTGCCCTACGCCGCGTTCGCCGAGCCCGAGGACATCGTCGATCCCAGAGTCGAATTGTTCCAGCCGAAGGCCGAGCGATCCCGACGACTACGTCGCGGTGCGCTCGGCGAACGGCGCGCGCTATGCCATCACCAACACCTGCGCCGCCAACGTCCTGGGCTACGCCAAGCCCGGCTGGCACGCCTGCGGCAACCCGGAAGTCGGCGCGGCGCGCCATGGCGGCGCTGGCCGGCTTCATCGGCGTGATCCATCGAGGATACCGCGCGCGCGCATCCTCGAGATCGCCACCGACAAGGTCATCCCGGTCGTCGAGGACCTGATCGCCGAATACGGGCTCGATCGCGACCAGGCGGTGCTGGTGGGCGAAGGCGGCGGCGCTGCGGCGCTGATTCCGCATCGTCGCCGAGCGCACCGGCCTTCGCCATCAAGATCTCGCAGGATGCCGAGGTGATCTCGTCGATCGGCGTGGCGCTGGCGATGGTGCGCGAAGTCGTGGAGCGCGTCATCCCCAACCCGACGCCCGAAGATCTGCAAGCGCATCAAGCGCGAGGCCTTCGAGGCCGTGGTCAGCTCGGAGCCGCGCCGAGAACGTCGAAGTCACGATCGAGGTCGACCCGCAGACCCAGCGGGTGCGCGCCACCGCGATGGGTGCCTCGGAGATGCGCGCGCGCCAGCGCAAGGACGAGATCGGAGAGACCGAGGCGCGCGAAATCGCCGCCAAGTCGATGGGCGTCAGTCCCGGAGCGCGTTGCGCTGGCCGCCGCGACCGACCAGCATGCGCGTGTTCCAGGGCGAGGTCGAGGAGCGAAGTGGCGGTTCTTCACGAGCGCCGCAGCCCGGTGCGGGCGGTCGATCGCGAAGGCGTCATCCGCGTGCAGCGCAGCGACGGCGTGGTTCGGCCGGTCTCGGCGCGGACCGGCGCTCGACGGCCTGCGGCGACTGTGGGAGGACGTCACGATCTACAACGGCGACAGCGTCATCACGCCCGACGTGTTCGTGATCGTCGGCGGCCAGCTGGTCGACCTGTCGGGAGTCAACTCGATCGATCAGGCAATGGCCATCGACCGCAGCGAGCTCGAGGGGCTTGCCGCCGACGCCTCGATCGCACTGATCGGGATTCCTCCGTCGCGCGGGTTGTAGACATGGCGGGTGCCGTGACAGACGTTGCGTGGCTCACCGGGTTCGAGAGAGCATCGCCGCAGGACACTCGGGCTGGCCATGCTGGAGGCCGATCCTCACGCCCGGCGGCTGGATCGCTCTGCTCGGCTTGCTGCGGTCTCAGACGCGCTCGCCGATGGCGCGATGACCGCCAAGAACCTGCGTGATCGGTTTACCGGCCTCGACCCACGCGGGATCGCGCTCGAGCTTGGATTGACGGTCGAGGCGACGGATGATGATCCGCTGGTCGGCTCGATCTGGCGGTTCGCCGAATACCGGCCGCGGCCGCCAAGCATCAAGCTATACGACCGCGGGCTCGCCGCGCTCGATCACGCAGTCTGTGGCTCCCTTGCCAGGCGTTTGCTTGGATCGGCAACGCTGCAGGATGTCTTCATCGCCCACGAACTATATCATCACGCCGAAGCTGTTAGAACCGAGGTGCCGATCGCGCGGCGCCATCAGGCGACACTGTTTCGAGTTGGGAACTGGCATTGGCGAACCGGCATCGCGGTGCTCGCTGAAATCGCGGCCGGCGCGTTTGCCCAGTCGCTTCTCGACTTGCCCTGCCATCCCAGAGTGCTCGACTTCGTCGCCTTGGGGGCTATTTCCAAGCTCCTGCATCGGCTGGATTGCGATCGTACTCCCACGCTTGAACGCCGATCTGAGCTCGAAACCGAGGTACAGAGTGCGGCTGACTTCGCGTCGGCTAAATCGCCAGGTTCTTGAAAAGCTTGGTGGGCGCACCAGGGCTCGAACCTGGGACCCGATGATTAAGAGTCTTGTGCTTATGATGTTATTTCAATGCCTTAGCTGTAAATTTGGTGGTTTTCAACTGCAACGAGATCAATGCGTTGCAGGTGAATTGTAAATCGCATTTGCGACTGTCAAGGCCGCGAAGCTTGGCGAACGGCCGCTTTGCGCCAACAGCGGCCATCCGACAATCGTCTTCTTATCGAACAGTCGCGTCTAAAGACTGATAAGATTTTTACTCTTTGCTGATCAGTCCGCAAACTGACTTCATCTGAAAAAAACCATATCAGTCTGCAGACTGACTTCATTTTTGCCAAATTCCTGATCGGTGCACGCATCGATTCAATTTTTGTATTTCCCCTATAAGTCGATGGACCGACTCCATTGCGACCAACTCTTTCAGTTAGCCGAGCACTTCGCGCTGCCTAATAACACCTTGCGCTACACAACGAAGGCGTACCATTTGCAATATTCGGAATACTTTCGAACAACATTGCAATGCCCCTAGCCTAACCCTGCCGCCGCAGAAAACCTGTGATCGTCACGGTTTTCCAAATTCCGGCAGCATAGAATGGGTCCGACTTGTGAAAGGCCTCAACCTCGGTCCGGCTGGGTGCCTCAACCAGAAAGAAACTTCCGATCATCGTCTTGTTGTCATCTCCAACGAGTGGACCCGACATGACGATTTTGACGCCGAAACTGCTGGTGTCGGAAAGGAAGGCCTTGTGGGCGTCGTAGTTCTCCTGCCGCGTCGGCAGCGCATCGGTACGGTCAACCGCGTGAATGATAAAGAGCATCGTGATCTCCGGTTTTGAAAGCCGGGCCGCAAGAGCCCGGCTTCTTTCGTGCGTCCTGACTGGCGAGTCTATTTGCCCATCGTCAACGCCTGTTCCCAGGTCGGGCAGCTGCGGGATTCAACCGGCATTTCGTAAGGTTGGTAGTTCTCCTTGCTCACGACGGTCGGCTTCAGCACGATCTCCTGGACTCACGGGTTCCTTTCGCAGTGTCCGCGCCGCGATGATGGTGCCAATGCAACCTTGCAGGAAACCGTTATAGTCGCCGCTAGCGAGCAGCTTGCCGGCCTTGATCGCGTCGACCGCCTCCTTGGTGCCGTTGATGCCGATCACCCTGGCGGTGCGGTTGGCTCCCTCCAGCGCTTCGACCGCCCCCATCGCCATCGCATCGTTGGCGGCAAGCACGCCGTCGATCTGCGGGTGCGACTGGAGCAGATTCTCCATCACCTGCAGCGCCTGCAGCCGCTGGTAATTTCCCGGCTGCGACGCGAGTAGCTTGGCACCCGGATTTTCCTTCAGGGCGTCGTTGAAGCCGCGAACACGGTCCGTATTGGTGAGAGCGCCCTTGACTCCCTCGAGAATGATAAAGTTGCCCTTGCCGTTCAGCGTCTTCAAAAGATAGCGTGCCGTCTCAAGCGCGGTGCTGTAATCATCGGCACCGACGAAAGCGACGAACTTTCCTGCTACCGAGCGGTCGGTGATGTTCACGACGGGAATGTTCGCGGCGTTGATCTTCTCGACGCCCGGCACCAAGGCCTTGTAGTCGACCGGCGTGAAGACGATGGCATCAGGCTTTTTCACCACCACGTCTTCGATCTGGCTCATCTGCTCCGGAATGCTGTCGGGCTTCGTTGGAATATAGTGCAGCGTTTTGACATTGAGCATTTTCGCCGCCGCATCGGCACCGACGCGAACTGCCTGAAAGTAGGGATTGGTCTGGTTCTTGGTGAAGACCGCGATGGTTTCGCCATCCGCCCACGCGGCCGTGCTCACAACCGTGGCAGCCAGCACGCTCAGCCCTGCATAAATTGTTGTTCTCATGTTTGTGTTCCCTTCCCTTGTTTTTTGTTTCAACTCACAGCCTGCGACGGCGCGCTTTCATGTCGAGCCAAACCGCCAAAATCACGATCACGCCGGTCACCAGCGGCTGCCAGCTCGCATTGACCGACAGCAGGTTCATCCCGTTCAGCACCAGCGTCAGGATCAAGGCGCCGACAAACGTACCGAACACGCTGCCAACGCCGCCGAACAGCGACGTGCCGCCGATCAGCACCGCGGCGATCGCCGGCAGCGTCAGGCTTTCACCGATGTCGGCCTCCGCCGAATTCAGTCGCGCGAGGAAGATGACGGAGGCAAGTCCTGCCATGGTGCCGGAGACCGCGTAGACCAATAGAAGCCGCCGCGAGATCGGAATGCCCGAGAGACGCGCCGCCACCGGATTGGCGCCGATGGCATATATTTCCTGACCCCAGATCGTGCGCTGCGCGAAGATGGTGCCGATCGCGAGAAAGCCCACCAGTAGATAGACCGGCGTCGGCAGGCCGAGCAGATAGCCGCTGCCGATCTGGCGAAAGCGCGGCGGAGAAGCCATGGATGACTTCGCCGGCCATGTACCAATAGGTCAAACCGTTCAGCACCCACAGCATGCCGTAGGTCGCGATGAAGGACGGAATGCGCAAGGCCGTGACCATGACGCCGTTGAGCAGACCGATGACCGCGCCGGTCGCAATCGCCGCCAGCACGCCCAACGCCGGCTGGCCGCTCTGGTGAATCACGGTGCCGGCGAGCGCAGGCCGAAAGCGCAACATTGGCGCCGACGGACAGGTCGAGCCCGGCTGTGAGCACGACAAGCGTCAGGCCCGATGCGATGAAGAACAACAGGCTCGCCTGCCGCAAGACGTTCAGGATATTGGCCAGATAAAGGAAGGAGTCGGTCAATACCGCTAGCACAAAGCAGATCAAAAGCGCCGCGAGCAACCTGTACAAGATCTGCAGAACATCGTCCGACAGGAACGTTCGCGCAGGCATGACGGGTTTCGCGATATCCGTCATGGCCGGCTCCGTAATCCGTCAAAGAACAGTGCAAAAATGACGAGCGCGCCGATGCTCGCGACCTGGATCGAGGACGGCAACGCCAGAAGGTTAAGCCCATTGCGCAGCACACCGACCGCCAGGACGCCAAGCGCCGTGCCGAGCAGCCATCCATTGCCGCGCTCGAACGACGTACCGCCGACGGCGACAGCGGCGATCGCGTCAAACTCAAGACCGAGGCCGGCCGTGGGGTGACCGGCGTTCATGCGTGCCGTCATCAGGAGACCCGCGACACCTGCCATGGCGCCACCGATGACGTAGACAGCAATCAGGAGTTTCACGGGAGACAGGCCAGCATAAGCGAGCGCCTCGCGATTTCCGCCGAGCGCGAAAATGTAGGTGCCAAAACGCGTGTGATACAGCAGCCCATGAAAGACCAAATAAGCGAACGCGCCAATGATGATCGGCAACGGCAGACCGAACGGCGCCGCCAGATAGACCTCGCTGACGCTGCGCGGGACGCCGACGATGCTCTGGCCGTCGCTCGCGATCAGCGCGAGCCCTTGCGCCATGCCAAGCGTTCCAAGCGTTGCGACGAATGGCGGGATATTGAGCCATGCCACGAGGTATCCGTTCATAAGGCCAAACGCGATACCGACCGCGACCGCAGCCAGCAGTCCCAGCGGCATCGATCCGGTCCAGAGCGAAACGAGGGCGACGACAATCGAGGTGAGCGTCACGACAGCGCCCATCGAGAGGTCTAATCCCTCGGTCATGATGACCAGCGTCATCGGCAGCGACAGCAGCAATAGCAGCGTGGACTGCACCAGCACGTTGGCGATATTGGGAGGTGACAAGAAACCGGGCGCGGCGATGGCTAAAGCCACCACGAGCACCGCGAGCACGATCGCTACACCGGGAAGCCGCCGCAGCGGATTGACGGACATGGCCGAAGCAACCTCAGCCATGATGCATCCCCAACCGTACGATATTTTCTTCGGTCAGCTCGGCGCGCGCCAGTTCGCCGGCGATGCGGCCCTCGCGCATCACATAGGCCCGGTCGCAGACGTGGCAGATTTCGGCCTGCTCGGACGAGATCATCAGCGCGGCAGCGCCGCCGGCAACCAGCCGGTCGATCAGCGCGAAGATCTCCGCCTTGGCGCCGACGTCGATGCCGCGGGTTGGCTCGTCGAAGATGAAGAGCCGCGCGCCTGCGGCGAGCCATTTGCCGATCACAACCTTCTGCTGATTGCCGCCCGAGAGGAGCGCGACGGTCTGGCGTGCGCTCGGGGTGACGATATGCAGTTTCGCGATCAGATCATCCGCCACACGCGCCGCGCGCCGCGGTTCGAACAGGCCCGCGGGAAACAGCTTGTGCAGCGCCGGGAGCACCAGGTTGTCACCGACCGAGCGCATCAGCGCCAGCCCCTCGCTCTTGCGGCTTTCCGGAATGAGCGCGACGCCAAGCCGGGCTGCCTCATCCGGGCCACCGTGCTTTTCCCAGCCGTCAAAGATGATCTCGCCGGCGCTGATCTGATCGGCGCCGAAGATCGCCCGCGCCACTTCCGTTCGGCCGGAACCGACGAGCCCGCAAAGACCGACGATCTCGCCTGCGCGCACCACGAGGTCGATATCGGCAATGCCGCGATGGCGCCGACAGTCCCTTCACTTCGAGCAGCGTCTTGCCGGGCTGTTCCGCGAAGGTCCGCGGATAGGTCATGTCCACGGAGCGGCCGACCATCATCCGGATCAGATCGTCGGGCGTCGCCCGCGCGGGATCGACCTCGCCGACACGCCGTCCGTCGCGAAGGACGCGTGATGCGGTCGCCCAGCGCGAAGACTTCGGCCATCCGGTGCGAGATGTAGACGATGGCAACGCCATCGGCCTTCAGCCGGCGGATCAGCGCAAACAACAGCTCGGTCTCGCGATCCGACAGCGCCGCCGTCGGCTCGTCCATCACCAGGATGCGTGCGTTCTGGCTGACCGCCTTGGCGATCTCGACCATCTGCTGCTGCGCGACGCCAAGCCTGTCCACCGATCGCCGAGGGATCGATGTCGAATCCGATGCTTCCCAGCACGTTCTTCGCATCGAGCATAGATGCTGCGGCGATCGATGGTGCCGGGAATTAGCCCCTGCGGCTCGCGGCCGAGAAAGATGTTCTGCGCAATGTCGAGATAGGGAACGAGCGAGAATTCCTGGAAGATCACGGCGATGCCGAGACGCTTTGCGTCGGCGGCGGGAATTGATCGCGACCTTCTCGCCGTGGTGAAAGAACTCGCCGGCGTCGGCGCTGATAGGCGCCGCACAGCACCTTCATCAGGCTCGATTTCCGGCGCCGTTCTCGCCGAGCAGCATGTGAACTTCGCCGGGCCAGATGGCGAACGACACATCGTCCAGCGCCTTGACGCCGGGAAATGCCTTGCAGATGCCGCGCAGCTCCAATAGCGGCGCTGACCGGTCGCGCGCGGGCACCTCGTCGATTGCCAACGGCATGCTCATGAACCCACTCCGGCGATGCGAAAATCTTTCCCGGATTCATCAATGCCTTGCGGATCGAGGGCAGCCTTGATGCTGCGCATCACGTCGACCGCCTCGCCCAGTTCGTCGGCGAGGAAAGCGAATCTTGCCGATACCAATGCCGTGTTCGCCGGTGCAGGTGCCGTCCATGGCGATGGCGCGCGCCACCATGCGCGCATGCAGCGCCTTCGCCCGCGCGATCTCCTCGGCATTCGCGGGATCGATCAAGATCAGCATATGGAAGTTGCCGTCACCGACATGACCGACGATCGGTGCAATCAATCCGTCTCGATCGGCATCCTGCCGCGTCTCGATCAGGCATTCGGCGAGCCGCGAAATCGGCACGCAGACATCGGTGATCATCGCGCGTGCGCCGGGCTGCAGACCCATCCCAGCATAAAGGTGTTGTCGCGCGCGTGCCAGAGCCGCCTGCGGTCCTCCGCGGCAATCGCCCATTCGAAGCCGAGGCCGTCATGGTCGGCCGCGATCGCCTGCGCACCTCCGCCTGTTCGGCCACGGCGGCGTCCGTTCCGTGAAACTCGAAGAACAGCGTCGGCGCTTCACGGTAGCCGAGTTTGGAATAGAGGTTGATGCCGCGCATCATGACGTCGTCGAGGAGTTCGACGCGCGCGACCGGAATCGCCGACTGAGATCTCGGCAATCGCCGTCTCCACGGCGTCGTCAAGCCGTGAAACTGCACACCGCGGACGAAATCGCCTGCGGCCACGGGTGCAGCTTCAACGTGATTTCGGTGATGACGCCCAAGCGTGCCTTCGGCGCCGACGAACAGGCGCGTGAGATCGTAGCCGGCCGCGGACTTGCGCGCGCGCTTCGCGGTGCGGATCACGCGGCCATCCGCCAGCACGACCTCCAGCGCCATCACGTTGTCCTTCATCGTGCCGTAGCGCACGGCCATCGTGCCGGAGGCGCGGGTCGAGGTCATGCCGCCGATCGAGGCATCAGCGCCGGGATCGATCGGGAAAAACAGCCCGGTGCCGCGAAGCTCCGCATTGAGCTGCTTGCGGGTCATGCCGGGCTGCACGACGACGTCCATGTCGTCGGCGTGCATCGCGAGCACCTTGTTCATCCGGGCGAAATTGACCGCCACGCCACCTTCGACGGCCGCGGTATTGCCTTCGAGCGACGTGCCCGCGCCGAACGGTACGATCGGCAGCCGAAGGTCTGCGCAGAGCTTGACGATCACGACGACCTCTTGCGTCGTTTCAGGAAAGACGACCACGTCCGGCGGCAGCATGCCGTAATAGGCCTCGCTTCTCCCGTGCTGTTCGAGCACGCCGCGCGCCATGGTCGCGCGTTCGCCCATCACGCCGGCGATACGATCGACAAAGGCAGTTGCGTTGACCCGCGGGCCCATCCATTTCCTCCGATTTCTTTTCTTTGCGCCGCCGGCTTCTAGTGGCCAGCTTGCACTTTGATGTTCAGGCAATCAATCTTCGGGATCGCCCAAGCCGGACAGCCGCTCCTGATGGAGCACGGTTGCGATATAGTCAGCATCGCCATCGCCCTGCGCGATCAACGAAGCATAGGTCTCGCGCAATTGGGCCGCGAGCTGAAGCGGCACGCCCGCCGAATGCCCTGCCCCCGAAAATGAGATCGAGATCCTTGGCCATCTGACGGCAGGAAAAGGTCGATTCGAAATCGCGCTTGGCGAGCGGCGGCGTCTTGTACTTCACCATGGGTGACGCCACGGCGCTGTCGTCCAGCACCTTGAGAATGTCCTGCCAGCCGATGCCGCCTTTTCGGGCCAGCGCGACTCTCTGCCATCATGCCGGCCGAGACGGCAATCATCAGGTTGACGGCAAGCTTGGCATAACGGGCCTGCTCCGCCTCGCCGAGATAGGTCTGCGCCCGTGTGAAGGAAGCGAGCAAAGGCTTCACCAGTTCAAAAGCGGTCTTGGGGCCCGAGACAAAGCACGTCAGTGCGCCGGTTTGAGCGAGACTGGAATTTCCGGATACCGGCAGGCGCAGATAGTCTATTTTTCGCTCCTGGGCCGCCTTGGCCAATTCAACCGAGACTTCCGCGCTTACGGTGCTGGTTTCGATCAGGATCGATTGCGGCGCGATGACGTCAATCACCCCCTTGACGAGCAGCAGATCCCGCACCGCCTTGTCGTCCGGCAAGGACGTAAAAACCACGCTCTTCCCGCCCGCGGCTTCGGTTGCAGACGCGGCAACGCCCAGGCCCTGCTGACGTGCGGCTGCAATTCGATCGGCGCTGATGTCGAACGCCGTGATACGGAAGCCCGCGGCAGCGATCCGCCCGGCAATCGGCAGACCCATCTTACCGACGCCGAGCCACGCGATGTGATCGGATTGCGTCACCATGTCTAAGTTGCCCTTCCCTGCTCCTCGATCGCGCGCACCAGCCGCTCGCCCGATTGCGCGAGTTCATGCTTGCGCGCATCTAGATTGTCGAATGCAAGCCGCCCGCCGCGCTTTTCCAGATCCCGCCGATCATCACCGCTTCGATATTGGCGAGGCCCGTCTGCATCACGACGGTTGCGACCGGGTCGTGCACGGGGACGAGGTTGAGCGCGTCGGCATCGATGACAACGAGGTCAGCAAGCTTACCCGGCGCAAGCGATCCGATATGATCTTCGCGCCCCAACATGCGGGCGCCCTCGATCGTGATCCAGCGCAGCGCCTCGCGTACCGGAATGGTCGTTGTTTCCGGAATCGTGCCGGTCGCGCCGCGCACGTCGGCATTGTCGAGCGCGCGCTGCGTTGAAAGCGCCACGCGCGCCACGCTGAGAAGATCGCCCGAGAGCACCAATTCAAGATCGACGCCAACGGAAGGCCGCGTACCGAGTTTCAAGAGCCGGCCGGTAATCGGCCAGCCGTGGCCCTGGATCATTTCGTTCTCCGGGGTGATCGAAAACGACGCCCCGAGATCGACCAGACGCTGCAACAGCTCATCGGACAGATTGTTGCCATGAACGATGTTGATGCCGCGGCCGACGAGATCATGCTCGATCAGCCTCTCCCAGCCGCCGGGGGTTTTCGCCGGCCCCCCGCCCTGGTGCATCGAAGCGACTAGACCCAAGTCGCGCGCCAGGCGGAAGTCGTGCTGCGCCACTTCCAACGTCGAATAATGCGGCCCGAGGATCGCAAGGCCGAGCGTTACCCGGCCGTTGCGATCGGCGAAGGGACCCGCCAGCAGCCGCTCGACCTCCTGCCGTGGATGTGGCACTTCCGAAAAATGCGGCTGCCCTGGCTTGGGATCGGGCTTGGGCGAGCCATGAAAGAACGCGGCGCGACAGCCACTTTCAAATAGCGCGCGGACGGCTGCGTCTGTGTGCGCGGGTGTCGGATTGTTGTGGCACCAGTCGACCAGCGTCGTGACGCCGTAGTTGATCTGGTTCAGCGCGCCGACCAGGGTCGCGATGTGAATGTCTTCAGGCCGAAACACCGTAGCTAGCCCGGCGTGCATGCGCCGGAAATATTCCAGCAGCGTCCAGTTAGACGCAAAGCCGCGCAGCGCGGTTTGCCACGTGTGCATGTGGGCATTAATCAGGCCCGGTATGACGATCTTGCCGCGCCCGGCCACAATCTCGGCATCGGTAGCAGCAATGTCGCGGCCAATAGCTGCGACGCGGTCGCCGTCGACCAGGAGGTCACCAGCGTAGATATCGCCCAGACGATCGTCCATAGTCAGGATCGTCGCCGACCGGATCAGGGTGCGCGCCATGTTTTCTTGCCTTCAGGCAACCCTTGTCAGGCGTCCTTGCGTTTCCTCGAAGTGGATCGTAGATTTTCATGCACACGTTTGTCAATGCGAGCTTATAGGCCGTCCCCGAACTTCGGGTGTCATGACCACCGAGTTACGATATGATGAAAAGCGTCAGACGCAGATGGATTCGTGAATGCCGCGGGGAAAACCGCCAAAAAAGACGCCCGAGACGACGATGAAAGACCGAGCGTCGCGTGCGACGATCATCGATGTCGCAAAGCGCGCGGGCGTACACTGGTCGACCGTCTCTCGAGCACTGAATCCGGAGAAGCAGCACCTTATTTCTCCGGAGATGATCGAGCGCGTGGCGGCCTGCGTTCAGGAACTCGGCTATCGCGCCAATGCCCTCGCCTCGGGACTGCGCACGCAACGTTCGCGCACCATCGGCGTGATCGTCTCGAACCTGGGCGACCCCGTCCATCCGCCAATCGTGCGCGCGATCGAGGACCGCTTTGCCGAGATCGGCTACGTGACCCTTGTCGGCAATACGGACAATTATCCCGCGCGTCAGGCCGCGCTGATCGACCGCTTTATCGGCCAAGGCGTCGACGGCTGATCGTCGCGACGTTTTTCCGCAACGATCCGATCGTCAGTACATGCCTTGACGCCGGTATCCCGACGGTCGCGGTATTTCGCGATCCGGAGAGCGATTTCGTGCCGAGCGTGCGTGTGGACGACGCGAAGGCGATGGAAATCGCGGTACATCATCTGGCCGGGGTTGGCCACCGCCATATCGCGCATATTGCCGGCCCGCAGAATGTCTCGACGGGCTACTACCGATGCCGGGGCTTCCGCCGCGCCTGCCGCTCACTGGTGAAACAGGGCGTCAGGGCGGCCGTCGCCCTATCGGCAAGGAATTCACGATCGAGGACGGCGAAATCGCCTGCCGCACGCTTCTTTCCGAGCACGAGGGAATAACGGCGATCGTGGCGGCGAACGACATGCTGGCTGTCGGCGCATTGCGGCATCTCGAGGCATGCAATATCCGGTGCCCGGTCGATATCTCGCTCGTCGGCATGAATGATATGCCGTTCATGGACAGCATCGCGCCGGCGCTGACGACCATTCGCACGCCGACCGCCGACCTCGGCAAACACGCGGCTGAACTTCTTGTTGCCATGATCCATGGCGCGCCGATCGAAAATAGACGGGTTGTATTGACGCCTGAACTCATCGTCCGGAACTCAGCGGTACCGGTCAATCAGACGAAAGCCCCTGACTATGGCGGCATTGTCCGAACCGTCGCCGTACGTGCGTGAGGACTGCGACAAATGAAGCGAGCCTGCCAACTACCTTTATCGGGCGATGACACACCCGAGGCCCGCACAGATCGAGTGAAAGCCGCCGACTGATAAGGTTTGTGCAATTTCCTTATCAGCCGCCAACTGGATAATTTCCGGCTGTTTCTTTGTCAGTTGGCGCGTCCATTGCTGTAGGCCATACCTGAACGCCATCGCATGCGGCCACCTTTTACCTCGACCTGCGGCGTGTTAGCGTCTTGGCGAAGGCCAACACAAGATCGGCCACAACACGGGAGAGAATAGATGCCGGGATCGAGAACGTCCTGCTGGCGCAGCCTACTGAGTGTTGCTGCGGCGATCGGAGCCATTGGATCTGCGGCGCCGGGGCGCGCCGATCCGATCCCGCCGGGCTGGGCGGCAAGCCACTTCGAACCGGTCGGCTACAGCGCTATGGACAACCGGCTCGGCGCCTTCAAGATGGCGATCAGGAAGATCAACGACCGCTGGTACCTCTACACGGGACATCTGTGGCACTACGGCTGGAGCATCGTCGACGTCACCGATCCAAAGGATCCGAAATTCGTCAAATTCATCCCGGGTCCGGAAAACACCTGGACCATCCAGATGACGCTGCACGACAACATCATGGTCACGGCGCTGCAGAAATCCTCGCCGGCCTGGGGCGCCGACCCCAACAAGCCCAACGCCGAAGGCATCCTGATCTGGGACATCAGCGATCCGGTCAATCCGAAGCAGGTCTCGCGAATGGAAGACCGGCGCCACCGGCACGCACCGCAACTCCTATCCTGGCGGCAAATATGCGTATCTGTCGGCCGGCATGCCGGGTTATGAGCAGCAACATCCTGGTGATCCTCGACGTCAGCGATCCGGCGCATCCGAAGGAGGCCGGACGCTGGTCGATGCCGGGGCAGAAGGAAGGCGAGCCGCGCGGCATCGGTCCGCAGGGGTTTCACGGCCCGGCCATGATCAGCCCCGACGGCAAGATGGCCTCGATGGGCTACGCGCCCGCGTTGGTCAATCTCGATATCACCGATATCGCTAATCCCAAGCTGATCGGGCGACTCAATTTCAGCCCGCCGTTTCTGGCGGCCGGTTCGCAGTCAGTGCACTCGGTCCTACCGCTGTGGGACCGTAACCTGCTGTTCGTCAGTTCGGAGGCGAGCGCGGAGCGCTGCGCAGAGGCGCTCAATTTCGCTGCGCTGGTCGACAACAAGAATCCGGCGCAGCCCCGGCTGATCTCGATGCTGCCGCTGCCAGCCCCGCCGCCGGGCGCGCCCTACAAGAACTTCTGCGACAAGGGCGGCCGCTTCGGGCCGCACAACACCAACCAGGAAATCCATCTGCCCGACGTCGAGAAGCCCGGCAACCTGATCTATCTGACCTACTTCAACGCCGGCCTGCGGGTCTTCGACATCAAGGATCCGGTCATGCCGGTCGAGACCGGCTGGTTCATTCCGCCGCAGCCCGCCAGGAATGCCGGTCCGCTGCCGAAGGACGTCGTGAACCAGACCGAGGACGTCCTCGTCGACACCCGCGGCTATGTCTACATCACCGACAAGAACTGGGGCCTGTGGATCACGCGCTACACCGGCCCAGACCAGTCCGCGCCGACCGACCACTGACGCTCTTTAGTGAACAAACTCTCCACGCCATTGCGAGCGAAGCGAAGCAATCCAGGCCACGAAGGAAGACTGGAGTGCTTTGTCGCAAGAGCTCCTCGCAATGAGGAGGACCTGAGCAACCGCGACGCTTGACCTCACCGAACCGCTTCCCAAGCGCGATTGCGCCTGTGCATCCTTGGGTTACGATCTCGCGGCGGCGCCGACGGGATCGATTGCAGGTGCTGGCGTCGTTGCGCCGCAAGTACGAAAGTCAACGTACGCATCATCGTTACGTTGACACCTATGCTGGTCGCCCCCCACTGGATCGATAGAGGCGGACGTTTGCCCGGCGCTGGCGCTCCCACCGATGACCACTTTGCGCCAGAAGCGGTCGCTCTCGGCCTGATACGCTTTTCGAGAATGCCTTTCAGTTAGATTGACGCTTCACGATCAGCCCAGGCTCGGCGATCGCTCAGCTGGAGCGGGCTGAAGCGACAGTCCCGCAGCCCGTGACCCTCAATTGGCTGAAGCATCGATGCTAAAGTTCAAAATGAGAACAGAGCTGAAGCCTGAAGGGGGAACCGCGATTGGTTTTCGCCTGTCGGTCAAATCACTAACCGGCAGAAACGAGAGTGCTCCAACTGGCGACGCGGTATTGGCTACAGCTCTATCTAAGCGAATCTGGGACCGGTACGGACTGCTTCGTTGCCAGCTCAACGAGCCGGGACAAGGTGCCGGCGGCAAGCGGGATGCCTTCGCGCGTTCGTTTGTCCAGCTCCGCAAATCCGCGCTCGCCGGGCAGCAAGACTTTGCCGTTCTCGGATGCGGCAGGAAGGCCCTTGATCGCCCGGCTCAGCTCATCGACGGCTTGTATGAAAGCCGCTTTGTCGCCGAACGCCCTCGGGTCGATCGCCATCACGAGGCCGTTGAAGGGGGCGTCCTCCGCGCCGTTCAAGGAAGCGCTGATGATGGGATTGGCGACGAGAAGGCTGGACAGGATCTCGATCATTAGCGAGAGCCCCGATCCCTTGGGGCCGGCCATCGGCAACACCGCCTTGACCCGCTTCGGGTCGGTGGTGTCGGCGCCATTCGCGTCGACGCCCCATCCCGGCGGAATCGACTTGCCGGCATCGCGCGCGGCCATGATCTTGCCGAGCGCAACCGCGGCGGTCGACATGTCCAGCAAGATCGGTCGCTCCGGATTTCCCGTCGGTGCGGCAATGGCGATCGGATTGGTGGAAACGCCTTCCGCCCTGGATCCGAAATAGATCATCAGTGGCTTCGACGCCGTCATCACGATGCCGATCAATCCGGCGCGGCTAACCTGATGCGCAAAGTAGCCGACCGCGCCGGCATGCGTGATGTTCCGGGCCGAGCACCAGCCGATGCCGCTGACCGAGGCCAAAGCGATGGCTTTTTCCGCCGCCATGATCATGCCGACCGCGCCGGGCGCCCGATCGGCGTCGAGCACCGCGGTGGCTCCGAATTCGGAGACAAATCGAAGTTCGGGTTTCGGATTGATGATTCTGAGCTCAACCATCTCGACGTAGCGCGGGATGCGCAGCACGCCGTGCGAATCCGCGTCGCGCAAATTGGCCCACACCAGGAGGTCGGCCGTTTGCACGGCATGGTCCGGCGCGAAACCTCCCGCCTGCAACAGGCTCGCGGAGAACGACCGAAGGGTGCTGCTATCGACGATCCGCCTGAGAGCCGCGCTCATGTCAGGCTCCCAGCGGCGACGGGAAGAATTTATCGAGCCATCCCTTGATTATAACCTTGGTGCGCGGCGCGTCCTGTTCGGAGAGAGGAAAATGCGAGGTCCCGGTAACCAACATCAACTCGGCCGGCATGCCCGCCTTCTCAAACATGCGCAGCGACTGCTCCGTCGGCGTGATGGTGTCGTTGGCGGTGTGGAAGAACAGCACCGGCCGCGGCGCGATGTTCCCAACCACATCGTCGGCCCGGAAATTGTACATGCTCCACGCCGTTTCGACGGGGATTTCCATGATCGCCTTGGGGGAGAGGTTCTTGCGCAAGTGTTCGGGGATCGGCACCGCGTCGAAGCGCGAGATCCACATGCTTTCGCCGGTTTCCTGCTTGTGCTTGCGGCCTTTCTCGAGAAGGCCCGTGAACTTCGCCCATGCTTCCGGCGTCGGATGCTGCCCGCGGAATTTGCGCTCGCCATCGCCCCAGCCGCAGGAGGAGATGACGCAGCCGAAACGATCGTCGACACCAGCGGAATAGACGGCAACGGCCGCGCCGAAGCTGTGCCCGATGACGCCGATCCGCTTGGGATCGACCTCCTCGCGGCCGGCCAGGAAGGTCAGCGCGTTCTTGGTATCGGCCACTTGGTCGAAGCAGCGCACCTGCCCACGCTCGCCTTCGCTTTCGCCGCAGCAGCGGAAATCGAACCGCAGCGCCGCATAACCCATGTTCTCCAGCATTTTCGCCTGGATCTCGGCATGAGATTCATCCTTCGATCCGACGAAGCCGTGCAAAACGATAAAGGCGGGCAATTTTTGGCCGCGTTTGCGCCCTTCCGGCACATGCAGCACCGCCGACAGCTTCAGGCCGTCGGAAAAAAATGACAATTTTTCTTGCATCGTTGGTCTCCGAAAGGAATTCATGAAGACGATTGGAAGGCCTCCCGCCGCACGGTGCGAACGCGCGGCCTGCGAAGCTCAGGCGAACTTCGCAAAAGGAAAGTGGAATTCCCGCCATTCCAGCGGCGCAGGCGTGCCCCACACATTCATGGTGCGGACATTGCCCGGGCGTTCCAGATTGGTAATGACGTTGGGAACGAAATTGTCATCGTCCGCGACGACCGCCATCTGGCCTGAACATTCCACCATGACCCCACTGACATCGGTGTAATAAGCGTAGGTGTTATCACCCGGGCGGTGGCGGCCGGGTCCCCACAGCATCTGCTTGTCGTAGCGATCGAGCAGGTCGCCCAGTTTGAGGTAGTCGTTGAACTCGCGAAACTCGAACGCGTAGTGATGCAGTCCGACCTCGCCTTTCACCAGTCCCAGAATATGATGCTGTCGGTTGCCGCCATACATCCAGCTAAGGCTGTCATTCACCATCTTCTCCGAGAGCTTCAGCCCGCCAATGGCGCTCAAATGCCGCCGTGTCGCTTCTGGATCGGGCGTGATCAGATTGGCATGATCCATCCGGCTCGGGCCGACGCCATAGGTGGGATGGCGCCGGTCGTAGATGCCGTTGTGGATCGGGGTATGAATTTCGAAGCGCAGGCCTTCAGGCGTAGCAAAGGTGACGCCGGCCTTGATGCACTCGAGGCTGGGTTTGCTCGAGAGAACGCGACAGCCCGCGGCCTCGACCCGGCTTTCGGCTTCCCGCACCGCTTCGACCGTGAGGGCCTCGAGGCCGATGGTATGGGTCGCGTTCTCGTCGGATTTGACGAGAACCAGTTCGGCGGCGCGCCCGTTCGAACTGAGCCAGGTCTGCCGGGCGTCCGAATGCGTGACGTGCAGCCCCAGGATTTCGGTGGCGTCACGGACGACCCCATCGATATCCCTGGTGTTGATCTTGATGTGCCCGAGCGCATGAACCAAATGCGACATCCAATCCCCCCGCAAAGCGGCCTTGTTCAGTAGACTAAATCTTCGGTATTTTCGCGGTTTCGATCAAGGTCCGCCATTTCACGATCTCCGATGACACCAGATCGTGCATCTCGGCCGGCGTGCTGCCGCGCGCCTCGCCTCCGACGGCGGCCTCCAGTTTGGCCTTGATGGCCGGGTCCGCAAGGCTCGCCTGCACCGCTTTGTTCAGTTGCGCGACGATCTCCGGCGGCGTTCCCTTCGGCGCCAGTAGGCCGGCCCAGGTGCGGACGTCAAAATTCTTCAGACCGGCCTCGGCGGCGGATGGCACGTCGGGCAACAGCGCGCTACGCGTCGGAGAGGTGACGGCAAGGCCGCGCACGGCACCGCTTTCGATCTGCGGCGCGACCAAAACGGTGGTGCCGACGATCACGGGCACGTCTCCCGAAAGCAGCGCGGCGATGGCCTGGGAGTCGCCGCGATAGGGAACGTGCACCATGTCGATGCCGGCCGATTTCTTCAGCAACTCGCCGGCGAGGTGGTGCGTGCTGCCAAAGCCGACCGATCCGAAGGATAGCGTACCGGGCTTCGCCTTCGCGATCGCGATCAACTCGCCGAGCGTCTTGGCCGGATAGTCGCTGCGCACCGCGACGATGAGGGCATAATAGACGATCGTCGAAATCATTTGAAAACTGTCGACGGGCTGAAATCTCAGATCGTTGTATAGCGCCCCTGAAATCGCATGACCGCCGGTCACCAGACCCAGCGTGTAGCCGTCCGGCTCGGCCTTGGCGACGGCTTCGGAGCCGATATTGCCCCCCGCCCCGGGCTTCGCTTCCACGATGACGTTTTGTCCCAATTGTTTGGACAAGCCCTTCGCCACGATGCGCGACAGCGTATCGGCGGCACCTCCCGGTGCAAATCCGTGGATGATCCGTATCACGCGATTTGGATAGGATTGTGCGCAGGCGGCGCTTACGCCCAACCATGCGGCCACTGCCCACACGGCCAGAAATATCAGTCTGTTGCCTGGCGATCTCAGCCGAACCCCAAACATTTTCCGTTCCCCGTACGCGAATTATGTTCGACTTCTGATGGCCGTTTTCGCAGTCTGCACCCTAGCCCGCGCTCAACCCGAGGTCACGAATAACTTCGCCCACTCTAGCGATGTCGTTGCGAATTCTGACGAACAGGCGTCCACCATCACCATTGTCACTATCGCCGCCAAGTCTAGCTGGTAATCGGCGTAATGCGTGGCATTGTGGCGCATGATCTCGGCCGCCCGGTCAGGCTCCTCGGCGGCCAACAGCACGATCCCCGCGGCCCCGACTTCCAGCGGCCGACGCGCCCCAATGTCGTAGGGCACGACACGGATTGGCGCATCTCCGGTTACCCGATCGATGCAGACGACTTCCAGGCCGGAACGGACCGACAGGTAGAAACTGTCCGCAAGTTGCGCCAAGGGCATCACGCCGATATGGTCCGCGAACGATATCGACCGACGCCGTCCTTGCTGTCATGGCTCCGGGGCCATGACGTCAACTGGATACGTCTGCTTCCAGCGCCTTGGTTTCGGTATGACACCCACGGTAGGACGCGACCCGACGATGAGACATCCCGAGCCTAGGCACCGCGTTCTTTGTCGAGGAACAAGCTGGCTGTGACCGTGATGCCGCCGCCCGCGTCACTGCAACTGCAGGGCGTCACCAAGTGCTTCGGTGCATTCACCGCGGTGCATCCGCTCGATCTCACCATCGAGGGTGGTCAAATGTTGGCCCTCCTTGGCCCCTCCGGCTGCGGCAAGACCACAACGCTGCGAATGATCGCGGGGTTCGAGCGGCCTGATCAGGGTCAGGTGCTCATCGCCGGCCGCGACGTGACGCTGCTACGGCCTGCGAAGCGCCGGCTTGGCATGGTGTTCCAGAACTACAGCCTATTTCCGCACATGACGGTGGCGCAGAACGTAGGCTTCGGCCTACGCATGCAGCGCGTGGGCCGAGCCCAGCGCGACGCACGCACGCGGCAGATCCTGGACATGGTCCAGCTCGCATCGATGGAAGACCGCTTCCCGCGGCAGCTTTCCGGCGGCCAGCAACAGCGCGTCGCCCTCGCCCGCTCTCTGGTCACCAACCCGCAGATCCTGCTGCTGGACGAGCCGCTAGGCGCGCTGGACAAAAATCTCCGCGAAAGCATGCAGTTCGAATTACGCGCGCTGCAGCAACGGTTCGGCATCACCAGCCTACTGGTCACCCACGATCAGGAGGAGGCGCTGTCCATGAGTGACCAGGTTGCCGTCATGCATGCCGGCCGGATCGAGCAGATTGCCAGCCCCGCCACCATCTACGAACGGCCGGCAACGCGTTTCGTCTCCACCTTTCTCGGCGCCTCCAACATCCTCACCGGTCACCCGGACCCGGACGGCGCGTTGCGCACCGGGCCGGATGGCACAGCCCGCGTCCTGCTACCCGCCCGCACCGCGGCGGCAGGGTCCGTGACGCTGTCGCTGCGGCCAGAGCGGGTCCGCCTGGGCGCCGATGCTGACGGGCTCGTTAATCGCTTTGCCGGAGAGGTGCACAGCATCGCCTTCCGCGGGGCCTATGCCGCCTACGAGCTGCACGTGCCCGCGCTCGGCCAAATCATCTACGCCTATTGCCATCCGCAGGGCCGGCTGGGCGAAACCGCCCACACCAAAGGCAGCCCGATCGAGATCGGTTGGCGTCCCGAAGACGGTGTGATCGTCGAGGACAACGCGTGACAGAAACCATTCCCCCGCCGCCCCAGGCCCGTATCGGCATTGATGTCGGCGGTACGTTTACCGATTTTGTGCTGTTCGTCCCTGATCGGCCCGGCCTGATCCACCACAAGCAGCCCAGCACGCCCGACGATCCGTCACGGGCCGTGGCGGAGGGCCTGCTGGTGCTGCTGGAAAAGGCCTCGCTCGGCCCCGATCAGGTCGGATTGCTGATGCACGGCACCACGATCGGGCTGAACGCGGTGATCCAGCGACGCGGCGCGCGCGTGGCGCTGGTGGTCACGCGGGGTTTTCGCGATGTGCTCGAGATCGGCCGCAGCCGCATGCCGTCTTCGTTCAACTTCCATGCGAGCAAGGAAGTGCCGCTGGTGCCACGCGACCATGTGCTGGAAATCGGCGCGCGGCTCGACCGGACCGGCCAACCGACACAACATCCGGGCGACGCGGAACTAGCTCGGACCGCCGCCGCCCTACGCGCGCTGGCGCCGGACGCCGTCGCGCTGATGCTCATCAACGGCTATACGGCGCCGGAGGTGGAAGGTGCGCTGGCCGATCGACTTGCCATGTTGCTGGATGGGGTGCCGGTCTCCTCCGCCTCAGTCATCTGGCCGGAGATCCGCGAATACGAGCGCACGCTGGTCGCCTGCATGAATGCCAGCATCCAGCCGCTGATGCAGGGCTATTTCGACCGGCTGCAACAGCGGCTGACAGATGACGGTGTAACCGCCCCGCTGTTCGTCACCGCATCCAACGGCGGCTCGCTCAGCGTGGCGACGGCGCGGCTGCGCCCGGTGGAGACGCTGCTGTCCGGCCCGGCGTCAGGCGTTATGGCGTCGAGCCGGCTGGCCGGACAGGCTGGGATCTCGCACATCGTCACCTTCGACATGGGCGGCACCAGCAGCGATATCGCAGTGTCGAGCGACGGGGAGCCAGAGTTCGCCACGCGCACCGAGATCGGCGGCCTCCCGCTGGTCCTGCCTGTCGTGGCGGTCAGCGCTATCGGCGCCGGCGGCGGATCGGTGCTGCGGGTCGATGCGCAGGGTGTGCTGAAGGTTGGACCGGAAAGCGCAGGCGCCGACCCCGGACCGGTCGCTTATGGTCGCGGCGGTACGCGCCCCACCGTTACCGACTGCTATTTGGTCACCGGACTGATTGATCCGGACCGCTTCCTCGGCGGGCGGCTGCGGCTCGATCGCGCGGCGGCCGAGTCAGCGCTGGCGCCGATCGCGGCGCGGCTCGGCATAACCGGACCAGACGCGACGGCGGAGGCAGCCTGGGGCGCGCTGCGGGTGGCGACCAGCGGCATGGTGACCGAACTATTTAAGACCATGGCCAGCCGCGGCAACGATCCCTCCGAATTTGCCTTGCTGCCGTTCGGTGGCGCCGGCCCAACCCACGCCAACCTGCTGGCCGAAGAGGCGGAAGATTCCGCGTATCCTTGTCCCCGGCGCGGCGGCGACGTTCTGCGCACTGGGGGCTGTGTCAGCCGACCTGCGCCGCGACTTCGTGCGCAGCCTGCGCCGTCGGCTGGATCCGGCCAGTGCCGCCGAACTCGCGACCTTGTTCGCCGCCCTCAATGACGACGCCCGGGCGTGGCTGTCCGGCGAGGGCGACCTTGCCCGCTCCGTGGATTTCCAGCACGCCGTGGACATGCGTTACGCCGGCCAGGCGTATGAGTTGCGCGTCCCGCTGTCCCACGGTTCCGCCGAACGAACGCTGTTGACCGAGGCGTTCCATGCGGCACACGAACAACTCTACGGCTTTCGCGACGAGGAGGCGCCGATCGAGTTGAGCACCGCGCGGCTGGCGATCATCGGCCGCGTCGTCCCGGTGACCTTACCGCGTCTGGCCCCTCGCGCCGAACCACCCGCGCCCCGCATCCGGCGGCCGATCTTCCTCGGCGACGGCTGGACCGAGGCGCCGGTGTACGACCGCGCCGCGCTCGGGGCCGGACATTGCATCACCGGCCCCGCGATCATCGAGCAGGAGGACACCACGACGCTCGTGTTGCCCGGCTGGAATGCGCGCGTCGACGACTACGGCAACCTCGACCTGGCGCGGGGCCCGGCCTGACATGGGAAGCTCTATGACGCTCGATCCGATTACCCTGGAAATCCTCGGCAACAAGCTTGCCGCCGCAACAGAGGAGATGTGCGTCACCCTGCAACGCATCGGCCGCACGCTCTACGTCAAGGAGACAGCGGATTTCTGCTGCGCGCTGGCTGGACTCGATGGTCGGTTCTTCGCCTATCCGCGCTCCATCGGCGTATCCGGCTTCGTTGGCCTGGATTGCTCCACCACGATCGCGGCGGTGGGCGATTTGCATCCGGGCGACGTGATCCTGACCAACGACCCCTACCGCTCGCAGGGGCTGGCGACGCACCTGCCGGACCTGCACGTCATCGCGCCGTATTTCCACGACGGGCGCGTCGTCGCCTATGGCTGGGCGTTCCTGCACTGCTCCGATATCGGCGGCCGGGTGCCGAGCAGCATCTCCCCGACGAATAGTGAGATTTTTCAGGAGGGGTTGCAGATCCCGCCGGTAAAGCTGGTGCGCGGCGGGGTGATGAACGCGGATGTGGAGTTGCTGTTCCGCGCCAATGCCCGCACCCCGGACGCCAACATGGGCGACATCCGGGCCATGCTGGCCGCGCTACGCATGGGCGCGCAACGAACCGAGCGGATCATCGCGCAGCATGGTGTCGAGACCTTCCTGACCGCGCAGGGTGCGCTGGTGGATTATGCGGCGCGGCGGGCGCATGCGGTGCTCGCGTCACTGCCCGAAGGAAGCTGGCGGTTCTCCGACTACCTGGACAGCGATGCCGTCTCCGATAGGCCGGTGCGGCTGGCGGTCGAAGTGACGCTGGCGAGCGGTGACATCCACATCGACTTCACCGGCACCGATCCGCAGTTGCATGCGGCGATGAACATCCCCAGTGCCGGGCGAGTGCATCCCTGGCTGACTTCTACGGGTGATGGCGCTGGTTGCGACACTGGATCCAGGCGTTCCGTTGAATGCCGGGTTGCAGGCGCCTATCCGCCTCACCGCTCCTGAGGGGACGGTGGTGAATCCGATTTGCCCGGCCGCCGTCGGCGTTCGTCATGCCGCCTGCGTGCGGGTGAACGACCTGCTGAACGGGGCGCTGGGCCAGGCCGCGCCCGGGGTGATGACGGCCGCGAACAGCGGCATGATAGTGCCGGTGGTGGTCGCCGAACCCGATGCGCGCGGCGGGCGCAACGTGCAGGTTGTGGAACCGATGACGGGCGGCACCGGCGGCCGGCAAGGCCGCGACGGCGTCGACGGCCGCGATCCCAGCATTTCCAACCTCGCCAACAATCCGGTGGAGACGGTCGAAGCCGAATTGTCGGTGGAGATCGAGCACTATGCGCTGCGTCCCGATTCCGCCGGGGCCGGCGAATGGCGCGGCGGCGTCGGGCTGGAATTGTGCTTCCGCATCGGCGCCGACGATACGATGGTGCTGGCTCGCGGCATGGAGCGAGCGGTGTTTCGCCCGTGGGGCATGGAAGGCGGGGCAGCCGGAGCGACGACTTCGTTCATCGTCGAAAAGACCGGCCAGGAACCGCGCTCCCTGCGCCGGGTGGACATGTTACAGCTCGGTCGCGGCGACCGTGTGACACTGCGCACCGCCGGGGCCGGTGGTTACGGTGACCCGTTCCGTCGCGATCCACAAAGCGTGCTTGACGACGTGCGGCGTGGCCTGGTTTCGACCGAGGCGGCGCGGCGCGACTACGGCGTGGTGATCGTGGCCGGCGCCGTGGACGAGGCTGCAACCGCCTCGCTGCGAAAGGCGAACCAGCTGGCGGTCGTATCGGTTGGGCCGGAACGGTCGGCCTGGGACGATGTGTTCGCCCCTGCGCTGCTCGACCGGCTGGCCGCCGCGTTGCGCGATTGTCCGGTCTCCGCGCGGCAGGCGGCAAGGACGCGGCTGTATGGCGCAGTTCTGTCCCACCTGCCGGACGGTTTTCCCGCTATGGCAGGGACCGAAACCGCGCGTGGCGAAGCGCATCGAATGTTCGGCGAACAGCTCGCCGCTCTGGAAACAGCTACAGGAGGTGAAGCATGACCCATTGGAGCAGACGACGTATTCTCGGCAGCGGCGCCCTGGCCGCAGTCCTCGGCACCGGCCCTTGGCGCGGTGCGGCGGCGAGCGATCCGATCACCGTCACCGCCCTGGGCGGGGTGTGGGAAGAGGCGGTGCGCACCTGCTTCGTCGCACCTTACGAGAAGGCCACCGGCAAGACCGCTCGCGTGCTGATCGGCAGCCCGCCGCAATGGCTGAGCCAGGTCGAGGCCAATCCGGCTAAGCCACCGATCGATGTGATGGTGACGATCCCTGACCTGGCCATCGCCGCTGGCCGCAAGGGACTGATGGACCGCTTCACCGTGGACAAGCTGCCGAACCTGAAGGACACGCCCCAACCGTTCATCGACGGGGTGGAAGGTTATGGCGCCGTTTTCGACTACGGCGTCGCCGGCTTCACCTGGCACAAGGACCGCGTGCGCGTGCCGCCGAAGTCCTTCGCCGAGTTCGTTGACCGCACCGCCAAGGGCGAATGGCAGGCCTCGCTGCCGGGCATCAGCTACGCCGTCACCCCGATCATGCTGATCTGGGCGATGGCGAAGGCGCTGGGCGGCGGCGTCGACAACGTCGACCCGTTCTTCGATGCAATCAAGAAGATGGGCCGCAACGTCAGCTTCTGGAACAGCCCCAACGATTTCGAGAATGATTTGTCCGTCGGCAACGCCGACATAGGCATCTACTTTGACGGCCGCACATGGACCTGGTTCGACAGTGGTGCGAAGTTCGCGGGCTTCCTTAATCCCAGCGAGGGCGGATCGATCAACGCCATTGCCGTCCAGAAGCCAAAGAACGCCAGCGAAGATGCCTGGGGCTATATCGACATCCTGCTGAGTGCCGACGCGCAGGTGGCATTCTCGAAGAAGCTGAATTACGGCGTGACCAACAGCAAGGTAGTCTACCCGCCCGAACTCGCGCCGCGCATCACGCCCTGGCAACAGGCTGCCTTTCCGCCGTACGCGGAGATCGCGGCGAAGCGCAACGGGTGGGTCGACCGCTGGAACCGCGAGATCGGACGGTGATGCGGGGACGGGTGTCAATGGACGCGCCGTCCAGCTGTGTCATGACCAAGCGTCGTCCAGTCATCCACGTCTTGGTGGATGCAGCGGGAAGACGTGAGTGGTGGCCGGGCCAGGACCGGCCATGACACGTACCTGGTGGCCGCGGCTTTCCCCGTCGTTTGCATTGCTGCCGGCCGGGCTCTTCCTGGCCGGGTTCTTCGTCATCCCGCTATTCGACACCGTGCGGCGCAGCGTCACGGCCGAGGACGGTGGCGTGACCTTCGCGCGTTATGCGCAAATCGCCGCCGACGGCTTTTATCTGCGTTCGCTCGGCCAAACGCTCGCGCTGTCGGCCGCGGTCACGGTGATCTGCATCCTGATTGGCTATCCCGTTGCCTACTACTTGGCGCGGCATGCCGGGCGCTGGAGCGGCGTGATCGTGTTCGCGCTGATCGGTCCGCTGCTGACCTCCATCATCATGCGCACCTTCGGCTGGCAGGTGCTGTTCGCACGACGCGGTTTGGTCAATGTGGTGCTGGTGGACTGGCTGCATCTGGTGCCGGTGCCGCTGCGCCTGTCCGGCAGCCTCGCCATCACCGTCGCAGCGTTGGTGCATGTGCTGGTGCCGTTCATGGTGCTGTCGATCGCCTCCGTGCTGCAGGGCATCGACCAGCGGCTTGAGGAATCGGCGAAGATCCTGGGGGCCGGGCGCTGGCATGCCTTTCGCGAGGTGACCTTGCCGTTATCGATGGACGGCATCGGGACCGGCAGCATCCTTGTCTTCATGGTGGCCAACGGCAGTTTCGTGACGCTTCTGTTGCTGGGCGGTGGCCTGCAAACGCTGCCGTTGCTGATCTACCAGCAGTTCAACACGACGCGTGACTTCGGCATGGTCGGCACGCTGAGTACCGTGCTGCTGGCAATCGCCCTGATCTGCCTGTGGCTGCAACTCCGGTTGGTGCGGCGGCAGGGAGGACCGGGATGATGCGTCGCCCCGATCCAGGTCTGTGGATGCTGCGCGCCATCGTGGTGCTGTTCATCGTCTTCATGCTCGCCCCGATTCTGGTCGTGGTGGTGATCTCGTTCACCTCGGCGGGCTTTGTGGCCTTCCCGATGCCCGGCCTGTCGTTGCGCTGGTTCCAGCGCATTCTCGACTACCCGCCCTTCCTCAGCGGCATCCGCGTCAGCCTGGAGGTCGCGGCCGGCGCTACCGTGGTCGCCTGCTTGCTGGGTATTCCCGCCGCCTTGGTGCTCGCCCGCGACGATCGGCGCGCCGCCACGGCGGCGATGACCTTCCTGTTATCGCCGCTATCGATCCCGATGATCGTGTTCGGCTTCGCGTCGCTGTTCTTCCTCTCGCGCATCGGGCTTGGCCTGTCGCTTCCGGCGCTAATCATCGTTCATAGTTGCGTCTGCCTGCCTTACGTCGTGCGCATCGTCGCCGCAGCCTATCGCACCCTACCCCCAAACCTGGAGGAAGTGGCGGAGATCCTGGGCGCGCCGCGCTGGCGGGTACTTTGGCATATCGTGCTGCCGTTGCTGCGCCCGGCGATCGTCGGCGGTATGCTGTTCTCCTTCCTTGTCTCCTTCGACAATCTGCCGCTGTCGTTTTTCTTCGGCAGCCCGGACACAAATACCCTGCCGGTGGTGATGCTGAGCTACGTGGAGCAGCAGTTCGATCCGTCCATCGCCGCGCTCAGCGCGGTGCAACTGATTGTCGCGGTGGCGGCGCTGATTCTGGTGGAACGACTGTACGGGCTGGACAAACTGGTCATCTCGGCATGATTCGAACAACCAGCCTGCCGGTGGACCACGCCGTGATCGCGGTGCCCGATCTGGAGGCCGCCGCCGGACTGTTTGCCGCACTGGGCTTTCACGTGACGCCGCCGGCCACGCACAGCGCCCGGATGGGCACGGCGAATTGCTGCGTCATGCTGCGCAACGCCTACCTTGAGCTGATCGCCGTGCGCGCCAACACGCCGCTGAACGCGCGCTGGCGGCAGCTGCTGGCCCTCGGTGGCGGTCTGCGCGGCCTGGCGCTGCGGCAACTCGACATGGACGCAGCGGCGGTTGTACTGCGTGATGGTCGAGTGCCCTTCGCGGAGCCTGTCTCGTTTTCCCGCGCACTGTCCGAGGCGGACGGCGCGGAAGAACTGCGCTTCACCGTCCTGCGTGTGGCACAGACCGCTCCGGCGGATCTGCATCTTTTGTTCTGCCGCCACGACACTCCGGCGTTGCTGTGGCGACCGGAGACCATGCTGCACGAGAATGGGGCGACCGCGCTGCAGGGCATCACGCTGCAGACGGCCAACCGGGAAGCCGCGTATATCCTGTCGGATGTTCTGCGCCGTGCGGCCGCCGCGGCGCTTCCAGCCGGCGAGGTCACCTCCCTGCCCGTGGCGTTCGCCAGTAGTCCCGGCTACTTGCGCCTGGGCATCGGGCGGCCCAACCTCGACGACATCGCGGAACGCGCACGAAACGCGGGCTGCACGATTGCTTTTTCGCTGCCCGGCAGGATAACGGCGCGACATGTGCTGCTGCCGGTTCATCTCGAATTCGCGATGGTGTGACATGGAGCCATGGCCTGCTGATTCACCCTCCGCGCTGTATGCCGAGTTGTCGCGGGAGGTCTTCGCCGCCGAACCGATTTGCGGCCTGGCCGAGGCCGACGTCGCGGTCATCGGCGGTGGTATCGGCGGCCTGTCTGCCGCGCTGCATCTGCGCCAGGCCGGGGTCTCGACCGTGCTGCTAGAGGCGCGAACGGTGGGAGCCGGCGCCTCGGGCCGCAACAACGGCCAGGTGATCCCGACACTAACTCGGCATGACCCAAAAGCCATCCTAGCGGTCATGGGACCCGAACGAGGCGAACTGTTTCTGCGCATGCTGCAAGCCTCGGCAGATCTGCTGTTCGACACGGCGTCGCGGTATGCCATCGACTGCGACGTGCGCCGCACCGGTTGGCTTCAGCCGGCGCATTCGCCCGGACGAGCCCGTTTGGCAGCGGCACGCGCGCGGCAATGGCAGGAACGCGGCGCACCGGCTGAAGCGCTCGATGCGGCGACGCTCGCGGACCGTCTGGGCAGCGATGTTTATTACGGTGGCTGGCGACACGGCGGCGCAGGCCATATCAATCCGCTGGCGTTCACCAGGGGACTGGCGCGCGCCGTGGTGCAGGAAGGCGGCCGGATCCACGAGAATTCGCCGGTGCTGTCGATGCAGCGCGAGGCCGATGGCTGGCGCCTGCGCACGCCGGCGGGCGAAGTGCGCTGCCGGCGCGTTGTTCTAGTCACCGCCGCTCATACCGGCGGGTTGTGGCCAGGCCTCGCGCGCACCATCGTGCCCGTCACCAGCTATCAGCTTGCGAGCGCACCGCTGCCTCGGGGCATCGCCGCGCGCATCCTGCCCTACGACGAGGCGGCGTCCGACACCCGCAACGATCTGCGGTATTTCCGCAAGGATCGCGACGGACGGCTGATCACGGGCGGCGCGCTCGCCGTTCAGGCCGCGGCGCGGCCCCGACTGGAGGCGCTGGTGAAGCGCAAGCTGGCCGAGACCTTCGCATTCCTCAGTGAGCCGAACTCTGCCGTTTTTCTGGGGCGGGCGGATCGCGATGACGACGAACCGGCTGCCGCGCCTGCACCGCACGCAAGACGGATTGATCAGCTGGATCGGCTGCAACGGACGGGGTCTAGCCTTGAGCATGGCGATGGGCGGGGTAATGCGCGACACGGCACTAGGCCTGCCGGACGATCAGTTGCCGCTGGCGATTACGGCGTTGGTACCGATACCGATGCATCCCATCGTGCGCCGTGTCGCACGCCTGGCGTTGATCCCATACCGCCGCAAGGACGCTCGCGAGGTCGGCTGAGCTTCGGGCCCGGCTACATCGAACAGGATCGGCGCCGTATCCCGGCAGGAATCCGCATGTCGCCCCAGCCTATCCTTGCGCCAGCTTAAGTGATTCCGTCACGTCATCAACACGGATAGAGTTTTCAGTATTCACAGGGACGACGTCGGCTTTATTATTGAGGGGCAACTCGAACTGACGCTCAATGACGAAATCCCTCTCTTGAAGACGGGCATTCATTTTTTTCGTCTGACTCGCCGCACGCCTACCGCGATCCTGAAAAAACGCGCACGCGCGCAATCCGGATGAGCACCCCCTCCTACATTTTAGCCGATCCGGTTTGCCACACCGAGGTCCTTGTTGAGTCTGGTGACTTCGGCTGAACGACTACGGATGTTCTCCCAGTCGACCGTCCACTTTGCGCCAGGAGCGGCCCTTCGTGCCCGAGCGCCCAGGACGAACATGGCCCGCTTACATAACCGAAGCGTTGCCGTGGAATGAGGATCCGCGCCACGTGATCCGAGACCGGGATCGCATCTATGGTGCCCGTCACTCACCGATTTCGCGGCTTGGGCATCCGGGACAGATCTGCCGCGCCAGCCTCACTCTGGCAGAATAGCTTCGCCGAGCTGTTGATCGCATCTACTCGTCGCGGGTGCCTGAATCATGTCGTCGTTTTTGGTGAGGGGCATCTACACCATGCTGATATTTATCTATGACCCTGATGGCGAGTGAGATCGCACGCGCGCTAATATCCATAATGGTCCGGAGCACAACGAGCGCCAATCAGAGACCGAAGAAATTCCTTGAAGTTAATATTTTATGTATGTCGCTTGACGACGCCGGTCGGTGTGGCGAATCCTTCAATGGTTCGAATTCGCTTCTCGAGCCACCATCCATATTCGGGAGTCCAATCCTCGAATTTCCGGTTGATGCCGAGATCGTGTGCCCAGTGCAGTGCGATATTGGGATTGAACTGGGATTGCCGACCGATAGCGATGAGGTCGGCCTGCCCATTCTCCAGGATTGCTTCCGCCTGCTGCGCTTCGAGGATGATGCCGACCGCCATCGACGCAATGCCCACGTCCCTGCGAACCCGTTCGGCGTAAGGCACCTGGAAACCGAGGCCACGCGGGACTTGGGCAGCCGTCGCCGAGCCTGAAATGCCGCCGGAGGAGCAGTCGATCACGTCGACACCGCGGGCCTTCAATTCCCGGGCGAAGGCAACGGTGTCATCCAGATTCCAGCCATTCTGCGCGCCGTCAACGGCGGAGACGCGCACGAACAACGGCATCGTTTCCGGCATTTCGCGCCGCACCGCCTCGACAATCTCGAGCGGCAGGCGCATTCGCCCCGCACGGTCGCCGCCGTATTCATCGTTGCGCGTGTTGGAAACCGGCGAAAGAAACGACGCGAGCAGATAGCCATGGGCGGCGTGAATCTCGATGACATCGAAACCGGCATTGACCGCATTCCTGGCCGCTGCTCGCCCAGGTACGCACCATCGTCCTGCACTCATCGGTGGTGAGCTGGTGCGGGGTAAGCCATCCCGGCGCGACGGGCTCGCTCGTCGGGCCGACGGGCTGCCACAGCTTCGCGCCCGCCTTGATCTCCTGCGGCGTGAGCGGGCCCATGCCGTCCATCGCGCGCTGCGAGGATGACTTGCGCCCGCCATGCGCGAGCTGAATGCCGATCGCCGTGTTCTCGCCCTTCATGAAGGCGATCAGGGGCTTGAAGCTCTGTACCTGTGCGTCGTTCCAGATGCCAAGATCATGCTCGTTGATCAGGCCAACCTCTTCGACGGCGGTTGCCTCGACGAAGACAAGCCCAAAGCCTCCCAGGGCATAGCGGCCGAGATGCACGTTGTGAAAGATGCCGCAGGTGCTGCCCGGCCCGGCGCGGTAGTGGACCATGGGCGGCACGACCAGGCGGTTCTTCAGTGTCAGGCCGCGGACCTTGAACGGCTGGAACAACAACGGTCGTGCAAGGGAGATGCTGTCGGTGGCCAAGTCTGACATGTGGTGCCTGGTGAGTTGGATGCGGGGTGGACGCGCTGCATCGAATAATTCTCTATTTTGAGTCACCGGTCCAGCAGGCCCGTTGCGAGAAGCCTCGAAGCCAGAAATGCATTTCTGAGGTATCTCGCCATGGCACTTTTCAGACGTCACAGCGCGGACGCATGAGTGCTTCATCATAGAGCAACACGGACATCGTACGTTTGCGGTTCGGGCGACTATACCCGAAGCGGACTTCGTTTCGGCTTGATGCCGGTCTGTTCTTGCTCGCCCAACGACCCATCCTCCCCCTGGGTTTCCCGGCATCCCAAGACCTTGTGGCATTGGCGCGAAAGTTATGCTGGTATGGGGCAGCCGCAAATCAAACGTTTCAATAATCAACCAACGGCCGGGGAGCAGTTTTGAGATCGATCCACTGGGCTTCCGAATTTGCCAATCTGGCGCTTCGCTACGGCGACAGGCCTGCCGTCGTGGATGCCGACGGCACCGTTTCCTACGCGACACTGTTCGCCAGGGCTGCCGGCCTCGGACATCACCTGATGGCATCAGCCATCGGTCCTGGAGATGCCGTTGCCACGCTATTCCGGAACGGCAGCCAGGCCGTTGCCGCAACCTTTGGCGTGATGATGGCCGGCGCCGTCGAAGTGCCGCTCAACCCCGCGCTTAGCGCCGCGGAACGGGCGCATTGCCTGGCCGTTTCCAATGCGCGCCTGGTGATTACCAGCAGAGAGTTCGCAGCGGAGCTGATTGCCGCGGGACACCAGGTATTCCCGATCGACGATATCGCGGCCACTGCGCTCGAACCCGGCGCCTTCCCGCGCGTCGATGGCGACGCCGCGGCGCGCATCATCTTCACGTCCGGCACCACCGGACGATCGAAAGGCGCCGTCCATAGCCAGAACGGCCGCTGGACGGCCAATCTGCTGCTCCGCGCCAATCTGCCGGCCCAGCCCGGCGCCGACAGCCGCATTCTGCTGATGACGCCGTTTTCACACGGCTCGTCGCTGATGACGCATGCCTACCTGTCGTCGGGCGCCTCGGTGATGCTGCTCGACGGCGTCGACACGCGGACGGTGCTGGACGTCCTTGCACGAGGCGAGTGCGACGCCATGTTCGCTCCGCCGACGGTGCTCGCCAAGATTCTCGCCGCGGCGGGCGAGCGACGGTTCTCTTCGCTGCGCACGATATTCTGCGGCACGGCGGTGCTGAAGCCGACGCTCTACGCGCGCGCCAAGGCCTGCTTCGGGCCGGTTATACGCGTGACCTACGGCAAGAGCGAAGTGTTCAACCCGATCACGGTGCTGGAAGCCGGCGAGACCGATGCCTGGTATGAATCCGGTAACGGCGATGCCTGCGTCGGCTGGCCGGCCGCGGGCGTCGAGATCGCTATTCGCGGCGACGCCGGCAAATTGGCGGCGGTCGGCGAAAGCGGCGAAATCATGATCCGCGCCCGGCACATGATGGCGGGATACCGCACCGCGGACGGCTTTGATCCGCTCGGGCCGGACGAATTCCACGATACCGGCGATCTCGGCTATCTCGATCCTCAAGGCCGGCTGCATCTCACCGGCCGCACCGCCGACGTCATCAAGTCGGGCGGCTACAAGATCACGCCGGAGGAAGTCGAACGCATCCTCGCGCCCGCGCTGCAGTCATCGGAAGTCGCCGTCGTCGGCATCCCGTCGGAATATTGGGGCGAGGTGATCCTGGCGGCGGTCGAGCGTCCGCTCCCCGGATGGGAACAGCGCATCGCAGCGGTGGTGCAAACCATGACCGACTACAAGCGCCCTCGCCTGATGATCACGCTGGACGAACTGCCGCGAAACGGAATCGGCAAGGTCCTCCGCAGTGCCATTCGCGCGGATGTGCTGTCTCGTTTCCGCATCACCGAGGGGCCGCGGCCACGGCTCGAACCGCGCGAATAGAGACAAGCCACAAACGCCATCAGCAGCCATCCACGTTTGAGGCCGGAGCCGACCGGCGCCCCTCCAATCATACAGAGACGCCCATGCCGACAATGCACGCAATCCGCACGCCGCCGTTCGGCGGTCCGGAGTCCATGGTCCACGTCTCCGTCGAACGGCCCGAGCCCGGACCGCACCAGCTTCTCGTCAAGGTCGCCGCGATCGGCGTCAACCGCGCCGATATCATGCAGCGCACCGGCGCGTACGCACCGCCACCGGGCGAGAGCGACATCCTCGGCCTCGAATTGTCCGGCGACGTCGTCGCCACCGGAACCGGGGTATCCCGGTTCCGGCGCGGCCAGCGGGTTTTCGGCCTCGTCGCTGCCGGAGCATATGCGGAATATGCGCTGGTTCACGAGCAACTCGCGGTCGAGATTCCCGAGGTCCTGGAGCTACGTGCAGGCGGCCGCGGTGATCGAAATGTTCTGCACCGCCAACGAGACGCTGTTCACGCTCGGCGAGTTGAAGGCCGGCGAGCGCGTGCTGATCCATGCCGCCGGCAGCGGTATCGGCAGCACCGGCATCCAGATGGCCCGCCACGTCAGGGCCGAGGTGATCGCGACCGCCAGCGTCGCGCGCAAGCTGGAGCAGGCGCGCAGGCTCGGCGCAAGCTATGCCATCAATTACAAGGAACGGGATTTCGCCGAGGAGATCATGGGTCTCACCCCCTCCGGCGTCGACGTGGTGGAGGATTTTATCGGTGCCGCCTATTTCCAGCGCAACCTCGCCGTGCTGCGCCCGCTCGGCCGCCTGGTGAGCGTCGGTGTTCTCGGTCCCGACCATGCCGACATCGACGTCCGGCCGATTCTCTACAAGCGGCTGAGGGTGCTCGGCTTCACACTGCGCCCGCAATCGATCGCGGAAAAGACGGCGATCGTCGACCGGTTCGTCAAGCGCTGGATGCCGCCGTTGCTGGCCAGACAAGTCGAGCCCGTGATGTACGCGGAGGTGCCATTCGCCAAGGTCGGCGAGGCCCATCGAATCATGGAGGCCGGCGAGAATTTCGGCAAGATCGTCATGACCGTGCCATGAGAACCGGCCGTGCGGGCGGCGCCGTTTTAAATTTCGGGACAAAAGGCGGACTGCGAACATCCTGCCTAGTTTTGTAGCCAGGCTGCAGACCGCAACGCGCACCTTCCAACCTGGATCCTAGCTCCCGTATACCGCGTGCGGCAGCCACAGCGTCAGGGCCGGAACGTAAGTGATGATCATCAGGACAATCAGCAGCAGAATGAGGAATGGCAGAACGCCGCGCACGACTTCGCCGATCGGCGCGCGCGAGATCGTCGACAGCACGAACAGATTCAATCCGACCGGCGGATGAACCAGCGCGATCTCCATGTTGTGGGTGAAAATGATCGAGAAGTGCACCGGATCAACGCCTAGCGCCGGCAGCACCGGTGCCAGGATCGGCAATACCAGCAACAGCGTCGCGATGACTTCCAGAAAGCAGCCCAGCACGAGCAGCAGCACGTTGATGGTCAGCAGGAACTGCCACGGCGCCATGATTGCGCGCCAAAACCCATTTGACGAGTTCCGCCGGAACGCCCGAGGCCGTCATCCAGTGGCCGAATGCGAGTGCCGTCGCAACGATCAGCATGATCGCGCCAGCGCTTTTCAGCGCATCGGCCACCACCCACAACGTTTCCGACCAGTGAAAGCCCCGGTAATAAACGAGACTGACCATCAGCGACACCACCGCGGCAATAGCCGCCGCTTCGGTCACGGTGACGATGCCGCCATAAATGCCGACCAGCACGATCACCGGCACGACCAGTGCCGGTATTGCCCTCGCCGTCACCCGAAAGCGCTCGGCGAGCGGGAGCTTCGGCTCGACCGGGAATTTCCTGCCGCCGCGCGTCGTACCAGACCCAGCCGAAGAACACCGCAGCCTGCAGCAGACCGGGCAACACGCCGGCAAGGAACAGGCGCGGCACCGACTGTTCGGCGACGATGCCGTACAGGATCAGCGCCAACGAAGGCGGGATCACGATGCCGATCGTGCCGGAAGCGCCGACGACACCAAGTGCGAAACTGCGCGGATAGCCCTTCTCGATCATCGCCGGGAGCAGGATGGTCCCCATGGCCAGGGCGGTTGCCACCGAAGACCCGGAGATCGCCGCGAACAGCGTGCACGCCACCACCGTCACAAGCCCGAGCGAACCACGAATGCCGCCGAGCCAGGCGGCGGAAACGTCCACCAGCGCCTTGGCAACGCCGCCATGGCGCATGAAGGTCGCCGCCATGACAAACAACGGCAGCGACATCAGCGTCGGCGAATTGAGGTGATCGATCACGACTTGCGCGACGCCGATCAGCGGTTCGCCGGAAGCAATGTAGAGAACCGCGGCGCATAATCCGAGGACGAGGAAGATCGGCATTCCAACGGCCAGAAGGCCGAAGAACAGCACCAACAACAGGATCAGCAGCATGACAGATGCGCCTCGCCCACCCAGACGCCCTCAGTCTTCTCTCGGCGGAGAAGGGCTCAATCCACCGGTTCGTTCATGCTCGGGAATGTGGCCAACCGTCATCGTCCGGGGATCGAAGGCGAAGAGATAGCGATAGAGCCTGATCAGATAACGCCCACTCATAAGTGTGACCCCCGTCGGAATCGCTGCCGAGTAAAGCCACATCGGAAACTGCAGGTCCGACGAACTGCGCTCGTCCAACTGCCAGGAGGTCGCGACGATGCTCCAGCCGTACCAGGCAAGCCCGACGCAAAACGCCAGCGCGGCAATACAGTTGATCACCTCCATCCATCGCTGGATGCGGCCGGGACGGCTCTGAGCACGAGATCGGGCCGCACGTGACCGTCGGTGCGCACCAGTTGAGAGGCCGCGAGCATGATGCCCCAGACGATCAGGTAAACGATCACCTCTTCGGCCCAGGATATGGCGTATCGAGGGGCTACATAACGCCCGACGACCTGCACCAATCCGACAAGCATCGCCAGGGCGCCCAACAGGCCGATCAGAAACCGCTCGGCCCTGTCCCACAACGCATCACGCAAGAGCCAATTCCCTTCGGATATTTCCGTCTCAGCTGTGGCTGCCGACCGTATCATTTACGAGTTTGACGATGTCGGCCGAAAGCTTGGCGTCGCGGATAAGATCAGCTTGCGCTGCAATCATGCGCTTGCGGTCGGCGGCGAACTGCTCCGCCGAGGGATCAACGAACGTAACGCCGTGCGATTTCATCGTCTCGCGCGCGTCCGCCTGCGATTTCGCCGACATCGCCCGGTAGCGCTCGATGTTGGCCGCCCAAACGTCGCGCATCAGCGTCCGCATCGGTGTCTTCGAGCTTCGACCAGAACGCGTCGCTGACCATCGGTATGTAATTGGCGAAAAATTGATGATCCGCATAGGAATACTTGATCCCCGCTTCCCACAGTTTGGCCGATGTGCAGCTCTCATCGGTGCTCACAAGGCCATCGAACGTACCTTGTGACAAGGATAGCGGAACGTTTGGCCAGGGCGTAACGTTGGGGATGGCATGCACGAACGCGATGCGCCAGGAAATGCCCGCGCCTCCAGGACCGCGGATCTTCAGTCCATTGAAATCGTCGAGCGATCGAATCGGTTTTTTCGTCGTGTACCAATTCTCGTAACCCAACTCGAGCCAATGACCGAGAATGTGCGAACGCACCTTGGTCTCGATCTGCTTTGCGACCAGGTCTCCGGCAGCGCCGTCGACACAACGGCGAAAAACCTCGATCGGCTGGCCGTAAAGCGCAGGCAACTGGGTAAGATCGCTGTCGGGGATCAGCCCGGTCATGGTCCAGGTACCGGGAGCGGCCATGTCGATCTGGCCCTGGATCAACGCCTTTGTGACGTTGAGATCGGCGAACAGCTGGCCGGAATGGAACACTTCGGACTTGATCCTGCCTTTGCTCGCCTCGTCGACCTTGGCCAGATAATCGACGATCGCCTGATTGCGTGGGTGGGATGGTGCCGTATCAAGTGAGCAGCGCAGCTTGATCGCATCTTCCGCCCAAGCCTTGCGGAACAGGTGAGGGCGTCGCCAGCACTCCGGTCACGCCCCCCATGAAGGCGCGCCGATCCCATCTTAGAGCCATCGTTCTCCTCCCGACGTTCGCCTTTTCTGGCGCATTTGTTTAAGCATTGCGCCTACTGCCGGCATTTGCAATCAAAATTCAAATGATGGAAATGCCAGTGTGAAAGGCAAAGACTCGAAATATCCGATGCCGATCCGTTTATCCCTTGTCTCAGGTGGCGCGGCCCGGGGGCCCCACGGAGGCGCGCGCAATGAATTCGTTGGGCACCAGCACGCGCCGGGCTTCGTGTGCGCCCCCGCCTCGAATCCGGTCCAGCAGCATGCCGGCAGCGATACGGCCGACTTCCGCCTGGTCCCAGCCGATGACGGCGATCGGAGGCGTGACGAGTTCGGCGAGTTCGGAATGGCCCGAGGCGATCACTGAAACATCTTCGGGGATTCGGAGTCCCCGCCCCCGCACCGCGCGCAGCACACCCGACAACATGTCGATACCGCCCGAGATCACGGCCGTCGGCGGATCGCGCTGGCCGAGCAACGCCGAAGTAACACGGAAACCTGCGCCGGGCAGAAAGCTCAAGGCATGGATCAGCGACAGATCGGGCTCCAGGCCGCGCGCGGCGTAAGCCTCCCGAAATCCGCGGATTCGTTCGCGCGCCGGGTAGAGCCCATGTTCACCGGTAATCAGCGCCACGCGGCGGTGACCGAGATCCAGCAAATGACCGACCGCCATGCGCATGCCCTGGGCATGATCGGCCATCACGGCATCGGCCCAGGCGGGCTGATCGCGATCGATCAGCACGATCGGGATGTCGAGATCGCGCAAGAAGGTCTCGAACTCGCCGGCGATCGGCGTGTAAGGCCCGATCATCACACCATCGGCCTGCCGCCTCGACAGGCGGCTCAGCAATTCGCGCTCGCGCTCCTTTCGACCTTCGGAGTTGGAGATGACCAGCGAGAAACCCACCTCATCGAGCGCGTCGTGAGCGGCTCTGACGAAGCCTGCGAGTTGCGGGATATTGATCTCGCGCAGGATGCAGCCGATCGTGTGGGTCGAGCGGATACGCATGCTGCGGGCCACCGCGTTCGGCGCAAAGCCCAGTTCATCGATCGCGCGCTGAACCTTGCGGCGGATGTCGGGACGAACGGTCGCATTCGCATTGAGCACGCGGGACACCGTGCCGGTCGAGACCCCTGCGGCCGTCGCCACGTCGCGGATTGTCAGCTTGCTTCCACTACTTGCCATAGGCCGATCTATCGTCATCACACCGAGGCTGCCAACTCACCTTACAAGTGAAATCCGACCGCGCGCCATCGGCGTGCCGAAGCACTGCGGTCGGCGCACCATCCCCGACAAGATGGAGCAGATCGCGGCAGGTCTTCTCCTTGGCAGCTCAAATCTCGAAGGCCCATTGTTCCGCGACCAGGCTGTATTGGCCTGCCTCCCGTCGCATATGGCCAAAGCCGGGGAAATGCAAATGCATGCCGCCGATCAACATGTCGTCGGAGACCACCATGTCGAATACCATCTGGCGCGAGGCAGCCGCCGCTTCGGGATCGGCGTCGAATTCCATCGTGACATGGGGAAGCGCCACCTGGATCTCCGGCACATGCACGGTGTCGCCCCAGACGACCATCAATTCGCGCCCCGAAGAGACGACGTAGGCGGTATGGCCGGGCGTGTGGCCGGGAATGGGAATGGCCGTCACGCCCGGCAGCACCTCGCCCTTGCGGAAGGTGCGCACACGGTCAGCCTTCATATAGGGTGACAGCTGCGTGCGGCCGGCCTCGAAATAGCGGCGGCGCGGACGCTCCGCCGCCTTGGCCATCAATTCGTCGTTGAACCAGTGATTGATTTCGCTTTCATGAACGATGACCTCGGCGTTGGGAAACAGTCGCGTGCCGGTTGCCGCGTCCGTTAACCCGTTGGAGTGGTCGGGGTGAACGTGCGTCAAGAGCACCCCGTCCACCGAGGCCGGATCGATGCCGGCGGCAGCGAGATTGGCCGGCAAGCGACCGCAAGTCGGCCCCATGATGTCGGCGGAACCGCAATCGACGAGGTAGGTACGGCCGCCAAAGCGCAAGGCGAAGGCGTTCACCGAAATGCGCGGCGGAGACGTGCGGTGTTCACGCGCGAGAATCGCCCTGGTTTCTTCTTCCGGGATGTTGCGAAAAATCGTATATCCCATGTCGACATAGCCGTCGCTCAGGCCTGTAACCAGCACGTCGCCGAATTTGCGATGGTACACACCTGCGACCTGCGTCGGGGGCAAAATATTCATCTGGCGTTCTCCTCCCAAAGCCGTGCGACGATGGCGGGATCGTCGCGTCTGTGGTGCCAGCTGCGGCCCACGCGAAGTCCGGTCCTTGGACCAGAGCCGAATTTCCATCAGCGCGTAGGCCCAGGTGACCGCGAAAACATCCATCACGGGCGCGCCCGCGATTTCGCGGACGCCGTGACGGACCAGGAGCTCGGCGAGCACGCCCTCGGCCGGGATGATCACGTCGGCGCCGCGCGCCACCAGGCGTTCCGCCATTGCGGTGAAATTGGCAATGACGGGCGCCGGATCGGCATAGGCACGCGCGAGCGCCGGCTCGTCGAGCGGCGGGTCCAGGGCAGCGACATCAAGCACGCGGGCGGCAAGCCTGTGCTTGTCGACCGCGACCCTGGTCATCCATTGCACCGCCGGCGCGTTCGAGATCAGTGCCACATAGCTGCCGAGCGAACAGCCGACCAGGAGCCCGCTTTCCGTCAGCGACGCCACGGGAATATCGACCGCGGATCGGATCTCGCGGAGGAACGGCTCGCTGAACGACCCGATGACGAAGGCATCGTAGCCCTGCCGCTCGGCAGCGATGGCGTTGTCGATGACCCTGGAGAGGATGCGGTGATAGGCAAAGGCATTGCCCAACACCGCGGTCGCCGAGGCACCGCCATACGAGCCCGCGGGAAGTCCGTGGACAACGACCTCGGCATCATCATCGAGCACTTCCGCCGCATGGACCTCCAGAGCGCGCTTGTAAACATCGAGGTGATCAAGCTCGTTGACCGATTGATGCCAGATACGAAGCGATCTCTTCTTCTGTCCGACCTCCATCATGCGTCGGTCCGATCAGCGGTCAGGCGCAGATCCCGGATCGAGTCGATCTGATCGAGGCTCCAGAGCTGATCGAACAGCGCGACGGCATGGGTACGGCTGAAGACGCGCGTCGCACATTCCAGGAACTTGTCCTTCAACTCCTCGCGCGTGAGTGGCTTCTGCCAGCTGCCTTTGGCATGAACGACAGGCGCGTGCTCGAGCACCTTTCCCGACGCCAGCACGATGCTCACCCGATCCGCCGGGGCGAAGGGCTGGTCCCCCTCCATGATTTCATCGGTTGTCGTGCAGCGAACCTTCGCAACGGTGGCGCCGACCTCCGGTCGTGAAACGAATTCGTCGGTGAGTTCGGAAAGCCCGACGCGCCCGGCGATGAGGGCGGCTGCCATCGCGAATTCCATGCTGAATTTGGCTTCGAGGCCCGTCCGGGGATTGCTGTTGCGCAGCATCAGCTTCTGCATGACGCCGGTATGGACACGAATCTCCTGCACGTCCTCCGGCTTCAACCCGTGCGCATCGACCAGGCCCAACATCGCATCGATCGAACGATGGGTGGCATAGCAGGTGGGATAGCGCTTCACGTTGATACCGAGATCCGCCAGCCGCCAGTTGGAGCCGATGTCGACCGTCCCATCCTCGACCTGGGGCCTGCCGGACGGCGAGTGAGCGCGAAGGAAGCCGGTTTGGTGCTCCAGGACGTCGAGAGAGGCGGTGAATCCCTGGTCCGCCAGACGTGCGGCGAGCACGCCCGATTGCGCGGTGCGGCCGGCATGCAGCGATTTTGTCATGGTGCCGAAATTCGCGACGAGACCCGAGGCAAGCGAGGCGGCAATGGCGACGGCATGCGCCGTCTTCTCGGGATCGAGCCTGCGCAGCCGCGCACAGGCGGCGGCGGTGGCGAGTGCGCCCATTACCGCGGTCGGGTGAAAACCGCGCTCGTGCAGATGGCCTGGCTCCAGCGCAGCGAGTTGCGCCCACAATTCGTAGCCCGCGACGTAGGCCGCGACAGCATCGATACCGCTCGAATCGAGCGACCAGCCCTCCGCCAAAATGGCCGGCACCAGCACCGCGCTCGGATGGCCGGCGAGCGCCACGTCATCATAGTCGAGCACATGCGCCGCGACGCCATTCACCAGCGCGGCATCGGACGCAGCGAGGTTGCGGCCCGACGGAATCTCGGGCGCCCCGTCGTTCTGGGTGGAAGCCGCGAGCATGGCCGACACGATGCGCACCGGCTGCTCGGCCGCGCCCGCGATCATGACACCGACGCAATCGATGATACCGGTGCGTGCCGCCTCCCGGCATCGGTCGGGCAGATCGGCCGGCATGAGGCCCGCCACGAAATTTGCCGTTTGTCGCGTGATATCCAGCATGATGGCCTCCTTAATAGGATCGGGGAAGACCGAGCACGTGCTGCGCCACATAGGCGAGAACCATGTTGGTCGAGATCGGGGCTGTTTGATAAATGCGCACCTCGCGCCACTTGCGCTCGACGTCATACTCCTGCGCAAAGGCGAAGCCGCCGTGGGTCTGGAACGTGGTATCGGCCGCCTTCCAGGTGGCCTCGGAGGCGAGCAGTTTGGCGATATTGGCGTCCGCGCCGCAGGGACGCCCGGCCTGGAACAGCGCGGCGGCGCGCCGGCACATCATATCGGCCGCCTCCAGTTCGGCATACGCGCGAGCCAGCGGAAACTGGATACCCTGGTTCTGGCCGATCGAGCGGCCGAAGACCCGCCGCTCGTTGGCATAGGCAACACCCTTGTTGAGCAGCCAGCGTCCGTCGCCGACACATTCGGAGGCGACCAGGATGCGTTCAGCGTTCATGCCATCGAGAATATAGCGAAAGCCTTGCCCCTCCTCGCCGATGAGGTTGGCCGCCGGGACTTTCAGATTCTCGATGAACACCTCCGTGGTGTTGTGGTTGATCATCGCCTTGATCGGACGGATCTCGACGCCGTTGCCCTTGGCCTCACGCAAGTCGACGAGGAAGACAGAAAGGCCTTCGGTGCGCTTCTTCACCTGCTCGACCGGCGTCGTGCGCGCCAGAAGCAGCATGAAATCGGAGTGCAGCGCGCGCGAGGTCCAGACCTTCTGGCCGTTGACGACGTAGACGTCGCCCTGACGCTCCGCGCGCGTCTTGAGCTGGGTGGTGTCGGACCCCGTGTTGGGCTCGGTCACGCCGAAGGCCTGGAGCCGCAACCTTCCCGCGGCGATCTCCGGAAGATAGGTACGTTTCTGCGTCTCGCTGCCGTGCCGCAGCAACGTGCCCATGATGTACATCTGCGCATGTGCCGGACTGGCGCTGCAGCCATTGGCGTTGATCTCTTCCAGAATGACCGCCGCGGCGCGCAGCGGCAGGCCTGAGCCGCCGTACTCTTCCGGAATGAGCGCGCCGAGAAAGCCGGCCTCCGTCAAGGCAGCAACGAATTCGGTCGGGTACCCGCTGCGGTCATCGAGCGCCCGCCAGTACTCGCCGGGAAATCTTTCGCAGATGCGCCGCACCGAGCTGCGCAGCTCCGGGTAATCCTCGCCCAGGCTGACGGTAACGTCCGTGTCGGCCACGTTGGCTGTGTCGTGATAATTCATGGGAATGTCCTTTCAGACGGCAATGCCTGCCGTCGCGCGATATGTCTTGGGCAAGCCGGCGCGGGCGATCGCACCGGAGAAACGCTCGCCGGGAAGCCAGCTCTCGACCTCACCACGCAGGACGATGAGCTTTTCGACATCGACGCCAGTGTCAAAGCCGAGCTGTTCGAGCAGAAAGACCGTGTCTTCGGTATCGATGTTGCCGGTCGCACCCGGCGCAAAGGGACAGCCGCCGAGCCCCGCCAGCGAGGCGTCGAATGCGCGCACGCCAGCCTCCAGCGCGGCGGTGACATTGGCGAGCCCGAGCCCGCGCGTGTCGTGAAAATGGCAGGCAACGGGAATACGGCCGACGGCTGCAACGACCGCCTTCATGAGCCGGCGAACCTGGCCTGGATCGCCGTAGCCGACCGTATCGGCCACGATGATTTCGTCGGCCCCCATCTCGACAAGCCGTGCGGCGATCTCGACGACCCGGGCCTCCGAGACCGCGCCGGCGATGGTGCAGCCGAAGGCCGTGGCGATCCCGCCGCCGAGCGCAATACGCACGCCGGGCCGTTGATCGCGTACCGCGGCAATACGCGCGAAATCCTCCAGCGATTCCTGGGTGCTGCGGCGGACATTGGCAAGATTATGGGCCTCGCTTGCCGACAGGACGTAATTGATCTGCGGCACATCAAGCGCGAAACCGCGCTCGGCGCCCTTCAGATTTGGCACGAGAACCGAAGGCCGCAGGCCCTTCATCGCTACAGCACCGCGCGCCACCTCCTCGGCATCGGTAAACTGCGGGACGACCTTGGGCGGCACGAAGGACGTCACCTCGATGTCGCGGATCCCCGCTTCCAGCGCGCCCCGACACCAGGCGAGCTTGCGCGCGCTCGGCAGAATCGTCTTGACCATCTGCAGCCCGTCCCGGGGCCCCACTTCGCGAACATGAGCTTTCTCGCGCATTTCTCGCGCCTCCCTTTATTTGCCCTGAAAGTTCGGCTTGCGGCGCTCGTTGAAGGCGAGCACGCCTTCACGGCGGTCAGCCGTTGGAACCAGCCGGTTATAGGCTTCGATCTCGAAGGCGAGGCCGTCCGCGAGCGACATCTGGAGGCCGCGATGGATCGCCTGCTTGGCTTGACGCACCGAGATCGGGCCATTGCCGGCGATGCGGCAGGCGATACCGAACGTTGCTTCCAACAACTGCTCCGGCGGCAGCACCCGATTGACCAATCCCCAGGCTTCCGCCTCGACGGCCGAGAAAGGCAAGCCCGACAGGATCAGCTCCTTGGCGCGACGCTCGCCGACCGCGCGCGCCAGGTTCTGCGTGCCGCCGCCGCCCGGCATGATGCCCAGCGTTACTTCCGTCAGCGCAAAGCGGGCATTGGTCGAGGCATAGACGAAGTCGACCGCCGCAGCGATCTCGCAGCCGCCGCCGTAAGCCGCGCCATTCACCGCCGCGATCACCGGGATCGGGCAGCCCAGAATGGCGCGCAGCATGCGTTCGAAAACGAGATGCTGCGCCTGCCACGCTTCATCCGTCATGCCGTTGCGCTGCTTGAGATCTCCGCCGGCGCAAAACGCCTTGTCGCCGCGCCCGGTCAGGATCACGGCGCGCAGGCCTTCAATATCGGTCGAGAACCTTTCAAACAGCTCGACCAGATCGAGGCCCATCTGAGTGTTCAGGGCATTGGATGCTTCCGGCCGATTCAAGGTGACCAGCAGAATATGGTCGTCGTTCCGCTCGGCGGTGATCGTCTCGAAATCTATTTCGCACTGGCTGTCCCCTTGGTGTCGGATGTCCGAAAGTCGGCATTGTGCTGGCCCAGCGCCGGAGCGGGCGAACGCGCCCGCGGACGCCTGCCATCGAAGGTGAGCGGTATGCCCACGAGCTCGATGTCGTCGCCATCGCAGCGAGCCGTCATCTCGACTGCGCGGGTTTGCGGATGCACGGCGACCTGATCGGTTGTCAGCAGCGGAGCGTTGGGTACGCCCGCCTCATCGAGAATCTTGCCGAGCACCTCGACCGAATACCGGCTCACGGCCGCCTGGATTTGGGGGACCAGCCGGTCCCTGTTGACGACCCTTGCCGCGTTGGTCGCGAAGTCAGGATCGCGGGCGAGGGCTTCGAGCTGCAGCGCGCCGCACAGCTTGCGGAACAGATTGTCGTTGCCGGCGGCGATCATCAGCCAGCCGTCGGAAGCCTCGAAGGCCTGATAGGGCGCAATCTCCGCCGTCCCCGAGCCATAGGGCTTGCGCACCTCGCCTGAGGCCGCGTAGCCGGCAAGCGGCACGGTCATCCAGGCAAGCCCGGTCTCGTAGAGCGAAGTCGAGACGATCCGCCCCTCGCCACTGCTCTTGCGCGCGAGAAGCGCCGTGAGCAGGCCGATTACCGCCCACATGCCCGAGCCCATGTCGATCAGTGAAACGCCGACGCGCACCGGCGGACGTCCGCCCTCTCCGGTGACGCTCATGATGCCCGTGCTCGCCTGGACGAGCGGATCATAGCCCGGCTTGCTCGCAAGCGGACCCTTGCTGCCGAAGGCCCCTATGTCGCACCAGATGAGAGACGGCTTCTCCGCGCGCAGCGTCTCCGCCGTGAGGCCGAATTTCTCGAGGATACCGGGCCGCAGGTTCTGGATGACCGCGTCCGCTTTCTCCAGGATCAGCGACTTCAGCTCCTCGCAGTCGCCTGGATCGCCAAAATCGACGGTGATGCCCTCCTTGCCGCGGTTGAGGCTGTGAAAAACACTTGCCGTCTCCGTTCCAGAACGGCGGGCCCCAGCCACGGGCATAGTCGCCGCTTCTGGGGTTTTCGACCTTGATGACGCGCGCGCCGAGATCGGCCAGGATCAGTCCGGCGTAAGGGCGCAGCCACGCTGTGGCCGAGTTCGACGACCGTGATGCCCTCAAGCGGCTTGTCGACATCCGTCATTACATTCTCCCGAATGGCGACGTCGTCATCCCCGCGCGCACCATCTTCAATCGATCCATCATCGGTGTCCGGCTTCGCCTCTCGCATCCACTGTTCAAGATTTGTCCATTGCGTTGTCGGCAACAAGCACGGCACCATTCACAAAGCTCGCGCGATCGGAGAGCGCAAAGACGATGAGGTTGGCAAGCTCCTGCGGCGTGCCCCAGCGGGTGTTGCGCATGGAATTGTTCTCCGACCAGCGCCGACGTTCGGCCTCCGCCTCCTCCGGGCCCAGATTGCGCTTCGCCAGTTCGCGCTCCCACTTGGCAAAACGCTCCGGCGTGTTGACGAAACCGGGGACAACGCAGTTGACGCGGATGTTGTGGGGCCCGAACTCGTTGGCCAGGATCTTGGAGAAGCGGATCTCCGCCGACTTGGCCGGGCCGGTGCAGGACGACAGGAACGGCGGCATCGTCACCATGATTCCGGTTTCGCCCGAGACGTTGACGATGCTTCCGCCTTTCTGGCCGATCATGATCGGGATGATGCGCTGGCAAATGCGGAACTGCGCAAAGAAATTGATCGCCATGCCATACTGCAATTCCTCGTCGGTGACTTCGAGGAACGGCTTGTAGGTACCGGTGCCGGCATTGTTGACGAGGATGTCGATGCGGCCGAGACGATCGCGTGCAACCGTCGGCAGCCGCTCGATCTGCTTCAAATCGGTGACGTCGAGCGAAAGCGTCTCGACCTTTGCGCCGGTTGTCTTCTCGATGTCGGCGCGGGCTTCTGCAAGCGCGTCTTCTCGCCGCGCGCAGACCAGCACCTTGACACCCTCCTCCGCCAGAAGACGCGCGGTCTCCAGACCGATGCCTTTGCTGCCGCCGGTGACGACCGCCGTCTTGCCTTCAAGTCCAAGTTTCATTTTTCGTCTTCTCCGTGAGAGCCGATGATGCGATCAAGCAGCATTCGAACAGGCATCGATCCGCCGTTGCGTGCCGAGGCGAAAACCTCTGCCGCGAGCCTGCCTGCTTCGCCGGGCAGAGTTCCCGATCCGGCGAGGCGGCCCTCGAACACCTCCGTGGCGCGCGCCTCATCCTGGAAGACCAGGCTCCTTGGTGCCTCGCGCGCGGTGCGCCGGCGGCACGTACCGTCGTCCATTTCGATTTCGACAGCCGCGTCAAGATGCGTCCCGACGTCGTCAGGCAGCACCGTCGTCTTCTCGACCAGCGACATGATTTCCGGATTCCGGCGTTGCTCGACACCCATGTCGTAGCCCAGCCGGCCGTAGCGGAGCATGGCAGCGATCGCGAAGGCGGTGCTCGCCTGGGTCTGCACAACGCGCGTGAACGGCCCTTTGAAGGACGTTCCCGGATATTCGGTATAGGGACGCCAGATCGTCACGGTGATCCGCCTTGCTCGCGACAGGTCGATGCCATCCTGGTGGAGCAGATAGGCTGCGAGTACGCCCGACATGTTGTCGCCGAGCGTGGCGAAGGGTTTCGCCATGATGCCGGTCATCGTCGCGGGATCGGGGGCCTGCAGCCATTGTTCGGGCGCACGATCGATGCCGGCGAGCGAACGCAACAGGCCCTTCGGCCCTTCCAGCGCATCGGGCGCACCTTCGACCCCGCGCGCGGCAAGCTCGGCGGCCACGAATCCGCCGTGAGCGGCGCGGCCGTTCTGCACACGCCACTCGTCGGAGCCGCAACGCACCGGCTCCAGCGTGCCGCCCGTCGTCGAAGCTGCAATCGCGATCGCGCTGGTGGCCCGTGCAGCATCGAGCCCGAGCACGACGGCTCCAGCGGCGGCTGCACCGATGGTGCCGAAGGTCGGGCTGGTACGCACGCCGCGACCGATCAGCCCGCGGGCGACGGATTCACCTGCACCGAGCCATTTGAGCGTCGCGTAACCGGCGGTGAGGGCGTTGAGGACCAGGCGCAGCGGTGCGTTCAGCGTCTCGCCCAATGAAACAGCGACGGGCGAGATCAGGGAGCCCGGATGGGTCCACGAGTCGTGATCGGTATCGTCCTGGAAATGGGCATGCACGGCAATGCCATTGGCAAGGACTGCCTCGGATACAGGGCACATACGCTCCGTCCGCCCAGACGCGTGCGGCCCGCGGGCCCAGCGGAACACGCGTCGTCATAGAGCGGGCGGCCACCGCCGTCGGCTCCTCCCGCGCCGCGAGCGCAAGCCCAAGCGAGTCGAGGAGACAGATCGCCGCCTTCACGGCAACATCGGGCGCAAGTTCGGCACCGGCCATTGCTGCAGCGAAGGCCCCCAGACGGGAGGTTGCGTTCAGCGTCGCGGCCATCACAGATACTCCTCGGCAAGCGCGACATCGCGAATTTCGGCCACGGTGCCACTTCGCCTGACCTCGCCGCCGCGCATCACATAGCCGCGCGTCGCCAGCTTGAGCGCCGGGCGGGCCATCTGCTCGGTCATCAGGATCGTCGTGCCACGCTGCTGCATGTGACGGATCGCCTCGCTGATCTGCACGATCCAGACCGGAGCAAGTCCGAGGAACGGCTCATCGAGCAGCAGCAGCCTGGGAAACGAACTCATCGCCCGCGCCAGGGCGACGATCTGCTGCTGACCGCCCGACAATTGTCCCGCCGGCTGACTCGCGCGTTCCTTCAGCACCGGAAAAATGCTGCAGAGCCAATCCCAGGCCTCGCGCTGAGCGGAAGCGCCGCGCCCGCAAGCGCCGCTCAACACGTTGTCGGCAACCGACATGGTCGGAAACACGCGGCGGCCCTCCGGCGAGTAGCCCATGCCGGCGCGCGCGCGCCCGTCACATGGCAACGCGCTGATGTCCTCGCCAGCAAAGCGGACCGTGCCACGCGAGGTCGCGACGAGCCCGATGACGGCATTGATCAGGCTCGACTTGCCGGCGCCATTGGCGCCGACCAGCAGGACCGTCTCGCCCTCGGCAACTTCGATCGAGACGCCGCGCAGGGCCGTGATACCGCCATAGCGGACTTCGAGGTTCTCTACCGCCAGCATCAGGCCGCCTCCTCGTCGATCGCGCCGAGATAGGCGTCGATGACGTCCTTCCGCGACAGCACTTCGGCGGGCGCTCCTTCGGCCAGCACGCGGCCGGAATCGAGCACGAGGATCCTGGGACAGAGACGGCGCACCAGATCCATGTCGTGCTCGACGATCAGGACGCCGCAGCCCAGTTCCGCCCCCGCATGACGGACGAAGGCGTCGACCCGAAGGCGTTCCCGGCGCTCGAGACCTGCCGCCGGCTCATCGAGCAGCAGCACCTTCGGCCGAACGACGTATGCGAGGATGAGGCCGAGCATCTTCTGCAGCCCGTAGGGCAGCTTGTCGCTCTGCTCTTCAAGCTGTGGCGCGAGCCCAAATTCATCGAGCAAGGGCGCGATGGCATTCCATGCATCCGTTCCACCGCCACTGAAGCGCACGGCGCGGGAAATATTTTCGCGCACGCTTGCAGCTCGGAAGGTATTCGTCTGCTGAAAACTTCGCACGATTCCCATACGGCTCGTGACGTGCAGCGGTTTACCCGTCATATCCTTGCCATCGAGCAGAACGCGGCCGATTGTGGGCGGGAGCATTCCGCAGATGACGTTAATTAACGTCGTCTTGCCCGCGCCGTTCGGCCCGATGATGCCCAGGACTTCTCCCGGCGGTATGGCAAAGCTCACATCATTGAAGACGTGCAGTCCGCCGAAGCGCTTGGAGATGGAAACGACCTCGAGAAGCGCACCCCCGCTGCCCATGCAGCCATCGTCTGGTCCGATCATGGCTGCGGCTCCGTAGCGGTCGGCGCGCCGAGCGCACCAGTCGAAGCCTGCAACGAAGGCCGGGAAGACGGATCGACGAAGCAAGGCGGACGCCAAGGCGATAGATGGTTCCGGCGATGCCGTCGCGTGCTGCCAGCACCACGACGACGATAAGGAAGCCGAACAGGAACTGGGAGTATTCGCCGCGCAGCGCGAAGACGTCCCCCGCCCAAATCAGCAAAGCCCCGCCGAGGAGCGGCCCGAGCATGCTGCCCTTGCCGCCGATAATCGTATAGGCGATGTAGTTCACCGACGAGAGTGGACTGAACGATGTCGGATGGGCGGTGAGCAGCATGTTGACCAAAGCGAAGCCCGCAAGGCCGGATACGCCTGCCGCTACGGCGAAGCCGAGCGCCTTGTAATGCCAAACGACGAGTCCGAGACTCCGGGCAAGCAGCTCGTTCTCCTCAATGGCGGCAAAATGCTGGCGCAAGGCGCGGGTGACCACAGCGGTGACAATGGCGCCGGCGAGTGCCAGGCCGATGGTGACCAGAAGCACCGCCCGGTTATCGCCGAGCTCCGCGCCAAAGAATGTCACGCTTGGCATGCCGACGAGGCCATTGGATCCGCCGGTCCATCCCGGCGTCTCGAACAGGACCAGTTGGGTAATCTCGGTGAGGACAAAGGTGACGAGTACGAAATAGACGCCCGTCAGGCGGAGAACCAAGGCACCAAGCGGCAGCGCGAATAGTGCCGGCACGACGAAACTGAAGAGACCGAGCAGCAGGACGTCGGTCACGCCATAGCGAAGCCCCAGACTCGCGGCCGTGTAACCGCCGATCGCCATGAATGTCGGCACGGCAAAAGTCATCAGGTTCATGCGCAGCATGATGTAGACGCTGAACGCGGCCGTTATGGCGATCAGCATCTGATTGGCCAGCGAATAGACCATCGGGTTTTGGCTAATCCACGGGATGACGAAGGTAGCGGCGATGACGAGGACGGTTACCGTCTCGGAGATGCCCGCGCCGCGTACCGTGGAAAGAGCGAGCCTTGTCATGCGCTCAAGCTCCCCGGGCCGCGATAGCCGAAAAGCCCTGAAGGTCTGACCACCAGCATGATCAGGACGAGCACGAAGAGGGCGAGAGCGCCTTTCGATCCGCCGAGATAGACCGCCGAGAATGCCTCGATCATGCCGACGATAAAGGCCGCAACGGTTGCTCCGCCGACGCTGCCAAGGCCGCCAAGAATAACAATGAGAAAGGACGTCGCCAGCACCGGGTCCCCAATATGCGGAGCGAGTGAAAGGATAGGCGTGACCAAGGCGCCCGTAAGCCCAGCAAGTCCCGTCGCCAGCGCGAAAGCCGTCGGAAAAAGCACCTTGGGGCGCAGCCCCTGCGCTGTCGCGACCGCGCGATCGTCTGCCAGCGCACGCAGCGCACGGCCGAAGTCGGTATGGTACATGAGAGCATAGATCGAAAGGATCCCGACAAGACAGACGATCAGGACCACGAGATTCTCAATCGGTACAAAGAATCCGTGGCCGCGAATGACGCCGGTCAAGGGAAAGGTGAAGGCTGGCGATTGCGGCCCGAACACCACCAGGATGCCGCTCGACATCATCATGTAGAGTCCGAGCGTGAGCATCAGTGTCGCCAGATGATCGTCGATCAGGCGATCAAGCACAAAACGCTCGAACAGATACCCGAGAGCCGTCGTGCCGATCGCTGCGCCGACCACCGCCAGCGCGTAAGGAGCGCCGAGATAAGTCACCGCCGAGTAGGCGAGATATCCTCCGAGAACATAGAAGCCGCCATGAGCGAAATTGACGACTCCGAGAATGCCGAAGATCAAAGTGAAGCCGAGGGCGAGCAGCGCATACTGCGCGCCCAGACTGATGCCGATGAGGCCGGTGGCGACGACGCCTTCCACTGACGCAGCCCTATTTGCCAGTGGCTGCCGCAACCCTGATCGTCGGCTGCAGCTTGCCGTTGGTTACAAGCCCCACGCCGAAGGGGAACGACAGCTCCTGATTAATGCCGAAGAAATCCTGGCCGATCCAATGGCCAGAGCCGGCATTTGGATCTTCCACCGGTAAAGCGCGCAACGCTTCCGCTACCTTGCTCGTATCGGAAATCGTGCCTGCCTTGGCGATGGCATTGGTTACCATGCGGGCGGCCGAGACCCACTGGAAGAACAGGTTATTCTCGGGTCGGTCGGCACCCAGCAGCTTCTTGTACTCGTCGGCAATCAACTGCACCTTCTCGTCGATGAAGACCGGCTCATACCAGTAGAAGTCCTTCAGCACGGCATCGCCGCCGGCGACGCGAGAGATCTCGCTGTAGCCCGGGCCTCCAAGGCGGCCGATCGGTCCCTCAAAACCAGCCTGACGCAATTGCTTCACCATGATGCCGGCATCGCCGGGCGGCGAGGAAGCGAGATCGACCGCCTCCGGCTTGGCGTTCATGATGCGGGTAACGATCGGAGCGAAATTGGTGGTGCCGCGCTGATAGTATTCCTCGCCGGCAGTAATGCCGTTCTTCCTGTAGGCTTCGGCGTCGACGCTCGCGATATCGGTGCCGCCCTGATCATTCGGCGCGATCAGCATGACGCTTTTGATGCCGAATTTCTGTTTGGCGATCTTGATGATCGGGTCGGCCCAGCCCGAGGGACCCGGCCCCATATGGAAGACCAACGGAAATTGTGGCGATAGGGCATCCTTGGCGTAGCCGTTGCCCATCACCAGCATCGAGTTGCGCTTGGCGATAGGCTTCACGCCCGTGAGTTCAGGTGAGCCGATCGGACCGATGATGAATTTGACTCCCTGACCTGCCAGCGTGTTCGCCGCCGCCGCCGCGCCCTCAGCGGTATATTTGCTATCGATGGCAACAACGCTGACGTGGCAAGGAGCCCCGTCGATCTTGATCAGGCCATCCCTGTTGGCCTCGGCGGCGACGAGCTCCACCGCGCCTCGCAGCGCGAGTCCCCATTGCGCGGCAGGTCCCGACAGGACGCCGACGACACCGAGCGTCAACTCCTGACCGGCAGCCAAGGCCACTGGCCGCGACAAGGTCCCGGATGTGCCTATGGCCGCGCCTGCCAGCAGCAAATTACGACGGGTTAATTCCATTGTCGGCCTCCCCATATGGAACGTTTCATTTCAATGACTGACTGAACGCGATCGCCAGCCATAAGCCTGTACTGCATTTTGAGACGCGGTCACGAGCCTTCGCGCGACCCATTCACGCGACTTAATATGTTGAAATTAATATGAAATACGCCGCACCTAGTTTCTTCGCTTAGGCGGTGCATGCGTTTTGACATTGGCGTTTCGTCCCAGCAGTTTTCATTTTTGATCGTTAATGGCAGGCTATGGGCAGAGTCCGAGGCTGTCAATGAAACGATTTAATTGACCCGCCGGCCTCGGTCGGGACGTGCAAATTGTTGAACGGTCCAAAGATGTGAATAGGCGCCCAACATTGGCTCTGACGCATATTCGATGACCGCTTTGCGGATCACGCGGTGCCGAGCAATCGTGCTTCGAGAAGGTCCATTTTCGCGCGACCATACATTTGCCGTTTGACGAGTTTGAGTTTCGTAATCTGTGCTTCGACCTGGCCGTTTGACCAAGGCTGCGTGATTGCAGCGCGCACGGCAGCGATGTCCTTGAGGACTCCCATCGCGAAGGATAAGACGAGGCTTGCTCTTGCGTTCTCGACCCAGGCATCGAGTTTGGCCTCATCCTTCTTTCGGATCATGTCGTGAAACTGGTCGATGAGTGTGCGCGCCTCAACAAGGGACGGCACACCAGCCTCGATGGCGGCAATGACCAGGGCATCAGCCTTGGTCATGCAATCTCGCTTAACCGAACTGTATATTGGAACTCGGAAAGCTCCAAGACACCACCTTCCCAGACCCTGTAGATGCCGTGCACCTTCGGCTTCTTTGGGTTGATGAAGGAACAGTCGATCAGCCAAGCGCCAGCAGGCATCTTATGCCAGCTCTGATACGTGGTCAGGGTGCTCGACTTCACCAGAAGACCATCCTCGAGCCGCTCCGTCTGCTTCTTCGCCTTCCACTTCTTCTGCACCTGTTGAAGGGTCTTTCGGACCTGATCTCATTCCGCCGCGTCCATAGCGATGTAAACCCACTCGTCTTCGTCGCTGGCAGCCGCACTCTCAATGACCGAGGGCAAGTCAAACGGCGCCGGCGTTCCTGCGCTTTCCGGCACCAGGCGATCGGTATCGCTGTCGAAGGTGCACAGCGAGCGGGCCCGGCTTGTGCCTTTCCCGTCACCGGTGGCGTTTCGCGCCTTCGCTTGTTTTGTCGTCGAGGGCAACAGGATGCCAGCGGCAAACAACGCTTGCATGAGATCGGAGCGTTGCGGCTGCGCGCCCATCATCATCGCGATCTGCTCGGGTGATGCGTTTTGTGCCAACGGGATCTGAACCGCGATCGTCTCGGTGCCCTTGGTACCCGGCAGAAGGTCGTCGCTTGCGGTGCCAGCCAATCTGACGGCGTCTATCTTGGCGATCCGCAGCGGAGCTTCTGTCTCGACGAAGGCCGATTCGATTTGCCCGCCAGCATCGGTGGGCGTCGCGTCCACGTCCTGTAAAGAAAGTCGGATAGTCGCCTTTCCGGTAGCCGCGGGGCGTCCACCTCCAACTGCGTACGCAATCGTAAAGTCATTGGTCGGGATCTTGCTCGGCGTCAAGATCTGGCCAAACGTGACAGTCTGCCCGTGTTTGACGACGGGCAATGTTTGCGAGCCGGAGTCGAGCGACGACGTGACGATCGCCGGCGACACCATATTCAGGATCTGGACGTTCGGTTTGGCGACCGACGCCGTTGGCGGATCTGTGACGGTAATAGTTTGGGCCGACGACTGTGACCCGTTCCCCGGCCGTCGTATTGGTCGCGGTCACTGTCAATATGTCCACCGGCTGACCGCTGCCGCGGTAAGTCGAATGCAGTGTCAGTCCACTATTGACCTCCGCCGCCGTGAGGGTCACGGAACCGCCGCTAAACGTCCTGTGGTCGAGGGCGTCTGTGATCGTTTCAAAGGCCGGAAGCCCGGCAATGTTCACCGTCACACGATCATCGGAATCGAATCCGGAGACGCTTATCGGCAGCGAAATTGATCCCCCGGCGGCTACAAACAGTGAGGTACTCGCGATCGTCAGCGTTGGGGCGGGATCAACCACCCGGGCGGTTGCCGCGCTCGTCGCAGACGTACCGCCTCCATCGCTATCCGCCAACGTTACGACCACGCGCAACCGGTGCCCATCGTTCGCCTCGCTGATCGTATAGGACGAGGCCGTTGCTCCCGAAATGTTCGTCCATGTCCGACCGACGCGCTGCTGCCACTGGTAACTGATGACTGCGTCGCTGTCATTGGCGTGTGCGGTCGCCGTCAGGGTCTGGCCCTCCTGCGCCGTGCCGCTGACCGATACCGATAGCGTTGGCGTGATATCGATGACCGGGGTGGTAGCGGCGCTGGTCGCAGATGCTGTTTGCCCGGTGTCATCTGTGAAGGTGGCAGCCACCCGTATCTGATAGCCCTCGTCCTGCTCGACGACCTGATACGTCGCGGCAGTGGCGCCTGCGATGTTTGTCCAAGTCGTACCGACGAGCTTCTGCCATTGAAAAGCGGTCGTGCCACCGTCCCCGTCGCTGGTCACATGTGCCTGGGCGGTCAGTGTCCGTCCTTCCTGCGCCGTGCCGCTCAGCGTGACCGAAAGCGTCGGTGTCACATCCACAACCGACGTGGTCGGAACGCTCGCCGCCGAGACGGTTTGATTGGTGTCATCGGTGAAGGTTGCAAGTACCCTGATCTGATGGCCTTCATCGGCCTCGGCCACCCGGTACGTTGAACGCGTCGCACCGGCAATGTTGACCCAAGTCGATCCGGCGGACTCCTGCCACTGTAATGTGGTCCGGCCACCGTCGCCATCACTGACCACAGTCGGAATCGCGGTCAATATCTGGCCTTGCTGGGCGATGCCGCTGACGGTCACCGATCAGCGTCGGAGTCAGGTCTATAACGGGCGCCGTTGCGGTGCTGGTCGCAGAGGCGCTACCACCATCACCATCCACCGAAGTCGCGATGACGCGGATCTGATGGCCTTCATTAGCTTCCGTCACCAGATAGGTCGAGGTGGTAGCAGCCGCAATATTCCTCCAGGTCACACCGTTCAGAACCTGCCACTGATAGCTAATGACAGCGTCGTCACTGCTGGCGACGGCAAGCGCTACGAGAGTCTTCCCCTCCTGAGCCGTACCGCTCAATGCTACCGATAACGATGGCGCGGCGTCGATGACCGCGGAGGTCGCAGCCGAGGTCGCCGTGGTGCCGCTGCCGTCGCCGTCGGTCGAGGTCGCGACGAGCCGCAGCGGGGCGCCTTCGTCGGCCTCCTTCACCAGGTAGCTCAGCCCGGTGGCGCCGCTGATGTCGGCAAAGCCGGAGCCGTGATCGGCCTGCCACTGATAGGTGACGGACGCGTCGCTGTCGTTGGCAACCGCCGCCGTCGCCGTCAGGGTCTGCCCTTCCTGCGCCGTGCCGCTGATCACCGGAGTGGTCAGCGAGGGCGAGATGTCGATGACAGGTGAAGTGGCCGCGCTATCGGCGGAGCCGCCGCTCGAGGTCACATGCACACGGATCTGATTGCCCTCGTCCGCTTCCTGGACCAGGTAGGTCGCGCTGGAGGCGCCTGCGATATCCGACCAGGTGGCACCGGTCAGCGATTGCCACTGATAGCCGGTCACGCTGCCGCTCGGGCTTGCCGATAGCGTCTGACCCTCTTGCGCTGTGCCGCTGACCGTCACAGACAATCCGCTGGTCACCGTCGCGGTCGCAGCCGAGGTCGCCGTGGTGCCGCTGCCATCGCTGTCGGTCGAGGTCGCGACGAGCTCGATTTGCGCACCCAAGTCAGCCGACGTGACGACGTAGCTCAGCCCGGTGGCGCCGCTGATGTCGGCAAAGCCGGAGCCGTGATCGGCCTGCCACTGATAGGTGATCGTGGTCTCAGTGGGTTCGTTGGCAACCGCCGCCGTCGCCGTCAGGGTCTGCCCCTCCTGCGCGGTACCGCTGATCACCGGAGCCGTCAGGCTCGGCGCGGCGTCGATGACCGCGGAGGTCGCAGCCGAGGTCGCCGTGGTGCCGCTGCCGTCGCCGTCGGTCGAGGTCGCGACGAGCCGCAGCGGGGCGCCTTCGTCGGCCTCCTTCACCAGGTAGCTCAGCCCGGTGGCGCCGCTGATGTCGACAAAGCCGGAGCCGTGATCGGCCTGCCACTGATAGGTGATCGTGGTCTCAGTGGGTTCGTTGGCAACCGCCGCCGTCGCCGTCAGGGTCTGCCCTTCCTGCGCGGTGCCGCTGATCACCGGAGCCGTCAGGCTCGGCGCGGCGTCGATGACCGCAGAGGTCGCAGCCGAGGTCGCCGTGGTGCCGCTGCCGTCGCCGTCGGTCGAGGTCGCGACGAGCCGCAGCGGGGCGCCTTCGTCGGCCTCCTTCACCAGGTAGCTCAGCCCGGTGGCGCCGCTGATGTCGGCAAAGCCGGAGCCGTGATCGGCCTGCCACTGATAGGTGATCGTGGTCTCAGTGGGTTCGTTGGCAACCGCCGCCGTCGCCGTCAGGGTCTGCCCTTCCTGCGCGGTGCCGCTGATCACCGGAGCCGTCAGGCTCGGCGCGGCGTCGATGACCGCGGAGGTCGCAGCCGAGGTCGCCGTGGTGCCGCTGCCGTCGCCGTCGGTCGAGGTCGCGACGAGCCGCAGCGGGGCGCCTTCGTCGGCCTCCTTCACCAGGTAGCTCAGCCCGGTGGCGCCGCTGATGTCGACAAAGCCGGAGCCGTGATCGGCCTGCCACTGATAGGTGATCGTGGTCTCAGTGGGTTCGTTGGCAACCGCCGCCGTCGCCGTCAGGGTCTGCCCCTCCTGCGCGGTGCCGCTGATCACCGGAGCCGTCAGGCTCGGCGCGGCGTCGATGACCGCGGAGGTCGCAGCCGAGGTCGCCGTGGTGCCGCTGCCGTCGCCGTCGGTCGAGGTCGCGACGAGCCGCAGCGGGGCGCCTTCGTCGGCCTCCTTCACCAGGTAGCTCAGCCCGGTGGCGCCGCTGATGTCGGCAAAGCCGGAGCCGTGATCGGCCTGCCACTGATAGGTGACGGACGCGTCGCTGTCGTTGGCAACCGCCGCCGTCGCCGTCAGGGTCTGCCCTTCCTGCGCCGTGCCGCTGATCACCGGAGTGGTCAGCGAGGGCGAGATGTCGATGACAGGTGAAGTGGCCGCGCTATCGGCGGAGCCGCCGCTCGAGGTCACATGCACACGGATCTGATTGCCCTCGTCCGCTTCCTGGACCAGGTAGGTCGCGCTGGAGGCGCCTGCGATATTCGACCAGGTGGCACCGGTCAGCGATTGCCACTGATAGCCGGTCACGCTGCCGCTCGGGCTTGCCGATAGCGTCTGACCCTCTTGCGCTGTGCCGCTGACCGTCACAGACAATCCGCTGGTCACCGTCGCGGTCGCAGCCGAGGTCGCCGTGGTGCCGCTGCCATCGCTGTCGGTCGAGGTCGCGACGAGCTCGATTTGCGCACCCAAGTCAGCCGACGTGACGACGTAGCTCAGCCCGGTGGCGCCGCTGATGTCGGCAAAGCCGGAGCCGTGATCGGCCTGCCACTGATAGGTGATCGTGGTCTCAGTGGGTTCGTTGGCAACCGCCGCCGTCGCCGTCAGGGTCTGCCCCTCCTGCGCGGTACCGCTGATCACCGGAGCCGTCAGGCTCGGCGCGGCGTCGATGACCGCGGAGGTCGCAGCCGAGGTCGCCGTGGTGCCGCTGCCGTCGCCGTCGGTCGAGGTCGCGACGAGCCGCAGCGGGGCGCCTTCGTCGGCCTCCTTCACCAGGTAGCTCAGCCCGGTGGCGCCGCTGATGTCGGCAAAGCCGGAGCCGTGATCGGCCTGCCACTGATAGGTGATCGTGGTCTCAGTGGGTTCGTTGGCAACCGCCGCCGTCGCCGTCAGGGTCTGCCCCTCCTGCGCGGTGCCGCTGATCACCGGAGCCGTCAGGCTCGGCGCGGCGTCGATGACCGCGGAGGTCGCTGCCGAGGTCGCCGTGGTGCCGCTGCCGTCGCCGTCGGTCGAGGTCGCGACGAGCCGCAGCGGGGCGCCTTCGTCGGCCTCCTTCACCAGGTAGCTCAGCCCGGTGGCGCCGCTGATGTCGACAAAGCCGGAGCCGTGATCGGCCTGCCACTGATAGGTGATCGTGGTCTCAGTGGGTTCGTTGGCAACCGCCGCCGTCGCCGTCAGGGTCTGCCCTTCCTGCGCGGTGCCGCTGATCACCGGAGCCGTCAGGCTCGGCGCGGCGTCGATGACCGCGGAGGTCGCTGCCGAGGTCGCCGTGGTGCCGCTGCCGTCGCCGTCGGTCGAGGTCGCGACGAGCCGCAGCTGGGCGCCTTCGTCGGCCTCCTTCACCAGGTAGCTCAGCCCGGTGGCGCCGCTGATGTCGGCAAAGCCGGAGCCGTGATCGGCCTGCCACTGATAGGTGACGGACGCAGTCGCTGTCGTTGGCAACCGCCGCCGTCGCCGTCAGGGTCTGCCCTTCCTGCGCGGTGCCGCTGATCACCGGAGTGGTCAGCGAGGGCGAGATGTCGATGACAGGTGAAGTGGCCGCGCTATCGGCGGAGCCGCCGCTCGAGGTCACATGCACACGGATCTGATTGCCCTCGTCCGCTTCCTGGACCAGGTAGGTCGCGCTGGAGGCGCCTGCGATATTCGACCAGGTGGCACCGGTCAGCGATTGCCACTGATAGCCGGTCACGCTGCCGCTCGGGCTTGCCGATAGCGTCTGACCCTCTTGCGCTGTGCCGCTGACCGTCACAGACAATGTCGGTGTCACCGCTATCGTCATGGTGGCCGCCGTCGAGGTATCGACGCCGCCATTCGCGGTGCCGCCATTGTCCTCGACCTCAAAGCCGAACGTGGCGTAGGTCTGGCCGATTCCATTCTGGGCCGGCGTGAACACGAGATTGCCGGCCCCAATGTCGGTCGCGGCAATGGCCTGCCCTGCCGTCACCGCCTGGCCGCCAAGCGCGAGCGTGCCGGCGGCCGGCAACGACGTAACGATCACATCCTGCAGCGTGTTGGCAGGCTGGTCATTCGGGTCGGCAAACGGGAAGTCAGAGAGCTTGAATGCGTAGGCCGTATTTTCGAGTGTCGTGACGGTCGTATTCTGGGTCGTCGGCGCCTGATTGACCGGCGCCGTCGGCGTCACCGCCACCGTCATGGTGGCCGCCGTCGAGGTATCGTGACCGCCATTCGCGGTGCCGCCATTGTCCTCGACCTCAAAGCCGAACGTGGCGTAGGTCGGGCCGACTCCATTCTGGGCCGGCGTGAACACGAGCTTGCCGGCTGCGACGTCGGCAGCGGCGACGACCTGATTGAGCGCTACCGACGTTCCACCGAGCGTCAACGCTCCCGCGCCCGGCAGCGAGGTCACAATCACGTTCTGCAACGCGTTCGCCGGCTGGTCGTTCGGGTCGGCGAACGGGAAGTCCGAGAGTTTGAACGCGTAGGCCGTATTCTCGAGTGTCGTGACGGTCGTATTCTGCGTCGTCGGGGCCTGATTGACCGGTGTCACCGCCACCGTCATGGTGACCGCCGTCGAGGTATCGACGCCGCCATTCGCGGTGCCGCCATTGTCCTCGACCTCAAAGCCGAACGTGGCGTAGGTCGGACCGACTCCATTCTGGGCCGGTGTGAACACGAGCTTGCCGGCTGCGACGTCGGCTGCGGTGACGACCTGATTGAGCGCTACCGACGTTCCACCGAGCGTCAACGCTCCCGCGCCCGGCAGCGAGGTCACGATCACGTTCTGCAACGTATTCGCCTGCTGATCGTTCGGGTCGGCGAACGGGAAGTCTGCCACCTTGAACACGTAAGCCGCGTTCTCGAACGTCGTCACTGTCGCGCTCTGCGTCACCGGCGCGTGGTTGATCGGCGTCACCGCCACCGTCATGGTGGCGGTGGCTGAAATATCGAGCCCACCGTTGACGGTGCCGCCGTTGTCTTCAAGCGCAAAGCCGAAGGTCGCGTAGGACGCACCGACCCCGTTCGTCCCCGGCGTGAACACCAGCTTGCCGGCAGCGATGTCGCTTGGCGCGATCGCCTGCCCGGCCGCCACCGCCTGACTGGCGAGTGTAAGCGTGCCGGCACCCGGGAGCGAGGCCACGATCACCGACTGCAGCGAATTCGCCGGCTGATCGTTGGGGTCGGAGAACGGGAAGTCGGCGAGCTTGAAAACATACGCCGTATTCTCGAGCGTTGTGACGGTTGTGTTCTGCGTCACCGGCGGATGATTGACGGTGATCACCGAAATGGAGATCGTCGCGGGAGCACCGGTGAGCGCGTTCGATGGCGTTCCAGCCGGCGATCCGGTGTCGCTCCACGCAAAGCTGAATTGGTCGGCACCGCTGTATGTGGAGTTCGCCGTGTAGCTGACCGTATTCTGTCCAGTCACCGTCAGCGTGCCGAACGCCGGTTGCGAGATGATGACTAGCGCAAGTTGGCTCTCCGGCGTCTCCAGATCGTAACCGTGCAGCACGATCGGGAGCGCAAGTCCCGCGATCGCGTTGACGCTGGCCGGATCAGCCACCGGAGGCTGATTCGCGGCCGCGACGTTGATGGTCAGATTCGCCTGGGATTGGCCGAGCTTGTTGTCCTGCGCCAAGAAGCGGATCGTATCGGCCCCGGAAAAGCCGCTGCTCGGAACATACGTGAACGTACCGGCGACCGGATCGAAGTTCTGGATAGTACCGTGCTTGGGTTGGGTGACGATGCCGAAAGTGATCGGATCGCCGTCCGGATCGGCTGCGCTAAGTGTGACCGAAAGGGGCGTGCCCGAGACGGTCGAGATGCTGGCGTCGGCCACGGCCGGCGGATGGTTTTGCGATCGGTCGACGAAGAAAGTCCGCACAAAAGCGCCACCGGCCGTGCCGTTGCTGTCGCCATCGAGCGGATTGCCGGCTGTATCGAGGATGCCGCTGCTGCCGCTCACGGTCAGCCGGTAATGACCGTCGGCGAGCGGCGCCGCAAGCCCGAGCGTTACAGCATTCGTGGCAGCGGAATAGCTTGCGGCCAGCGGAATGACCTTGTCGTCCGGAGTGTCAAATTGGCCGTCGGGGCCGGCCGCGACCAGAGCGTAATTCGCGGAACTCGCGGCACTCGTGGCGTCAAGCGCCTCGCTAAAGGTGACCGCCACACTGGTAAACACCGCGTCGGTCGAGCCGCCCTCCCCCGGCAGATTCGTGCTGGCGACGACCGCAGGCGGGATGACGTCGGAGGATGCCCCCTGGAATTCGACGGCGCCGATGTCGTAGTAAACGCGGCCCTTGGGGCCGTCCGGAGTGAAAGTGATTGACGCCGCGTTCGAAAGATTTGCGGCGCCGCTGATTGATGCGACCGAATAGTCGATTCCGGTTCCGGCTGAGACGCCGATGACCGGGGTGAGGCCGTTGAGGTTCCCGCCGTAGTCAAAGCGCATGCTGCCGTCGCTGAAGAGCGTGACGGCAACACTCGAGAGCGGCGCGCCGCTCCCACCCGCGACGCTCTGGGCGATCCAGCGGAAGGTGACGTGGTCGGCGGCCGACGCCACGAAGATCCCAACCCCGTTGCTGCCAAACCTCATATCCATCGACGCCCAGAACGGCGCGATGATCGGGCTCGCTGCCAGCTCTGCAACCGACGGCGTGGTCGGATCTCCGTTTAATGGTGTTGTCGTATTGAACGAGAGGAAGCCTGCCGGCGAAAGGTCGATTTTGGTGTAGCTCGTGCCGTAAAAATTGAATGCGAATGGCAGCGTGTACGAGACGTAGCTGGACGCGTAACCATAGGCATCGGCATAGTAGGTTCCGGACGCCGTGAAACTGCTCGTCGCCGCATCGGTCTCGTCGTAGACCGGCGCCCCGACGCCCGTATTGGCGACGGCTGGATCGTCGTGACGCGGCTGACCGAAGAGATCGGTCGGGGGCAGCACAAAGGCATTGCCCGCATCGATCGCCAGGGAGAATTTGCCGGGCGTGAAGTCGTCGTCGGCGCCGCCCCCGATGGCGGCGTCCGGCCCGCCCAGCACGTTGTCAGCGCCGTTGATGTCGATGAACTTCGGATCGCCTTCGAGACTATGCTGGTTCTGGCTCGCCTGGCCGGCCTGCCAGTCGGCGAGACTCGGATAGGTGGCAGCACCGAGCGTGGCCGCATTGGCGGTCCCGGACACGCCGCGGTAGTAAAGGTTGTAATCGGCAAGGAGGCCCGCGAGGCTGTTTGCAGCGACGTTGAGCAGCGTGCCGACGTCACCCCAAATGATGTTGTCTTCGATTGTAGCGTTGATGGCGCTGTTTGCCAGGCTGATGGCCGTGCCTACCGACTGATAGATCGTATTGCCGATGATCCGCGAGTTGGTGCCATACGATAGATCGATCGCTCCTCCGGTGTTGGCATAGATCAGATTGCCGATGATCTGCTCAGCCGAAGCGCCGCCGAAATTCGAGAAGATTCCCTTGTTGTTGGAATAGATGCGGTTGTTGGTGATCAGCGGGCTGCCGTAGTAATCGAGATTGACACCGTATGTGTTCTCGAAGATGCGGTTGTTGCTTACCACGGTTCCGGAATCGCGGGCGGTGACACCGATGTAGTTGCCGCTGACGACGTTGCCATCGGCCTTCGCACCGAATCCCACGAGGATACCGTCCGCGCCGGAGCCGGTTTGCCCGGTGACAGTGTTGCCCGAAACCAGCACGGTCGAGCCGGAGGCCGAAATGCCGTAGCCGTTTGTCGCCAGGCTATTGTTGAATACTCGATTGTTGGAGACCTGGATGTTGGCACCCGTGCTGCCAAGCGCAGCAATACCGCCGGTGTGGTTGTCGTGCACGCTATTGCTATCGATCAGCTCGTGCGCGGGATTCGCGCCCGAGTAGATGCCGTAAGCGTTGCTGAATACCTCGTTGTTGGTGATCGTGGCGCCAAGCACCCATTCGAGCTCGATACCGGCGTTCAGATTGTTGAATACGCGCGAGTGGTCGATGGTCAACGCCATGTTGGTGGTTGCTGGATAGGCGTAAACATAGACACCGTCGTAGGCATTGTCGTGAATCGAGCTATTGACGATTGAAATGCCGACGCTGCTCGTGTCCGGAATATCCACTCCGCTGACCGCCCCGGTGATCTCGAGATTTGCGAAGGTGACGTAATCGGCGCCGGCGAAGCGGAAGACCGCGGTCCCATTCGTCTTGTCAGCGCGGTCAAAGATGGCCGCGTCGCCGGGATCGGTCGGCCCCTGGATGATGAGGCGCTGGCTCGGCGCATCGCCGGTTCCGCTGTCGCCCTGCCCGAAAACGGTGTCGTTCAATGCGATGTAATGCCCGGTGTCGACATGCACGACGTCACCGGGGCCAAGCGCATAGCTGTTGAGCAGCGCCTCAAGGCTTGCCATCGGTTTATCAGGCGTCTTGCCGGAATTGAGGTCGTTGCCGATTGCGGACGTCACCTCGTCGCCGACAGTCGAGGCATCGTTGATGTAATAGTCATGACCGGGAGTCGCGACCAGGAACGGGACGGTGGAGACCCCGACGGTCCCGTTGACCGTCACCCGGATGAGCGCGCTATTTCCGCCGGTCTGGAAGTCCGGCGTCCAGGCGACGTTGCCGATGCCGTGACTGTCGAGCGGTGCACTGGCGGCGACGAGCTCCCAGCTCTGACCGTTGTCTGGCGATGCCTCCACCTTCGCGGTCTGCCCGGCCGCACCCTGCGTGACCTGATCGACCTCGAGGCCGGCGAGCTCTGCGCCCCAATAAGTCCCGGCGTCGGTATCAAGCTCGATCGCGATGCCCTGTCCGCCGGTCGCGTTGACCGTGAAGCTCGCCACTACCGCCTTATTCAGCTTGTTGCCCGCCGCCGCAAAGATATCAAAATTGGTTGCGACCGTGACCCCGTTGATCTTGATGTCGAATTGCCTGACGTTGTTATTGACTTGCGGGGTGCTGCCGTAGATCGACAGATCGCTGTATTCCGCAAAGTGCAGGCTGACCACATAGGTCCCATCCCCCGCCGCGACAGACTGCGTCAGCTTGCTACCCGCGCCATTGGCTGCGGCAAGCGAGTCCGCATAAACGGCAGCCGGCGCCGCGAGCGGATTTCCTGACGTGTCAACCGTCTTGTTCGCCGCGACGCTGTTGACGCCGTAGCCGTTCGGAACGGTGCCCGCCTGCCAACTCGTCGCCGGCGACGAGCCCGGGATCACGGGTCCCGCGCTATTGATCAAGACAATCGGGCGCAGGCCCGAGATTCCGTCGGTGCGGAACGCGATCGAGGTTGGCGTGCCCTCGGTGAGCTTGTCGAGCCCGTTGGGCGAAACGACCTGCACGGTCTGGGCGGCGCTCTGGGTGGCCGCGGCAGTATTGCCTTCGAAGCCCAGATTGATGCGGCCGCCATTGTTGCCGGGCTCGAACGCGAACGCAGAAGACGGGTCGCCGGCATCGATTCCGGGGGACGTTGGCTGCAAATAATAGTTGGCGTGCGCCGGGTCGATGAACAGGGGATCGCCAGTAGTGCCATGGAGGTCGAATCCGGTGCCGAAGCGCCAGTCGTTGAAGGTGCCGACCGCGATGCCGCCCCAGAGCCCCATGCTGGCGCCACTATTTAGTCCGAACAGATCCCAGTCGCTTGTGAAGCTGGGCTCTCCTTGCGCCGCGATGTCAAACGCCTTCCCGTTGTTACTGATACGGATGATGTTGTTCTTTAGCGCAATATTAGTGCTGTATGTGCTGGATCGGATCGCAGTTCCACCAGTTTGATCGATCGTATTGTTCTCGATCTGCAGGCGATCGGTGAATTCGGCGTAAATGGCGTTCTGCGTGTTGCCGTAAAATAGATTGTTTTTCAGGGTGACTTCGGTGACGTAGGCATCGAGCCCGATCGGATTGCTGTAGATCGTGTTGCCGATGAGCAGCGCGATTCCGGCGTTGCCGCGCGTCGTTACGCCGATGGCCGTGTTGTCGTGGATCCGGTTGCCGACGCTGGTCGATCCGGCACCGGCGCTGTAGCCGTACTGGTTGCCGAAAGATTCGTTATTTTGCGAAAGCAACGGACCGAGGACTTGAAAACCCTCGCCGGTGGAGATGCCCGACACCGTATTGCCGCTCACGACGACGCTGCCGGCATAGGAGGCAGATACATCTATGCCGAGACCGGTACCGCCGGTCACCACGTTGCCGGTTACGTTGAGGGTCGCGCCCTGGATAACAGATTGTCCGACGCTGATAGCGGCGTTGTGAGTATTGGCGAACGTGTTATTGGCGATCGTGACGTTATTATTGTAGGCGCCCTGGATGCCATTGTAGATGTTTTCGAAGGTGTTACCGGAAACGACCGCATTCAGGGTCTGGTAGTTGTTGAGGTCCGATAGCTTGACGCCGAATCCATACTGGGTGGCGGGATCATGGATGTTGGAGCCGCTCAGCGAGAATCCGAGACTGCCGATACCGACATAAACGCCGTAACTGAAGTTGCCGGCGGGGCCGTAATTGGAGATGTCGAGGCCGCTGAGCGAGATGTTCGTGCTGTTGGAGAAGTCATCGAGATCGATGCCGTCCTGACCACCCGTCATCGCCAGGTTTGAGATGCTGATGTCGTGGGCGCCGCTGATGTGGATGACGTCGGTGCTGAGCGCCGTGCCCGACCGGGCCAGGATCGTAGTCGCCCCGGCTCCGATGATCTGGATCGGATTGCCGGAGGTTCCGGAGAAGTTGGGACCGAGCTTGAGGTCGACCGGAAGGTTGTAGGTGCCGCTATCCACATAGACGGTGTCGCCGGGCTGTAGGTGGTAGAGGGACAGGAGCGAGGCGAGGTTCGCCATGGGCGCGTCAGACGTCTTGCCGGAATTGGCGTCGCTGCCGACCGCGGTGGTGTAGACGTCGCCCGTCTTCGAGCCGTCATTGACATAGTAGGTCTGGCCGGCCGGCGCGATCATGAACGGCACGAGCGACTGATCGGTAAGGGTGTGCGTACCGTCGGTCTCGGTGATCCGGAGAAGACCCTGCGTGCCTGCCGTCGCCGCTGTCGGCGTCCAGGCGAAGGAGCCGGCACCGAGCCGGTCGAGCGCAAGTCCGGCGGCGATATTCGACCAGGTCGCGCCGTTGTCGAGCGAAACGTCAAGCGAGGCGGTCCATGTCGGCTGAACCGGGTTGACGCGGGTGATTTCGATACCGGAGAGAAGTACATCCCAGGTCTTGAGCATCAAATCGAGCCGGATGCCCTTGCCGCCGGTGGCCGTGGTGTCGAAGGTGAAGCTCGTCGCGCGATTGGCGCCGCCTGCGGTTGCGAAAATGTCGAAATTGGACTTAATCGTCGTGCCATTGGCGACGATGTCGAACAGGCGCTGACCGGCCGCTGTCGCGAACGGATCGTTGAACAGCAATTTTACCTGATAGGCGCCGTCCTCGAGCGGGACCTGATAGGCGATGCTGGGCGAGTTGTAGTTGAGTTCGGCAAAAGTCTGGAAGACTGACGCCGGAGCGTCGACCTGCGATGTATCGACCGGATTGCTGGTGGAATTGTTGTAGACGTTACCCGGCAGCCGGAACTGGTCGGCCTGGAACACGTTCCAAGGTTGCGGGCCAACCACTTTGCTACCGCCGACGTTGAGGAACAGCACCGGGTCCTGCGCTGCGAGCCCGTCCGACCGGAAGGTGATCGTCGAGGTCTGGCCCACCTGATAGCGCTGGCTACCCGTCTGCCCAAGCAACTGGACGAGTTGGCTTGGGCTCTGCGCGGCATTGACCGCGTTGCCACCGGCACCAATATCGATACGCGAGCCGTCACCAAAACTGCCGACCGGCTCCTGCCAGAAGGCGGCCGCCGGGTCGCCGCGGTCGATCGCCGGAGAACCAGCCAGCAGGCTGAAATTGTCGTCCGCGCCGTGATCGACGCCGCCCACAAAACCGCGGATGCCGTCGGCTCCGACCGGGTTGGCGAATTGCGGATCGGCCGCGAAGCTGTTGATATCAAGGCCGAGCAAGGTCTTCGCCTGATCGAGCGTGTAAGCCTGGCCCGACCACAGCGCCACTGTCGCGCCCGGGGCGAGATCGAAGAGATTGTAGTCGCTCTTATAGCCAATCTGCGAGCCCGCCGGCGCATTGAGACCGATCGCGGCAGCGCCCAGCGAGATAATATTGTCGCGCACATCATAGTTGAAAGCGTTGCCGACGAGAGTGATCGCGGTCCCGGTCGGCTGCACGATCGTATTGTTCGAGATGTTGAAATTGTTCAGCCCGTTGGAGTAGCGATTGACCTGGATGCCGATGGCGTTGTCGTAGATCGTGTTGTTGGTGACGGTGGAGTTGGTCCCGTCGGCTATAATACCAATGGCGTTGTCATAGACCTGGTTGCCACTCGCACTTCCGCTGGAGCCGACATCGATGCCGAAATTGCTCATGCCGAACACGCGGTTGTTGACCGCGAGGCCGCCCGGTACGCTTATGCCGTAAACGCTTGAATAGATGACGTTGTTGGTGGCGACACCACGGGTGCCCGAGACGGTGAGCGCGGCCGCGTAGGCATTACTGCCGCCGATATTGTAAATCGTGTTGCCAGTGGCGATAAGCTGAGCGTTCCCCGAATACGCGAAGCCGTCAACCGACATCCCGAATGACCCGGTGTCGTGCACGACGCTATTCTGGATCAAACCGGTGGCACGGTAGGTACTGATGCCGTAATAACCGCCGCTGACGTTGAGCTGGTCGAACAGGATGTTCGTCACGAAATTTGTGTTGGTCGCCGCGGTGTCGTTGACGAACGTATCGCTCCTCAAAACCGAATTGGTTGTGGAGTTGAGATATGCGCCGGTGGCAAAATTTGTGAACGTCGAGTTGGTGACGAGGCCGTCGGTCTGGTTGATATAAATTCCGTATCCGTAGCCGATTGTACTATCCGTCAACGCTGAGCTGTCCAACGTGAAGCCGCTGTTTCCGATTCCGACATAGACGCCGTTGAGGTTACCGTCGATGACGTCATTCGCAAGAGTAATACCGAGGCTTGCCTGATTATCATCCGCGAGCACGCCCCATTCGCCACCCGTGATGTGCAGATTCTGCAGTGTGACGTAATCAGCTCCCTTGAACTCGAAAGCGTCGAAGCCGCTCGACCGGCTCGTTCGGTCGAAGGTCGCTACCGCGCCCGGATTGGTCGGGCCCTGGATGTCAAGGCGCTGGGTGTCCGACGCGCCTGAATCGTCCGACGTGAAGACGATGTTGGTGGTGAGGGCGTAGTTGCCAGTGTCGACATAGACCGTGTCGCCGGGGCGCAGGCTGTATTTGGCCAGCAGCGCCTGCAGCGAGGCCATCGGCGCGTCTGCGGTGAGGCCGGTATTGGCATCATTGCCGACCGCGGTCGTGTACTGGTCGCCGGTGGTCGAATTGTCATTGATGTAATAGGCGTGCACCGGCGCGGAGATCGTGAACGTCTGGTCGGACAGGTCGAAGATGGTGGCGTCGGCCGTGGACGAGACGCGCACACGGTAATTGGCGCCGGCCGCGAATACGCCGCCGTCTACCGCCCAGGCGTAGCTACCGCTGTTGGCGATGCCGGAGGCGATGGTCGTGAAATTCACGCCATCGGTGGTGGCCGCAAGATCGACCGTGCCCGAAGCGTTGAACGTATTCCACTTGATGGTCGCGGTCGCGCCCTGGAACAGCGTTTCCCCGCCATCGGGTGAGGTAACAGTCAGAAACGCGGCTGGGCTGAGCGAGGCCTGTGTAGTGCCGCCAAAGGCCCCGATCTCGACGATGCCGCCGTTGGGCGCCGTCTCGGCACCGACCGGCACGCTCGGATCGCCACGGTCGATCGCGGGCGAGCCCGCGGCGTCGTTGGTGAGCGTCGCGGTCGGAAATACCGGCAAGCCGGTGGCCACGTTGCGTACGACGGCGAGCGAGCCGCCGTGGAAGCTGCCGTTGAGGCTCTGGACGTGGAAGTCGTCGTCGCTGCCGTCGGCGGCCGGGGAGCCGAAGCCGACGTTGCCGTCCGGACCGGCCGCATTGACAAAAAGTGGATCGCCGAAGCGGCTGTTACTGTCACGCTGGGTCGCGGTGCGCCATTGCGCCAGACTGGTCCGATCGAGGCCGAGCCAGTTGCCAACGCGGCCGCCGGCACCGGTGTAGAACAGGTTGTAGTTCGAGACCAGACCGGCCTGCGCGGCATTCGCCACGCTGATGCCGACACCGGCAAGCGCCACAATGATGTTATCGGTGAGGGTGACGCTCGATACGTTGCGGTCGATATCGAGGGCGGCCGCCCCATAGGACGAAACGTCATTCACGGTCCCCGCCACCGGCTCGTAAATGGTATTGTTGGCAATCACCGAGCCGCTGCCGCTTGTAATCCTCAGGCCGGCAATCTGATCGCCATAGATCAGGTTGTTACGGAAGTTAATGTTCGAGCCGCTCAGGTAGACGCCAACGGCGTTCGAGTAGACGGTATTGTCGATAACCATGGCATTGTCGGCGCCGACCGAAATTCCCCAGCTGGTGTTGGCATAGACCCGATTGCTTTGCAGGGTGGTGCCGGTATCGAGTTCGATGCCGTAAAAATTTCCGAACACGAGATTGTCGGCGGCGCTGGCGCCGTTCATCACTTTGAGACCGAGTGCGCCGGCATTGTCGTGGATCGAGTTCCCGACGACCTGCGATCCGGTGTTGGCCCAAACGCCTATCGACGTGTTGCCGAATACATTGTTGCCGCGCCCGAGCGCAAGATTGGCGTTGCCGAAGACGATGCTGCCGCCGTTGTAGGCGTAAAGATAAGCACCGGTGGAATTGCCGCTGATTGTGTTGCCTTCGATCGTGGTGATGCCGGGGTTGCTCAGCGTGAGATTGAGCCCGTAATTCCGGTTGTTCGACATCGTGCTGTCGGCGATCGACACGATGCTGCCCGAAACGACGAGCCCGTCCTGATTGCCGGTGCCGGTGTAATGCGTGATCGCCTGCAGGGTGCCGCCAAAGATGAGGCCCTCGCCTGCGGCGCCGATGGCGGTAAGATGGTCGAGCACGCCGGTCGGCGAGTTGGTGGTGATGTCGAATGCGTTGCCGGATTGCCCGCTCGCCGTCAGATAGGAGGCCGAGAACGTGTCGCTACCGCCGTGCACCAACAGGCCGTCGACGCCGCCTTGCAGGGTTAGATGATCGAGCGTGACGAAGTCCGCGTCGAGGAGATCAATCAGCGCCTGCGGACGCGCACCCGGATTGGCCGCGAGCATCAGCGCCGTAGTGCCCGGGTTAGTGGGGCCGTGGATCGTGAAGGCGGTATCGAGGCCGAGCCCACGGTCAACGCTGCCGGACAGCTGCAGCGTATCAATGAGCGGATAGCTGCCCTGATCGATAAACACGGTCGCGCCCGCAGTGATGTCGTAGGTACGGAACAGATTGACCGGACCCGGCTTGGGCGCGGAAGCGAGCTTTCCATCGTTGCGATTGGCGCCGACCGCCGTGGTGTATTGGTCGCCAGTCGTCGAATTGTCGTTGACGTAAAAAATGTTGCCGTTCTCGGGCACGGTGAACGGCTCGGTGGACATGTCGTACACGGCCGGGTTGGCAACGCTGATAATGCGGATGTGCAAACCATAAGTGCCGTAATCGAGCCCGCTCGAGCTCGGCGTCCAGGCGAACCGACCGGTGTCGGGCGTTGACGCCGTGATGACCGAGCGGAACGCTGGTCCCGAGGCGCCGTCCTGCCACAGCTCGATCCGCACCGCCCCGCCGGCGGCAACGCCGAAGCTGTCCCAAGTGATGAACTTCGGCGTGTTGAGCTGCCAATCGACGTAGAGGTCGGGCGAGCGCAGGGCGAGCCGGCCGTTGCTCGCGTCCAGGGGCACGACCTCCGCCGCGGGTCGATTGCCCTGGCTGACAGAGGTTCCGCGCGGAATGATGCCGAGGAAAGCAGCGTCGAGCGATGCGCCATTGCTACCGTCGGTCTTGCTGACGCCAAACAGGAATTGCGCCGTGCGGGCGCCGGCCGGAACATAGACGGTGTCGAATGCCCGCAGCCAGCGTCCGAGATCGGTACCGGCCGGAACCACCACTGGATTGCCGATTGCGATGCCGTCCTTGTCGCGGAACACGAGCGAGATCTGGGCCGAGACAGCGGCAGTCGACAGCGAAACACGGCCCCCGAACGCGACCTGCAAGCTGCCGGAATCGATTGCTGCGGCGTCGAAGCCGGCGGCCACCAGATCAACGGTTTGCTGAGCGACCGCATTGGCCGCCGTTCCGGACAAGAACACCGACTGACCGACCCAGGCCACCTGGCCACCCGAAGTCGCCGCACCGCCTGGCGTCACGGTCCAGCCGGTCAGACCGTTCTCGAAGCTGCCATTGGTGAGCAAGTTCGGCACGCCGCGATAGCCGATGAAGCTACCGGCCGGATCGCCGCCTGACGTGGTCGGGTCCGACAGCCGTTGATCGGCGACGAGCGGGCGCGGCGTCAGTACACCGTCGACCCCGATCCCGAAATGAGGCTGGGCCCAGAACGGATTGACGATTGTAGACCCGTCTGAATGCAGATCGAACCGCGCGACGTCGTCCTGCCAATCCAGGATGTCGTAGAAATCCTTGGTCCAGTAGACGATCTTGCCGGTGTTGTCGGCAAACAGCGTATTGTAATCGCTCCAGAATCCGCCCTGGCTGTCATTCGCCACATAGATCCCGTAACCGGAATCCGACCAGATGATGTTCGATATGAGTTCGACATTGGTGGCCTGATTGACGATCCGCACCCCGTCACCCACAAAGGCGCGAATCGTGTTGCCGGCGATTTCCACGTTGCCGACGCCGGACAGCCAGAATGCCGGCCGTGGTGTTGGCCACGATCTGATTGTTGAAGATACGCAGGCCAGCGGTGGCCGCGATGCCGACGCCGTTGGCCTCGATCCGATTGTACTGGACGAGGCCTGTGAAGGCACCGATGCCGGTCTGGTTGCCGACAACGACGTTGGCGCCGGACATGTCGTTGCCACCGAGCGTACCGCTTCCGGATATACCGGTGGTATTGCCGAAAACGTGCTGGCCGGAGACCTCGGCACCTTGCGACTGACATACCGATCGTGTTCTGGAAGATATCGTTCGGTCCCGATCCGGCCACGAAGCCAAGCGCCGCGGCCTGAACCGCGATCGACGTGCTCACGCCGGTCTGATTGTTGTGGATGCGATTGCCGGAGAGTGCGACCGCGGCGCCGTACACCACCCCTGTCGTCGCGCCCGTAATGTCGTTTCCGGTGACCGGGCCGGCTAAAGCGTCGCGTTGAGCACCAGACCCTGGTTCGAGCCCTGGAAAACTTTTGGCGAATTTCGCCAGCCGACGCACCTGCAACCGCGAGGCCCTGGTCGGAACCGAGGAAGCGTTGTCACGCAAGCAAGAGACGGTGTCGTCTGGCGATCGTGACCTTTGACTGCGGAACGTGTTCTCGACGAAGATCACCTGATTTGCGCCGTTGTAACCGTCACCGGGCCAGCAATGTCGAGATTTCGAATTGTGACCCCGCTCGCGCCGTTGATCGCAATGGCGTGACCGAAGGCGACACCGTCGAGGCCCGCGATCGTGATACCGCTGGCAGAGGCGTCGAGAGTAAGGTCGGTATCCGATGTGCTGGCCGTGACAAGGATCAGATCGCCGGCCTGTATTAATCCGCCGGTCAAAATCGACTGGATGCGGTGCCCAGCGTCGGCGACAAAGACATGGGCCGCGCTGGTAAGTCCGGCGCGTACGGTCAATCCAGTCATGCCAGTCGTGTCGGTCGCCAGATAGGGTCGGCCGGAAGGATCGAGTGTAAGCGCAACGGTGCGCGCGAGCCCTGACAACTGACCGATGCCTGTGCCGGTAATGTCGCTCGGCCTGTCGGCTGTGAATGCTGTGCCGTTCCAGGACAGAGTGCGCTCATAATGCGCCTCGCCCGAGGCGACATCCACCGTCGCAGTCCAGACCAGACGCAACGTCGATCCCGACCCGGCGAGGATGGGTTGTCCGGCAATGGCATCGCCGGAGGCGATGCCGCTTCCGGACGCGGCGCCGGCGCCAGCGGGCGTCCATACACCGGCGCTTTCCGACTTGACGAAGATACGGGGCAGATAGCCCGTCGTCTGATCGTGCTGTGTCCATGCTAGGAACAGCTTGCCGCCGGCATATGACAGACTTGGCGAGGTGCTGGAGCTCGAATCCGTCGGAGTATCGGCGGCATTGGGCGAAGCCAATGCCTGCCAGCTCGCTCCCGAATATTCGAACACTTGCAGCGCGCTTCCGATCGGCGTCGCAACGCTGAAGGCAATCGCCACACGGGTGCCATCGCTGGCAACCGCAAAATCGGACGGCGCGGCAAGACTTCCGGCAATACCATTGCCCGATGCCGAGCCGACGCCGAGCTCGACCCAATTGGCGCCATCAAAACGCATTGCGTAGAGGTGTGGCGTTGCGCCTGACAGATCCCGCCAGACCACGACCGGCCCGGCGCTGGTCGCCAGCACATGGGCATTGTCGACGGCGCCCACGCCGCTGAGTCCGCCTGTCGTATAGGAATTCCCGAGACCAACCCAGGCTCCAGCTCCGCCATTTGCGCTTGAATCGTAGGTCGCCGCCTCGATGCTCGATCCAGCCGCGGTGATCTCTGTCCATGCCACGACCGGCCGGCCACCGACGATGGCAATGGAGGGGTTGGACGCTGACGCGCCTGGAAGCGTCAGGCCGTTTCCGGTCGCGCTTCCGGCGACGGCCTGCCAGGTACCGCCAACGTCGTGCGCGACATACAGACCGACGACACCGTTGTTGGACTGCGTCCAGGCGAGCCACGGTCCAGCCGCATCGGCCGCGATCGCCGGCGACGACGCATTGCCTGCGGTCCCGCCCAGGGAAATCCCACTTGGGCCAGCAAGGGGGCTCCACCAGCCCTGCGGCACTGGATCGCTCGGCAGCGCGACTGTCGGCACAGCGGCGATCGGAGTTGGCGAGGACAATGAATCGCCGGAGATCGTCGACAACGGAAATAGCCGATCCGCCGCGTGATCATCGCCGGCGGGATTGGCTGCATATCCATAAAGCGTATCGGAAGCAGCGGAACTGGTGAGCAGATCGTTGCCGGCGCCACCCTCCAGGATATCGTTGCCCGCGCCCCCAACGATGACGTCGTCTCCGGCGCCGCCGTTGGCAGAATTGCCCGAGCCCCTCAGTTCGATCCTGTCCGCACCGGTGCCGCCGCGGATGATGTCGCCGCCGCCGTCCGAACCGATAATCGTATCACCACTATTGCCGCCAATGATGGTGACGCCGGCACCGCTACCGCCCTGGATATAGGTTTGGCCGCCACCCCCGACAATCAGCTGCGTCCCGGAACCACCAACAATGGTGTCACTGCCCGCGCCGCCATAGAGGCTATCGCGCCCGCTGCCGCCCCGAATGACATTGCGATCGTTACTGACCATCCCGCTTGGCGCCGCTGCTGTGGTGGTCAATACGCCGCTCGATGACAGCAAGAAGGCAAGGCCGGCATTGTCGCCATAAACCTTGTCGTCACCTCCGCCTGTGCTCAGCACATTGCTGCCGAGGCCGCCGTAAATTGTGTCGGTACCGGCGCCGCCTGTGATCGTATCATTGCCGTCGCCGCCGATGATGAGATTGATCCCCGCGGACGCCATGATCGTGTCGTCGCCGGCATCGCCCATCAACAGGCCGCCTCGCGCACCCCCATAAATGGTGTCGTTGCCATCGCCACCCGAAACCGTGACCTGCCCCGCACCGCCGTCAATCCAATCGTTGCCGGCACCGCCGAAAATCAGATTGGTACCGGATCCGGAAACGATCGTGTCGTTGCCGTCGCCGCCGTCGATCGTATTGTTGCCGTTGCCCGCGCGAATACTGTCGTCGCCGGCGCTGCCTTTGATGGCATTGTTGCCATCGCCAACCACAATCGTATCGTTTCCGGCTCCGCCATCGATGGTGTTGGCGCCGTTCCCCGCGACGATCTGATCGGCACCAGCACCGCCGGTTACCCTGTTGTCGCCGTCACCGGCATCAACGACATTAAGGCCGTCACCGGTGACAATGATGTCATTTCCTGCCCCGCCGAAAATCGTGTCGTCGCCTGCGCCGGTCGTGATGGTGTCATCGCCCGCACCGCCGTCGACCAGATTCTTTCCATCGCCGGCGCTGATCTGGTCGTTGCCATCACCACCGTAAATGATATCGGCGCCCGACCCGGTCCGGATGATATCGTCACCCGTTCCACCGTCCACGAAGTTGCCGCCATTGCCGGCAATGATTGTGTCATTTCCGCCGCCGCCGAGCACCGTGTTGACGCCGTCGCCGACCTGGATGTAATCCGCGCCGTCACCACCAGTGACAAGTGCGTTGTTGCCGTTACCCGCGACGATATGGTCATCGCCCGCACCGCCGTCGATCAGGATGTTGTTGCCGTTGCCGGCGGTAATGTTGTCGTTGCCGTCGCCTCCGTAGATCGTGTTCTGACCGTCGCCGACAAGAATAATGTCGTCGCCGGTGCCACCGAAGATGAGATTATTGCCCTTGCCCGCCGTGATCCTGTCGTTGCCCGCGCCGCCATCGATGGTGTTCGGGCCGTTGCCGGCTATGATCACGTCGGCGCCGTCGTTCCCGAAAATGTTGTTGGTGCCGTTGCCGACCGTGATCGCGTCATCACCGCCGCCGCCGTAGATCAGATTGATGCCATCGGCGGCCAGAATCGTATCGGCGCCAGCGCCGGCGTAAATCTGATTGTCGCCGCTGCCGCCATCGATGTAAGAGCCGCCCTGGCCGCCGTAAATAATGTCGTTGCCAGCATTGCCGTAGATGAAATCGTGGCCGTTGCCGCCGGTGATGATGTCGTTGCCGTCGCCACCGGTGATGTGATTGCCGGTGTAGGCCGGATTCGTTGGCGTCGCGCCGACGATAGTGTCATCGCCGGTGCCGCCATCGATGATATCTCCGCCCGAGCCACCGGTAATGATATCGTTGCCGTCACCGCCGAGCAGGGTCGAGGCGCCGAGTCCGTTCGAAATCACATCGTCGCCGGCGCGGCCATCGACGAAATTGTTGCCGTCGCCTGCGACGATGGTGTCGTTCCCCGTGCCACCGATCAGCGTGTCGTTGCCGGCCAGACCCTTGATGAGATCGCCGAGATTGTCGGCCGTGATGGAATCGCTGAAATTAGTCCCGATGATGGTATGGAAATTCGACACCGTTTCGGTGCCGATACTTGCGCCGGTCGCGACGCCGGTCAGTTGATTGAAGTTGATGCCTGCCGATTGGCCGCTGTAGTCGACGGTATTGTTGCCCGAGCCGCCATCATAGGTCGAGGTGCCCGGACCACCGGCAATAATCAGATCATCGCCATTACCGCCGAAGATGATCTGGTTTCCGGCACCAGCCGTGATCGTGTCATTGCCATCGCCGCCGTCGATATTGTCATTGCCGCCGTTGCTGAAGATGATGTCGTTGCCGGCGCCGCCCTTGATGACGTCGGCCGAAGGTCCGCCGATCAGGGTGTCGTTGCCGGCGCCACCATTCAGGACCGCGGAGCCGCCCCCGGACATGAAATAAGCGCTGCCGCCAACCGGCGCCAAAGTCCCGCTCGCAGGTATCGAAACCAGGTTTCCATTGCTATCCCGGTATTCCAGATTGCCGTTGGCGTCCTTGAGGAAATTGCCGTTGGCGTCCTTGGCGTAGTCGACCTTCTGCCCGTTCGGGCCGGTTGCGGCGTTGGGGTTGGAGAGAACGCTGTCCCCGGAGGCCGTGAAATTGACCTTCACCGAATTGGGCGCCAGGTTGTGGACACGGATGATGTCGTTGCCGGAGCCGGTATCCGCCGTGATCGTATCGACAGGCCCACTCGGGGTTTGCGTGTAGGTCTTGCCGTCGCTGGCCACATATTCGATTCGAACGGTATTATCGCCGTTGATATAAATGTCGTACGTTTCGCTCTCCGCCTGGCAGGATGTCGGCCGCGCTTTGGCTGTTGTTCTGCGAATCGCTGGCGGGGACCCCGAGTTTCGCCAGCGCCTGCGTGCGCAGCACCGATTGACCGCCCATATAGAGACTGAGCTGTTTGGTGTGCGAATCGTAAAGCCCGAGCGGACCCAGATCCTCCGGGCGGACCGACGGATAATGGAAGATAGGCACGTCGGCGATATTCTCGGTTCCGGACGGACCGAGGCCCCAGAACGAGCTGTAGACGAAGTCGAGATAGGCATAGCCATCCGCCGTCAGCGACAGCGGACCAATCTGTCCGAGAGCCTCGTTGGTCGGGCTGTCGACGAACTGGGGATAGTGAACCCGCGGGTTTTGCGGCGTCGAAGCGGTCAGGGAGGCGTCGAAGTTGAGTTGCAGACCACCTTCGAGCCCGACGCTCGCCAGCCCGGACAACAGCGAGGCGTTGATGCCCAGACCGAGCTTCGCATCCAGTTTCAATACGTCGCTGCTGCCCGGCAGCAGCGGGTCGGGGCCGATGTAGATTCCGTCGAGTAACTTCGCCGGGTCTGCTCCGTTTATGAGTTCGAGCAGTCCTGTGGAGTCGTAGCCAAAACTCAACCCGATGTCGGCGTCGAGGCCGACATCGAGGTTCAGGCTGGCCGTCAGAATGCCAAAAAAGCTGATCGCCGCGAGCGTCGGCTTGAACGATACGCTGGCGCCAAACCCGAGATCGACATTGACGAACGTGATCTGTTGCCCGAACAGCAGACCCAGAATGCTCGACGGATCGTTGAAGAACGGAAACTGGACGTCGGCGACCGAACGCGTCGTGACCTTCGGGTCGGCTTCGCCAGCCGGTGTCGCATCGGCGGCCGTGTTGATCGCGTCGTAGGCATCCTGCGCCACCTTGGCGATTGCGCTTGCACCGTTCAGCAGATCCTGCACCGGACCCTTGGGAAGGAGATTGCCGAGGTTCTTGATCGCCGCGTCTACGTTGAGATCGCTGCTGCCGCCGCTGCCGAGACCCGCGAAGTTACCGACGGCGTTGCCGAGGCCGGCAAGGTCGGCATCGCTGTTGACATTGACCTGCGGCAGGCGAAGGTCCTTGGTGCCGAAGTCGAGATTGCCCAGCGAAATGACCAGTCCCATGCCGGCGGTGGCTTGCCCGTCGGTGTAGAAACCATCGAGCTGCTTGATGATCGAGAACACCGCCTCGGCGATCGGCGCGATCACTCTCGCCTCGCTCGCGTCGAGGTCACCGTGGTCCACCAGCATGTCGAGGCTGAAGTGCAACCAATCCAGCGTTTCGCCGCTGGTATAGGTTGGCAAGAACTGCTGGACCACAATCGGAGGGAGTAGCCCCAGCCTAAGGAAATCGCTGATGATCGGCACCGGCGACGTCAGAAAATTGATGACATCGCTCATCCCGCTGGTGGCATCGTAGAACGGCTTGATGATCGGAAGCAGGAAGCTGGTGATCGCCCCGCCGACATCGAGGGCGATGTTGTCGATGCCGACGACCGGCTTTTGAGCGCTTGCGAGCGAACTCCCGGCGATGTCCCAGTTGAAAGTTAAATCAGCTTTAAGGCTGGGGAAGGCGCTCTTGTCGACATAGTTGCCGCCGCTATCCTTCTGGAACGCCCCGCCGAAAGCCAATGATAGGTTTGAATTGGCGTGAAGGCTGAATGTCGGAGTGACCGTCACCGATCCGGCATTGCTGCTATCGATCCTGGTGCCGCCGTTCAGCGCCGCGCCTGCACCTGACCCGCCCACTGCCAAACTGACCGTGCCCGTCAATCCGGTATGATTTGGCCCGGCCTTTTCCGTGACCAGCGCTTCGAGGAACCCCATGGTGCCCAGCGCACCAAACCCGTCGCCGAGCGTGAAGCCGACATTTTTGAGATTGAGCGGTGAGCCGTTATTGCTTCCGTTTCCAGTTACAACATAGGCGTTGTTTGCCGAAAATCCGACGCCGAAATCGAACGTCCAGTCGAGCGATCCGTTGATGGTCGAACCTGGATTGACCTTCAAACCGAGTCCCGGCAGCCCGATATCGGAACCGACGCCCACGGTGCTCGTAATGGTCTTGCCTAGCTCGAGATCGAGTTCGACCTGGCTCACTTGCGTCAGATTGTCGGTTGAGCCGCCCGCCTCCAGCGTGTTGCCATTTTTAACATAATACAGGCTGACGTCACTCGATGGCGTCGCGCCCGGCAGCAAGCCGGCGGCCGACAACAGCGCGACGATATCGCTTTTGATTTTCGACAACAGGACCGTGTTGTCAGCGAAATCCTGCTGCAACGTGATCTTCAGATTGGTGAGTTGGGTGATCGCCGGACCGAGAATGTCCAGGTTTGACAGCTGATTGCCGACAAATGGCAGATCGCTGCCGAGCGTCGACGCTGCCCTGAGACCCGTCGCAACCGTGCTCAGCGTGTTGGACACCGCGTCGATCGCGGTATTTATCTCTCCGAACAGGAGCGAGGCGGTCGCCGCCTGGGTTGAAAATGTGCCGACCGTGGGTGCGCCGACATTCGCCCAATTCATCGAGACGATTTCCGGCGAGGCCAGACCGCCGCCACCGACATGAGCGGCGAGCGAAGCGGTTCCGCCGATGCTGGTTTGAGCAATCGTCGAGACGTTTTGTGCTGTGACGGCGGCGAGTTGGGTCGCCGTCAGATTGCCGCCCTGCGAGTCAGCAATATGAGCCGATACCTGGGAAACGACGTCGGCGGAGCCGCTCGTCACTTTCGTCGACACGCCGTCCAAGACAACATTTCCAGCAAGCGTGGCCGCCTGTACCTCAATGTTCGAGCCGAGGTCGGCGCTTTGCAAAACGAAAGAATTCGCAGACGTGTCCGCGCCGAAGATCAGCGTCGTCGTGTGGCTGTTTTGCGTTTCGCTGCCGTTCTGCGCGCTCGGCCCCGAAAAGGTATGGCCGCCGGCCGTCGCACTCAGATCGAAGACAAGTCCAGCGGTCGTGCTGGATGTGAGCTGAACGGTAACGAGATCGATGTTGCCATTGACAGAGGTTGAAGTCGTAACATGCGCGGGATCGATGGCCTTGAGCGCGCTGGCCAGACCGTCGATGGTTGCGCGTATTGTTTCCCGCAAAATAGCTGGATGCAGCAGTCTGAATTTGTCCGACCGGATCGCCCAAGGCAGCGAGTTGGCCAAGCGTCCGATTGATGACCGGTGCACTGACATTCAGCGCTGCAGACGTATCCAGCGTGTTCGCGGCATTGGCCAGCTTGCTCAGTCCGTCGACAATTGCGAGGCCGGCGAGCGGCGAAAGATCAGCCGACAAAAGAAGGCGCGGCTCAAGTGGTTCGATGACGAAAAGATGCTCGTCACTGGGGAGCCGTTTCGTCAAATTCCGATGCCGCGCCCGGCTCTTGCGGCGCGCGGAACTTAAAAAAGTCGAAGGCAAATCAACTTTTTTCAAATCAGCCTCACCCGACCGGGGGGATTAGGCATGATCCGGAAAAGTAAAAACCGGCGCTCTTAAAATAAGATCATGCCCAATAAAAATAAAAAAGCGCAATCACAACTAAACCCTAGGTAGTCGCGCCACAGTCGCAGCAAACCGCCGAACGATAGAACCCTAACAAAGAGTTAACAATTGTAAAGGGAAATTAAAAAGCGAGATATCCGCACTGCAGCAAAATAACGCAAGCAACCGAGACTTATGACAAACGCGCCGCGCGCGACAGACCATTCACATCGAACGCTTGTTACGCCTAGCGGATTGCGCGAATTGTTGTTAGCTTCAATTTTTAGGTTCATCGATGGCCCGCTTGAACGCGGATTTTTCATAAAGCAATTTTCGTGGAGGAAATGCATGAGCGGAAATAAATCGGGACAGAAAACGGAACCGCTCAATTCGGCCGCCGCTCCAGTGCACTGGGACCAAACCAATATGCGGACCGAATTTTCCAACGTCATCAACGTACTGAGTGCGCGCGAAGAATTTTCCATTTTGTTCGGCATGAACAGCACCTGGAGTCTCGCCGAAGGCAAAGGCTTCGAAGTAAAGCTCTCGAACCGAATGGTGCTCACACCTTACGCCGCCAAGCGCTTGAATATTCTTTTGACGGAACGACTGGCAGATTACGAAGCAAAATACGGTGTTCTAGACCTCGGGCCACAACCCCGCGGATAAAATCACAGGCAGGAACTCATTGCTGAGCGAGACGCAATTAACAGGCGAAACGCTCCGGGACCAAGGTCCGGATATCTCGGTTGAGACGGAAGTTTGGCGCTTGCTCGCGCAGGCGGAGCGCATCGAGGATTTTGGCAGCGCTTGGATCGGTTTACTAAGCCGCGCGCATGAGAGCATCATTCGCTCGGCTCTCCTGATCGGCTTGCCGGAGCGCGGGCCCTACGAGCTCGTCGCGCGATTTCCCGATGCAGCGCCGGCGAGCGAGGATCCGTTCCCCGCAGCCGCGGCCAACGTCCTTGAGACCGCGAGCCGAAAGCGGCGCCCTGCGATCGAGGGCGGCGGCGATATGCCAACCCGGATCGCCTACCCTTTGGTGTTTGCCGAGCTCTTGCATGGGGCTGTACTGATTGAAGCGCGCCCGCTTGATTCCGCCGGCGTGCGTCGCCTCATTCGGCATCTGCAGTGGAGCGCCGCGGGCGTAGAAGCCTTTCTCAACCGCGACGCGTCGAGACGGGGCGTGGCTTCGGCAGACATTGCGCAATTCCTCATTGGTGTCGTGGATGCGCTGGCCGCAACTCACGGCGGTGTCGACGCGGCTCGGCTGTTAAGCAACCTCGTCGCGCGCCGGCTGAAATGTGACAGCGTCGCCGTCGGGCGTTACCGCCGAAAACGCTCGAAGCTGATCGCGCTGTCGCAGACGGCGTCGGTCGATCGCCGTGGTTCCCTTGCCCTTGCAATCGAAGCCGCACAGGATGAGGCCGTCGATCAGGAAAGCGCCGTGCTTGTACCGGCACCGGCCACCTCCTCGCCACTGTTGACTCGCGCCCACCGGCAACTGTCGAATTCGTTCAACGGGGCAAATATCCTGACAGTTCCGTTGGTCGCTACGGGCGAGGCCGTCGGCGCAATCACGCTGCGTCGGAATGGTCGTGCTTTCACGCAGGACGAGATCGATCTGGCTGACGCACTGGCTACTGCGACCGGCGCTCTGCTGCTCGAAAAATGGAACGTGGACCGTTCCCTGCTTGCATTGGCAGCCGAGCGGGTCGGCACGTTCTTCGGCAAGTTACTCGGTCCGCATCATCTTCTGTTCAAGTTTGTGACAATTACGACCGTCGCGGCGGCGGCATATCTGACATTCGCGACCAACGATTACCGCGTACGCGCGAAAGCGCAGGTCCAGGGCGAGATCAGGCGCCTAGTCTCGGCACCCTTTGACGGTTACATCCGCGCACAATTTGCACGCGCGGGCGACGTTGTCCCGGAAGGATTCGTGCTCGCCGAACTGCAGGACAACGATCTCGTTCTGGAGCGGCTAAGGCAAATTTCAAAGAAGCGACAATATCAACTCGAACTCGATAAGGCGCTTGCCAAGCGTGACCTGGCCGAGACGAACATCGCACGCGCGCAGATCGAACAGGCAGACGCCGAGATCGATCTGTCCGACCAGATGATCGCGCGCGCCCAGTTGAAATCTCCATTTGCGGCCATCGTGGTGAGCGGTGATCTAAGCCAGTCTGTCGGCAAGCCCGTATCGCGAGGCGATGTCGTCTTCGAAATTGCGCCACTCGACCGCTACCGTGTGACCGCGGTCGTTCCCGAAGCGGAGATCAGATTGGTCAATCCCGGGCAGACCGGCGAACTGCTGTTGTCCGCCCTGCCCGACCGGACCTACCCGCTGGTGATTAGCTCTGTCACGCGAGTGGCGCAAACTACCGAAGGGGTGAACGGCTTTGAGGCAATTGGTTCCGTTGATTCAAAGGATCCGGGCGTGCGGCCAGGGATGGAAGGCGTGGTCAAGATTGAAGCCGGACGACATAACGTCGCGTGGATCTGGCTTCACCCGCTCGTGGATTGGCTACGGATCAAGATCTGGAGCCTGATCCCATGATGCGATCGAGGCGCGAATGACCGCAAGATCGATCCATTCGCCGCACTGGCATCTGGCGGAAAAGTTAAAGCCGCGACTACGCGAAGATTGCGCCATTGAACGTCACGTCATCCGCGGGACCGTGTGGCACGTCGTCAGAGACCGCTTCTCGACAAGGGTGCATCGGCTTTCGCCGGCAGCCTACAGCGTGCTGATGCGTATGGACGGGACCCGGACGTTCGAGCAGATCTGGCGCGAAGTGGTCACCCATTTTGGGGAGGACGCTCCGTCCCAGGACCAGATCCTGCATACCGCCTCAGAACTCTATGCCGCAAATCTTCTGCAGTCCGATGCCGCGGTTGATGAAAGTGACCTGGCCGAACGCGGCCGCAAGGAGCGCGAGCATCTGCCTTTGGCAAATCTGAAAAACCCGATGCTGATACGGATTCCGCTGTTCGATCCGGATCGGCTTCTGGGCGCGACTGTGCATCTGGTCAGACCGTTCTGCAACGTTCTGGGCGGCGCGCTGTGGCTTGCGGCCGTCGTCTGGCTCGGCATACAGATGATCGTTCATTGGCAGGAACTGACCGACGATATAGCGGATCGGGTTCTGGCCGCACAAAGCCTTGTGACGCTGGTCCTTATCTACCCTCTGCTCAAAATATTGCACGAACTCGGGCACGCTTACGCCGCGAAACTCGCGGGCGGCGAGGTGCATGAAATGGGCATCATGATGCTGACGTTGCTGCCGGCGCCCTACGTCGACGCATCGGCTTCCGCGATCGTACCGGAAAAGTGGAAGCGAGCGCTGGTTGCCGCCGCTGGAATGATGGTCGAGCTTGCCGTCGCAGCCATCGCGATGTTCGTCTGGCTCAATGCGGAAACGGGCCTGCTGAGGTCTGTCGCGTACGACACCGTGCTGATCGCGAGCGTTTCAACGCTGATTTTCAACGGCAACCCGCTGTTGCGCTTCGACGCATACTATATTTTTTGCGACCTTCTGGAGTTGCCGAATTTGGGCAGCCGGTCGCAGCGTTATTACAACTATCTGCTGCAGCGATATCTGTTCGGGGCGAACGATACTACTGTGGTCCCCACCGCGCAGGGCGAGCGATTCTGGTTTCTATTGTATGCACCTGCGTCCTTCATCTACCGAATGGTGACGATAGCCAGTGTAGTGCTGTTCATTTCGACCCAGTATTTTGTCGTTGGCTTGCTGCTTGGGATCTGGATGGCGCTGGTCTCGTTTGTCTGGCCGGTTGCGAAGGGCATTAAATTTGTCCTGCTTTCGCCGTCGCTTGGCAAAGTACGGTTGCGCGCCGTAACGGTCGCGGCATTTTTTCTCTTAGCTGTCGGCATGCTTGTCTCGGTCGTGCCGCTGCCCAACGGCACGGTGACCCGGGGCGTGGTGTGGATACCGGAAGAGACGCGTGTTGTTGCCAATGCCTCCGGCATCCTGAAGCAGTTCCTGGTCAATCCCGGCACCAAGGTCGTTGCAGGCGATCCCCTGATCCGCCTCGATGACCCCCTGATCGCCAGCAGACGGAAAAAGGCGCAAGCCCGGTTGACCGAAATTGAAGCCCGACTGGTTTCTGCGCAGGCGCGAACGCCATACGAAGCCGAACTGCTGCAGCATCAAAGAGAATTGGCAAAGGACGAACTTCGAGATATCGAGCGCCAGTACGAAAATCTCATTCTGCGGAGTCCCGCGGCGGGCACTTTCATCGTTCCTCATTTCCTCGATCTCGCCGACAATTTCATCAAGCGCGGACAAATGGTCGGCTATGTGATGACGCAGCGCTCGCCGCCTATCCGCACGACTGTCCCCGAAAGCGAGATCGAGTACGTTCGCGACCGAACGACGGCGGTCTCGATCCGCTTCGATGAGGCCCTGTGGCTGCCGGTCGGAGCCGCCGGTATCGAGCGACAATTCCCGCAATCGACCCGGCTCCTTCCGAGCCCGGCCTTGTCCAGCGTCAACGGTGGGCCATTCGCGCCGGATCCCAACGCGAAAGAGAAAGAGACCAGCCTGGAAGCTTTCTTCGAGATCGATCTGGCAACGCCCGCCGGATTGGCCATTGACCGCTGGGGCCAGCGCGTGTGGGTGCGGTTCGACCATGGCGCCAGTCCGGCGCTCGCGCGAATCTACCGCGCAGGCCGGCAACTGTTTCTTGGGCGTTTCCATGTCTGACGCTATGTCCGCAACAGACCTGACCGTTCCTCGGGCGTTCGAGCGCCGACGCCGAACAGCCGAAGATCCCGCGATCGACTCCGCCCTGACCTGGATTGCCGCCCGGTTGTCGGTCGCGGCAACCCATGTTCGCTCACGCGGGGCGCGAAGTGTTGGCGATGCGGCGGCTGCCAGGTCGCAGGCATTCGCGGCGCTTTCGACCGCTGCACTGGCGGAGCTTCGCCTGAGAGCGGCGGTTGCGATGCGCTCCGGCGGGATGAACGACGCCAATATCGTTGAGGCGCTGGCAATTGCACGTGAATATACCCGCCGCACGCTTCAACTGGATCCCTATCCGCAACAGGTGGCCTGTGCCAGCGCGTTGACCCGGGGCTGCGTGGCCGAGATGGCTACCGGCGAAGGCAAGACCATCGCCGCCTTGCTCGCGGCTGCCGTTTACGGTCTCGCGGGTCGGTGCGTGCATATCGTGACGTCGAACGATTACCTTGCAAACCGCGATGCAGAACAGGCGCGCCCCGTATTGGAGGCCCTTGGACTGACGGTCGGCGTTGTGACAGGCAGCATACCGGTTACACCGCGTCGCACTGCGTATGCCGCTGACGTCGTATATGTTTCCAGCAAGGAGGTTTGTTTCGACTATTTACGGGACGGTTTGGCCCAAACATTCATCACCGGCAAGTCTTCCCTTGCCACCAAGCTTGGACGGCTTCTCGGTGCGGCCGCGCGTGACGACGCACAGCCCCTGCAACGCGCATTGGATGTCGCGATTATCGACGAAATAGACAGCGTTCTGATCGACGAGGCTACGACACCGTTACTGATTTCTGCCAACACGAACGGTGACATTTCCGAAAACACCGCGCGCGAGGCTTTGGATATGGCTGCGGGCCTCCAGCGAGGCATCGATTTTATTGTCGACCGGCATGGGTTGATGCCGATGCTTACGCCGGGTGGTGAACGCCGTTTGGAAAAGCAAGCAGCGACGTTGACAGGGCCCTGGCGCGTTCGACTGATCCGCAACGAGCTGCTGCGTGCCGCCACGGCCGCGATCCACACGCTCAAGCGAGACCACCATTACCTGGTGCGCGACGGCAAGATCATCCTGATCGACCAGCAGAACGGAAGGACGATGCCGGATCGACATTTAAGCCAGAGCCTCAGTCTCATGGTCGAAGTGAAGGAAGGATGCACCATGAGTGGCGAGCGTAAATCGCTTGCAAGCATCAGTTTTCAGCGCTTTTTTCGCAACTATTCGACGATATGCGGCTTGAGCGGAACAGTCCGCGAGGTCGCGGAGGAGTTGCATGCGGTCTATGGACTTCGCATGAATCGCGTCGAGCGTCGTCTTCCGCTGCGCCGGAATTCGGCTCGCCCACGGGTTTTTGCCGACAGGACTCAATTGTGGAGCAGCGCGGCACAAATGGCCGAACAGCTTCAGGTGCGCGGGCAGCCCGTGCTCGTCGCCGTGCGCAGCGTATCGGAGGCACACCGGGCGAGCGCCGCACTTGAGGCCCGCGGCGTGATCCATCGCGTGCTCAGCGCCGCGCAGGATGAGGCCGAAGCCGATATCATTGCCGGCGCCGGCGCTCGCGGTACGGTGACTGTCGTGACGAACATGGCCGGCCGCGGAACCGATATACGCCTGGGTGCCGGCGTGGCGGAACTCGGCGGCCTGGTTGTGTTGATGTGCGAGCGAAACGAATCCCGTCGCGTTGACCGGCAACTGATGGGCCGGTGCGCCCGGCAGGGAGATCCTGGCCTTGTTGCGGAATTCATTTCACAACAGGACGCCATCCTGCAGATGCTCGGTCCGTTGTGGAACAAAGTCGTGCTCGTCTGGCCACGGCTGACTGGGCTTGCCATCACCCGTGCGCAATATCTGTCGGAAAGCCGCAGCCGGCACGGGCGCCTGCAACTTTTGCGTCGCGACAAGCAGTTGGCAAGAGTGATGGCATTCGCCGGAGGGCTGGACTGATGGAGACAATTTTTTGGCGCTTGGCGTTGTCCACCGTTGGGTGTTTTGCACTGGCCCAAGCCGCGCGGGCCCAATCTCTTGACGAATATGCAACCCACGCGTCATGTCTGATCACTCCATACCACATCTACAAGTTGGCGATGCCCACAGCCGGCCCTCTTGCCTCCGTCGCGGTCAAGCGAGCAGATGTGGTCAAGAAAGGTCAGGTCATTGCGATGCTTGAATCCGTCGTCGAGCAGGCGCAGGTCGATGCCGCCCGGGCGCGATCCACTACCGATGTCGCTATTCGTCTAAAAACAGCAGTATACACGGCCGCCGCCGCGAAGCTTGAACGCCAGCGTAAGCTCAGGGCAGCTGCGGTAAACTCGGAACAGGCGTGGGAAGAAGCTGAAGCCGCCGCTTCCGTCGCGAAGGAAGAAATTGAGCAGGCCCGACTCGACAAAGAGCTGGCAACTCTTGAGCTTGCCCGACTGGAGGCGACGCTCGAGCGCCGTATTCTTCGCGCTCCTGCAGAAGGCGTCGTCACTTCCGTCGATCTCCACGCGGGAGAGTACGCTGATCCCACAAATGCAATTGCCACGGTCACCGAAATCGATCCGCTCACCGTCGATGTTTATCTGCCCGCCAGGGCATACCCGCTCGTATCGATGGGCATGTCTGCGGCGATCACTCCGCAAGAGCCGCTGGGCGGTCCGCGCGAAGGCGTCGTGATCACGAAAGACCCGCAGATTGACGCCGCAAGCGGGTTGTTCCTTGTTCAGCTGAAATTGCCAAACCCTGGAGGCACGATCCCGGCCGGCGTGCATTGCAGCGTCAAATTTGCGGCGATGACGGCGCTGTCGTCGGAAATTCCGAAATGACTATCAACAAGTCGCCGCACGGCTCCTGGCTTTATGGAGAGACAAGCGAAATGAAGCGGCTCCTCGGCGCCACCACGATTGCAGTGGCTCTAGCGTTGCTCGGCCAACCCGCCATGGCTCAGAGCGAAAAAGAGTTCAAAACCAAAAGCGGCACACCAGTGATCATCGTCAATCTCGTGAGCTCGCGACCGGATTGCAGCTCTAATCCCGGTCCGACCGCGGTGCCAGTTATTCGTGAGAAGCCAACGAACGGCAATGTTCACATGCAAGTCGTCGCGACGGATATTGCTGCCTCGCAGGGCTGCCCGGCTCGAAAAATTCCGACCATTGCACTCGTCTACACCTCGACCAAGGATTTCGTCGGAACTGACTCCGTCCAGGTCGAAATCGAAGCTGGCAATCGCACAACCACATTGAGGTACCGCGTGACGGTACAAGCAACCGCGGAGCGATTGTGAGAGCCGATAATCGACGACGAACACGATAGTAGCGAATAGCGAAGATCTAGTTGATACCCATCTGCTACAAGCTGGCCGACGCCCTCTCCGCGGAGACGTGAGAGACCCACATCAATTCCCACGAAAGCGACCAAAGACCCTCGTATCCGTTCTATAAAGCCCCGCAGCGGCGGAGATACCCAAACGCCATATGCACCAGAAGTCGTGCCGTCTTCAAATCTCCATTGATGGCTTTTTTGCACAGTAGCCGAAAGCGGATTTCAGCCTTCTTCATCGGTTTGTGCTTGCCATTGTCGAGCACGATGACCTCTTCGTTTTCGATCGCCTCGAGGATAACTCCGGGGTCGGGTGGTTGAGCGGGTTTCTTCGGATCCGGTCGGATTGCCTGACTTTCCCTTTTGAAAGCGTGTTGCCTTCGGTCGCTTCCTGTAGCCTTCCTTCGCCAGAGACGACATTGGCAATTCTGGAAGGTAGACAGCCGGCAGCACTTTCGCTGGCCGGCATCCGGAAAAAGCTTTCCCTCCGGTGGTTCGAGCATCGGTCTTTGCTCAGCTGAATAGCTTCCAGAAGAGCTGCCACGAAGGAAGGACCCGGCAGCGGGCGCGCATAATCAAAGGATCAAGTTTGGCTTTTGATTTCCGACCGGCGCGACGACGGCGGCGACCGACGATCAAGGTTCCAAGTTGAGACTGCCATGCGTTGGCGTGATCGGGATGGTGTCTGATACGGCCGACCGATCAGAGGATCAGCGGGCAGGTAAAACGTGCGCATCTGAGCCGCGCGCGGCTTTCGCGCCCTTGACCGAGCACGCAGCAGTGAACGGATAGCAATGGTTCTAGGGGGGCCGACTACCAGATTTAAAGAGCGCTATGAGGCGATCAAATTGCCATAGCTCTACGTCGTGATCGTCTGCGAATTGCTTGGCAGTGTCTGCCGCTGCATCGTCATCTGAGCACGAAAGGTTGACGGCGCTCATCACGTGGCCGTCGTCACCCAGGAAATACGCACGATAATCAGGCATTGCGAGGTTCCTCGTGCGGAACACCACCTCATGCGACCCAAATAAATAGCTCAAATTATGGCGCAAATGGCTTCATGGGACCGGGGCGAGAATGTGTGAAAACCGCGATCCGGCGATCAAGCTGCCATAGCTCGACATCGTTGCCGTCAGCCAATTCCCAAGCTAGTTTTCTTGCTGCTTCTTCGTCGGCACAATAAAGATTGGCCGCCGATATAACGTGGCGGTGTTCATCCAGAAGATAAGCCCGGTAATGCTGCATCCCGATGCGCCCCAAGCGCGAAAACAGTACTCCATAAGAACAGGCAAGACCACGGATATTCAGTGGGGACGGTGGGGATGCCCCGTGCCGTGCCTCCGCAGCGGCACCGCATGCGTTGGGGCTTTTCTACTTGCTAGGTGGCAGAGTGAACGCTCGCCGTTGGCACGGCCAGCAGCCGAGGCCGCCGGCGGCGGAAACGATCACCCGGGCGCCCTCCTCCATCCCCGAATAGAGATTGGCGGGCGCCTGGCCGTAGGTGTCCTGGAAATGCATCGCAAGATGAGCCATCGGCAAGCTGCCGGCCGCGGCGCGCAGCGAGGCCTCATTGGGTTCGTTCTGCCAAATTGAACGGTTTGGGTTCCTTCGGCCAAATTAAAAAGCACAATTATAGATTGTTACTACGAAACAAAAGGTCGGTTACGCCTGCCTGCTGGAAGCCGCTCGAGGTCGAGACGGTGGCCGCTCCAATCAGAAAATGATAAGCGCCATTCGTGTAACTTGTGGATCTTACGCGGGGCGGCGGTTCGCGTCTCAACGCCAAGCTAATTCGTAACGCTTGCGAAGCCGTTCGGCGAGCTCTTCGGTGAGGTCGCGCCATTCCTGCGGATTGCGGACTGGCCCCGCGGCCGGCGTGATCGTCAGCATCGCCCGCCAGTGCGTGGCACCGTACACCGTCACCACAAACCCCTTCTTGGGGCACTCTGGATGCTTCGCGAGGTCGGCCTCGATCATCTGCGCCAGCTCCGCGGCCGTTTTGGTCTCCTTGCCTTTGGATCCATCGGTGCCGTCCGGGCGTGCTTCAACCGTAACCTCGGGCGCTTGCTGCGGCACCTTGGGTTCGGCCGGCGGCAGTTCGGATTTCGGCTGAGGCTGTCCGAGTATCTGCTGGGTTAAATTGACAAGTTCTTTGTCGTATTCGGCCACTCTCAGTGGTCCCCATTATTAAATGATGGCCGTTTATTAGGGCGTGAACTTATAAATTAAAAGCGGTCGACCGACGTCCGCTTTGGTGCGCATTCCGGTCTCAAGTCAGAGATTACGGAACTACCGAGATGTGCCAATGGGCAGAAGTCACCGCTCTTGCTCAAAGGTTGGTAAGAACTCAGGTGACGAAATCAACACTGGAAATTTTGGCCTCTGCGGTCTCGACTTCCTGGGCGGCGGCGACTCGTTGCTGATCGGACTTAATCGTTTCCGTATTTGCGTTGTCGATTTGATCCGCGACCAGCTTGAGTTCTGCCTGGCTAACCACGATTTGGGCCGGATAAACGGGTCCTATGGCGCTCATATCCCCCTCCTGGAGTTCCTCCAAAATTACAGCCAATCGGCTCATATTTTCTTAAGAGATTCGGTTAACGCACGCGAATTAGACCAACGAAACGGACTCTCAAAATGACGCTGATGTTTCATTGCGCAGGCCTCTGATGATCCGATTTGCCACACGAGTTTGTTGCTCGCGCGTTACGCGGACGCCTTCGCAAGAACCCTGCCAGAGCGCTCGTTCCAACATCATCGGGATGGGGAGCAGTGTTCGGAGGCCGTCCAGAGAGCCGCAACGGCGCTGTGGTGTCTTCCACCCGCCTTCACCAAGAGAACGCCTGTGCGTCAGCGCGCCCTTCGAATTATTTCACCCTTTTTTGGCTTTCGTCTCCACCGTGCCGGGGGCGGCGATCTTTTCCCTCAGTTCGGTGCAGGTCTTGCGAACTTCCGCCGTCACCAGCGAACAGTTCTCAATCTGAAGGAAGACGCGCTTGGCTTCCTCGCGGTACCGCCCTGCGGTTTCCTTCAACTCTTCGGTCACGGCGAGCGCATCGCGCGTCATCACCTCGCATTGCTTGACGAGGTCGGTGAGCTCCGCGCCCATGGCCTCGATCTCTTTCGCCGCGGTTTCGTACTCGCGGACAACGGCTTCCGCCGACAGCTTGCCGATCTCTGTGGCCCCATCGCTGTGCTCGACATAGTCCGGCATCGCCATAGTCGGCGCACCCACCCTTGGCGGCGAGTTTCGAACCTCTGCCGCGATTTCGCGCTCGATATCAGCCAAGGCTCGTCCAATTGTTGACTGCACCACCACTAGTACTCCCTTCGTAAAGAAGTCAGGGGAACTGTTCTCGGTGCTAACTCCCTTGGAGAACCGCGCAACAAAACTCGTTGGTTAAGCTTGCTGATTAAGCTTTATCTCCGCACTGCAGGTTAATTCTGGAACCTCAAAAGGAACGACGGACCCACAAGACTAACGACTGCTATTTTCTCATCGGAGATTTTCACGCCCTATTTTCTTCCGGTTATGCACCCGGTTCATCATCTCAATTGCCTCATATCGTGCTTTATGAGGCCGGATTGGCAACTGCGTGGCTCAGCTCCTCGGCTGGCCAGCTTAACCGTCCATTTACCATAACTGTTCATGATGTTACTGGTAGTCATCCGCAAGGGCCTTTGAACGAGATGGCGCAGCGCAATCTAAGAGCAGTCAGCAGAGACGAGAACGTCCTAAGCTTTGCTCGGCCGTCGGTACCCGATAGCGGTGCGACAGCTCTCAATCTTGTGTACCAAGCGGCGGAAGTATTCCGCAGCATGGAAGATCATGCCCGAGAGACCGAAGCTCGCGCGCAGTCGCTGTGCAGGAGCGCAGCAGAGAGACTTAATCACGCCGAAAAGCGGATCGAAGCTGCCGAGCGAGCACGACGGGAACTCATCACTGAGGCCGAATGCAAGCTGCAGGACGCGTCTCGAGCTTTAAAGCAGGCCCAATCGCGCACCGAAGCTGCCGAAGATAAGCTAACGGCGATGGAGTTCCGTGCGCAAGCGGCCGAAGCCGAAGCACGAGAGGCCAAGGAGGCGCTCGCACTCGTTGAGGAAGCTATCCGCAGACGCCTGCTTTGCGCAAAACCGGAAGCTGATACCAGGTTGGGCGCAGTAGCTTGACCGAACAGGCAGAGTGTCTGAGTAGGCCACTCCGCACTGCATTCGCGCAGGTTGTAGTAGCTTTGTCTCAGAGCCGATGGGTGTGCTCACGTCAGTGACATGACTGCTTTACCCCCGATAACAGAGTCAAATCGGACATCGCGCCACGTCCGCACGGGTCTCGCAATTTCGAATACGAAATTGCCTATTCCCGGTCCGGTCCAACGCGCACCAGTTGCTTGCCGAAATTTGCGCCTTTCAGGAGACCCATAAAGGCGCCCGGTGCGCTGTCGAGACCTTCTGTGACAAACTCCTTGTATTTGACCTTGCCCTCGCGCACCCACTGCGACATGTCGCGCAGGAAGTCGCCATGACGCGCCGCGAAATCGGTGACAATGAAACCGCGGAATGTCAGCCGCTTGGTCAGGATCGCACGCATCAGCGAGGATGCCCATTTCGGCGGTTTCGCCTCGGTGTCGTTGTAATGCGCGATCAGTCCACACACGGGTACACGCGCGAAGGTGTTGAGAAACGGAAATACGGCCTCGAACACCGCGCCGCCTACATTCTCGAAGTAGACGTCGATTCCTTTCGGGCAAACGTTCTTGAGCTTGGCAGCGAGATTGACGTCGCGGTGATCGAGGCAATCGTCGAAGCCGAGTTCTTTCTTGACGTAGTCGCATTTTTCCTTGCCACCAGCGATGCCGATCACGCGTGCGCCCTTGATTTTCGCGATCTGGCCGACCGCCGAGCCCACCGCACCCGACGCCGCCGCCACCACCACGGTTTCGCCCGGCTGCGGTTTCCCGATCTCGAGCAGCCCAAAATAGGCCGTCATCCCCGGCATTCCGAGCACGCCGACAGCGGTCGAGATCGGCGCGAGGCTCGGATCGATCTTGCTCATCCCCTGACCGTCTGACAGCGCATGTGTCTGCCAGCCGACGCGCGACAGCACGACGTCGCCTTTTTTGAACGTGGCATTATTGGAGGTGATCACCTCGGACACCGTACCACCCTCCATTACTCCGCCGACCGGGACCGGGGCGGCATAGGATGCCGCGTCACTCATGCGCCCTCGCATATAGGGATCGAGCGATAGCCAGATGGTGCGCAACAGCACTTGCCCCTCTCCGGGCACAGGCACCGGATATTCCTCGATGCGGAAGTCGGATGGCTTCGGCTCGCCAATAGGACGCGATGCCAGAACGATGCGCTTGCCTTGGGGCATGGGTGCTTCCTCCACGATTAACTGGTGATCGACCCCGCGGTCATCGAGTCCTACTTGTTATCGCGAATCCCGAGAGCCGCCATCAAATTTTGACGTGCGACAAGGCTTTCGGACCATTTCCGGCCAAGCGTGACACCGCCGTCAACGACAAGTTCGTGGCCAGTGACGAAGCTCGATTCGTCACTGGCTAACCATAGCGCCGCCTGGGCTATGTCGGCCGGAATTCCCGCCCGTGGAATTGGCTGCATGGTCTCCAGTACCATTTTCATCGGCTCGATAGTCTGATCCGCTACCTGCGTCGCGAGCCCAAAAGCTTTCCCAAAGATGGGGGTAGCGATCCCGCCGGGGCATATGCAGTTGACCCGCACATTACTTTCGCCGAGTTCGCGAGCAGTCGACTTAGTAAGCTGAATGACGGCCGCCTTGGCTGCGCTGTAGACATGCGATCCGAAACCCGTGCGGATACCGGCTACAGAAGCCGTCGAGATGATAGATCCCGACTTTTGCTGGCACATTATCGGCGCTGCATGCTTGATGCCAAGAAACACGCCACGCAGCAAAACTGCCATGACCTTATCGAATTCTTCTGTCGGAATATTCGCTATCGGTCCGCCGAGGCCGGTGATACCTGCATTATTAAACAGACAATCGAGCCGCCCGAACTTGTCGAGCGCGTGCGCGATCATCGCCTTGATGTCTTCTTCATTTGAGACGTCCGTTCGAACGTAGCTGACCTCCCTACCAAAGTCTTCTATCAGCCGGGCTCCTTTATCGTCCTGCAGATCGGCCGCAACCACTGACGCGCCTTCCTTGACAAAAAGTTCGACCGTACCGCGTCCGATTCCGCTCGCGCCGCCTGTAATGATGGCGACCTTTCCTGACACTCTTCCCATGAATTTCCCCTATCTGAACGATTGGAGCATAGACTTCCGCTACGCTGCTATTCGACGCTCGGGAGATGACATCTTAGCGGCTAAACCGAGTGCCTCAAGGACATCGACGTCGACAGACGGCATGTCTCAATTGGGCCATTTTCACACCTCGGGACGCCTCCAAGCCAAGTCAGTTCGTCCGCTAACAGCGGACATGTCGCGACTGCCTCGGCAAGTCCGTTTCGTGCCAATTCCGGACTAAGTGCGCCGCGCTGCAAAGCCGCCACGGCCGCGTGGTGAGCTGCCGCAACCGCAGTCATTGGATGCTGTTATCCCGCGCACGATCGGTAAGAGCGGGGCTCCCCCGAGCTCTTGTTTTTTTGGAATCATTCGCGGAGGTGATCAGGAATGAAGTTACGGCACTAAAAGGACTTTGCCGATATTCCTGCGATCTTGGACGAAATGGTGCGCTTGCGGAGCTTCGGCGAACGGGAAGGTGCGCGCGACCTTCGGCTTGATGGCGCCCTGTGTCCACAAGTTCAATAGCTGATCGGCCCACTGACGCTGGCGATCGATCTCACCCCACATATGGCCGAGGTTGACGCCGAAAACGCCCTTGTTCGCATTCATCAGCGACAGCGGGTTGAACTGAAACCAGGGGGCGCGGGCAAGCGTAGCCAGCATTCCGAGCAGGCTGCGTTCCTTGCCGCTCACGGCCGCGGAAATACCGAATATGCCAAGCCGTCCTGTCGGTGCGAGGACGCGATAACCTTTCTTCCATGACTCGCCGCCGACGGCGTCGAGAATGAGCTCGACGCCGCGGCCGTTGGTGATTTCCCTCGTGCGGGTCTCGAAGTCCTCCGTTCGGTAATCGATGAGGTGGTCGGTGCCGAGCGCGCGTAATTCGGCGTGTTTGGCCGCGGACGCAGTGCCGATGACTTGGGCGCCGATGTGTTTTGCGATCTGGGTTGCAGCAATGCCGACGCCGCCGCCGGCCGAATGGATCAGGACCGTCTCGTTCGCCTTGAGGCCGCCCATGACCACGATAAGCTGCCAAGCGGTGAAATAATTGACCGGGATCGAGGCTGCTTCCAACGCCAACATGCCAGGCGGGCGTGCGAAAACCTGCTTGATCGGGACGCATATAGTATCGGCGTAGCCGCCAAATCGGGTCGCCGCTAAAACATCACGGCCAGCCCAATTCGGTGCAACACCCGCACCAACAGCATCGATGTGGCCGCTGACCTCATAACCAGGCACGACCGGGATGGGGGGCAGGTCGGGATAAAGACCCAAGCGGCCCATAATGTCGGCGAAATTAACCCCGCTTGCCTCGACGCGAATCCGGACTTCACCGGCTTTGGGCTTCGGGTCGGGCGCTTCCTTCACCTCGAGAACTTCAGGCGGGCCAATCTTCGTGATCCAAATCTGCCGCATGACCGCGACCTCGGTGTTCGGGTTTCGAGCTGGAAACTATATACGAGCCATTTGGAAGATTTGAGGATGACCACGAGCGGCGCCAAACCGCGACTTGAATGACCGCTCCGGGTCAAAAGCGCCGTTTTGAGCGTCGGCCGATCACTTCCGGTCTACCCCCAACTTCGGACACTCTCACGCCGGTCGGCATGTCTCAAAGGTGCCACTTACGGACTTCCGTATCGCAAAAAAATCCATTCCCCGCTAGCTGACTGGAGAGGTTTTGCGGCTTGAAGGAAGTTACTTGAGTTGCGGTAGCCGCTTAACGAAATCTTCAAATATGGCCTTGTGTTCGGCTTTGCGATATCGGCCGAAGATTTGACCAACCTCAACGGAGGAAAGCGCTGGATAGGCTGCACGGAGGCGGGCTTCTATGGCGGCCGCCTCTTTCGCGCGTTGATGAAGACAGTGAACGTCCAGCGCGGCTAATAGCCCGGTCAGATTCACAGGATCGAGCGTGAGTAACCGGTTCGCCCAGGCGAGCCGCTCCTCGTGCTGCCCCGATATAAAGCAAATGACAATGTAGCCAGGCAGGATTTGCACCAGCGCTCCCCGGTCAAGTGGGTTAAGACGGATCGCAGCGTCAAAAGCGGTGCGCGCCCGATCGATCTCACCAAGCCATGTGCTAGCCCAGCCAAGCACAGTCCATGCAAGAGCAAGATTCGGGTTAAGGTCAGTCGCACGTTCGGCAAGAGCGACCGCTCGCTCAAGATCATCAGTGAGGAACGCAAAGACGGCCGCGCAAAAAGCCAGCGATCTGTCGTCGTCGGGTGCGAGCTGCGCGGCGCGCTCAGCCTCTTCTAACGCATTTGCAAGGTCAGCTTCGGAAATCTCTTGACCGAAGAAAAATCTGCGCGCCACTTCGCAGGCGGCCAATGTCGCAAGGACCAGCGCGAAATCCGGTTCGCTGGCCAGCGCCTTCCTAAAATGTCTGATCGCTTCGTCCAAGGCTGCCGGGCTGGGCTGACGCAGCAAGGCCGCGCCTCGAAGGTAACGGTCGTAGGCGCTCCATCGCTCGACGGGTTTCCTTGTTAGCCGCTCAAATTCTGCCTCTAAAAGTCGCGGCACAATAGCGCCGACCACGCCGCGCGCGACATCATCGTGAAGGGCGAAAACGTTTTCGAGGACACCATCAAATGTGTTGGCCCAAAGATGGACGCCCCTTGCGGCCTCGACCAATTGAACCGAGATTCGGACGCGCTCTTCCGCCCGACGCACGCTCCCTTCCAGCACATAGCCGCACCCCGAGTTCGCGGCCGACCTGCTTGATATCGACAGCCCTGCCTTTGTAAGTGAAGGTCGAATTGCGCGCGATAACGAACAACGACTTGAAGCGTGAGAGTGCGGTGATGATCTCCTCGACCATCCCGTCCGCGAAATACTCCTGCTCGGGATCGCCGCTCATGTTCTGGAAAGGCAGAACGGCAATGGAGGGTTTGTCCGGCAGTGGCAGCAGTTTGTTGAACTCGGTAGATGAATTAGGGCTACTTTGGTGGTATCGCCTTCCCGGTCCGCGAGCCGTAGAGCCGCACCGGGCGGTCGATATTTTTAAGCGCTCTTTCCCCCAGATCGTCGAACGCAAAGTGGATCTTGCCTCTGACATGCTCGAATGCACTGGCGGATAGGTAAACACTACCCGGCTCGCATTCGTTCTCGACTCTGGCTGCGACATTGACGCCGTCTCCGAGGATATCGTCGCCTTCGATGATGATATCCCCGACGTTGATACCGATGCGGAACGTGATTTGCTGCGAAGGTCGCCGCTATCGCGCTCTGCCATCTTAGTTTGCACGCCCACCGCACAATTGACCGCGTCGACGGCACTGGCGAACTCCACCAACATGCCGTCGCCAGTCGTCTTGACGATCCGACCATGGTGCTCGGCAATCGCGGGATCGACGATCTCTCGCCGCAACGCCTTCAGCGCTGCCAGAGTGCCGACCTCGTCGGCACCCATTAGCCGAGAGTAACCTGTGACATCGGCTGCCAGGATGGCTGCAAGCCGGCGTTCGACCCGCGCCTCGGCCATTTAGTCTCTCCGGTCCAGGGCAACAATTGGCAACTCTATGGGCCAAAACCGGCGCGTGTCCATCACCTTCGCAATGACCGCATTGGGTCAATCGCGTCATTCTGACCGTGGGCCAGCCACTTCCGGTCTCCCCCGATCAACGGGCATTCTCAGAGCCGCTCGGCGTGTCTCGAAGGTGCGAAAAGCGGAAAACGCTCTTAGCCAAGTTGTCGCGTTCAAGCCGCGTATCGTCCCCACCTAGTCAGTGGTCGTGACCGGAAGGCTTCTCGCCTACCATCTCACGCGACGAAAAGGGGCGCAGCGTTGGTTAAACCGGCTCGCGCGCGCCTGTCCCTATGCTTTGGTCATTTGAGCGGGAGCGCGCGCGTTGATCGAAATCAAAGCATGCCAGTCTAATTGTTATCAGAATAAACTTGCTTCGGAGGAGACGACCATGAAAAATGCGTGGCTGGCTATTCTTTTATTGACAACTACTTTATCGCTCAGTGCGACGGCATTTGCTCAAACGGCAAAGACCGATGCTCAAGCGGTAAGGACCGATCTTGGAAAAAAGGAGTACGAGTTGCAGTGTAGCGTCTGTCATGGGATGGATGCGAAGGGCAACGGCTTTTTAGGTGCCAGTCTCAAGGTCGTGCCACCAGACCTGACAACGCTAGCCAAGAAAAATGGGGGAGCGTTTCCGGCAGACCGCATCAGCAGCGTGATCGACGGACGTGTGGAGATTGCCAGCCACGGTTCACGTGACATGCCTATTTGGGGCAAGCGATACGCGGTCAATGCCGCTGAATACTATGTTGATGTTCCGTATGATCAGGAAGCCTTCGTACGCGCCCGTGTTCTCCTATTAGTTGACTATCTAAACCGTATTCAGCAAAAATAGGCTCTGGATCGACGGTCGCGCCAATTCGCGTCGATCCCACCCCACCCACCACCCCATAAGACCACGCGCCCGTCGTGGCGCGTGTGGACGCCGAAACTAGCTTACCAATTGATCGTCAGAACGCCGCTCCATGCGGTCAGGAATTAGGGCAAACTTCCTGCGTATCTTGGTGGCCACCGATGTCCGACTCGGGTCAAACGCTACCGGTCGTTTGCCGTTGAGCCGGACGCGGGTTCCGCTTTGGCCCGGAAACCGACCTGATTCCAATGTCCAATCCGGCGGCACATGCTTCTCGTCTCAGTAACCGAGCCGAGGAGTATGGCCATGCAGGATCAAGTGAATGCGACCCCGCGCCCAAACGAGTGCCGTGGAACAAAGGAAAGCTGACCGGGGCAAAGCCGCCGCTGCGACCCAAACACGTCTGGTCGATCCGGACAAAGCTCCAGATCGAGGGTCGCGCCCGCGACCTCGCCATGTTCAATCTGGCAATCGACAGCAAGCTTCGTGGCTGTGATGTTGTCGCCATCCGGGTCGAGGATGTCGCCGCCGGCGGATACACGGCAGATCGCGCAACGGTCCGGCAAAAGAAAACCGGACGGCCCGTCAGATTTGAACTGAGCGAGCAGACCCGCCAGGCGGTCGACGACTATCTAAAGGCCACCGGCAAACGGCCCGGCGAATTCTTGTTCACCGGCCATCGCGGTCCTGACCGCAACATGACAACGCGCCAATATGCCCGGCTCGTGTCTGAGTGGATCGGAAGCGTCGGGCTGGACCCGAGGCTGTTTGGGACGCATTCACTGCGACGCACAAAGGCTACCCTGATCTATCGGCGGACTGGCAATCTGAGGGCTGTCCAGCTCTTACTCGGGCATACCAAGATCGAAAGCACGGTCCGATATCTCGGCATCGAGGTCGATGACGCCCTGGCAATAGCGGAACAAGTTGATGTCTGAAATACCCGGGCAGAGCGGACATGCTCTGCCCGCCCTCCAACCGCCGGTCTGTGCCAAACTGAGAAGTGGCGACGCATTCGCTGAGAAGTCCGAGATCCGCGGAAAGCTCGGTCCCGCGGCGCATCAGGCCACGAAGCGGGCGGGACTATTGACGGGAAAATGATTTATCAAGCCAGTCTGCGGCTGTTCAGGAACGCGCCTTCGGCGATGTCGCTCCAATCTATGATCGACGGGAGGAACTGCTGATAGCTCGCGTAGACTTTCTTCGAAAGGTCGTCGCGGGAGCCGGCCTCGGCGACCACGTCCTTGCTGACGCGGTAGAGTTCTTTAAGAATCGGGTCGGCGAACTTCAGGATCTTTACGGCGCCTTCCTCGCGCAGCTTGCGCAGCCACAGCGCGTTGTTGGCGTTGAACTCCGCCAGGGAGCGCGCGTATTCGGCCGCGGTTGCGTCCTCGATGACCCGGCGGACGCTAGCGTCGAAGCTCTCCCACACGCGCTTGTTGATGCCGAGCGTTATGCCGGTGCCAGGCTCATGGAAACCAGGGTAGTAATAGTAGCCGGCGACCTTGTGGAGCCCCATGGCCATGTCGGGCCACGGCCCGACCCATTCGCTGCCTTCGATGGCGCCGGATCTGAGCGACGACACGATTTCGCTGCCCGGCACGTTCACAACGATGGCGCCCAGCCGCCTAAGGACCTCGCCGCCGAGCCCTGGCATTCGATAGCGCAGGTCTTTTAGCCCTTGAAGCGAGGGGACCTCGCGCGTGCACCAGCCGCCCATTTGGGTGCCCGTGTTGCAGCAGAGGAACGGCTTGATGTTGAACTGCCCGCTGAGCGGAGTTCCCACAGGTCTTGACCACCGCCATACTGCACCCAGGCGAACAGTTCGTTCGCGGTAAAGCCGAAGGGGACGGCCGCGAAGAAACTGAACGCCGGCGACTTCTTCTCCCAATAGTATTCGGCCGAATGGTACATATCAGCGACACCGTCCGCGACCGCGTCGAAGCTCTCGAACGGGCGAACGAGCGCGCCGACCGGAAAAACCTCGATGTGGATGCGTCCTTCGGTCGCGGCTCCGATCCCTTGAGCCAAACGAGCCGCGCTGGACTGAAGTCCCGGCGACCCTGCGGGCCAGTCCGTCACCATCTTCAATTGTCGGGCTTTTTCCGCGATCGCGGGCGCCGAAAGGAAGGTCGCGCCGGCAGTCAATGATCCCGCGCCGGCTAAGATATCCCGCCGCCTCATGGCCTGTTTCCTTTCACCGATGCGCGGAAAGCTGCGTCCCCGGGCCGTGGTTACTGAAACTACCGGGTCGAATTTCTGCTAGTGTACGACTTTGCCGAAGTGCCGGTGGACCGTGAGGGCATTAGAAACGCAAAAAACGAACGTTTCAACTGTGGGAGCCTGGAATCTTGGGGTAGGCGGGCGGCTCTTGCTCGCATTCTTTGGGATTAGCGCCTTCGCCGTGCTTGCCGCTGCCTTGGGCATCTACGCGTTTCGTCAAGTCGGCGATCGAATCGAGCTGATCGATGCCCGCGTGCCGCAGGTCGTCAGCTCGATGGAAATCTCGCGTGCGGCCGATCGGCTCATCGCCTCCGCCTCCGCCCTACTCGCGGCCACGACAACAAAAGAGCGTGACGAAGCATCGAACCGGATGCGGCCGGAAGTCAACCGCCTGATCGTCGGTCTCAATGATGTCGCACGCTCAGAGACGTCAGGTGGAGCGGCGATTACGATCCAGCTGCTGGTCAATTCCTTGCGATCCAATCTGGCTGAACTTGAAAACCTCGTGGGACTGCGTCTCAAGACCAGGGAGCACCTTGCTGCACTGCTGCAGGCCCTGTTCGAAGCCAATAAAGAGGTCGACCGACTATTTGCGCCATGGCTCGACGTCTTGGAGATGCAAATTAGCCGCGCCCTGGAGGAGGCCCGCAAGCGCGATGCTGAGCCAAGCCCGCAAAGGGGTCGCGATCTCGCAGCAGCGATCGTTCTCGACCGGGCGGCGCAGACTGCGCAACGCGGTTGGTCTGCCGTTGTCGACCAACTCGTTCAAGCGGCAACCATCGGCCAAAAAGCACGCCTTCCAGTAGTTGAATTCCAACTGCGCCGGGGCCTGGACGATCTCGATATGAAGGCGGAAGATCTCGATCCGAAACTGCGTGCTCTGTTCTCCGATCAGTTACGACGCATTCGCACGCTCGCCATCGGCTCAGGCGCCGTACTCGCGATCCGCGGGCAGGAGCTGGATCTGGTGGGCAATGCCGAGAAACTGATCGCCGAAAACGCCGACTTGTCTGTTCGCCTCACTGCGGCGGTCGATCGTCTGGTATCGGAGGCCGAAACCGATGTGAGTTCATCGGCCAAGGACGCCCTCTCCGTTCAACGATTGAGCGCGCAAGCCCTCCTCTCGTTTGCGACCTTGAGCCTGCTCAGCTCGATCTTGATCGTATGGCTCTACGTCAGCCGCAATATCATCCGCCGTCTGATGCGTTTGAGCGACGGCATGCTCGCCATCGCCGGTGGCCGTCACCACAGTTCGGTCGACATTTCCGGTAATGACGAGATCACCGAAATGGGGCGAGTGGTCGAAATTTTTCGCAAGAATACCTTGGAGCGCGATGATTTGCTTGCCGACAAGGCGCTCGAGGCTGATCGGCTAGAGCAACAGATCAAGGAGCGCACGAGAGAGTTGGCACAATCGGTCGAGGAGCTGCGCGCGCTCGGCGAGGTAAGCCAGGCAGTCAACTCGACGATCGACCTCGAGACCGTGCTGTACGCCATTGTCACCAAAGCGACGCAGCTCTCCGGAGCCGACGCGGGGACAATCTACGTATTCGATGTGGAAAGTCAGGAGTTCCGGCTGCACGCGACCTGTGGAATGGACGATACGATCATCGCCGAGATCAAAGACCGTCATATCCACGTTGGCGAGACAGCGATCGGCCGGGCGGTAGAGCAGCAGAAGCCGATCCAGATTTCGGACATTCAGGACGATCCGAAATCAGTCCTTGATATCATCGTCCGCGCAGGGTTCCGCGCCCTGCTGATTGTACCATTGCTGGGTGTCGACCGCGCTGTCGGCGCACTTGTAGTCCGGCGCAAGCGGCTCGGCGAATTCCCCAAACACACCGTTGATCTGCTGCAGACGTTTGCGGCGCAGTCGGTGCTGGCGATCCAGAATGCGCGCTTGTTCGAAAGTGTGGAAGCGCGGACACGCGATCTCGCCAAATCACTGGAGGATTTGCGTACCGCGCAGGACCGCCTGATCCAGACTGAGAAGCTCGCCTCCCTCGGTCAACTGACCGCCGGCATCGCGCACGAGATCAAGAACCCGCTCAATTTCGTTAACAATTTTTCCGCCCTGTCAGCAGAACTAGTCGATGAACTGACCGACACGCTAAAGCCGGTAGATCTAGACAAAAACACGCGAAGGGAAACCGAGGAACTAACTCACTTACTGAAGGGTAATCTTGAAAAGGTTGTCCAACACGGCCGGCGCGCCGACTTAATCGTCAAGAACATGTTGCTGCATTCGCGCGAAGGGGCTGGCGAACGCAGGCCAGTCGATCTCAACGCCATTGTCGATGAAAGCCTCAATCTTGCCTATCACGGTGCCAGAGCTGAGAACCAGGAATTCAATATTAAGTTGGAACGGTCTTTTGATCCTGCAACCGGGCAAGTTGATCTCTTCCCGCAAGAGATTACCCGCGTACTCCTCAACCTGATTTCGAACGGTTTTTATGCCGCGATAAAGCGCAAGGGGGAGATCAGCGAGGGCTATGAGCCCACCCTTGCAGCAGTTACCAGAAACCTCGGCGATCGTGTCGAAATAAGGATTCGCGACAACGGTAGCGGTATCCCTCCCGAAGTGAAGGACAAAATGTTTAATCCATTCTTCACGACCAAACCACCCGGCGAAGGAACCGGCCTCGGCCTGTCCCTCAGCTACGACATTATCGTCAAGCAGCACGCCGGATCGATCGAGGTCAACACAAAGCTCGGCGAGTTCACCGAATTCAGGGTCATTCTTCCGCGCATTGCAGCCACGGGCAAAGCAGGCGCAGACAAATGAGCTTGCTTATTCTTGTTGTTGACGACGAGCCCGATGTTGAGGCGCTATTTCGCCAGCAATTCAGACGCGACATCCGCGACGGCCGCTTCACGATGGATTTTGCCCAATCGGCAGACAGCGCGCTTAAACTGATCAGTGATGCGGCGGGTGCATCGTTGATCCTGATCCTTTCCGACATCAACATGCCTGGAATGACCGGCCTTGAGTTATTGCCAAAGGCCAAGGCAGCACGACCGGACGTCCCCGTTATTATGATCACCGCCTACGGCGACACGGATACCAGGCGAAAAGCCCTGGAGGGCGGAGCGGAGGCGCTCCTGACAAAGCCCATCGACTTTGTGGCTCTTCGCAGCGAGATCGACAACCGTTTGGCAGGGGCTGGAGCGGAGGTCCGGTAATG
>CAWAXR010000029.1:0-66398 GCA_963786045.1 uncultured Alphaproteobacteria bacterium | reverse complement strand
CGCTTCGCCTCCAGTTATCCGACGGCTGCGCCATGCGTAGCCGAAGGCGAAGCATGGTGGACAGCGCCTCCCGGCCTGACTATAAACCGCCGCTCCCAAGCCCCCGTGGCTGGAAGTGCCCAGGTAGCTCAGTTGGTAGAGCATGCGACTGAAAATCGCAGTGTCGGTGGTTCGATCCCGCCCCTGGGCACCATTTCTGGTCTGATCTGCGAACCACTGGCGTGGGTTGGCCCTTGGGGCCGAATGGGTCGATCGGATGTTATCGTTCGAGCCGATTTTTCGGATTTTGTCGTCCGAAACGATCACCGCATCGACAATGCTGGCGAGGTAGGCTTTGCGGGCCGCGGCGTCGCCCGAAACACGCTTTTCCCGCATCGGGCGGGTAAACATCGACGGCGGCGGGGTCGATCTGCGAGCAACCGCACTGGATTTTCTGGCCTATTCGGCACTTTCCACGGCCCGGTCACGGGCGTTCTTCAGGGCGGCGCCGCGTTCTCCGAGGCTTGGATCAATTCCGTCGATCCGTACCTGCCTCTTTGGCTGCGTAAAGCCGCCCGAGGCGTCCTCGGAGGCCTGGCGCGCGAGATCGACGATCCGGCGGCAATCCTGTTCAGACCGCCACCCACAAACGATGTTCGCGCATGTCACGTCGGGTTCGAGAAGTTATGATGTTGGGACTTTCGAATTTCCGGAAGACTAGGGCGACGCGGCTGGATTTGTTCCGCGCGTAAAGGGGTGGGGATAGCGGGGCAGCAATTGCGACGATCGGTCGGCGGACCAAGTCCGTGCGGGTCCGGCGCAACGAACACACAGTCGGCTCCATTCGAGGGGGATGAGTTGTCCAATTTCCTGCTACCCTCGCGCATTGGTGCGCCGATTGCCGCACGGTTCCGCGAACTCGGCCTTGGCGATGCGTTCGTCCGCGTCGCCACCCAAAGGACCCACTCGGCCGTGCTTCGCCGCTACCGCATGCAGGCGGTGGAAGAGCGCGCGCGGTGGATGTGTCTGGTCCTCGCGCTGATGTCCCCGGTCTGGATCGCAGGGGACGCTCTCCTGCTGCCGGCTTCAGCCTGGCAACAGCTTAGCATGGGACGCCTCACCGCCGTGGTGTTTCTGGGCCTGTTGTGGTTCTGGCGAAGGAAGGGAGGCTCTCCCGAACTCAACGCCTTCCTGGTGGTAGGTGGTCTCGTGGCTTGGCTGTGCCTGTGGGAGATTTTTACCATGGCGGTGCTGAGGGTATCTTCCGAGCAGGTGCCCGTGAATGTCGCGGACGCATATTTCTATGAAGTTTATGTTCTCGCGATCGGCATCGCGATTTTCCCTTTGACCCTGATCGAATCCGCAGCCTTGCTCGCTCCGATCATGCTCGTGATGTGGGTCAATGCCCAAGGTTGGCCGGCGCAGCCCGAACTCGTGGCGACATTGGCGGCCTTGTTCCGGCTGCTGTACGTCGGCTCGGTCGCAATATTCGCCAGTGCCTTCCAGCTCGAAAGCTTCGCCAGGTCCGTCGAGGAAGCCGCGCACGACCGGCTCACCCTGCTGATCAACCGGAAATTCGGCGAGGAGGTCGTGCGCACGCAATTGCGGATCGCATTCCGCCGGCGGAGCCCCTGCACGGTACTGTTCCTGGACATCGATCATTTTAAGGCCGTCAACGACAAATTCGGACACCAGGTCGGCGATGAAGTGCTGTTCGAGGTGGCACAGGCCTTGCGGCGCATCGTCCGCCTCCAGGACATTCCGATCCGCTGGGGCGGCGAGGAATTCCTGATCGTGCTGACCGATATCGACGAGCCGGGCGCCGTTGCCGTGATCGAGCGGCTTGCGAGTAACGGAATCGGCACGATGCCAGACGGCAGGCCGCTGACCGCAAGCATCGGCGTGGTGCAGTCCGACGCCGATGCCGAACCGGACGTCGAACGTCTCGTCGCTCAGGCCGATTCCCGAATGTATGCGGCCAAGCGCGCGGGACGGAATCGTTACGCGCTCGACGATACGATATTGCCATTCATCAAGCTTCCACAGGCTTGATCGAGTTCGAGGTCTATGCCGGTTTGTATGTGGCGAACGAACTTGGCGAACGCGGCCTTGATCAAGATCTAGGTACAAACTGCTCCGGAACGAGGCGCGAGCGGCAATCCCCGTCGGCAGGATCGACCCAGTAGCGAGACGGGATGCAACGATTTGCAGCGTTGCCAATTTGAGAATGATCGTGGAGCGATATGCGCGCTCATGCCAGGCCTTCCGGGCAACTTCAAACCGCATCACTCGAGTGCGCATCCGTGCCAGCCACAATGCTCGACGGCGGCTGGCCGCGGTCCGGTTGAGCCGGGTCCAGTCGGCCTGCGCGCAACATTCGGCCGGCTTCCGAGGCGGGAACTGGACGGCTAAAATAGAAACCCTGAATGTTTTCGCATCCAGCCTTGATCAGAAAATCCAGCTGCTGCGCCGTTTCGACGCCTTCGGCAATGACCTTGATTCCCAGCTCGCGCGCGAGACCGATGGTGGCGCGCACGATCGCGACATGCCCCGCATCGGAACCGATATCGCGGACAAACTCCTGTGCGATCTTGATATGGCTGGCCCGAAAGGTGCCCAGGTATTCCAGCGAGGAGTAGCCGGTCCCGAAGTCGTCGATAGCGATCGATGCACCGAGCGCACGCAGCCGCTCGATCATTTGACCGTTTTCGCGCGTCGTCTGCATTAGCACGGATTCGGTTAGCTCAAGCTCGATTGCGGTGCCGTCGATGCCGTGCTTGCGGAAAATCGCGGCCAACGCACGATCGAATTCGAGCGCGGGCGCCAGCTGGGCGGCGGACAAATTGATCGAGACCACCGGCAGCGTCGGAAGCTCCGCGCGCCACAGCGCAATCTGTCGACAGACGTCGTCGAAGACCCAGAGACCAAGCCGGATGATCGTCCCGGCCTTCTCCGCGATGGGAATGAAGCTGCCGGGCAGCAGCACCCCGCGCGAGGGGTGGTTCCAGCGCACGAGTGCCTCGATTCCATTGATCTTTCCCGACGGTACCGCGACCTGTGGCTGGTAATACACTTCCAGCTCATTGCGTCCCAGAGCCGTGCGCAGTTCCTCGCCGAGGATCACGCGCTCGCGCACCTCGATATCGAGCGCTTCGGAATGGAAATGATACTGATTTCGACCCGCGTCCTTCGCGCGATAGAGCGCGAGATCGGCCCGCTTCATCAGTTCCTCCGGTCCCGCGACGTCAGCATCGTAGACCGCGATGCCGATACTGGCGGTGATGTGGACCTCGGTCCCGATATCGTAAGGCGCGGACAGCGCCGTCAGGATTCTGCTTGCCAGCGCGCCGGCATTGGACGGATCGGGCGCGTCCCTCTGGAGCACCGCGAACTCGTCGCCGCCAAAGCGCGCGACGTCATCGGTAGCCCGTTGAACCTCCCGGAGGCGGTTCGCGACGACGATGAGCAATTCGTCGCCCTTGGTATGGCCAAGCACGTCGTTTATGTCCTTGAAGCGATCGAGGTCGAGATAGAGGATCGCAAACCCGGTCGCCCCGCGCCTCGCCGCGACGAACGTGTGCGTGAGCTGCTCCATGAAGCCCTTCCGGCTCGCGAGCCCCGTGAGTTGATCGGTCATCTCGAATCGCGTGATCGTCGCCTCGCTTGTCTTGCGCTCGCTGATATCAATCAGGATGCCTTCGATTTCCGTCAGCCGGAGGCTCTTGTCGTAGATGCCGCGGAAGCGGCCTTCGAACCAGACGTAGGTGCCGTCCGCTTTTCGGATTCGATACTCCCTGGCGATTGCGGCGCCGCCTTGCATTTGGGCGAGGCGCATTACATCGCTCTGCTACGTTCGCGCGGTCCTCGGGATGAATGATGTCCATGTAGAAGGCGGGTTGCGATAGAAACTGCTCCCTCGCATAGCCGTAGCGATCCGTATTTCGCGATACGTAGGTGAGCTGGTAGGGCGGCGCGGGCCGCATCCGGAAGAGTATGGTGGAACTGTTCTCAATGATGCGCGCCGCTGTCTCGAGCTCGCCGAGGTCCCGCCCGTGGCCGATTGCGGCGCCGACAAGTTCCGCGATCGTTTTCAGCGTGTCGATTTCAACCGGGGACCAGCTCCGTTCGGTGTCGCAATCATCAAGGCTAATTTCGCCCCACCAACTGCCCTGGGCGAACACCGGCACCGCGAGGACCGACTTTATTCCGTATTGTTCGAGAAGTTCCCGGGCCGGGCGTTCAAGCAGCCGGGTGATAGCCGTCCTGGCCTCTCCCTTGCCCATCGTGCGCTCCCAGTCGTCCAGACCCATCGCCCTGAAATCAATGTCAGGAACGTCAGGATGCGGCGGGTTGCCCAACCCTGGCGTGATTCCGGGAGCGCTCCACTCGTAGCGCGCTGAGGCGAAGAGTCTTCCGTCGGGAGCTCGCCAGTTCTGGAGGATGCGGACCCGGCTGGCATTGGTGGATTCGCCGGCGAGCTTCAGCGCCGCGTCCAGGGATTGATCGAGATCGAAGGAGCGCAGCAGGTTGGTCGCGCTGGCCAACATCGCGCCAAGGATAGCATCGCGCCGCCGCAAATCGGCGGAGGCTGTCTCGAGGTTATCGGCCAGAGAGCGCCCGGCGATCTGAAGCCGCAGCGTATCGGCTGCCCGGCGATTGACGGTTCGTCCAATCGCGACGATCACGCTTGCGAACGCTGTCAGCCCCAGAGCCCAGATAGACCGAGACGTTGCCCGGCCTTGCAAAGGTGGCGACAAGGAGTGGCGTGAGTATCGGGACCACGAATCCAAGCATGGCCGGCAGATGAACAGCCATTGTGCCGACCGCGGTCGCAGCCAGGCCGGCAAGCAATTCGAACACGAATAAGTGGTATTCGGTGTCCGGCGTAAGGAGCACGGCCGAGGCCATAACGCCCCACAGGCAGCCGGCTGCGATGGTACCAAGCGTGAAATGCCGGCCCCAGGTTTCGGCTTCGTGCAATTGATCAGTTCGACGCAGGTATCGCCGGCGATCGACGAAGCGAACGGCAGTGACCAGGCACCCCAGCGCGAACCAGAACGCGATGACCCATTTCGGATAGACAGGCCACAGCGCCAGCGCGGCAATCGCCGCGATGAGGGGATTCAGCAGCGCGAACGGGGGCGTGCTGTAGAGTTGTCGGATCAATGCCGCGCGCACCAACTCTTCGATCTCGGCGCTGCCGGGATATGGTTTCTCTTGCGCCGTCGACTTGGCCATCGTCATCGCGATATCCGCTGTGCATCCGCAATCCGAAGTGTGCACGAGTGTCAGGTATTCAAAATCTCAGCCCTGTTGTGGCGGAGCCCTCACCAACGTCTTTGCAGCGCCCAACTTTCGAAATCGATTTCACCGTCGTCCTGTCCAATGACAAAGCCTGGATACCGATCTTGCCTTCATTCCTTGTGGCATTCGACGGCGGTTTGAACGATTTCGAAACTCACGTTGATATCGCCGCAGCGACTTCCCGTTGATCCGTGTCAAAGTCGAAATCCAGGAAAGGTCAGTAATGCTTCCCTTGTCGATGGTTCCTGAGCCGAATTATTGCCGTTGGGATAGCTGGCAGCACCACCGGATAAAGCGAGGCTCGCGAAAAGATCCGAAGTGTTGGCAACCAATCGAGCCGTCAAATGCGATTGTTGCCATCCTCGGTCAGATTGAGCCCAAAATTGAGCCTTGCTTTTGTGTCCTCGAGAAAATTTCTGAGCGGAAAGTTTTTGTTGCCTCGCCGGCCGCAGATGCTGCGTTTCTGGTTTCGATCGTGGGCGTCGCGGCGCGTGCCCAGGAATTTCGTCACCCGAGAACAGGGATGAACTCAGGTGCATGCTTGCGCAAGCACTCGCCACCCGGTTGGATCGAGCGACAGCGTGGTCTTGCCTGAGGGGATGACGGCGAAGCCGAGGCCGATCAAGTCGTTTAGGTTTCTGGGCGGCATTGCCGAGGCGGTTGGCGATCCGGCGATTGAGCGGGCCGGCGTCCGAAAATCGACGCGCATCGGCTACACTGTTGCTGACCGGCGCGTGGCGCATTTCGTGGCGCGGGAACTGTTGCCGATATTGATTTTGATGCCGACGATGGGAATACGCTGTTTTGCTATGGCCGCCGGATTTTTCATCCGCTCGTGCTTATTTAGTCAGCATGGCTGACCTGTAACTTGCCGAAGGCGTATCCCGGTTTGACAGTCGGGCAAGCGACGACGATGATGGCTCCTGAGAGTCGAGGACAAGAAACCCGTTGCTCTCGAAGAGGCAACATAGTTCAGGGGTCGTATCGTTGGAAAACGGCGAGACTGGATCGGCTTGTTTGCGGCATCCGGTTGATGAAAAGATGGACCATCCGCTGTGGGCGCAATGACAGCGCGGCCGTGTGTGTGGCCGGTAAGCCGCTTCTTCGCGAAATCGGGGATGGACAGCGATGCTTGCGAACGTAGGTCGGCGTGAGGCCGCGATGCGCTTGCGGCAGGGGGGCGCAAGTGATGTGGCCGAATGTGCTTGCGGAGATCTGGCGAAGGCTGGGCGTTACTGACCTGCGCCAGGTCGCTGCGTTCCTTTCGCTGCTTGCATGGGCAAGCGGCCCGGGATTTCTGGCGGGAGTTCCTCCTGCGCAAGCGCAAGAGCACGTCTGGGAAAACGAACGCGTGGACAGTCGCCAGCTCGTGGTGACCATCAACAAGTCGCGCACCATCCGCATCGTCAAGCCGTTTGCGTCGGCAATCGTCGGAGCGACCGACATTGCCGAGGCGCTGCCGATGTCGGAGCATTCGCTCTATATCCAGGGGAAGAAGGTCGGTACGACCAATCTGTCGATTTTTGACGCGGACAAGAAACTTGTCAGCGTGATCGATGTGGATGTCAGGCTCGATACCGAGAGCCTGCGCGAAAAGATCGTGTCGAGTACCGGCGCACGGGGCATCCGGGTTTCGAGCAGCAATGGCCAGATCGTGCTCAGCGGCCAGGTGCAGAACGCTCTTGTCGCCGACCAGGCGATGACGCTGGCCAAGTCGATGGCAGGCAAAGACCTTCCCGTCGCCAATGCGATGAGCATCGCTTCGGCGCAGCAGGTCATGTTGCGGGTCCGCTTTCTCGAAGCGACCCGCACCGCGGGACGCGATCTGGGCGTGAATTTGTTAGCCTCCAACAGCGCCGGAAATCGGGGGGTCAACACTGGCTTGGGAGGCGTAAGTCCGGGGCCGATAACCCAGGCGGGACCTGGTCCTGGCGGCGTGCCCTTGTTCCAAAGCCTCGGGACCTTTGCTGGAACCGCAACGTCGGCGCCTTTCGGCGTTGCGCTTGCCCGTGTCCTCAACAGTGGCGTTGGCAACATCGACGTCCTGATCTCCGCGCTGGAAACCAAGGGATTGATACGCCGGCTGGCGGAGCCCGACCTTGTCGCGCTCTCCGGCGACACCGCGAGCTTCATCGCCGGCGGCCAAATTCCCGTACCGTCGGTACAGCCTTCCGCGGGATCTACTCCTTTGATCACAACGGAATACAAGCCGTTCGGAGTTCAACTCACCTTCGTTCCCACCGTGCTGGCCAACGGCGTTATCAACCTGCGCCTGACCCCCTCGGTGAGCCAACTCGATTTTGCAAATGCCGTGGTCATTTCCGGATTCCGGATTCCGGCCTTGACCCTGCGAGAGGCGCGCACCACGGTCGAGTTGCGCGACGGGCAGAGCTTCTCCATTGCCGGTTTGCTGCAGAGCGACGGTCTGCGAGATATATCGCAAGTGCCGTGGCTCGGTTCGGTGCCGGTGCTGGGCTCGCTGTTCCGCAGCTCGTCATATCAGCAGAGCGAGACCGACCTGGTGGTGATCGTGACGGCGCACCTGGTGGCGCCCGGTGTTCCCGGCCAGAAGATCGCATCGCCTCTGGATTCGCGCGCGCCCAGCAATGACGTCGATCTGTTTCTTCTCGGCCAAACCGACGTGCGCAAGAAGAAGAGCGACGACGTCGTCGGACCGCCGGGAGGAAGCGATCGTCTTCCCACGGGCTACATCATGCCGGTCGATGCGAAATGAGGTGACGCCATGCGCAGGTTCGCTCGAATGACGACCGCTGGATCGATCGCCCTCGCGGCATTGATCATGGCCCCTGAGGCCCGTGCCGGCGATCTTGTCGGCCTTGGTGCCGACGATCTCCGGTACGAATTTTTCGAGCCATATCTGGAGCGGATCGAAGGCGTTACGGCGAGCGCGGGCAATGCCAGGGACATCAACGCGGTAACGCACATGATCGATCCATGGCCGCGTCATGTTCGAAACCGCCGCATCCCGGCGAACGGCGAACGCATGGCCGGCGGGATCGAACGCTACCGGCGCGGAAGGCTGCAATTCACGCCGCCGCCAATTACGCCGATCTACAACACCACGGGCGTGCAGTCCCAGGCCCCGTCGACCTCGGGTGCGGGAGGCGGGGGCGGGGCGGGGGAACAACGACAACAACCGGGCCGTGACCATTCGCTGGCGCCCTGTGCCCTGGAGGCTACACGTGGACAAGATTACGGCACCGGTTGCCGGCGAACGGGAAAAACGGATGACGCCTGGATTCGATGTTTCGCGGCTTGTCCTTTGCCTCATGGCCGCATCGATCGCGACGGGACTGGCCGCGTGCGAAACCGTCGGTGGCGCCCCTGCCGCAGCGGAAGTCCAGGATGTCGCCACCACCTCGACAGTGCCGCAGTCCCTGGAACTGGCCTATGTTCCAGCCAGCGAGCCGTTCCGCTTCGGCCTGCAGCATTTCAGCCGTGGTAACTACGGTCTGGCGGAGCGGTATTTCCGCGATGTTGTCGAAAAGGATCCAAACAACGCCGACGCCTGGATCGGGCTGGCCGGGAGCTATGACCATATCGGGCGCTTCGATCTCGCCGATCGGGCGTACCGGACGGCGATCAGACTTTCGGGCGAGACGCCGCAAATCCTCAGATAACATGGGCTACTCGTATATTCTGCGTGGCCAGTTCACCGTCGCGCGCAGGTACTTCATGAAAGCCTACGCGCGGCAGCCCGGCGATCCCACCATCACTGCCAATATCGCGCTGATCAACTCGCTGGTTTCGTCGGCGCGGCCGTAACAGCGGCTAAGGGCTTGCAACGCGTTGTGCGAGCAGGGAAACAGGTAAGTCAGCCTCACCTATTGCGGGAACCCGCGGTTCCGATCGCTCAAATGCGACCTGCCGTTCAACGAGGCAGGTTATCCTGCCTCGTTGATATGATACCCATCATGGAAGACATCGCCCAACCATCGCCGCGGATCGGTGGGAGCGGGCGTGGCGAGCGGAATCAGCAAAAATTGCAGGTTTTTCTTGATGCAGGTCAAGATGGAACCAATGGGGGTATCCTATGTAGGAAAGGGATCATCTCACCAGGAGAAGTACCATGCGTACGTTGGCCCGGAAAATTTCCAGATACTTGTCGATTGATTCGGAGAAGGGTGTCACCGCCATCGAATACGGACTCATCGCGTCGCTGATAGCGGTCGCAATCATCGTTGCGGTCACAGCCGTCGGCACCAACCTGCGGAATTTTCCTATAGTCTGCAACCGCGCTTGGCTGGGAGTGCTCACAACCATCGGAAGTCTCATGAGTGCGGCGATATTGTCCGCGATACTTTTGATTGCCAGCGTGGCGGCACTGTTTGCGGTCGCGCTGGTCGATCTTCGGTGCCGGATCGTTCCCAATCGCCTGGTGCTCGTCATCGCGGTGTGCGGCGTCGGTCGTCGTCTCGTGTCGGCGCCCGGACTGATCTTGTTCGATCTTCTCGCCGCGGCGTCGATTGTCGTCGCGCTGGGCCTTCTTGCTCACCATCAATGGATCGGCGGCGGCGACGTCAAGCTGATTGCCGCCGTATCTCTTCTCTTCCCGTTGTCCGACGCCGGAGCCTTGTTACTGGGCATTGCCGTGGCCGGCGGATTGATGGGCGTCGCCTACCTCGTCATGCGCGCGATCGTGGCAAGAATTCCGGAGCCTCGATTCTGTCCGGCGGCTACCCGGGATGCTCGCGATAAGTTACGGGACCTCGGACATCTGCTTACTGCCGAGCGGGTGCGGATCGCGGCCGGCGAGCCGATGCCGTATGCGCTGGCTGTACTGGCCGGAGTCATCTACCGGATCGTCAGTGAGGCTATCCAATGCTTGTCCGCAACCTCCTGCTCGCTTTAGGCGTCCTCACGCTGGTCGCCGGATTGGCGCTTTCGTCGGTCTGGTTTTTCCAGAGGGATCGTAGTGCGGTCACGGAAGCCAAAGCCCCCGCTCCTGTTGTTCAACCGGCGATATTGGTGGCTGCGCGGCCGATCCGCACCGGCGCGTTGCTGCGCGCGGACGATATCGCCTGGCGGGATGTCGGGCGAACCGATGTTACGGTCGGAAGCCTGATGCGGGGTCAGGTGCATGAATCCGAATTGCTGGGCGCGGTGGCGCGGCGCGATTTCGGCCAGGGCGAACCCCTGGTCGCCAGCGATTTCGTCAAACCCAACGAAAGGGGCTTCCTGGCGGCGGTCCTGAAGCCGGGGACCCGGGCTGTTTCAATAACGGTGGATGCGTCGCAAAGCTTGTCCGGCTTGATGCTGCCGGGTGACCGCATCGACGTCATCCTGATTCAAAGTTTCGGCGATACCGTTGAGCCATCGCGCAAGGAAGTGGCCGAGACGGTGCTGGTTGACGTGCGCGTCCTTGCGGTTGACCAGTCGCTCAGCGCCGCAGCCAGAGCCGCGCCGGCGGAACGGCGAATCGGTAGTCTGGAATCGCAGCTTCCCAAGACAGTCAGCCTCGAGGTTAGCCCGCGGCAGGCGGAAACGCTGTTCGTCGCCAGCCAGCTCGGCCGGCTCGGAGTGTCGGTTCGAGCCCTGGAAGGTGGCGGTGTTCCGGCGGCGGCGTCAGCGAGAGGCGTCGGGACCTGGGCCTCCGACGTATCGCCGGCCCTCAAACAATCCCGGCAAAACAAGGCGAAGTCCTTTCACAACCGGGAGCAGCATCGAAAAATCGATCCGCACCGTGCCGCCGCGCGAGGCGATCCTCAGCGCTCCCGCCGCGGTGGAAGAAGGCATCGTTGTCCCCGTCGCGCCGCAGAAGAGCGGCAATCCGTCCGTCGGCGCGGAAGGAGTTACGCAGTGAGTGATGTCGCCCCGGCAGTTGCAAGTGACAAGGAATCGACGGCGCTGGTCTATGTTTCGGATGAGAATTCCGCGGGCCTCATCCGCCAATCGTTCAACGATCTCGGCCTGTCGAATGTCAAATTCACAACAGGTGACGTTAGGACCGCCACGGCCGCCATGTCCGCGCTAACCTCTCCACGGCTGCTGGTCGTCGATATCAGCGATGTCGACGACCCGGTAGCGCGCATCGGCGAGCTGGCGCAGGTCTGCGAACCTGGAACCGGCGTGATCGTCATTGGCCGCGATAATGACATCAGATTGTATCGCCAACTCAAGTACGCCGGTGTCTCCGAATATCTTTACAAGCCACTCGTCAGGAATGTCTTTACTCATGCGTGTGAGGTCATTCTGACGGGGGTCGAGAAGTCGGGCCAACTCCCGCACCGGAAGATTGGTCTTCGTGCTTGGTGTGCGCGGCGGCGTTGGCGCCACGACGATTGCTGTCAGCACGGCCTGGCGGCTGGCGGATGCGCACAAGCGCTGGGTCATGCTGATGGACCTCGACCTTGCCAACGGGGACGCGGCGCTCCAGCTCGACACGTCCCCAAGCGGTGCGTTGGCCGAAGCCTTCGCGCGCCCGGAACGGGTCGATGAGTTGTTTCTCGAGCGCGGCGTGATCCATGTCGCTCCTCGCCTCGACCTGCTTGCGTCACTGGAACCGCTCGACGGCCAGGTGGCTGTCGAAGAGGCCGCTCTGCTTTCGCTGATCGAGATTCTTCTGCGCCGGTACCGGTTTGTTTTCATCGACGTCCCGGCGCTGCTGGGACCCACGCTCAAGAAAGCGCTGCACCTGCCGAGTCTGTGTGTCTTGGTCAGCAACGGAAGCCTGGTCAGCGCGCGCGACGTTTCTCGCTGGCAAAAGGAAATCGGACCCAACACGCCGGAGCGAACGACAATCCACATCCTGAACCAGAACGGTGCCGTCGGCGGCCTGCCGCCGGCGGAGTTCAGTCGTGCCGTCGGGAAGGCCCCCGACATCATTGTGCCGTATCAGCGCGACGTCGGGAAAGCCTCAATTCTCGGTATCAAGGCCATCGAGGGCTGCGCGGGACTTCAGGCCGCTCTGAATCCGCTGGTCAATCAGCTCACCGGAGACCCGGATATTTCGGCGCCCTCATTCCTCAAGCGTCTGTTTGGATAAATCCATGTCCGATTTCGGAAAAAAGGGCGGAGAGGAGCGGAAGCCGGAGGTAGTCGGTTCAGTCGATCGAACAATCGCGGCGCGGGCGCCGGTACCGCTTCGAACCGAAGCGGAACTTGGTCGTGCCTCGATGACCGTCAGCGATTCCATTCACGAACAGGTGCTGGCGAAGATCGAGCCGGCCGTTGCGGTACTGCTGACCCGTGACGAACTGGCAATTCGTGTCCAGCAGATGGTGGCAAAGATCGCGAGCGATCAAAGGCTGCCTCTCAATCAGCGCGAGCAGGAAGTGCTCGCGCGCCAGATCGTCGACGAAATGGTCGGGCTCGGACCGCTCGAGCCGCTGCTGCGCGACAACACGGTCGCCGACATCCTGGTCAACGGGCCGCTTCATGATCTATGTCGAGCGGCGCGGCAAGCTCGAGCTGACCAAGTTCCAGTTCCGCAACGATGCGCACGTGCTGCACGTTGCCCAGCGCATCGCCTCGTCGGTCGGCCGGCGCATCGACGAGTCGAGCCCGATGCTCGACGCGCGGCTGGCCGACGGCAGCCGCGTCAACGTCATCATTCCGCCGCTCAGCCTGAAGGGACCGTGCATCTCGATCCGCAAATTCTCGCGCAGCGTCATGGAGTTCTCGAAATTCGTCGAGCTCGGCACGCGTCTCGCCGAGCTCGGCCGGGCGCTCGAGATCGCCGCGCGCTGCCGGCTGAACATCATCATCTCGGGCGGCACCGGCTCCGGCAAGACGACGCTGCTCAACGCGCTGTCGCGCATGATCGATCCGAGCGAGCGCATCATCACCATCGAGGACGCGGCCGAGCTGCAACTGCAGCAGCCGCACGTCATTCAGCTCGAGACGCGCCCCGCCAACATCGAAGGGCACGGCGCAGATCACCCAGCGCGATCTGGTGCGCAACTGCGCTGCGCATGCGGCCCGACCGCATCATCGTCGGCGAGGTGCGCGGCCCCGAGGCCTTCGACATGATGCAGGCGATGAACACCGGCCACAACGGCTCGATGTCGACGATCCACGCCAATTCCGCGCGCGACGCGCTGGCCCGCATCGAGAACATGATGCTGATGGCGAACGTCAACCTGCCGATGCGCGCGATCCGCGGCCAGATCGTCAGCGCCATCGACCTCGTCGTCCAGACCGAGCGCATGCGCGACGGCGTGCGCCGGGTCACCGAGGTTGCGTACGTGGCCGGGCTCGAAGGAGAGATCATTTCATTCGGAAACCTGTTTCTATTCAAATATCTCGGCGAGAATGCCGACGGCACGCTGCGCGGCACGTTCGAGCCGCGCCCGCGCGGCCGCGCTTTCTGCCGCGGCTCGAATATTTCGGCTTGGCCAATGCGTTCCTGGATACGCTCGGTCCGCATGGGAACAGCGAGGCCTGATCTCATGCTCCAGCTCCAGATCGCCGTTATCCTGTTCTTGCTCGCGAGCGGCGGTCTCTGATCGGTGCCCTCATGCTGAGCCGGGCGGCAAGATTGGAGGTGGAGCAGCGCGTCGATCTGGTCGCTCGACCTCCGGTCAGCGCGAACAAGCCAGTCTCAGGTCCGCAGCAGCCTGCCAGCCGGCCTGGATCGACGACGCTGCGCGGCGCCTGTTTTCCATCGGCGTGCCGTATCGGTGGGGGATGCGAAGCGGCGGGCTCAAGCTGCTGATCATCGCTGTGGTGTCCGCCGCTGTCGCCTGGCCTCTCGGCTATCGCGTGTTCGGGAACTCGGTAGGGATTGCCGGCCTACTCGCTGCGCTGGCGTTCGTCCTCCTTCCACGACAGGTCTTGAAGCGGGAGCAGAACCGCGCCGAGCATCAGTTCATGGAGCTGTTTCCCAATGCCATCGACATGATCATTCGCATGCTGCGGGCCGGTCTGCCGATCGTCACCGCCGTGCGTTCCGTTGGCGACGAAGTCGCCGCCGCCGGTCAACACGGTATTTGCGATGATCACCGATCAGGTGGACATCGGTGTCCCCTTCGAACGGGCGCTCGATGCCATCAGCTCGCAGATGGGCCTGCCGGATTTCCGGTTTTTCTCGGTCGCTGTGACTTTGCAATACGCGACCGGAGGCAATCTTGCGGCCACGCTCGAGATTCTCTCCGACATCATACGGCGCCGCCGCTCCGTGCGCCTGAAGGGGATCGCGGCCACCGCGGAGGTGCGGGTCTCCGCCTATGTGCTCGGTGGATTGCCGATCTTCACAATCGGTGCCCTGCTTGTCACGAACCCCGCCTATATCGCGCCGCTTATGTATGACCCTCGCGGAAAGTATATCCTCGCTGCTGCCGTAGGATTGCTTGCGTTCGCTTTCCTGACAATGCGGAAATTGATGCGCCGGGTGACGGCGGCCTAACCACGGAAGACAAATCATGATGTCGATCCTGCCGGACGTTTTCGCTTCGACGCCGAGCTTGCTGGCGATTTTTGGAGCGATGGCGCTTGTGATCAGCGGGGCGATATTGATCGCCTCGAGCGTCCGCATCGGCGGCGAGGCGGTCGCGCGGCGCGTCGATATGGTCAAACCGAGATTGTCGTCGTGCCTAAAGCCACGTCGCCATCGCTTGAGAAGCGTGCGGCCGGCTCGCGCGGGCAAGGGGTCTCGGAACGGGAAGAGCTGGAGATGATTCGGAGATTGTCCAAACTTGGCATTCCGGCTGCTCGGGCATCTTCCTACTTTACCGCAGGCCGGGTTCTCGTCGCCCTGGTTCTCGGCGGACTGGCGGTGATCGGGGTAGGGCAAGTCGCCTCTCTGTCGAAAATTCCCTTGGGACGCCGCTGGCGTTTGCGGTCGGCGCCATTGCGGGTTGGCTGTTGCCCCCCATGCTTATCAAATCGAGCGCCAAACGACGGGCAAAGGCAGTTGCGGCCTCGATGCCCGAGGCTCTCGACCTGCTGGTGGTATGCGTGGAAGCCGGCCTTTCTCTCGAGAATGCGCTGACGCGCGTGGTGATCGAACTCGAGCAATCCCAGCCCGCTTTGGCAGATGAGCTGGCGATAACGTCGGCGGACATGCAGATCCTGCCGAGCCGCGACGAGGCGCTGATGCGAATGGCCGATCGCGTCGACGTACCGAGCATCAGATCGGTCGTCACGACGTTGGCCCAGACCCTTCGCTACGGTACGCCGCTTGCCCAGGCGCTTCGCGTGATCTCGGCACAGATGCGCGACGAAGCCCTGATCCAGCTCGAGGAGCGCGCCAATCAGCTTCCGGCCCTTCTGACCGTGCCGATGATGCTGTTCATCATGCCGACCATATTTCTGATCGTCGGCGGGCCGGCGGCGCTGCAGCTGATCGACGTCATGTCAAAGCGGTGAGACCGATTGCCATTCAGGCCGGCGGCGTGAAAGGATAACATACGGTCGCTACCAGCCTTGTCGTTCCAGGCGGTGATTCACCGAACTGGGGAAACCACGGAATGACGAACTGGAAATCATAGCTCGCGTGGACCTGCATTCCGCACGCCGGATTGCTGACCGTGAAAGCGGAGTGCGTGATCGTGAGCCCCCACGCCGCGTCGACCGCATAGCTTTGGGTTTGGGCCGAAGTCGAGCAGGTCCGGCGCCGCGGCCTTGATGGCCGCACAACGCGCGGCCGCCTCGGTCGCCCGGTAAATCGTGACGTAGGTCCAGAGCAGCCGCCCGGCATCGATGATACCAAGCACGAACATCAACAGCACCGGCAGCACGATCGCATACTCGATCGCGGTCGACCCGCGTCGGTGAAAGATGAATGGCAATCGCGGCGAGTGTACCATCGCCTAGCTCAACCTGACAACCGATGTCGCCAAGAACGTCGGCGGCAGCCCTAGCAACGAGTTCGGAATCCAGCGACACGCGCGTCGTCACGGCATTGATCTGAACGTAGGTCCCCGGCGAAGTCCCGTCCGCACAGTTTGGCGGGGGGAGCGGGGGGACGGTGTCCCCAGCGGCGTAATCCCGCTGTTGTCGGGCAGCCATAAAATTCTGACGGCGCGGGAACCGCCGTCACCTCCGTTGCCGCAGATGCATTCCGAACCGCCAAGCTGATATCCGTCGGGTCGAAGCCGTTTTTCGAAGCATAGAGCGCCCCTGCTTCCGCCGCGCTTTTCGGCGCCTGCATCGCCTGGAAGGCCGCGTAGCCGACCTCGACGCCACCGAGGAAGGGGACAAAGAGATGCGAGGTCATGATGGCGAATTCGATTGCAGCCACGCCGCGAGTGTTAGCCAGAGTGACCCAAGAGAATTGCCTTTGGAATTTTGATGGAGCTGAAACATCTTCGCTCGCCCTTCTGGTTCCCGCTCAATAAGGCCTGCGACCAATCGGTTGATGCCCAATTCCTGCTGTGTTTGTCGTCTAGCCGACGGCGACCGCTATGCTTGGCCCCGACAGCGGATCGCATATTGACGTATGTCAATGTCGTCCGACGCCTGACCCGAATACGTCTAAAGTTTCCCGTACCTCTGGTGAAGTCGATCCAAGCGATGGCCGTTGTACGCCGCAGTGATTTGAAGGTTTCCTCTCGCGGTCGTTATCTCGTATTTTGCCCTTTTTGATCCAGGACAAAGGTCCCTCGTCAGCCCGAGTTAGCGTTGGCTTCATTTAATCCGCCAGGAGTGCCGCCGTCGGATTGGTTTCGGGACCATACGCACAGGATCACAGCGATGCTCGCAGCATTGACGCGCCGTATTCGGGGGGCCCGGCGGGGTAGCGTCGCAATTATCATGGCCATTACGCTGCCGGTCGCGCTCGGAACGCTCGCGCTGGGTTCGGAGATCGCATTCCTGCTGTACAAACAACGCCAGATGCAGTCGGCCGCTGATGCGGCAGCGTTTGGTGGGGCTACCGCCGTTCAAACAGGCCATCCTGCCCCAGAGGTCGAGGCACGCGGCACGACCGGTTTTCTCGGGATTCGTCGACGGCGTCGGTGGCGTGACGGTTGCGGTGAACCGGCCGCCGCTGAGTGGTGACCACGCGGCTGACAACAGCGCTGTCGAGGTGATCATCACCGAGCCGCAGACGCTGAGCCTGGTCAGCCTGTTCCGCAGCGGTCTGTTCAGCGTCGCGCGCGGGCGGTGGCGATAGTGGGAGCGGGAGGAAGCTGCGCGGCGCAGCTCCTCCCCAACAAAAACCCCGGGGTCACCATCGCCAATGGCGCGGCGGTCACTCTCAAGCAATGCGGAATGCAGGTGTGTTCCATGGGGAATACGGCGCTGTCGATGAGTGGCGGTACGATCTAAATCTCACCGATGCGGCGGGCAATTTGACGACCAAACAAACGGTGTCCGTCGCCGGTAAAGCTTCGATCACCAACGGCGCCCTGATCAATAATGTAGCCAAATGTTCGGCTCCCACATGCAAGGCGTCCCAGGGGGCATGTCCGGCGAATATCGACCCCTACGCTGGCGTGTCGATACCGGTGCCGAGCCCTCCTCTCAGCAGTTGCAACCTTGGCAGCAACAAAGAGCTACGGGCACAGCAATTCGGGACTCCAGACCCTAAGTCCCGGCACTGGTGTAATGGCGTCTCGTTCACGAACGACGCACTAATCAAGCTGAATCCCGGCGTTTACTACCTCAACAGGGGAAAATTTGATGTCGGCGGCGCCGTGATCTGAACGGCACGGGCGTCACGATCGTCCTCACCGGCAGTGGCAGCAGTTATGGACGGGTCACCATTGGAAACGGCGCACGGTCACGCTGAGCGCCCCGACCTCTGGCGCAACGGCGGGCCTTGTCTTCTTCGGAGACAAGAACGCCCCCTATACCACGACCACAGCAGCACTTTCGGCGGGCGGAGCCAACATGACAATCACCGGTGCAATCTATTTTCCCCGCACGCAAGTGAACTTCCAAAACGGCATCACCAATCCATCGGGCTGCACCCAGCTCCTCGCGGGAACAATCAATTTTCAGGGCGGCGCGCAATTCTCAAACAATTGCGCCGGCATGGGCACCAGCCCGATCGGGAGCGGCGGCGCGACTGCGCTGGTGGAGTGAGGCGGTCATATTGCCGAAGCGTACCGATTGCGAGGGCGGTGCCATCCTCTCCGTCGTAAGAAATAACTTCCGGCGTATTCTCGCCTGGCTGATGGGTCACGCGCCCTCGGGTGGCTTGACCTCGTGCAAATCTGCAGCCGCCGGCGTTTCGGCCGGGCCGGTTTGGGAAGCTTGCTTGAGAATATCGCTGCTAATTCCGGAAGCCGGTTCCGGATGGCCGAAATAGAAGCCCTGCACCTGGTCGGCGTCCGCGTCGTAGAGAAAGTCAACCTGGCCAGCGGTTTCGACGCCTTCCACAGTCACCCGCATATTCAGTTCGCGCCCGAGCGCAATAATCGTTTTCACCACCGTCTCGACGTCGTGTCCCGATTTTTCGAAGCTCTGCATGAAGCTGCGGTCGATCTTGATCTTGTCGAACGGAAACTTCCAGAGATAGCTCAGGCTCGAATAGCCGGTCCCAAAATCATCCATGACAATCGAAACTCCGGTTGCCTTGATTCGCCTGAGCGTCTCCATGACAGGTTCGCTGTTGCGCAGCAGCAGCGCCTCGGTGATTTCCAGTTCAAGCCGGTCCGGCTTCAGTCCGGTTTCCTTCAGTGCGGTGGCGACGGTCTTCTCGATCATCCCGGATTCGAATTGCGACGGCGACAAATTCACCGCGATGGTCAACCCTTTCGGCCACGATATTGCCGTCCGGCAGGACTCGCGCCAGCACCCAGGCCCCGAGCCTGTCGATGAGGCGGAGTTCTTCCGCGATCGGGATGAAGACGTCCGGGGGGATCGACGTTCCATCGGGCGCTTTCAGGCGCGCCAGCGCCTCGAACCCGACCAGGTGTTTGCTGTTCATTTCGAATATCGGCTGATAGTACACCTCGAAACGGTTTTTCTCCACCGCATCGCGGACGATGCGTTCGAGCCTGATGCGCGTTTGCATCGCCGCGTCCATATCCGGTTCGAAGAAGCGAATGCAGTCGCGGCCGGCTTCCTTGCCATTGTAGAGCGCGAGGTCCGCGCTCTTGAGCAGGCGCTCGGCGGTGGCGCCATCGGTGGGCGCGAGAGCAACGCCGATGGTAAATGTCGGGCGGATTTCCTGTTCCCTGAAATAGGCCGGCGCGCTCAGGACCGAGGTGATCCGCCTGGCGAGCTCCTCGGCCATCTGCCTGCCCGCGAGGCCAGTCTGCACCACGACGAATTCATCGCCGCCGAGCCGCCCCACAATGTCCTCCATCCGGTCATCGCGCTCAACCGCTCGCCGATAGTTCTGAGCAGAAAATCGCCGGCGTCATGGCCGAGCGTGTCGTTCACCTGCTTGAAGTGATCGACATCTATGAAGTGGACGGCGACGTGGCCGTCTGTCGACGGTAACACCGCAAGTGCCCCTTCCAGCCGCTCGATCACGCGCGCGCGGTTGGGGAGGCCGGTCAGCACGTCATGGTGGGCGAGAAATCGGATACGGCGATCGGCCTGCTGCTTCTCCCGGGTGCGCCGGTACCACGCGATGGCCGGCAGGCCGAAGGAAAATCCGGTCAACGCGCAGAGCGACAGCCGCCGCCACCAGAAAGGTCCTGGTAGAAATCGTTACGTTCTGCGGTCTGGTCGACATAGGCGGCGACGACGCCGACCGGACGTTCGCCGACCAGGACCGGCACATAGGCTTCGGAAAAATACTCCGGCTCGCCGGGCGCGCTGCCTTTTTTGGCATCGACGACGGGCTTGTCCTCCTTGATCGAACTGGCGGCGGCGGCGCTGAAGTCGGATACGTCGACGGGGGTGATCTTGTTGCGGTCGGAGACCAGCACCGAATAACCGTAGCGATTGAAGATCGTATAGCGGTAAACCTCGCCGGCATTGCGCGTCGCCTCGAAAAACGCGACGCTGGCGGAGGACGGCGTTTCGCCGGCCGCGATCTGCTCCAGGTCGCTGACATTCCCGGCCAGATATTGCGCCCAGTTCTGCGCGGCGCGGGTTGCGTTCCGATAGAGCAGATGATCGGTCGTGGTCTTGACCGTGATCCACGTGCCACCGACCAACAGGCCGAGGACCACGACGAGCAATACCAGGTAGCGCCAGACGGATGTATTTTCGAGCGTTTCCATGTGCGCCTTACCGACTGTTTGACCGGATGGTCGCGAGTTCCGCCCCGATCATTTTCAGGAGTTCGCGGTTGTGGGAGCTTTTGGCCGCCCAGGCGTCGATCAGGGATCGATAGACTTGCTGCGCGGTCTCGAGGTCGGACGGCGAAGGTTCGACCACCTTGCGCCGGGGATCCGATTTGATCTTCTCGAGGGTCTGCGTTTCGGAGGGCGCGTAGAACTCGATCCAGGTCGCGGCCGCTCGCTCGCCGCTGAACTTGCGAATGAGCGCCTGCGCCGCTTCGGGCAAACCGTCGAATGTCCTGCGGTTCATGACCAGCAGGTTTGGCGCTACGCCGCCACGCAGGAGGTAATGGTTCGTCGCCAGCGGCCCGATGCCGTAATCGAACAAGGCCGTCGGGCCCATGGCGACGCCATCGATGGCGCCGCTGCCAATCGCCTTTGCAAGTTGCGATGCCGGCAGAACGGTGGACATGGCGCCCAGGCGCTCCAGGACCTCCGCCTCGATCTGATTGTTGGCGCGGAGCCGTTGCCCCTCGATGGCGGCAAGCGAGTCGATTGGCTTGCGGCTGTGGATGGTGGCCGGGTCGGACGTGTAGGCTCCGATCACGAAGAACTCCTGATACCCGCGTAACGCGTTGGCGGCGATCAGGCGGCTATAGGCGAGCGTTCCCTCCCGGGCGTCGCGAAACTGACCGGGGAGCTCGATCAGCGCGTTGTCGGGAAATCGATAGGGCGTCTGGCCGGGAACGACATAGGCGATGTCCGCGCGTCCTTCGAGGACCATTTGCGGCTGCTCGGCCAGGGCCTTGACGAGAGTGCCGTTGGGATAGACATCGATCTTCAGAAGCCCATCTCCCTCGCGGTTGATTCCATCGACGAACGGCTTGACCCCATACCGATAAATGCTGATGTCCTCGGATCCGACGAACGACAGTTTGAGCGTGATCGGCTCTGCGGCGGCCGCGAACGAGAGCAGCAGGGCGCATCGTTGCGCAGATCCCCGCCACGGCGTTCAGTCGCGGATTTGACTTCGTTACCGCGAGAGCCGGACATCCTGGAATCCGCGTCATTGGCTTCACCTCATTTGGCGCTGCGCAGCTTCGCAACGGCCGCCCGAGCGGCGCGAACGAGCTCGGCGTTGTGTGGACTTTTCGCCGCGTAGTCGTCGACGATCGATTTGAAAATGGCGTCTGCTGTTTGCATGTCGGCTGGCGATGGAAACGTGACCTTTCTCTTGGGATCGGATTCCAGTTGCCGCATGATCTGCAGGTTGGCGTCCTCGTATAGCCGGATGTAGCTGTTCACGAACCAGATGCCGCTGTATTTGCGGATGATCGCCTGCACGTCGCCGGGCAGGCTGTCGAATTTCTTCGCGGTTCATCAGCACCGTCAGCGGTATGCACGACGTCCGCAAAAAATAGTGGTATGGCGCCACCCGGCCGATGCCGAAGTCCGTCATCGGAACCGGCGGCAACAAAGCGCCGTCGAGTTGCCCGCTGCTGATCGCCTCGGTCGTCCGGCCGATCAGCAGAATTGACGAATGGGCGCCGAGCTTCTCGAGTATCTTCGGCTTCAATCTCGTTGTTCACTCGGATGCGTTTGCCTTTCAGATCGGCGAGCGAGACGACCGGCGGGCGCGCATGGATGCTTTCCGGCTCGCCGGCAAAGGCCCCGATCACGTAAAAATCGCTGAAGCCGCGGAGAGCGCCGGCCTCGACGAGCTGCGAGAAAACCTGCGTCGCCTCCGCCGCATCCCGATACAGGCCGGGGAGTTCGATGATGCCGACATCGGGGAAGACCGCACGTTCGTAGGACGGGACTTCGAAACCGATATCCACGGTGCCATCGCGGATCAGTTGCGAGAGATGCTCCGGGCCGCCGAGCCGGTTGCTGAAATACGGTTCGATTCTGACACGACCTCTGCCTTCGGCATTGACCGCGTCGACGAACGGCTTGGGGCCTACAAGATAGAGAAGCGAGCGATCCGAGCTGAAGAACGACAGCTTGAGCGTGATCGGCTCTGCGGCGGCCGCGAACGAGAGCAGCAGGGCGATCGTCATCGCAGGGATGCCCACCGCGGCGCTCAAGCCTGGATACACTCCCGCTATCGCGATTGCCGGACGTCTTCGGGTCCGCATCATTGACGCACCTCACTGTCGCCGCGAAGTTTTGCAACGGCGGCACGGGCAGCGCCGACGAGCTCGGCATTGTGGGGACCTTTCGCCGCGTAGGCATCGACGATCGATTTGAAAACGGCGTCTGCCGTCTGCTGGTCGGCTGGCGATGGAAACGTGACCGTTCTTTTGGGATCGGATTCAAGTTGCCGCACGATCTGCGCGTTGGCGTCTGCGTTGATCCGAATGAAATTGTCCAGAAGCCAGGCGCCGCTGTACTTGCGGATGATGGCTTGCACATCGCTTGGCAGGCGGTCGAATTTCTCGCGGTTCATCAGCAATGCCTGCGGTATGAACGACGTGTGCAAGAAATAGTGGTATGGCGCCACCCGGCCGATGCCGAACTCGATCAGCGGGACCGGCGCCGCCAACGCGCCGTCGAGTTGCCCGCTGCTGATCGCCTGGGTCGTCTGGTTGATCGGGAGAGTTAACGAGTGGGCGCCGAGCTTCTCGAGTATCTCGGCTTCAATCTCGTTATTCACGCGGAAGCGTTTGCCTCTCAAATCGGCGAGGGAGACTACCGGCGGCCGGGCATGGATGTCTTCCGGATCGCCGGCATAGGCGCCAATCAGGTAAAAATCGCTGAAATCGCGGAGAACGCCGGCCCCGACGAGCTGAGATAAGACCTGTGTCGCCTCCGTCGCATCCTTGAACAGGCCGGGGAGTTCCATGATGGAAGCATCGGGGAAGGCCGCACGATCGTAGGACGGAATGACGAAACCGATATCCACGGTACCGTCGCGGACGAGTTGCGAGATCTGCTCCGGGCCGCCGAGCCGGCCGCTGAAATACGGTTCAATTCCGACACGCCCTCTTCCTGCGGCATTGACCGCATCGACAAATGGTTTGGGGGCGACAAGATAGAGAAGCGAGCGATCCGAGCTGAAGAACGCCAACTTCAGCGTGATTGGCTCGGCGGCCGCCGCGCATGAGAACAGCAGTGCTGTCATCATCGCCGCAATCCGCGCCACGGCATTCAGGCGCGGATTTGATCGCGCCATTGCAATCGCCGGAGATCGCTGGGCCCGCATCATTGATGCACCTTGCTGGCGCGAAGGTTTGCAACGGTGGCCCGAGCGGCGCGGACGAGCTCGGCGTTCTGGGGACTTGTCGCCGCGTAGGCGTCGACGATCGTTTTGAAAACGGCCTCCGCCGTCTGCATGTCGGCCGGCGACGGAAATGTCACCTTTCTCCTGGGGTCGGATTCGAGCTGCCGCATGGTCTGGGCGGTGGCGTCTCCGTTGACCCGGATGTAACTGTTCACGAACCAGACGCCGCTGTACTTGCGGATGATGGCCTTCACGTCGTCAGGAAGGCTGTCGAATTTTTCGCGGTTCATCAGCAACGTCTGCGGTACGCACGAGGTACGCAGGAGATAGTGGTATGGCGCGACGCGGCCGATGCCGAACTCGATCATCGGAACCGGCGGCACCAGGGCGCCATCGATCTGCCCGCTGCTGATCGCCTGCGCCGTCTGGTTGATCGGAATTATGGATGGCTTGGCGCCGAGCCTGTTGAGAACCTCGGTTTCGGTCTCATTGTTGGTGCGAATGCTCTTACCCTTCAAATCGGCGAGCGAGGTAACCGGCGGGCGAGTATGGATGCTTTCCGGTTCGCTGGCAAAAGTCCCGATCACGTAAAAGCCGCTGAAGCCGCGGATCATTCCAGCGTGGACGAGCTGCGAGAAGACCTGCGTCGCCTCGGCGGCATCCTTGTAAAGGCCTGGAAGTTCCATCACGGAAGCGTCGGGGAATGCCGACCGCTCGTAGGGCGGGATGACGTAACCGATGTCCACGGTGCCATCGCGGATCAATTGCGATAATTGCTCGAGGCCGCCGAGCCGTCCGCTCAAATACGCTTCAATGCGCACGCGCCCTGTGCCATCGGCGTTGACCGCATCGACGAATGGCTTGGCACCCGAAAGATAGAGATGCGAACGGTCGGAGCTGAAGAACGATAATTTGAGCGTGATCGGCTCAGCCGCAGCTACAGCCGGCAAGATGGCGAATGCGAGAGCGACGAGTTGCGCAATCAAATCAGCCACGATCCACCCCGCTGCCAAGCCTGGCGCAGTAGCACGCCTTCGGTCGTTCCAGCCGGGTCCTGTTCCTCCGAACTGGCATCATCATATCCTATGGGCGTCGGCAGACGCGGCCGGCATCACGCGGCACCCAAGCTTGTTGGTAATTACAAACCGATTGGTGAAAACGGCCTTGATCGAGATCAAGGTGGCGATAGCCGTCGCGTCCGGAGCGATCACAGAGGGGGGCTGGAACCGTTATCGTCCCATCGGCCTCCGGTCCGGCGATCCGGGCTCCTTCGCGGGATGTCCGGTGGGCCTGAAATTGCAGCCAAGACGATGGAACCATTGATGTGCGTCAATGTCTGCGGCGGCCATCGTGATCGATTGAAGTTTTATGAATTTCGCTGCATCAACAGGCGAGGCGTTCCCGCTGAAATGAACATTCCAGCCACCCGGATACGTCGTCTTCAAATATCGATCGCGGGGTCTGCCGGCAGCGGCAAGACAACGGTTGGCCGGAGCTTGGCGACTGAACTCGCCTATCATTACCACTCGACAGGATCCCGCCAGCGGGAGACCGCCCGGTCACTGGGGCTGACCACGCTGCAGCTCAACCTTGTCGCGGAAAACGCCCCCGGCATCGACGAAACGATCGACAGCGACCTCCGATCTCTGGCGGGCCTGGAGCACATCGTCGTTGATTTGCGAATGGCCTGGCTTTTTTTGTCGGACAGCTTTCGGGTTTGCCTGATTGTGTCGGCTGAAGAGGCGGCTCGGCGAATTATCCACGACGGCCGCCGCGAAGCGGAAAGATACGTTTCGCTGAACGCCGCCACCAGAGCTGTCGAGGCACGTGCGCTAAGCGAGAGAAAACGGTTTTTCAATACGTACGGTGTCGAGATCGCGTCATTCAGGAATTTTGACTATGTGATCGATACGGAATTGCTCGATGCGGCCCAGGTTGTTGAGTACATCCTCGTTGGCTACAAGCTTTGGCTTTCAAAACTCCATTTCGCAAAAGCACTCGTTTCGCCCTCGATTTTGTTTCCGTCGCGGGTCACAGAGGCCTCGGAGGCGCTGGAAATCGAGGGCATGGCCGAGAACATCGAACGCCTGGGCGTTACCCCGTTCGAAGCGCCCACGGCGCTGTTCTATATGGGCAAGCATATCATCGTGAAGGGGCACCGCAATGTCCGTGCCGCGATCAAGGCCGGCGTTGCGGCTGTTCCCGTGAAATACGTCAACGACATCGGTATTTTGAATCGAGGCGCTTTGACCACCGAAGAATTTGTGCGCCTGTTTGTCAACAGGACGACGCTTCTCGACTGGGAACAGGCTTGCGGAATCAAATTGCCGCACCCGCCGCCTTCGCGGCGGGCGAATGACGCATGAACGTCAACGGTTTTCCGGAGAGATCATGCCGGCTTCGAGGCGGCGGTGGTGCAGTCGCCCTCCGCGGCACAACGTCCGGACGGGTACTTGACTTAAATCAACCTCGTCGCGCCGGGAGAGTTGAAACTGATCTGAGCCGGCATCGCTGAAAGATGCGGGGATTGGTTGCTGTTCGCACTGTTTCCGAAAAAGGGACCTGCGTCATGGACCGAACGAAGCTGGCAAGTATCTTTATCGCGGTGGCGCCGATTATCCCTGTCCTGACTGTTTGTCCGGCCGCAGCCGCGACCGCCGAGCAAGCCAGGGCCTATTCGGAGCGCGCCGCAGCCCACATCCTGGCGGTCGGTGAAGATCAGGCTTTTGCCGATTTCACGCGGCGTGACGACAAGTTTCATGACGGGGAGCTCTACGTCTTTTGCTACGACAGCAAGGGACTGAACATGGCGCATGGGGGCAATCCCGCCTTCGTCGGTCGCAATCTGCTGCACATCAAGGATCCGGACGGCATCGAGCCAAACGCTCTGATCGTCAGGAAAGGGTTCGAGGAGGGACGCGGCTGGGTGGACTTCAAATGGCCGAACCCGGTGACGAAAAGGATCGAAAACAAGTCGGCTTACGTGATCCGTACCAACGACGTGGTGTGCGGGGTCGGTTACTATAAGGGATAGGCCACGGTATGAACCGGCAAGCGGTCTTCGCGTGAGTATCGTCACGCGCATCTTTGTGTTGATCGCGGTCACGCTGTCGCTGGTCGCCGGCGGCGCGTTGTTCAATGGACTGGAACTGCTCGAAAAGCGATCTGAAGAGTTACGCTTCGAATCCATGCAACTTGCCCGCATCGCGGAGCTCGACATGGTGCGCATTCTCGGAGGGACACACCAACTCCTGGCGACGTTGGCCAAACTCCCGTCGACGCACGGCTGGGACGAGCGGGCATGCGCGATCCTTGAGGCGACCGCGAGCAGTGATTTCGAATATGACCATCTGGTCGCGGTCGATCGCAGCGGAATTATTCTGTGCAGCAGCAGTGGACCGGCTCTCGTCGGCACAGCGGTGTCCGATTCCGATCTGGTCAATCGGATCGTGGCAACGGCAGGCTTCTCCGTGGGGGTCTATGGCGTCGGCCTTTTGTCGAGCAACGAAGTGATCCGTGTAGGCTTTCCGGTGGTCGATGCTGCCGGCACGGTGACCGGCGCGGTCTATGCCGGTATCAACCTGATCTGGTTGAACACGGCCATCAGCCAGTGGAAACTCGGTGAAGAAACGACGATCGACATCACGGACCGAAATGGCGTCCTGATCGCCCGCCATCCCAATCCCGGCCTCGCCGGGCGGCCCCTGGCGAGCAATCTGAAACCGTTCCTGGCCGCACCGAAAACAGGCGTCGCTGAAGTGGCTGACGATGACGGCGTCGTCCGTCTGTATGGTTATGTTCCGGTTGAAGCCGGATCGTCGAACGGCCTCGCCGTGTTTGTCGGGCGAGATCGCGCACGGGCTTTCGCGGATATCAATCGCTCGATCTGGATCAGTTCAGGGGTGGTGCTGGTAGGCCTTCTGGTGTCTGCCGTCTTCGCCGTGCTCTATGTTCGTCGGATCCTGGCACGACCGTTCCAGAACCTGTTGATCGTTGCGGGGCGCTGGCGCGATGGCGACTGGTCGGCTCGTGCTGGCGCAACAAGCGGCATTCCCGAGTTCGATCGTCTGGCATTGGCCTTCGACGACATGGCTGCAGCGGTCCACGATCGCGACCAGTTGCTGCAGTATCGCGACGTCTTGCTGAACGCGATTACCAAATCGGCGGCGGAACTGGTTACCGCGGGCACAATCGCCGCGGCGATCCCCAGGATCCTCCAAAGATTGGGCGAGGCGCTTCACGCCGATCGTGTCCTTGTTCTTCAAAATCAATCGACTGGTCCGCCTTTGAAGTTGCGAAATGCCTGGCAAGGCCCCGGCGCGCCTGTTGAAGTGCGCCCGGAGTTCTTTTCGTCATTGCCGACCAGCCCGCCTCCCGGAGTGACCGATTGGTTGAAGCCATTGCGAGAGGGGAACGTGGTGGCGGTCTCGCGACGCGACGTTTCCGGCGCTGCCGGGGAAATGTTCGACGCGTTCGGGATTCAATCGCATCTTGCAGGCCCCGGTCCTGATCGAGGGAGAGTTGTTCGGCCAGCTTTCGATCGACGATTGCCGGGCCGAGAGGTCATGGTCGTCCATCGAGAAGGAAGCCGTGACTGTCCTGGCGGATCTGATCGGTGCGGCCATCACACGTGAAAGCCATCTCGAGAAACTGTCCAACGCCGACGCCGCTGTGCGCGGCAGCCCGGCGATCGTCTACCGGTTCTCGACAGACACGTTACCGCCGCGCCTGATCTATGTATCTGACAATGTTGCGACGTTTGGAGCTACGTCGGCCGATTTGCTCGCCGATCCCGGGCTGTACCTCGCACGAATCCATCCCGACGATCGCGAAGCCGCGCGAAGGTCGTTCGTAACCGCCGAAAACGGAAAGGGAGGGGCGCTCGAATTTCGTATTGTCGATGCGAAGCGGCAATTGCCATTGGGTGGAAAGTCGATACACGCCCAAGCAGGATGCCGCCTGGCAGACTGGTGGAAGTCTGCAGGTGTTCTGGTCGACGTCACCGAACGCAAGGCTCGCCGCCGAGAAGTTACAGTTCGCTAATATCGCTGCTGACGACGCTGAAAGAGACTCATCGCCTGACGCCATACTTGCGGTCGATGCCAGATCAGCGGGTCAGCATGTTCAACCAGCGTTTTCTGGATCTGTGGCGGTTGCCCCCGGATCTTGCTTCGGGCGGGGACCGATGACGCCGCGTTGGCAGTGGCAGCCTCCGCTGGATGAAGAATCCCGAGGATTTCAAGGCGCGCATCTACCACCTGTATCGGACATCCCGACCGTCCGCGCGAGAGGACGTGGAAACCGCCGATGGAAGATATCTTGAACAAATCACCTCTACCATTGCGTGCTGCTGACGGTCGGTACCTGGGCCGCGTCTGGTTCTGTCCGCGATGTGACCGAGCGCCGGCGCGCCGTCGAGATTGCGCAGGCCACGCTCGCGCGCGCCCGAGAGCAGATGCACGCGTCATCGGCGCTCTCAGCAAAATGGAATTGTCTTGTCAGGCGATGTCGAAACGCTGGCGCGACATGTCACCGAGGAAGCGCGCGAGGTGACGGGCTGCGAAAGGGCGAATGTGTGGCAGTTCGACGCGGACGAGACCATGCTCGTTTGCATCGACCTCTATGAGGCGCTCGAGCGGGGAGCATTCCGCCGGCATGGTGCGGCAGGAGAGCGAGTATCGTTCGATGAATTTCAGGCGCTGAAGGAAGCGACCCACGTCGCCGCCGACGATGCCCTGGCCGATCCAAGAATCGCCGGATATGTCGAGAGCTACCTGAAGCCGCAGCGGATCACGTCCGTGCTGAACGCGGTTATACGGGTAGGCGGCTCGAAATCTGGGGCTTCTCTGTTTCGAACACGTGGACAAGCCGCATCGCTGGGTGCAAGACGAAATTGCGTTCGCGCTGCAACTGGCGGACAAGATCGGGATCGGAATTGTAAATCAGCAACGTCGAATCGAAGAAGAGAAGCGCGAGTCAGTGAGGCGGAGCTGGCCGAAGCCCAGGAAGTTGCCAGGATCGGCAGTTGGACCTACGACTCCCGTTCCAATACTGACGACCCACTCCAGGGAAAGCTATCGCATTCTTGGCGTGGACCCGAAGACGTTTGACGGGTCCTACGAGGCGTATTTGTCGCGTATCCATCCGGATGACCGCGCGACGTTCGAGCGCGCATTTGCCAGCAGTATCGCCAATCATGGCGACTTTAAGTGCGAGTACAGGCTGGTCATGGACGACGGCGGCGTCAAATGGATTCATGATATCGGCCGGAACGTCTACGACGCGGAAGGGCGTCATGTGCGGACAGTCGGCACGATGCAGGATATTTCTGAACGCAAGCAGGCTGAGGAAAAGATCGCGCAAATGGCACGCTTCGATCATTTGACGGGACTTGCTAACCGCCGGGCATTTGTCGGGGCATTAGAGCGTGACATTTCCAGGGTGGGGCGCGACGGAAAGAATTTCGCGGTGCTTTATCTCGATCTCGATCACTTCAAGGATATCAACGACACGCGTGGCCATCCGGTTGGGGACCTGCTGCTGCAATCCGTGTCCGAAAGACTGCAGGCAATCACGCGTACGACGGATATGGTGGCGCGGTTCGGCGGCGACGAGTTTGCGCTGATCGATACCAATATCAATGAACCTGCGGACGCTGCCGTCCTGGCGGACAAGGTGCTGAAGGCCGTCAGTGCTCCGTTCCTGATTGGTCGCGACGAAATTCGCACCAGCGCAAGTATCGGGATCGCGGTACACGGCGCCGAATCGCCGGACGCTGAAGCGCTTCTGTCGCATGCCGACGTTGCGTTGTACCGGGCCAAGTCGGAAGGGCGGGGGACGTATCGATTCTTTACCGAAGCGATGGATGAGGAAGTGCGGACACGGGTCGTGCTCGGCGCGGAGCTTCGCAAGGCGATCGTGTCCGAGCAGCTTTTTCTGATGTATCAGCCGCAGGTCGATGTTGATACCGGCCGCCTTGTCGGGCTTGAAGCTTTGGTTCGCTGGCGCCACCCCGAGCGGGGTCTTGTTCCGCCGGCGGAATTTATACCGATCGCCGAGCGGACTGGAATGATTGTCGCTCTCGGAAATTGGGTCATGCGTGAGGCTTTCCGGCAGACCAGGAAATGGATGGATGCCGGCGCCCGCCCGTCACTGATCGCCATCAACCTGTCGGCGTTGCAGTTCAAGACACCACTCGAATTGGAAAAGAACCTCGCGGACGCCCTGGCAGAAACAGCCTTGCCGTCGAGACTGGTGGAGCTGGAGCTCACGGAAGGCGTCCTCATGGAAGCATCGGGTGGGCACAATGACGTGCTCCTGCGACTGCGCAGGGCGGGATTTCGTATTGCCATTGATGACTTTGGCACCGGCTATTCGTCGCTCGACTATCTCCGCCGCTTCCCGGTCGATCGCATCAAGATAGCGCAAAATTTTATCTTCGGGATGATGGAATCCTCCGACAACAAGGTGATCGTGAAGGCGGCCATCGGCCTCGCGCACGAACTCAAACTTGATGTCGTTGTTGAGGGCGTGGAGACGGCCGCACAGTTGGAGCTGCTCAAGGCCTGGGGATGTCAAACGGTTCAGGGCTATTATTTTTCGAAGCCGCTGCCCGCGAGCGAGATCACGGCCATCCTGCAGAATGGCGGGATTATGCGGCCTCGCGCCAGCGCCGTCGCAACCGTTTCGCCGTCAAGTCGATAAGCGTCCTTGGTAGAGGAGCCAAGCCTAATCGCGCGCCATTCGGTGATGTGGCTGTTCGCGCACCCTGCCGCGGGCCGAGGTGATTTGCCCGGCGGGCTGTCAGACGATTTGCCTGTCCAGCCCCTCCTGCAAAAATATTCCTGTTCTCGCTCGACCCAAATCACCTTTACATCCGATGCCGTCCCGCCTCGATAAGAGGGGCGCTTCGCGGTCGTCACGAACGTTGGGTGCGGGATGCGGTGGACGCTTTGGCGCTTCAAGACGAAAGGCGCGTGAAGCGGACGGCGAAGTCGTGTGGTCCTGACGCCCCGACGCTGGCGTCAAGTTTCGCGGGATGATCCGCGAGGCGATGGTGGCAAGAAAGCCCGGTCACCAGGGAGATCACGAAGGAAACCGTTAAAACCATCGCGCGGGGAATGCCGGGTGTTTCCGGTGTGACCGTGGTGACTAACGCGCGTGCTTACTACCACACCACGCGCGGCTGCGGGCGCACCAAGCGCCCGGTATTCCCTGCGCCCTCTCACTGGAGGGTAAGGAATTTTCTGGCAAACCTCGGGCATGTCGGGCCGCGAGATCGCGAAACTGTATCTGCAGTTGTCATCGACCGCGAAAGCGGGCGTCGCAGGATGAAGCGCTGCCTGCGCCTGGTGATCGCCGTGAGTTGAATCGGCCCGCGCAACGGTGCAAGGTGAACCCCCATTCTCATTCCAGCCCTCCGCCCAGCCCTCCGCCCATGACATTACCCTCCGTCACCCCGTCAGAAGTCCGCCGCGCGCTCTTGCTGCGCGATGAAATCGCCTTGCTGGATCTGCGGCACGAGGCCGCCTATGCCACTGGCCATCCGCTGTTTGCCGCCAATATGGCGGCCGACAGGATCGCGCTCGAAGCCGGGACGAGACTGCCTCGCAAGGATGTTCCGATCGTTGTCTATGATGACGGCGAAGGCCTCATTTCCGCGGCGGCGGATCTCCTTGCGGCAATGGGGTACACCAAGATTCGCCAGCTCGAGGGCGGGCTGCATGCCTGGAAGAGCGCGGGCTACGAACTGTTCCAGGATGTGAATTCCTACGCCAAGGCCTTTGGCGAACTGGTCGAGTCGCGCCGGCATACGCCTTCGCTGCCCGCGGAAGAAGTGGCCGCGCTGATCGCGAGCAAGGCCAATATCCGGATTCTCGATGTTCGGCGGTTCGACGAGTATGCGACCATGAACATCCCCGGCTCTATCAGCGTGCCGGGCGCGGAATTGGTGTTGCGCGCGGGCGGCATCGCGCCGGATCCCGAAACGACCATCATCGTGAATTGTGCCGGACGCACCCGATCGATCATCGGCGCCCAGTCGCTCATCAACGCGGGTGTCACGAACAAGGTGATGGCGCTGCGAAACGGGACGATCGGCTGGACGCTCGCAGGACAGGATCTCGAGCATGGCGCGGATCGGCGCCGCGGGATCGGTCCCTTCGAGGGAGCGAAAGCCAATGCCCGCGAAGTCGCCTATCGCGCCGGCGTTCGGCATGTCAGCCCGGAAGAAGCGGCGGCGCTCGAGGGGCAGAACCGCCGCACGCTCTATCGCTTCGACGTTCGCTCGATCGAAGAATATACGGCGGGTCACATCGGAGGTTTTCGTCACTATCCGGGAGGGCAGCTCGTTCAGGAGATCGACATGGCGGCGCCGGTGCGCGGGGCGCGCATCCTCCTGACCGACAACATGGCGGTTCGCGCCGACATGACGGCGTCCTGGCTCGCGCAGATGGGGTGGGAAACCTATGTTCTCGACGGCGGCTATGATCGCGTGCTTGAAGTCGGGCCGCCGGCGGATTTTCCCAGGCCCGATCCGTCACGCCGATACCGGCGTCCCTACGAGGGCACCGATGTCGCAACGAGTGCGATGCAGGCCTATCTCGATTGGGAATATGGTCTGGTCGAACAGCTCCGGCGCGACGCAACCCATGGATTTTTCGTGATTTGAAAGCAACTACATCGAGAGATGGCGCGATGTGTCGCGCGCATTGGGAAGTGCCGCTCCTCTTCAGGGTTAAGCCTTGGGTAACTGAGATTGGTAACGGGCTCTCCACGGTTGTCACGTAACCGTTATCCCATGGGAGCCAAGGCCATAGGGTGGACAACGTCGAGACATGGCGCCGTCGCGACTGGCGCCAATGTCGATCTGACCCGGACGGACTCCCGGCCTCAACGCAATCCGATCCGTACGCTGATCCTGTGCGGGGTGCTTCTGATCTCCGCGATTGCCGTCGGCACCAGTATGATGATCTATGGATTTCGCGAGCGGGCGCTGCAAAGCAGTACGCGCGAGCTGGAAAATACGGTTCTGCTGCTTGCCCGTCATTTCGACCAGCAATTCGGCGATTTCGACATCGTTCAACAGGACATCATTAACGGGCTCAATCTTCAGAGGATCACCTCTCCCGAGGACTTCAAACGGGAAATGTCCGGCGACGACGTCCACCAGCTGCTCAAGAGCAGGACCGGGGCTTTCTCCTATCTGGGGACCCTGACCTTGCTGGATTCCGAGGGAAATCTCATCAATTGGTCCCACAGCTCGTCCGTTCCGAAAGTCAATTTCGGCGACCGCGCTTATTTCCAGACGTTGAAATCGAACGCTTCGCCGGATCAAAGATATGTCGATCTCGTGCGCAGTCGCGTGTCAGGGCGCTGGATAACGATCCTGTCGCGCAGGCTGGTGGGACGAAGCGGCGAATTCCTGGGGGTTCTCAGCAGGACCGTGGAGCCGATCGATTTCGAGAGATTTTTCGAATCCCTGACACTTGGAAAGGATGCAGCTATCTCGATCCTGCTTGGGGAGGGGACCTTGATCGCGCGGTACCCCCATCTGGAATCCAGGATCGGACAGAATTTCCGTTCCAGCCCGATGATGGGGCGTGCCCTCTCCAATGGCGGGCGTGCTACCGCCCAGTTCACGGCACTGACCGATGGAATTGAGCGGCTGGGGGCGTCGCTCCCGCTTAAAGGCTTCCCGGTTGTGATGCTGGCCACCATGACGGTTTCCGCGGCGCTGGCGGATTGGCGTGAACAAACCCGGCTGATGATCGGCGTCGCTACCCTGTCGGTCTTCCTGATAGGTTCCATCCTCTTCCTGATTGTCCAGCGGTTGCTGTCGCAGCGCCGCGCTTCCGAGCGACGTATTTCCCGGGAAAAAGACAGTCTCGACACCGCGATCAATGCGATGTCGCAGGGGCTGGTGCTCTTCGATTCGGAGCACCGGCTTGTCGTTTGCAATCAACGTTACATCGCCATGTACGGCCTGTCGCCGGATATCGTGAAGCGAGGCTGCAGTCTTCGCGAACTTCTGCAGCATCACAGGGACACCGGATCGCTGCGGGCCGACGTCGACGAGTATCATTCATGTGTTCTGGAAGACGTTGCGCTGGAGAAAGTCCGTGTCTCTCGCGTCGGGGGCGGGCGTTCGGTCCAGGTCACACATCACAAGGCGATCGATGGCGGCTGGGTGGCAACCCACGAAGACATCACGGAGCGCCGAAAGGCCGACGAGAAGATCGCTCATCTTGCTCACTACGACACGTTGACCGATCTGCCCAATCGCGTGCTGTTCCGCGAGCGACTTGAACTCGAACTCGAGCGTATTGCGGGGGGTGGTCAGCTCGCGGTGCTGTATATCGACATCGATGAATTCAAGAGCATCAACAACTCGCTGGGCCATCCGGTCGGAGATGAATTGTTGAAGAGCGTGGCGGAGCGGTTGCGCCACTGCCTCGGGGAGGCCGATTTCGTTTCGCGCCTGGGCGGCGACGAATTCGCGATCGTGCAGAGCTCGGTGCAGCAACCGGAAGACGTCACCGATCTCATCTTCCGGATCTATTCCGTCATGCGCGAGCCCTACGAGTGTCTCGGTCATCAGCTTTCGACCGACGCCAGTATCGGTGTTGCACTGGCGCCCCAGGATGGAACCGATCTCGACGAACTTTTGAAAAACGCCGACCTTGCCATGTACGGCGCCAAGGCCGACGGGCGCCGGACCTATCGGTTCTTCGAGCGCGACATGGATACCCGCATCAAAATGCGCCGCATGCTCGAACAGGATCTGCGGCAGTTGACCGCGGACGGCAGGTACGCCGAGGGCGGATTCGAGATCCATTACCAGCCGATCGTCAGTTTCCGGGACAACGAGGTTTCGGGATGCGAAGCGCTGCTACGCTGGCGGCATCCGGTGCGCGGCATGATCTCGCCCGCCGAATTCATTCCGGTCGCGGAAGAAAGCGGCCTGATCAGCCAGCTCGGGGAATGGGTGCTGACCAAAGCCTGTGCCGAGGCGGCAGCCTGGCCCGGGAACATCAAACTGGCGGTCAACGTGTCGCCGGTTCAATTCAAAAATCATGCTTTCGCCCTGAAGGTTGCCTCGACGCTTGCGGAATCCGGCCTTCCGGCAAGCCGGCTCGAACTTGAAATTACCGAAGCGGTGCTGATCCGCGACGCCGAGGTGGCGCTGACGATCCTGCATCAGTTGCGGGCCCTCGGCGTGCGGGTCGCGCTCGATGACTTCGGCACCGGCTATTCGTCGCTGAGCTATCTGCAGCGCTTCCCGTTCGACAAAATCAAGATCGACCGATCCTTTGTCAATGACATCGTCGAATCCGACGGGTCGTGTGCCATCATTCAGGCCGTGGTCAATATTGCCGCCGCGCGCAATATGACGACGACGGCCGAGGGCGTTGAAACGGATCTGCAGCGGGAATTGCTGCGCACGCTCGGCTGCACGGAAATGCAGGGCTACCTTTTCAGTCCAGCCAAACCCGCAGCGGAGGTGGTCGCACTATTCGCCAATCAGCGGCCGGCAGCCGCCTGACCCGCTTTGCGACATTTTCAGAGTTATTGATCGCGTTCAATGGAGCAAGGACGCGAGTTTCGCCGAAATGAAAGTATTCTTTTAAGCTGAAACGGCGCGGCCAATTAGCGCATGGCGAGTAATCCGCTGGCAGACTGACTTATAGTGCGCTGCGGGTTGGTGCTGCCCGGTCACGGCTACCCGGCTCGCTTGCAGGTATCTGCATCCATGGACGCACGTTCTTCATTGTGAGGGAAAATACTCCGACAGAAGCTTTCCTAACCCAAGGGAGCACGGATCATGACGATGACAAGGAGCTTCCTGCTCGGTTCGCTGGCGGCGCTGGTTGCCGCGACCGCGACGGGCCTTCCCGCGAGCGCACAGCAGCCGCGAAAGCCGAATATCGTGATTATTTGGGGCGACGATATCGGCCAATCCAATATCAGTGCCTACTCGCGCGGGATGATGGGCTATCAGACGCCCAACATCGACCGGATTGCGAACGAAGGCGTGATGTTCACCGACTATTATGCCGAGCAGAGCTGCACCGCCGGCCGCGCTTCCTTCATCACCGGACAGTCCGGCCTGCGCACCGGGATGACCAAGGTCGGCTTACCCGGCGCCACGCTCGGACTTCAGAGGGAAGATCCGACGATAGCCGAACTGCTCAAGCCCCTCGGCTATGCGACCGGACAGTTCGGCAAGAACCATCTGGGCGACCGCAACGAATTTCTCCCCACCGTCCACGGCTTCGACGAGTTCTACGGCAATCTCTACCATTTGAACGCCGAGGAAGAACCGGAACTGCCGGACTATCCCAGGAACCCCGAGTTTCGTGCCAAGTTCGGACCGCGTGGCCTATGTTGGTCAGTTCCTGATGACCTTCAAGGATTTTCCGCAGCGACAAAAGGCGGCCAGCTTCAACATGGACGAAGTGATGCAGAAGCTGCAGGAGGGAACAGGGTCGAAGTAGCCTGTTCCGAAGCGAATTATCTGCGGCGGTCTATGTTCCGTGTCGGCCGCGGCAACGAATGAGCAAGTGTTGGATGGCGTTTGACGGGCGCGGCCCCGGCTAAATGCGACTTGCATACGGAGCGTCGCCGATGCGAGCGGGGATTCTTCCTGGATGGGAAGGGCGCGATGCCGCCGTGATGGCTGTTCGCGCAATTCTCTGCGCTTGCTTCCTTGTTATGGAGAGTTTGTGGCCGACCGTCGCGGCCGCACAAGGAGCGTCCTCCAACGATAAGCAGCCGAATACTGGCGATGACTTCTTCAGGCCTCCGGCGAATCTGTTTCAGTTGATGCAACAATATAGAACCGCCCCCGGAAGCGGTAGCGCGCCGGGATCTGTTCGCGGTGTCACGACCGACATGCTCAATTTGCGTTTTGATCACGCGTTGGAGCTGGCGCCGATGTGGATTCTGGCGCTACGCAGCGATCTGCCCATGCTCGCCAAGAATCCAATTACGTCCAGCAATCCCGATGGCGATTACCTGCGTGGTGTGGGTGATGCCAATGTTCAGGCCGCCGTCATCCACAATTTGTCTCAGCGCTGGGCGGTCGGCTTCGGCGCCCGGCTGATCACGCCCACGGGTGGAGACATGCTCGGTTCGGGAAAATGGCAGATCATGCCCATCGTCGGTGCACGCTACGCATTGTGGGAGATCAATTCATCCAGCTATTTCGAGCCGATCATCCGATACGACACCAGTTTCGCCGGCGATCCGACCAACAACAATATCAGCAATCTGCAATTTGCGCCGACCGTCAACCTTGGCCTTCCGAATGGATGGTTCATCACCCTCTATCCGAGCGCAGACATCAGGATAAATTTGGGAGACCCGATCGTCGGCCAGGCCGGCCGGCTGTTCCTTCCGTTCGACGCCAAAATCGGACGCGATTTGTCTGACAATGCCTCACTCTCATTCGAACTAGGCGTGCCCATCATCAAGGACTACCCGGTCTATAATATAAAGGCGCAAGTCAGATTTAATATGACCTATTAGGCCTCGATGGCCGTTTCTCCCTACGCCATGGAAGCAGCCGGAATTTTTGTCGCAAGAATCACGCGCCGATCGTGAATCAGATTTTCCAAACGGTGGGCGACCACGTTCAATGTAGCTGCATCAACCGCATTTTCATCGCCGCCCTCGGCCTTGATGCGCTCAGCCTTGAGAATGCTGTCAATGTCTTCCTCGATGTTTGACAATTCAGTTTCCGTAATCACGCCCCTTATCCGCCGCGCCAAGGCATAAAGGGAATCCAGAGGACCTTCCCTGACTTCAGGCTGCCCAATGCCTAAAAACTTCCAGGCCGCAGCGAGAAAGGAAGCGATACCGCCCAGCACCATGGGGCCCAAATAGATGTAATTGCCGTATTCATCCATGAAGCTCTGCTGCGTTCCGTTGTATACAGCCAGCGCTCCTGGATGGACGGGAAGGTAGGCATCGGCGTCAGTGCTCGGAGTGGTGATCTGTGCGAAGATCGGGTGCTCGCCCAGAAGCTCCCTGCGGACCTTCATGATGGTCTGAGTGAGATTGGTTGCCACATCGGAGCTGAGCTTCTTGTTCGCGACCAGATACAGCGAGGTCCTCAAGGTCGTGAGATCTTCGTCAGGCACCGGAGGAGCCCCTCGCAGAGTGCCCTTTGGTACGTCAAAACTCTCATAGGCGCGATTGGCATCGGCAATTGCTGCGGCTGAGTCGATCGGGATCAGGACCGGCAACGCTTTCGCGCCTTGTTGAAAAAAGCCTTTTACCAGCGACAGATATCTCTCCGTCAAAGGGATCACGACGAGCAAGGCGCTGACTTGTTTCGACTGAACGGCTTGCCGAGCATCCCGCAAAGTGAGGTTCTTGAAGACAACCTTGGCGCGGGCAAGGTCGTACACCTTGTCCAGTACTTCAACAATCTTGGAGTTCACTTCTCCTCCGACCACGCCCACCGTTCGGCCCTTGAGCTTGTCGATGCTGTCTATGGACGAGCCGGGCGGGGCGATGATGAGTACGGTCGCATGGGTGAGAACGACGACAGCCTGGGCTTGCGATAAATCGCCGACGTCGCCTCGCACGACGGCGAGATCCACATCGCCCGCGGCAAACTGTCTGGCCGATTCAAGCGCCGTGCCGGTGTCGATCACCTTGAGCCGCACGGACGCGCCGTCGGAGACGAGTTGGCTGGCCATCGCGGACATTGCCTTGGCCCCTTCACCGTCGATCGAGCCGACGGCCAGCGTAAGCGTCACCGGATGGGCATACCAACGGTAGGCAAGGAGACTCGCACCGGTCACAAGAATGATCACACCAATGAGCGACACGACGCGAAGCCAGAGCGGCATTCTTATCGGGATCATGAACATGGCTCCAAATGCCGGAAGCCCAACGCGTGGCGCCGGTGAATTGCGGCCTGGGCACACACACACACATCAAAAATCTATCGAGCCGGCGATCTACTTAGTTGATGCAGGTCAAGAGGGACCGAGGCCGCCTGTTTGTTCGGTTGATTGTTTGCTTCATCCCAACGACAGCAGACCACGAAGGCTTAGCTCTTTAAGAGTTGGCATACGTCGTAAGTGGAGGGATTGCCATGAAAAAGCTTTTGTTGGGGATGGTTAGCCTTTTTGTCCTCGGGGGTGACGGCACAGGCGCTTGCGTCTGACTTGCCCACGCCGACCCGTGTGAAGGCCCTGTGATGGTGGCTGTCGCCCATCTATGGAGCGGCTTTTATCTCGCCGCTGACAGCGGTTATGGTCGCCGTGGGCGTGAACTATCGGTTTGGAGGTCCGGTGGTCCCCGCTATTGAGCTTCTTGAGAGGTCTCCCGAAACTCAAGCCCCGGCGGCGTCCGGGGCTTTTTTCTTGGCCTCAAGCGAAAAGCAAAAAATGCGGCGACCGCCGGTATCGTTGCGCGTCGCCACGGAGCGCGCGAAGTCAGGCCGCTGCCCCGTTCTCCGATCAATGCGGTTTCGTGTCTTTCGGCAGAACTTCTTCTCTCGCCTCTTCGTCCGCCAGAAGTTTCAAGAGCACCTCGTGCTTGGCATCGTCATGGGTTTCGGCGAGGCGTTTCCTGAGCAGGCGCAGGTTTTCCTGGTGAATGTATCTATCCATACCAGCCTCCCTAGCGGGCGGGAAAAGTGGACGAATACTATGGGATCTGGCGGTTCCAGAGTCGTGTTCAATATTGAACAGTCAGCAATATAAGTTGACTATTCGTGCCTAAACCACGTCAGTATTCGCTCACCTCACATATCCGGTGAAAATTTGTCGCGACTTTCCTTAGCGAGGCGGGGTCGCAAGCGCATCGCGCAAGGGTTGATCGGAGATCATCATCAGTCCCGCAAAAGGCTGACCAAGCTCCAGAATCAGGAAGATCGCGGCCGACGCCGCAAATGAGAAAACACAAAGTATGGCAATCGTTCTTGCGCTGCTTTCGGCAAAAAGGCTGATGCTGGCAAAGATGAGCGCAAGCCAGCCAACCAGCACGATCAGGAAGGGGACAGGAATCGAGTCGCCTGCGTTGGTGAACAAGAGCAGACGCGTCTTTCCTATGTCGATAAGGGTGTCGATGGCTCGCCCTTGAAGAAAGCGCTGCGCATCAGTCTTCGGCGCGAGTTTGAGAATTTCGGTATAGATAGATAATCCAAGAACGGAGGCCTCAAAAGGCTTCGGCTTGCCAAAGCCCGGGCGGTTCTCTCCCCAAATTCGATCGGCCAGCACGCCAATCTCTCGCCGCAGCACGGCGCGAACCGGCGCAGCGTCCTGCCCATACAGATCCAAAGTGTTATCCAGCAAAACAATATTGGCTGTCAGTTGCTTGATCTGACTGCTTTCGGTCTCGAACTTTCCATTGGCTGAAGCAATTAACAACCCGAGGACGAGAGAGGCAAGCGTGGCGATCAGCCCGGTGCCTTGCCTCACGATATCCTTGGTGTCTCCACTTAGATGTCGATGGGGCATTTTGTTGCGAACGAATATGCCCAAAAACGTGCCGCCAAAAATGCAGGCGAAGGCCACCAGGGACGTCTGCAATGGACTCATCGCTGTCATCCATCCATTCTTGAAACCTTAAGTCAACCGATCGGCACTCTTTATGTCAGCATCGCTGACCGTTTATGCCGATCGCGGATCAATCTCAGAGTTTGGTTGGAAAGACTTGACTGAGATCAACCGCTTCCGCGACCTCGTGTGCGAGGAAATCTTTTCAATTTTGATAATTTCGGGAACGGGAAAAGACGATGAAAATCAAATTGCCGATGTTGATTGCGATATGCGCTGCAAGTTGGGTCGCCTTCTGGGGCCCCGCGCTTGCGACTGATTTGAATGGTTCGTGGGCTACGGATGCCGCGGTATGCGCCAAGGTCTTTGTAAAGAACGGCGGCACGATATCGTTCGTCCGGGATTCCGACCAATATGGCGGCGGCTTCATCGTGGAAGGAAACAAGGTCCGCGGCCAGCTGCAGACCTGCATCATCAAGGCACGAAAAGAAGATGGAAACACCATCAATTTCATTGCCGCGTGCGCAAGCGACATCATGGCGTCGAACATTCAGTTCAGCGCAAGAGTCATCGACGACAATACCATCATGCGGATTTTTCCCGGAATGGGGGACGAACTCGCAATGAAATATTCGCGCTGCCCGAATTGACGCGCTTGCCCTGTGATCGGCAAGCCTCCCACTTGACTTGCTGGGAGGTCGGTCAATGATGGATCGTAGTCCTGATGAGGGATTGCGCGATCGCTTCTCGCGATCCCGGCACTGAGGGGCCAGGCGGTTGGCACGCAAGCGACGCAAATCCGGCCAAGCAGATGGATCGAGCAAGAGGCCTGTCGGAGAACCGGCGCAGGCTGTCTCGTCGCAAGAGGCCGTTCCGGGCAAATCCAAAGCCGTATTTTCCGGGCCCCTGATCTGGGTTGCGGCGGCCGCGGTGACGATCGTCGTTGCCGCCGGCTTTGGTTTTCACCTGCGCGGTGGAATTTCGCCGCCGGCAAGTTTCGTCGGGAGCGAGACATGCGCAGGCTGCCACCAAACGGAAACAAAATTGTGGAATGCCTCACAGCACAAGGCTTCGATGCAGCACGCGACCGACAAGACCGTGCTCGGTAATTTCAACGACGCAAGCTTCGATTATTACGGCGTGCATTCGCGCTTCTTCCGCAGCGGTGGAAAATTCCTGGTCGAGACCGATGGGCCTGACGGCAAGCTTGCCGTGTTCGAGGTGAAATACACTTTCGGCGTCGATCCATTGCAGCAATACCTCATCGAATTTCCCGACGGCCGTATTCAGGCGCTGTCGATCGCATGGGACGCCAGGCCGAAAGAAAAAGGTGGCCAGCGCTGGTTTCATATCTATCCGAACGAGGAGATCAATCACGATGACATCCTGCACTGGACGAAGCTGAACCAGAATTGGAATTTCATGTGTGCGGAGTGTCACTCGACCGGCCTGCGCAAGAACTATGACGCTGGAACAGATCACTTCGCCACGGGTTGGGCGGAGATCAGCGTGGGTTGCGAGGCGTGCCATGGACAGGGGTCGTCTCACGCTGCCTGGGCACGCGATCAACTGAGCTGGTGGCCGTTTGGCAAGCGAGAGGATTTGAACAAGGGATTGCTGGTCCGTTTCGATGAGCGTCGTGACGTGACCTGGCCGATCGATCCACGGACCGGAAACGCACGGCGCAGAGCCGCACCGGTCACGCTTCGCAAGGAGGTCGAGACCTGCGGATTGTGCCACGCGCGCCGCGCCGGGTTCCACGAGGATTGGATCCCAGGCCAGTGGCTATCGCAAACCCACGTCGTCGAACCGCTGACGCGCAACACCTATCATGCCGACGGGCAGACCCGTGACGTGGAAGAGGCATATAATTATGCCCCGTTCAAACAGAGCAGGATGTTTGCCGCGGGCGTCAGCTGCGGCGATTGCCACGAGCCGCACAGCGCGAAGCTTCGGGTCGCGGGCGAAGGTGTCTGCCTGCAATGCCATGCGTCCGACAAGTACGCCGATGTCAGCCATCGCCACCATGCCGCGGTCGACCCGCCGACTTCGTGCGTGTCCTGCCACATGCCGGTCCGCACCTACATGGTGGTCGATCCGCGCCACGATCACAGTTTTCGTATCCCGAGGCCCGATCTTTCTGTCGAGTTCGGCACCCCGAATGCCTGCAACGATTGCCACCGCGACAAGACACCACAATGGGCTGCCGCCGCCGTCGAAGACTGGTTCGGTCCTGACCGCAAAGGTTTTCAGACTTATGGGGCGGCCTTCCATGCTTCGCGCACGGACCAGGCTGATGCTGTCGCACGTCTTGCCGCCATCGCGGCGGATGGCAGTACGCCAGCCATTGCGCGCGCAAGCGCGCTTGCCGAACTTGCGCCTCATGTCTCTCCCGCAAACATCAGCACGGCTCGAAGCGCGCTCGCTGATCCCGATCCAATGGTACGGATAGGCGCGCTCGACATGCTCGAAAATGTACCGGCCGGCCGGATCTGGCCATTTGTATCTCCAGTCTTGTCCGATCCGGTGCGCGGCGTCAGGATCAGAGCAGCTTCGCTGCTCGCCGCCGTTCCGACCGCGAGTCAGCCTCCACCCGATCGTGAGCGTTTTGAGCGTGCCGCGGCCGAGTTTATCGCCGCGCAACGCGCCAACGCCGACCGCCCCGAAGCCCGCACTACGCTCGGGAATTTTCTCAGCCGGCGCGGACAGCAAGTCGGCGCGGAGACTGAATACAAGGCGGCGCTGCAACTCAGCCCGCAATACGTCGCGGCGTCCATCAATCTGGCTGACCTATATCGGCAACTCGGCCGGGACAGCGAAGGGGAGGCCGTACTCCGCGCCGCGATCGCGGCTTCGCCGCGTGACGCCGCGGCGCACCATGCGCTCGGATTGACGCTTACCAGGCTCAAGAAGCCGGAAGCTGCGGTTTCCGAGTTTCGGCGCGCGGCCGAGCTGGAGCCGGACGGTGCGCGATATGCCTATGTCTATGCAGTCGCGCTGAACTCCAGCGGTCAAGGCGATCAGGCCATGGCGGTGTTGAAAGAGGGCCTGGCGCGTCATCCCGGCGATCGCGATATTCTGTCAGCGCTGATTGCGTTCAATCGGGCGGCCGGGGATAACGGTTCTGCACTCGTCTATGCGGAGCGGCTGGCCGCTATCATGCCGGATGACCGTAATCTGACGACGCTTATCCAGCAACTCCGGGAAGCAATGGCGAGATAGGATCCTGCATGCCGGAGACGGGGTATTCGATGCCTGGTCAATGTTCGCGCGAAATGATTTGGCGGAATGCCCGGTCGGGTATTGCCGGAGCAGCGCTCGCGCTGTCGATGCCTGGCATTTCAATTGCCGACGAAGGCGCGCGCAACGTTCGAGACAGGGAGGACCGAATTTCTGTCGAAATGCGCGGAATGCCACGGCGCCGACGGTAAGGGGAAAGGTCCGATGAGCAGCAAGCTCAAGATAAAGCCTGCCGATCTGACAATCCTTGCCAAGAGGAACAACGGCGTGTTTCTGGCAAACGAGATCTACCGGAAAATTGACGGACGGTATGGCGTCGGATCGCGCCCGGGCAGCGCGATGCCGATCTGGGGATGCAGGCGGGGGAGCCCGCCAGATCTGAAGCGAAAAGTGGAAAAACCGAGACCTCTCGATTCGTTGCTCGACCTTTCCTGTGATTCCGAGACCCGCATTCGGGAGCGAATTTCGGCTATTGTCGATTATCTCAGCCAAATCCAGGAGAAATAGATTGTCTGCATCTCGAACGGCAAGGCCAGACACGGCGTATGCCGTGCGACAATGCTGTTGCAGATCGGCCGGGCGGGACCGACGAATTTGAAGCCCGAACGCGAGCACAGTTCGACTGAAACGCACAAGATCGTGATTGCCTCCGTGATCTGGGCGGTTTCGATTTTTCTCAGCCGTATCATGGGCCTTGTTCGCGAGCAGATTATCGGCCGCACGCTCGGCGCCAGTCGTGAAGCCGATATCTATTTCGCCAGTTTTACGTTGCCGGATTTTCTGAACTATCTGCTCGCCGCGGGGGCATTGTCGATCGTATTCATTCCGATGTTCGTCGAGTATCTCGAGCGCGGGGACAAGGAGGGGGGCTGGGAGGCATTCAGCGTCATTGCAAACTTCATACTTGTGGCAGGGGCCATCGGGATTGCGCTGCTCATGGTGTTCGCGCGACCTTTGGCGGCCGTTGTCGCGCCGGGGTTCACCGATCCGGCCGCGGTGGACACGCTCGTGCGGCTCATGCGCATTATCCTGCCGGCGCAGATCTTTCACGTCATCGGAGGCCTGCTGTCGGCCGCGCTGCAGGCGCGGGACCGCCACCTTCTGCCGGCAATGGCGCCGCTCGTATACTCGGCTTGCATCATGGCCGGCGGCCTGGCCGGCGCCGAGCAGGCAGGATTGGGAGCGGAAGGCTTCGCCTGGGGCGTATTGGCGGGATCCATTTTAGGGCCATTCGGGCTGCCGTTGTATGGGTGCCTTCGAACGGGCCTACGCTGGTCCCCAAGCTTTTCATTTTATAACCGCGACCTCAGGCGGTATCTCTGGCTGTCCTTTCCGATCATGATCGGCTTCTCCATCGTGGTAGTGGACGAATGGATCGTGAAAAATCAGGCTTCATATCTGGCCGAAGGCGCGCTGTCGCATCTGCAATACGGCAGGACGCTGATGAAGGTGCCGATCGGCGTGTTCGGCATGGCAGCCGGCGTGGCTTCCTATCCGACGCTGAGCCGCATGGTCGCGGACGGCAATATCGTGGAAGCCTATGCGGTGCTGTGTCGCGCCGTGCGATCCATGCTGATCGCGATTTTCGCCGCCCAGATTTGCATGACGCTGGCCGGCTTCGAGGCGGCTTACCTGATCTGGGCAGCATTCAGTAACCGCTTCACGCTCGCCGACGCCGATTCCACCGCGACGGTTCTCGGGTTTCTCTGCCTTGGTCTGGCAGGATGGGCGGCGCAGACCGTCATCAGTCGCGGCTTTTACGCGTTGGGTAGTACCTGGCTTCCGACGATCGTCGGCACGATCGTCGCATTTGGGTTTGTGCCGCTCTACGTCGTGCTGCGCCAGCATGGGGGCGCGATCGGCCTCGCGATTGCAAGCTCCGTGGCAATTCTCACTTACGTGTTGCTGCTGGGGTGGCTGCAATTTCGTCGCTTCGAGCGGGAGGCTAAAGCGAGAGACGCCACGTTGAAGGATACGCCCGGCATGCTGGGAGCCGCACTGCAGATGGCGGCTGCGGCATGTATCGCGATCGGCGCGGGGTGGGGTGTGCGAATACTCCTTCTCAGTTGGCTGCCTGGTGTTCATCTTGTCGAAATAGTCACACGCGCCACGGCGCTGTGCGGTGTCGGGATCGGCATATATCTGGTTTGCCTTCGAATCTTTGGCATTCACGAACTGGCCGAGGTCGAAAGGCTGGCGGCTCGCAGATTCGGGATCTGGCGGAGCGGGAATACGAATTGATGTGCCTTCCGCAAGCTGCGGCGTTGTTACCCGGTCAAATGGCTGGGGCGAACCCGGCCGTCCGGCCGATAGACCGGGCGTGCTGAAACACCCAGATTTGTTCCTATCTTCAGCCGATAGGAGTTGTCCATGTCCGATCCAATCGATCCGTTAGGCGCATTCTCGAACGCCTTGGCTGTGCGCGCGGAAGCCGCGAAAAGCCTTGTCGTTGCCATCCGCCTCTCCCATGAGCGACATGTGACGGGCATTCTGTGGCGTCCCGGGATTGTCGTCACTTCCGAGCAGGCATTGCCGCGCAAGGATGATTTTGAACTTATTGCGCCGGGCGGCTCGGTCCTGACGGCCAGGATTGCCGGACGCGATCCTTCCACGAATATCGCCGTTCTGAAGCCGGCGGAACAGCTCGCCTCGCCGGCGATCGTTGCGGGCGAGGCACGTACCGGCGCAGTTGTGCTTGCGATCGGGGCTGACGGAACGGGCGGAGCCAGCGCGCGGCTTGGGCTCGTCAATCTCGCTGGCGGCGAATGGCATTCCAGCCGCGGCGGCCTCATTGACCGGCGCATCGTGCTCGATGTCAGATTGGCCCTTCGCGAGGAGGGCGGGCCCGTCTTCGACGCCGCCGGCGCTTGTCTGGGGATGTCGACCTTCGGACCGCGCGGCCAGGTCATTGCCATTCCGACGGCGACCATCGAACGCATCGTGCCGCTCCTCGCCAAGGACGGACGCATTGCGCGCGGATGGCTTGGTGTCGCCTTGCAAGCCGTCGCGGTGCCCGACGCCCTGCGCGAGCGCGCCGATCAGTCCAGTGGATTGATGGTGATGTCGGTCGTCGAGAACGGACCGGCGGCGCAGGCGGGAATTGTAGCAGGCGACATCATCCTGAGCGTCGACGGGACATCGGCTCATCGCTTCCGGAAAATCGCCAGGCATTTCGGCGCCGACAGCATCGGGCGCAAGGCTGAACTTCGCGTCATCAGGAGCGGCGCAGTGATGACGGTGCAGATCACCATCGCGGAACGGCAAGCCGCATGAGGGAAGCGGCAAGCAGACGGGTGCCAAAGGAACGACTGCATGTGGCGGTCCACGCGGTGGATGAAGGGCGCCGTGCCGCGCTTGAGAGGGTGGTCGTCGAAGCCGGGCATATGGTCGCCGGCGCGCGGGATGCCGCCGACGTTGTCTTGGCCGACGGCGACTGCCCGCCGGGCGAAGCCCGCCCGGTCGTCATGCTCGGTGGTGCGGACGACGACTTGCCGGGCGTGTTGCCCCGCGATGCGGATGCAAGCCAGATCGATGCTGCCATACGGGCGGTTGCGGCCGGCCTGATCGTCCGCGTGCAAGGGGCGAGGGACGGTGGCTTTGGTGCGATGCGCGAGACCGAAGCTCACGCGCTCCTGACGCCGCGCGAACTCGAAGTGCTTGCGGCGCTCGCGGAAGGTATGACCAACAAGGCGATTGCGCGCCGATTGGACATCTCGCTGCACACCGTGAAATTCCACGTCGAATCCGTGTTCCGGAAACTGGGTGCGCGCACCAGGACCGAGGCCGTGTCGAAAGCCTCCGAGCGCCGCCGCCATGAAACGATCACGCTGTGACAAGTTGGGATTTTCGGCACCCTTTGCCGTCGCGCTTGCCGGCCATCAAGTCGGCATTACGCGCCGGGTCCGGGACAGGCTTGCGCTCGGGACGCTCTATGCGGAAACTCCTTCGAGCAGGTCCCGCACAAGCCCTCTCAGCAGATCGAGCTTGTAACCGGTCATGGCGAGCGGCTTTGCGCCAAGCGTGGATTGCGCAACCGCCTTGGCGATGGTCGCCGCGTTCACCGCCGCGCCTTGCGCCGCGGATTCGGCAGCGAGATGCCGAATCGGTACCGGGGCAACGGCTCCGGATACGATACGAACGAACTTGAATGTCCCATCCGCGATGACGGCACGAACGACGACTTCCACAAGTGGCCACTCCGCATAGCTCCGGCTGATCGCTCGCCGATAAAGGGCCCGCTCGTTCGCGACGGGAATGCCAAGTTCGATGCTCTCGATGATTTCGCCGGGTAACAGGGCGTGGTCGATGGTGCCGTTCGACCCGTCACCGAGCATCTGGTCCATGGTGAGGCGCTGGCGAAGATTCGTCGTGATCGCCGCATCATAGGCCATAAGGGCTGCGGCCAGCGTGGACGGATGCGGTGCGACGCAGGGGCCGAGATCAAAGGCGACGCCGTAGAGATGATTGCCCTCGCGAGCCGGACAAATAGTGCCGCCCTTCTTGAGACAGGCAATTTTCGGGTCGCGATAGTACCAGCAGCGCGAGCGCTGCGCGAGATTGCCCCCGAGCGTCGCAACGTGTCGTATCTGTGGCGTCGCAAGGCTGGCGGCCGCCGCCGTCAGACCCGGATAGGCCGCGCCCAGTTTCGGATCGGTTGCGATCGCGGCGATGCTGGCGAACGCGCTGATCCGGGCCGCGCCACTCGTATCCCACGCGATGTCAGGCGTGCCGGACGGGCGCACCAGATCGAGTAGCGGTCCGCGCGATACGCCGCTGCGCCGCCGCTCCGAGAGATCGGTGCCGGCGGCGCGGAATTCTGGCCGCTGCGCGTCGGCCGGTGCTGAGCCGTTCATGCCGCGCTCCTCTCGTTCAGGATAGCGATGATCCGGCCGGGTCTGATCGGAAGCTCGCAGGCGCGCACGCCGATCGCGTCGCGGATGGCGTTCGCAATCGCCGGCGATGTCGGCACGGTCGCAACCTCGCCGATGCCGACGCTGCCGCCGAGCACGTGATCGAAGCCCGCTTCATCAAAATGCACGTCGATGTCGGGTGTGTCCGCGATGCCGGGAATGCGATAATCCTCAAGCCCGGCGGTGAGAATATCGCCGCGCGCGGCATCGACCTCACGTCCCTCGTACAGCGCGTATCCGATGCCCTGGATGACCGAGCCTGCCGCCTGGCTCCGCGCCAGCGCCGGTGCGGCGAGCCTGCCGACCGCGATGCCGGTGTGAACGCTCAGGACCCGCACGTGGCCAAGCCAGGTATCGACCTCCACTTCGACCACCTGCACCGAACTCGGCACGCCGGCGCCGATGGCGAGATTCGAGAACCGGCGCATCATCCAGCCGAAGATAGTTCCCATGAAGCCCGCTTCCTTCAGCGGCGAACGAACGCCGGGGAACGTCGGCCTGCTATCCTCCGGGCGCGTTGCAGAAACGCTGATATCGGGAGATGCCGCGATCAGTTCGCGCCATGGCGCATTGGAACCCGGGGCTGGTCTTCGTTTCGCATTTTTCTCGATAGCGTCCTTGAGCTTCTGGATCGCGAGCAGTGCCGGCGGCACGACCGAGGCGGTGGTCCGGCTGCCGCCCGAGCCGGGGCCTTCAATGAGGCTGGAATCCCCGATCCTGACTTCGACCTCGTGCGGCTCCAGTCCGAATTCATGCGCTACCGTGTTGGCGATTACCGTTCGACTGCCGGTGCCAATGTCCTGGATCGCGGTGCTCGCAACCAGGCGCCCGCCCTTGACCGACAATTCGACCTTCGAGCCCGGCTGCCACAGATAAAGCCAGTACCCTGTGGCAACGCCGACGCCGCGGCGATAGCGTCCGTTCTGCGCCGGCGCTGCTTTGGCATTGCGCCAGACTTCGAGTCCCGCCGCCCAGTCATAGAGACGCTGACGATTGGGGTCGGTGTCCCATCGCTTGCGGAGTTCGATCGGATCGACTTGCATCCGCAGGGCGGCCTCGTCGACCGCCTGTTCCAGCGCAAACGCCATCGGTGGTCCACCGGGCCCGCGAAAGGGCGCGCCTGGCGGCAGATTGCTGATGACGTCGAAGTCGATCAGTTCCTTCGCCTCGGCGGGATAGATCAGGCGCGCCAATGCAGCGATCGTCGAATTGATGGCCGCGCCATTGTCGGAATAGGCCGTCAGGGACAGCGCCTTGAGGTTGCCTTCGCGCGACGGCAACAACGCGATCTTGATCTCCGTGGCGGGACGATGACCCGTGACAGTCAACTCGTCGTGCCTGTCGAGGGCGACGCGAACGGGTGCCTTCGTCTCGCGCGCGAGTTCGATCGCGGCGATGGTGTCGATACCGAGGCTGGCCTTCGAGCCAAATCCGCCGCCGACGTGGTCGGCGATCACGCGTACCTTGTCACGGTCGAGCTTGTATCGTTTCGCAACAAGTTCCATCAAATGAAACACCGCTTGCGTCGAAACGTGAAGGGTCAGGCGATCGCCATCGAAGCGGGCCACGGTGGCATGCGGCTCGAGGCAGGTATGCGACTGGCCCGCGGTCCGGAAGATACCCTCGACCAGCAGCGGGTCGTGCGTTTCGGCCGCCGACGCGATCGCGCTCCGCACTTTCCTGGTCTTGTGTGAAAACGCCGCGGACGGGCCTCGCACATTCTGCTTCCACGCGGCCGGCGCCGGTGAGCCCTCCGATACGTTGCCGGCCTTCTTGCGGTTTGATTTATCGAAAACCACCGGCGCGCCTGGTTTGCGCGCCGCGTCCAGTCCTGCGACCGATGGCAGTTGCTCGCATTTGATCCTGATGGCGGCCGCCGCCTTGCGCGCGGTCTTGCGATCCTTCGCGGCGATCGCGGCGATCGGGTCGCCGACATAGCGGACGGTGCGGTCGTCTCCGAGTAGCGAGATAGCCGCCATGACGCCCGGCGTCGCGCGCGCGGGCGCCAGGTCGAGCTCGACGATCCGCCCGTGGGCGACATGCGAACGGACGATCAGGCCCTCGAGTTGACCGTCGTGGTGGATGTCGACGGTATATTTCGCGGCCCCCGTCACCTTGTCGCGCGCCTCGACCCGCGGCGGGACGGTTTCGTCGCCGTCGAAGCGGCCGCTGCAGGCATCGGCCACCGCTCGCAATATATTGTCGTAGGCGCCGCATCGGCAGAGGTGGCCCGACAGCGCCGCACCGATCTCCTCCCGCGAGGGAACGGCGGTACCCTTCGCCCTGCGCCACTCGTCGTGAAAGGCAACCGCCTCGACGACGAAACCTGGCGTACAGAAGCCACATTGCAAGGCGTCGAGCGCCATGAACGCCTTCTGTATCGGATGCAGCTTTGGATCGCCAACTCCCTCGACGGTGGTGATCGTCCTGCCGGCGACGGTCTTCGCGGGCATCAGGCAGCTCACGACCGGCACGCCATCGAGCAATACGGTGCAGGCGCCGCAGACACCCGCCCCGCAGACGAGCTTGGTTCCGGTCAGATTTACCGTGTCGCGGATGATATCGATCAGGAGCGCTTCGGGATCGTCAGGCAAAGTTTCAATGCGACCATTGATCGTCACTGTGCTCATCGCGATCTCCTCTTGGTGCGGGATAGGGGCGCGGCGGGCGCGATAGCGCCGGCCACAAGCAGACGGACGATCCGGTCAAGTTCAGTCAGAACACTGGCGTCCAGCCGCAGATCGTTGAATCCGCGGATAGCGATCTGGATACACCTGGCGAGATCGCGGGCTGTCATGCCGTTCTGCAGGGCCAGATTCTGCTTCGCGCATACACGATCGATGGTTTCGGCGCGCAGGTCGGCGTTATGCTCGATGAAACTCTGATAGAGATCGCGGGTCTGAAGCTGATGCTCCGACAATAGCTCTTCGGCCTGCGGCGACTCCTCGACGCATTCAAGCAGGTAACGAAAGCGCGCGCCGATCTGCGCGGCGAGAATATCCGCAAGGCCCCCGCCGGCCCCCTCCTGATCGAGGCCGGCCGCGGCTTCGGCCTCGTAGGCGCATTCTTGCAACTGCTCGACGACCGCCCGGAACAGGGCCTCCTTGCTCGGGTAGTGATGATAAAGCGCCTGCCGGGTCAGGCCGGCTTCCCCGGCGATCTGGCTCATCGACGCGCGCCGATAGCCGAAGCGGGCGAAGACGTTTTCCGCAGCCGACAAGATGCGATCCGACGAGCCCATTCGACAATTTTGACAAACATTGTCAATTTGTCAAATGATGTTGCCCACCCTTACGGTGGCCTCGGTGGCGGTGTGCCGGCAAGAGGGCTTCGGGCAGGCGACAATTCTCCTGGAATGCGTGCACGCCCCACGCAGCAGTGAGATCCTTGTCCTGCCCCGGACATAAAAGATATATCTCGCATACTTAACAAACGCGCCGACGTTGGTCGCGGCCGGAGACCTGCAAAGGTCTCCTTTGTTTTCAGGGTAAGGAGCAGCGCAATCATGGCGTCACCCAAAATTGCAATCGTCGGCGCCGGGATGGGCGGCATGGCCGCGGCCGGCACGCTTCGACAGGCGGGTGTCGACGTCGAGATATATGAACAGGCGCATCAATTCGGCCGCATCGGCGCGGGCATCCAGATGCTGCCGAACTCGATGAAGGTTCTGCGCGGCATCGGTGTCGAGGCGGGCTTGCGCGAGCGCGCCTTCGCGCCGTACTCCCACCTCAACCGCGTCGGCGACACCGGCGAGCTCAAGCGCGAGCTGCCGATGCCGGAGGATCTTTATGGGGCGCCTTTCCTTTGCATGCATCGCGCGGACCTGCACGAGGCGCTGACCTCCATCGTGCCGAACGAGATCGTCCACCTGAACAAGAAACTGGTCGGACTGGAGCAGAACGGCGGACCGGTGACGCTGTCCTTTGCCGACGGGACCACGGTCAAGGCGGACGCCGTCATCGGCGCCGATGGCGTCCACTCGGTGGTGCGCGACATCATCATCGGGCCCGACAAGCCGCTGCATCGCGGCCGCATCGCGTACCGCTCGGTGTTCAATTCCAACCGGATGCCAAGGGAAATCTCCCGCTCGCGTACCAAATGGTGGGGCGAGGATCGCCACATCGTGATCTATTACACGACCAGGGACCGCAGCCAGCTCTACTTCGTGACGAGCGTGCCGGAGCCGGCGGACTGGATGACGAAGGAGTCGTGGTCGGCCAAAGGCGATGTAAAGGAATTGCGCGCCGCCTATGCCGGTTTCCATCCCGAGGTGCGGATGGTCCTCGATGCCTGCCCCGATTGCCACAAATGGGCGATCCTGGAGCGCGACCCGCTGCCAACCTGGAGCCAGGGCCGGATCGTCCTGATCGGCGATGCCTGCCACCCGATGACGCCTTATATGGCGCAGGGCGCGGCGACATCGATCGAGGACGCCGCCGTGCTGGCACGCTGCCTGAAGGACGTGCCGGTCGAAGGAATCGAGGCGGCTTTCAGGCGCTTCGAGGCTCATCGCAAGCCGCGTACCTCCAAGATCCAGGAGATCTCCAGTGCCAACACCTGGATGAGTGGCGGCAATGACGATCCGGGTTGGCTCTATGGCTACGATGCCTGGAACGTCTCGCTGGACGAGCCGGCGCCGACACCGGGTTCGTCCCAAAAGTCGGCCGCGGCATGAGCAGCTCCGGGATGTCTTCCGGGGAAAGCTTCACCATGGCTGGCGGTGATCGCTGAGAGAAGTCTGGCGCTGATCGAACGGGCGGGCGACATCTGATCCAGCCGATCAGCCTGCCCTCGGGCCGGCTTGCGTGTTATTCATGCAGGCCGATGAGCGGGCCGAAAAACAAAAGAGCGGGAGAGAGCCTTTGACAAGCGCCAGCGCGGAGCCGTGGTCCGAGGTTCCTGCCGTTCCGTCGCCAGCGCCGCCAATCGCCTCCGAGGATGCCGCCGCCGCTCTTATTACACGCATGGAGCAGGTGCCGACGTCGCGCTGGTTTGTCCGTGCCCGCGTCGTGATGGGGAGCGCGACATTCTTCGACGCGTTCAACGCGCTGTCGGTCGCCTTTGTTCTGCCGATTCTGGTGCCGCTCTGGCACATTACAGCACCGGAAGTCGGCATCATGATCGGCGCCAGCTATGTCGGCCAGATTATAGGCGCGCTCGCATTCAGCTGGGCGGCCGAACGTTACGGCCGGGTTCCGTGTGCGGCGGCGGCAACCGCCATTTACGCGCTGATGAGTCTCGCCTGCGCCGGAGCGTGGAGCTTCAGCGTTCTGCTGATTTTCCGGTTCATTCAGGGCATCGGCGTCGGCGGCGAGATGCCTGTCGCCGCCACCTATATCAGCGAGCTTTCCAAAGCCCGCGGCCGCGGCCGGTTTTTCCTGCTGTACGAGATGATCTTTCCCATCGGTCTGATGGTGACCGGCCAGGTCGGCGCGCTGCTGGTGCCGTTGCTCGGCTGGCAGATCATGTTCCTGATTGGCGGCATTCCAGGACTGGCGATCGCTCTGATGCTGCTGCGACTGCCGGAATTGCCGCGCTGGCTGATCGGCAAGGGACGATTGGCTGAGGCCGAGGCGGTCGTCATGCGGCTGGAGGCAGCCTCCGATAAGGCCGGCGCGCCGACGAGGGAAGCGTTGCCGGCCATGGCCCTGCCGGCACAGGTTCCCGTCCCGCAGCGGGAGCGCGGCAGGTGGAGCGAATTGCTGTCTCCGGCCTATCGTGGCCGAACGCTGATCGCATGGGTGCTGTGGGCTTGCGCGTTTCTGATTGCCAACAGCCTCAACAACTGGATGCCCACGCTCTACACCACCGTCTATCATCTCGGCCTTCCCCAGGCGCTGCGGGCCGCCTCGATGACCAACGTCGCCCAGGTGCTGTTGGTACTGGTATGCGCCATGGTGATCGATCGGACCGGCCGCAAATACTGGATGATGGGTGCCTTCGGCCTCGGTGCGGTGATGCTCGGCGTGCTGGCGTTCGGCGGCACGCAGGACGTCTCGTGGGTCATCGTTTTCAGCACACTCAGCTATGGGCTCATCGGCTCCGTCGCCGCCGTCGTCTATCTGTACACGCCTGAGATCTACCCGACCCGGATGCGCGCGATCGGGACGGGCGTTGCTACCTCATGGCTCCGGATCGCTTCGGCGATCGGGCCGACGCTGATCGGATTTATGCTCGGCAGGGGCGGCGTCGATTCGGTGTTTCTGATGTTTGCAGGCGTTGCCGTGGTGGGACTGCTGGCTGCGACCCGGATGATCGAGACGCGCAACCTGCGTCTGGAGCAGATTGCTCGCTGATATCAGGCTGCTCGCCCGATTGTCACGCGGAGACGCCCGTTGATAAATTCGACGCGGCTCACCATTTGCATTGTGGTTTGCGGTGTTAAATGCGGAATGCCGCTCGCCAAAAAAGTATAATGGAAATTCATCAACGACAGGCCGTCCACCCATGAACGCTCGCGAACCCAATATCCCGGCACCGATTGATCCCGTTAAACTCGACCGTCTTGCGGAAGTCGCCATCAAGGTCGGACTTCAGCTCAAGCCCGGACAGGACCTGCTGGTGACCGCGCCGACCGTGGCGCTGCCGTTGGTGCGCAAGATCGCCGAACATGCCTACAAAGCGGGGGCGGGCCTCGTTACTCCGATCCTGTCCGATGAGGCCGTCACGCTGTCGCGCTACCGGTTTGGGCAGGGCGACGGCTTCGACCGTGCCGCCGACTGGCTTTATGAGGGGATGTCGAAGGCCTTCGCCGGCAATACCGCGCGGCTTGCCATCGTCGGCGACAATCCGATGCTGCTGTCCGGCGAGGATCCAGCCAGGGTCGCGCGCGCCAGCAAGGCCAATTCCATTGCTTACAAGCCGGCGCTCGAACGTATCGTCAATTTCGACATCAACTGGAATATTATCGCCTATCCGTCACCGTCCTGGGCAAAGCTGGTCTTTCCCGAAGACGAAGAAAATGTCGCCGTCGCAAAGCTTGCGGACGCGATCTTTTCGGCCTCACGGGTGGATAGTGACGACGCCATCGCGGCGTGGCAGAAACACAATGCCGCGTTGCGCAGCCGGACCGAATGGTTGAACGGGCAGCGGTTCGATGCCTTGCACTACTCCGGCCCGGGTACGGATCTGACGATCGGGCTTGCCCACGGCCACGAATGGCAAGGCGGCGCCTCCACGGCAAAAAACGGGATCACCTGCAACGCGAATATCCCGACGGAGGAGGTTTTCACCACGCCACACGCAAGGCGGGTCTTTGGCCACGTCGTCAGTACCAAGCCGCTATCTTACCAGGGCTCGCTGATCGAGGACATCGCGGTACGCTTCGAGGAGGGGCGCATCGTTGAGGCGAAGGCCACCCGCGGCGAGGAAGTCCTGAACAAGGTCCTCGATACCGACGAGGGCGCGCGCCGGCTCGGCGAAGTGGCGCTGGTGCCGCATTCCTCGCCGATTTCAAAAAGCGGGCTGCTATTCTTCAATACGCTGTTCGATGAGAACGCCGCCTGCCATATCGCGCTCGGCCAGTGTTATTCGAAATGTTTCGTCGACGGCGCCAAGCTTACTCCCGAGCAGATCGCCGCGCAGGGCGGCAACAAGAGCCTCATCCATATCGATTGGATGATCGGCTCGGGCAAGATCGACATCGACGGTCTTTATGCCGACGGCCGGCGGGTGCCCGTGTTCCGGCAGGGTGAGTGGGCCTGACCCGGAGCGATTTTCGGCGCTGATTGAATTGAAAACCGTAACGAAAGCTTAAAGGGTAATTATTAGCTTGGCGCTGAATTTCGCCAAGCTGCAGCCTTCTGCATCTTAAGCCGGTTTTTAATTTATCCGTTTGAGGTCCGTGATGCCGCGCGCCCTGATTGAGACTGCCAACGTCGCCGTGAAGCTGACGCCGAGACCGATCGAGCCGTCCTGGATCATTGAGGGCAATCCGCTCGCGCAGGCATCCGATCTGTCAACAAGTGCGGACGGGATGGCGACGAGCATCGTCTGGCAGTGCAGCGAAGGCAAATTCAACTGGTACTATGATTTTGACGAGACGATCCTGATCCTCGAGGGATCGATCGTTCTTGAAAACGATACGATGCCACCAACCCGCTACGGCCCCGGCGATGTCATCTTCTTCAGGCGCGGCGCGCATGCCAAATGGCATGTCGAGGGCCATGTCCGGAAGCTGGCGTTCTGCCGGACGACCCAGCCGTTTCTGATCGGCCTCGCGCTGCGGGCGATCAACAAGATCAAGCGAACCCTGCTGCCATCCGGCACGCGCCAATCCGCGAGCCTGGTTGGCTCGGCCTGAAAGGGCAGGTCGAAGCCAGCCCAAAAGCCGGCACCGATGCCGGGGTATGACCTTGCCGGCTCAATCAGCCGGGTCGCTTCGCGCCGCATCTCGCTGTGATGGGCGCGGCCTTTCCTGATCAGCATCGGTAGCGGCGTGAACAGGTCCCTCAGCCAGGCTTCAGCCTGTAAAAATCGGTAGCGGTCTTCGAAAACAACGCCGTCTTCTCGATTTCGCTGTACGGCGCGGCGATGCGCTTGAAGGCGTTGAAGACCACCTGATAGCTGCACTGGCCTTTATCAGGCGGAAAATTGCTCTCGAACATCGCCCGCGCTGGACCGAAAGCCTCGATGCAGGTCTCGATATAGGGCCGCCACGCCGCCGCCAGTTCCTCCGACGACGGCGGCAGCGGGCGTTCGTGAAAGTCATAGCCGAGCAGCCGCATGGCGAGTCCGCCGAGTTTCACGACGACGTTGGGACATCTTGCGATTTCCTGGATCGAGGCTTTCCAGGCTGCGAAGATTTCCTCGCGCCGGTTGGCGTAGCTGCCGGTGCCGACCGGACCGCCGCAATGATCGAGCACGATCTGGGTGTCGGGAAAGGCGCGGGCAAGATCGGTGAGTTCGCCGATCTGCGGATGAAACAGCCAGGCATCGAAACTCAAGCCCAGCGGCGCGAGGCAGGCAAAGCCCTTGCGAAAAGTGGAATCGAGCAGCAGACTTTTCGGCCGCGTGGCGTACATGCCGGCGACGTCGGCATCGGCGTCCCAGGCGGAAGAATGCCGGATGCCGCGGAAGCGGCCCTGGCCGGCGGCGATTTCCGCTTCGAGCACGGGCCGCGCGCCATCGCCCAGCAGCAAATTGACGTGGCCGACGATGCCGGCGCAGACGGCGGCGGGACCGTAGCCGCCGCTCGCGCTCATCGCCGCGGCGCCGTTGGCGAATTCAACTTCGCCCAGGGGACGAAACGATTCCGGCCCGTGGGCGCGGTACATCGAGCGAGCCTCAATATAAACCGTCGCAATGATGTTGTGGCCGGAAGCAACGTCTTCGGCGATCTCCTCGATCAGGTAGCGCTGACCGTCCCGATCCCACAAATGATGGTGGGGATCGACGATCGGGCGCTCGGGATCGAGAACCGCCTCCCTGCGCTGGGCGAGCCAGTCTGGCCGCGGATCGGCGTAGAGACCGCTTCTCGAGGCGGGCGGATTGCCGGAGACCATGGATCGTCACTCCCTTTTTCACTTTTTTGCAGCTGTTTTCGGATCGGCGGTTCAAACGCCGCGGAGAATAATGACGGTCGGCGTTCCCGGCAGCGAATCCCGCGAGATCGTCAATGTCCGTTCGGTCCGCATGTCGATCTCGAACTGTTGACCGATCCTGCGCATGAATTCGTCGAGCGGCGTCATGAAGCGATGCATCGGCAAAACGACGGACGCGCGCAGCCGTCGCGTGATGTCCGAGATGCCGTCAAGCGACATCGTATAGGTGCCATCGATCGGCACCATCACGATATCGAGCCGGCCGATCGCCGCAAAATGGCTGTCGTCGAGCTTATGATGCAGATGGCCGAGATGCCCGATACAGAGGCCAGCGACCTCGAAGATGAAGATGGAGTTGCCATCCCTGATCATCTCCCCACTCGAATCGTCGCTGAAATAGCGGCGAATGTCGGTCGTCACGTTGCGGATGAAGACATCGCCGATCCGCTCGGCGATTTGTGCAGGCTTGCCGTCATCGCCCCAGCCGTGCAGCACATGGGGAATGCGCCGATCGGGGAACAACGTATAGTGGGTGCTGTGTGCCCGGTTCATGGTGACGACGTCGGGCAGGCGACCCGCGGTGTAGGCGCCGCTATAGTCGGTGGCGATCCGCACGCCGCCCGGTGTGTCGATATAATAGGTCGAATGGCCGGCATAGGTGATCGCGACTTCGTCCGCCTTCGCTGCCAGCCGGCGGAGGCCGACCGGGGTGGCGAGGGGCTGGGCCTGCGACATTGCAAGACACTCGCTGGCATGCGGAGCATCCTGGGCGGCCGCCGGCGCGATCGGAAGGCCCAGCAGACCAAAGACAGCAGCAAGGAATCGCAACATGGCGGGCCCGCTTCAGGTGACGTCCGGAAGGGTACTGTAACGCGCAATGATGCCTGCGTCATGGTGGCGATCACGTATGTCTGTGGTGACGCCTCTCCAGTAGCAGCCGGATGATTTGAATGACCGCTCCCGGGAATTTCCATTTGGAATTCGCCGGATCGCCTCAAAGTCCGGGTTTCGCTGTCGGATGCGAGGTGGTCCGGGCGGTTCGCGGGCGCGGTGATGGAGTTGATAAAGGCGTTGGAACGAAAGAGTTAGGCCGCCTACGCGCGCCGCGGGCTGATTTTCCAGGTTGCGGCCACGATGCAAGCGGTCATGAACCCGCTGACGAGCGCGGCTATGGGAATCGACAGTGCGAGTGCCGCGGTTGCCGCCCAGCCGATTGAGGAAAAGGCTTCCGCGAACGTCGCCAGCCGCGACGAGGTCTGGCGGCGGCGAAACTGGCTGCGGCGGGCCTGCACCCGAAACCAGAGCTGGATGGCTGTCGCGGAAACCGCGGCAACGGCAACGCCGGCCGCGGTAACCACCGCCTGCATCGGCGAGGCGAAGACCAAAGCCATGACCAGCGGCGCGAACAAAACGCCGATCGCGATCAGCACCACTTCGATCTTGGCGCGGATCACACGCAAGGATGGCAGCGGCGCAGTTGCCACGAGATCGGGAGCGTCTTCACCCGATATCGTGAGCCACCCAAGGCCGCCGGCGAGCTGGCCGGCCGCCATCACGACCACGGGCGTGATCAGCACGATGGCAACCGAACTGTCGCTGAAGCTTCGCCACAGCATCAGCGCCGGCGGCACCAGATAGAGCAATTGCATCAGGCTCTGCGACACCAGCCAGGGATCGCGCCGCAGCAGCGTGAATTCCTTCCAGCGCAACGCGTGTTGCCGCGTGCCCGAGCGAAACGCCCGCGCCCGGAAGGCGTGATGGGCCGGCGCGGCATTTGCCGAAGCACGGACCGCAGTGTCGGCAAATCCCGCCGAGAAGGTCGCCATCACCGCGCCAAGCAGCATCAGGCCAAAAGCCAGCAAGAGCGAAAGCGCCTCGCCATCGCCAAGCGCGGCGCGCGCCGGCCACCAGATGATGCTGTCGGCGTTGGGCGCATACGCCGCGGCCGCGTCGGAGGTCAGAACCGCGAACCGCGACAGCGTGCCATAAGACAGGATCGCGGCGACCTGCAGCGCAATGACGAAACCGGCGCCGATGATCGCCGCGAGAATTTGGGCGATCAGCCGGGTCCGACTCGGGCCGATCGTCCGGAACAGCACGATGGTCACCGCGACCGCGACCGCCGCTGCGGTCAGGCCAATGGCGGTTACGACACCGTAGGCCGCGAGCCATCTGAAGCCGCCGCCAAGCACCAGAACGTCGATGAACGGCGTCGAAAACAGCATCGCCATAGCTGTCACCGACAGCGCGATCGCGGCAAGGCGCACCGAAAACACCTCGGTCAACCGGACCGGCGAGGACATGATCAGATCGAGATCGGCGCGGGCGTAGAACACCCGGGTCACCGATTCGATCGCCTGTGACAGCATCAGGGCCCAGGCCAGGAATATGGTCGCCGTGATGACAATGAGCGCGGATTTGTCGAGCGGCGCCTGCAGGTCGGCATATCTTCCGATCACGGCGTAGGCCGGCAGATGCATCAGCGCGGCCAGGATCAGGAGGCCGACGATCGCGGCGCGTTTGCGGCCGCGCCGGCCGGCCGTCATCATCGCGAGCCATTCCCGCCATGCCAGCCGGATTTCGTGCCGGGCAAACCAGGTCAGCGCGGTCGGCATCATGCGGCCGAGGCCTCGGTATCGACCAGCGCGATGAACATGTCTTCGAGGCTGGTATCGTTTTTTCCGTTCTGCTGACGCAGCTCCGAGAGCGTGCCTTCGGCGACAAGCCGGCCCGAGGCGATGACGCCGATGCGGTCGGCCATGCGTTCGGCCACTTCCAGGATATGCGTGGTCATGATGACGGTGCAGCCGGCGCGCACGCGTTCACCGAGCAATCCCTTGACGTGACGCGCTGACACGGCGTCGAGGCCGGTAAGCGGTTCATCGAGGATGATCAGGCGGGGATTGTGCACCAGCGCTCCCGCCAGCGCGACCTTCTGGCGCATGCCCTTGGAAAATCCCTCGCAGCGTTTGTGCATGTTTGGCTCCAGCCCAAGCGAGGCGAGCAAATCGCGCGCGGATGATTCCGCGACCGAGGGCTCGATGCCCCAGAGGCCGGCGACGAATTCGAGGTATTCCAGCGGGGTCAATTTGTCGTAGATCATCGGCTCGTCCGACACCCATGCCGTGATCTGCTTTGCCGCGACCGGGTCGTTGAGCGCATCGATGCCGAGCACCGAGACGGAGCCGGCGTCCGGCCGCAGCAGCCCGGCCACCATGCGCAAGGTCGTCGTTTTGCCGGCGCCGTTCGGGCCGAGCAGGGCATAGAATTCGCCGGCATGGATGGTGAGATCGAGCGCGTCGACCGCGAGGCGGTCAAAACGCTTTGTTAACCCTCGCACCTGCAGGGCGGACTGATCGGGCTTCATGATGTCGGGACAATCCAGGTTTGCGAGCCGCTGCGAACCATGGACTAAAAACTATTTCGGCGCGGTGAATCGGCGATCGCAAATTCCGCCAATACGCGCAATTCGCCGACATTGCTTGCTCCGAGGCGAAGGACCCCTCATCGCTTCTGAAGTATCTGCAGCCACACGTCGCCGAGTATCGCCGGCTCGCGGGGCGGCAGATAGGTGAGGCCGGCCGCCCGGCCGAGGTCTGCGATGGTTCCGTCGGCCTGCAAGCCGGTCAGCACCTTGTTGACCGCAGCCAGCAGGTCGGGATCGCCGGCGAGGCCGACATAGCCGCGATTGGCGCCGATCGGATAATAATATCCGGAAGCAACGAGCTTGGTGTCAGGATGGACGGCGCGGTAGGCATCGAGCCGCCGCAAGTCGAGCAGCGTTACGTCGAGATCGCCACGATCGAGCGCGCCGAGCAGATCGTCGCGACCCGGGACCAGATGCGTGATGTTGTCGATCAGCCGTCCGCTGTCGAACGTCATCAGGATCGCGTCGGCGAGGGTCCCGCTCTCGATGCCGATACGGAGCCCGGCGAGGTCGCCGATACCGGCGATGCGACGGTCGGGCGCCTTTTCGGGCGCCTTGGGGCCAAGCACGATTGTCAACGGCGAATAGAGGTAGGCCTGACTTGGCGCGAGCGCGCCGAGCGGCACGCGGCGCCTGCGATCGTCGCGCGTGGCGCCCTCGAAATCGGGCAGCTTTGCGGTCTTGACGCCCGGCGCCACCAGCGAATCCTTCGTCAAGGCATAGCTGCCGACGAGCGAGCAGCGGCCGTCGGAGAGCAGGGCATTGGCTTCGAGGGCAGGGCTCGAATCTTCGTCGAGCTTGCTTTCGAACCATTGGATCTTGAGTGGCCGGCCAAGCCGGTCGGCGACGGCTTTCGCGAGCGCGACGTCGAACCCGGTATCGGGCTTGCCGCGATGATGAGCGGAAAGCGGAGGCAGATCCTCGTCGAGACAGATTTTCAAAATTTCGTCAGCTCGGGTTGCCGTCATCGTGGCCAGTGCCACAAACAGGGTTGCCCAAGATGTCGCCAGCCAGGTCCTCATCGATCTCTCCGGCTCGATATATAGGCCCAAAGGCAGGCTATCTGGTCATCGTTCAAGATGTCGCCCCAAGGCGGCATCCTGCCGTTCTTGCCCAACTTCACCGTGGTAAAGAAGCGTTCCCTGTCGTCGGGAAACTTGCGCAGGTCGGGCGCGATCGTGCCGGCATTGACCATATTGAAGCCATGGCAGTGCGAGCATCTCTGCGCAAAGGTTGTCTTGCCTTGATCGATCTCTACCTGATCAGCACTGGCATTTTGTTGTTGTTGCGGTACGACGGCAGGCGTGGTCTGCGCGCTTGCCGCCATCGTGGCGGCGGCGAGATATGCCGCCGCCCAGATGAAGGGTCTCCAGATCACTTGCGATTGCCTATTGAGGCTTTACCGCGAACACCCAGAGTGAACCGCCGGCCGGCACCTTGGCCAGCCGCTCGTCTCCGGCGAACAGTGAATAGACTCCACCATATCCGCTGGTCACCGCGACATACTGGATACCGTCCTGCTGCCATGTGACTGGCTGCCCTTCGATGCCCGAGCCGGTCTGGAACTGCCATAGCTTCTTGCCGTCATTGGCGTCGAACGCTTCGAACTCGCCGGTCAACTGGCCGGAGAAGACTACGCCACCGGCCGTCGACAGCACTCCGGAGAAACGCGGAATGTCGCTCGGCGCTTCCCACTTTGTCTTCCCGGTCAAGGGATCGATAGCCTTGAGGTGGCCGCGCGGTCCTTCAGGCCAGTCCCACAAATCCGTCAGGTCCATGCCGAGATACCACTCGCCGGCCTTGTAAGTCGCCGGCTCGGTCTTGTAGTGGCCGCCGAAGGCGAGCGTATTGGCATAGGCAAGGCCGGTCTGCGGGTTGAACGACATCGGCTCCCAATTCTTGCCGCCGAGGATCGACGGATAGACGGTAACTTTCTTGCCGTCTCGGGCGTCCTTGGTGACGTCCGTCTCGATCGGACGGCCCGTCTTCATGTCGATGCCGGAAGCCCAATTGACCTTCACATAGGGATTTGCCGCGAGCAGCTTCCCGTTGGTGCGATCCAGGACATAGAAGAAGCCATTACGGTTGGCATCCATCAGCACCTTGGTCGGCTTACCGCCGACATTGAGATCGGCGAGCACCATCTCGGCGACGGAATCATAGTCGAATGGATTGTTCGGCGAGAACTGGTAGTGCCACTTGATCTTGCCGGTCTTCGGCTCGAGGGCGAGGACGGAGCAGGTGTAGAGATTGTCGCCCGGGCGCACCGCCGAATTGAACGGTCCCGGGTTGCCGATGCCCCAATAGACCGTGTTCAGCTCAGGGTCATAAGAGCCGGTGATCCACGTCGATCCGCCACCCAGCTTCCAGGTGTCGCCCTTCCAGGTGTCGCCGCCGGGCTCGTCGGGCGTGGGTATGGTGTGGGTGCGCCACAGATGCTTGCCGGTCGCCGGATCCCACCCGTCGATGAAACCGCGGGTGCCGAACTCGGCTCCGGAGATGCCGGTCAGGACGACTCCGTCAGCGACGAGCGGCGCCACCGTCATCGAATAGCCCTCTTTGATGTCGGCGGCCTTCTGACGCCAGAGTTCCTTGCCTGTCGCGGCATCGAGCGCGATCACATTGGCGTCGAGCGTGGTGCGGAACAGCTTGCCGTCATAGATCGCCGCACCCCGATTGATAATGCCGCAGCATACGATCCTGGGAGTTTCGGCGGGATACTCGACTTTGGTCTTCCATATCTGCTTGCCGGTCTTGGCGTCGACCGCCATCGTGGCGGCGTGGGTGGTGACATAAATGACGCCTTTGTAGACGATCGGCTGCGACTCTTCGCTGCGGTCATCGGCAAGGCTGTAGTTCCACACCGGAACCAGATTTTTGGCATTGTCCTTGTTGATCTGCGTGAGCGGACTGAACCGCTGCAGGTTATATCCCATGCCGTAGTTGAGGACGTTCGAGGTGTCAGTCGCGCCCTTGACCAATTGATCGGCGGTCTGGGCACTCGCACCATATGGAGCGAGTATAGCAAGGCTTGCAGCAAGCGCGATGCGTATCATCCGTTCCCTCCCAATGTATGCGCGTCTATTCTCTGACGCTGCGTCGACAATCTTCCCGAAATCCGAAAGCGTCAACACGAAAACAAGGCAGGCGTGCGTGCATCTCAACGCAATGACGTTTGATCTGGAACGGCACAAAAAAGAAAAACTTGTGCCATTATTTTTTCCGTCAAACGAAATGCGGTGCGCATTCTGATGCGGTGCAACATCGCAAACGGTCCGATTTGGCCGAACTGGCGAGCGCGCAAACGGATCGCGTGGCGCGCGCCCCAAGAATCCGAGGAACTTGCCGCGCGGTGGAATAATCAAGTCATTCCGCGTCGCTCCTGACCGTCAGGGACCGCTTGTCGCGACCCCGACCTCTACCGGCTGCAGCGCGGATGAATTGCAGCGCCAGCTGCCGCCATCGGTTTTCTGAAACGCGAACGACTTCTCAATCCTCAACCGGTACCCCACCAGGAAATCGTCACGGCTTCCGGGCGTTGGCTTGGGCTTGCCCGATCGCAAATCCCAGCACGTTCCCGTGCAACTCGATGCGATCGGACTGCAGCCCGTAAAGGGAGAGAGAACCACCATTTCGACCTCGGCTATCACGGTGGCGTCGTTCTCGGCCGTCTCGCTGTCGATCTGAAAGACGCGGTTCACGGCGAGGAAATTCTCGCAGGTATTGGCCGAGTGGATTTGCGCAACGCACAAGTCGACCGCGTCTGCGTCCGGCAAGGGCGAAACCGGAGTTCGTCCAAAGACCTTTTTCGGGTCTCCCCTGGCTGCGACGACCTCGGCTATTTTCCGGGTGAAGTAATCCGCCAGGCAGCCCTCCGACCGCGACAGCTCTTGCAGCGGCACGTTATCCTTGTCCACGAGGCCGCACTTCCGGTCGCGTTCCCTGCTCCATCGTTCGAATTCCGCGAACGCGTCCCGGGCCTCGTTGTCCTTCAACCTGGCGATCAACCCCAGCACAAGCTCGTTGAGCTCTGTCTTGGCCAGCGCGAGGGACGGATCGCTGCAAATCAACAAGCCGGCGGTCGTGCTGGTGGCGAGACAATCGAAATTCGGATCGGACAATATTTCAATTCGCTCCTCGGTTTCTTTCAACAGGCAGTCCCTGACGGATT
>CAWAXR010000028.1:0-34734 GCA_963786045.1 uncultured Alphaproteobacteria bacterium | reverse complement strand
TCGAAGGTCCTGGCGCCAAGGGTCTTGGCATCCAGAGACGTGGCGCCGATCCCTTGACGTGACGTTTCGCGATCCTTCAACGCCAGATAGCGCTCCGCGCCGTCGACCAGTATTTCTATCGCCGTATTGGCCCGGGCCAGACGGGAGGCCAGCCGCGCCAGATTGCGCGCGTCGCCCCCCTCGGCGGCGAGAAGGGGCATCACCGCGCGGATGCGGGGCCGGGTGAAATTCCTGTCGCGATTGGTCGGATCGTCGGCGAAGCCGACCTTCGCCTTTCTGAGCGTCGTCATGAGCTGCGACTTCGAAACATCCAGAAACGGACGGGCCAAGAGCACACCCTCTCGCTCGGTGACCCGCGCCATCGCCGAAAGACCCGCGATACCGCTGCCGCGCAGCAAGCGCATCAGCAGCGTTTCGGCCTGGTCATCACGGGTATGCGCGGTGAGGATATGCGTGGCGCCGCTCTCCCGCGCGGCCTGGGCGAGCAGGCGGTAGCGCGCGGCCCGCGCCGCGGCCGGCAAGCCGGATTTTGGTTTGGCGCCGGTCCAGCGCATCGTGCGATGCGGCAGGTCCAGCGCACGCGCCAGGCGCTTGACGTCGCGTGCCTCGCCGGCCGCTTCGGGACGCAAACCATGATCGACCGTAACCGCCACGAGGCGGGGTCCGCGGCTCAGCGCTCGGCGCCAGCGGACCGCAAGCCACATCAACGCGATGGAATCGGGGCCACCGGAAACGGCAAGAACGATCGCAGGCGCCCCCTTCCAGTCTGCGAAGAGACCTTTCGCATACCGGGCAGAGATCAGAGAGTTTTCATCGTCAGGCATGGGGCCGCCGGCTGATGTAAAAGCCCGTTTTAAGGACGCGCGCGGTGCGAAAATACTTTCAGTAAGGGTGGACGCAGATTCTGCGTCCGTTGGCATTCTGAAACCCAAACAGGCGCATATGATTTCCCCGGATCATCCGGCGCGAAAACCTAATTCGCGCTTTTGCCCGATGGCATGCATTCCGGGGATAAGGCCCGGGCATGTCATGCCCTAACTTGCCCTAGCACTTGACCCGCTTTTGCTCGCGCTCCACGGCCTGTTTGATGCCAGTCGACGCGCGCGGATATTTCCGAGTCACTTCGCCGAACGCCGCGCAGGCGGCCTCTCTCTCCTTCAGGGCCGCCAGCGACTGGCCGAGCCGCAGCAACGCATCCGGGGCTTTCGCCGATCTATCGAATTTGGTTGTCACCGCCAGGAAGGATTCCGCCGCGTCGCGATAGAGCTGGCGCTGGAAGAAACTCTCGCCCAGCCAATATTGCGCATCCGCAATCAGGGGATCGCTCGGGTATTTCCTGGCGAAGTTGCGCATCGTTTCTTCGGCCAATGCATAGTCCTTGCGCTGCATATAGCCGACACCGAGATCGAACTCATCCCTCGGCGTTGCCGACGGCGGCAGGGTGGTGAGCGCCCCGGTGCCGTTGGTATTGCGCGGTGGCGGCGGGGCTCCCGCCGCATTGCCGGCGGCCCCGCCGGTGTTGGCAAGGTCGAGCGGCTCGCCCGCGCCTCGTCCGCCGGGAGCGCCGATCGGCGCTTCGGCAGGTATCGGCAGCTGACCGCCACCGAGTGCGCGCGGCGCGCCGGGCGCGTTCGGGTTCTGGCTGGGATCGAAGGCATCGCCGCGGCGGCGGCCCTGCGGCACTTCCCCCTGAGACACTCCCGCGGGCTCCTGGACGATCGGCGCCGGAGCGGCGATTTGCGGCTCGTAGCCTGCCTGTGGCTGTGGCTGCCGGAAGGGTGGATTCGGCTGCACCGGGGACGTCGCCGCGGTGTTGGGCAGGCCGGCGGGCTGGCCGCCGCCGGGAGCGGCTTGCGCGCCTCCCTGAAGCAGCCTCAGGCGCTCTTCGAGCTGCCGGTTACGGTATTGCAGTTCCTCGTTCTGCCCGGTGAGTTGCCGCAGCTGGTTTTCGAGCTGCTGAATCCGGATTTCCGGGTCGACATCGTCGGCCTGCGCAAGCGCCTGCGTGCACAACACCAGCATCGCGAACAGCGCCGCGGCATGCGTAACTTTATGAAATCTGGATGACATTCTGACCCGGCAGACGAAATCGACGTGTGACCGAAACGGATCACCTTGAAAGAGGGAGTACGCCAAAAATGTGACTGAGACAAACGGCCCGACGCGATCGGTTCCGGTTGAATCGGAACCACCACTTTGTCTCTTGTTTCGACGCGTTTTGTTTCCGAACCGGTACCCACCTCGAAAACGCTGCAACGCAGGCAGCTAACGCAGGGGCTGGACCGGAAGCCGAGACTTCGCGCAAAGCCCACCAAAACAGGACCGGCGCCCCAAGGGACGCCGGCGACAAGCCTTGCTCAAAACGAAGGCCTCAGGAACTGGCGTTCAACACCGTGACCGCGCGGCGGTTCTGCGACCAGCAAGAGATGTCGTTGCAAACCGCGACCGGGCGCTCCTTGCCGTAGGAGATCGTCCGCATCCTTGAGGGATCAATGCCGCGCGAGGCGAGGAAGCTGCGCACTGACTGGGCGCGCCGCGCGCCGAGAGCGATGTTGTATTCGCGAGTGCCGCGCTCGTCGGCATGGCCTTCAATGGTGAAGGAATAGCGATTGTAGGTCTGCAGCCACTGCGCCTGCTTTTCCAGGGTCGTGATCGCCTGCGGCGACAAATCGGTCTGATCGCTCTCGAAAAAGACGCGGTCGCCGACATTGACCACGAAATCCTGCTGGCTGCCCGGGGTGGCGGCACTTGCCATCGCACCATCGGCGAGCGGGTTCTTCGCGCAGGCGCCCATCGACAGCGCCACTGCCAGCACCGCAACCAGCTTGAATCCCTGGAGGATGCGCATCTGATGTTTCATTCCGGAGCCTCCACGCTCACGTTTTCGACTGTCATCCGGTCTACAGGGCGATGGTTAAGCGAACGTTCCGTCAACCTTGATGGGACGTTGCCAAACCCGATCAATTGCCCGCAAGCGGTGAAAAGCAACCGCCATGGTTAATGGGTTGTAAATGTGGCATGAGGGTGAAGGCAAGCGGCGTTATCCGCCAGAAACGCCGGTTTTGGCCGTAATTTTGGACTCGCCACCGCGGCGGAGCCACGGAATGCAACCGTAGGACGCAACCGACGGCAGTTAGACCAAGGACGTGGCTACATCAGGACTGAGCGGCGCCGAAACGAGCATCGGCCGCGACAAGGCCCGGCGCGGGCTGCCGCGATCGAACAACATCCGCCTCTCAAAAGCGCTCGATCGCATAATGGGAAAACGTGCCAGTATCTTTTCCCGGACATTCCGAAAATCGGACGCCATCAACACCACTTTCTTTGTATCCCAGCCTGGAAACGGACGCGGTTCCGTGATGGTCTCGGACAGGAAGACACGGCGATAAAACGTCTGGTGATCGGTACGCACCATTGCGAGCCCGATATCGGCATTGAAATGCTCACATGCCAGATAGGCAAGCCGCACCGTCAGATAGGGGAGCTCTGGAAACCGCTGAGCTTTTTCCGGGTCTGCTACGAAGCGAGCCGGATCGATGAAAACCTCGCCTCGATCGAGGCGAGGATGGAGAACATCGCCGAACAATTCGGTTGTATAGGACATCCGCCATTCCGACGTCAGAACGTGAAGACGGAAAGAACCACAGAGTTCGCCATCCACAAATATGCCGAAGATCCAGACGTTGGGCGCGTCGTCATAACGATCGCTGACGCGCCGAGACTCCGACGGCGAAATCAATCCGCCATGCAGATAGGCCCGGTAACGCATTAAATAGACTGAATCTCTTTCCTCAGAAGTTTCGATGAGCCTGTAGTCGACGCGATCAAATAGCCCTGCCCCCCGCAAAACGGGCGAGGTGCGCGGTTCGGCTCCGGATTTCATCTGATCCCCCTCACACTTCCTAGCAACTTCCGCGTGTAGAAAAAGATTAATAGCTCGTTAACAAAATTGCAAAGCCTTCGAGACGTTAGGGTTAATTTTTGCGGCTTCCAAAAAAGCCGGCGGAGCCGAGAGCAAGAAGCGGCGAGACTAATCGAGTAAAGTCAGGCGATCGATCGCGACGGGATGGCGACCAACTGGTCTTCCGGCTGCCGTCGCCCATGCGAGGCGTTCAGGAGCTGGCGGATGCGGACGGCCGGAACCGGCCGGCTGAAGAGATAGCCCTGCGCCTCGGTCACCGCGCCGTCGGCGCTGATCAAGTCCAGCTGTTCGTTGGTCTCTATTCCTTCGACCACGACCGACATGCCGAGATCCGCGCTGAGCCGTGCAACGCCGCGCAAGAGCGTCAGCGGACGATCGCTATCTATTCCCTCCAGGAACGAGCGATCGATCTTCACCTTCTGCAGCGGGAAATTATGCAAATAGCTGAGGCTTGAATAGCCGGTGCCAAAGTCGTCCAGCGATATTCGTACGCCGAGCGCGCGCAATTGAGACAGGATATCGTGGGTCTGCTGCGTGTTACGCAACAGTGACGATTCGGTGATCTCGATTTCGAGACGGCTGGCAGGCAATCCGGAAATCTCGAGCGCGTATCGAATCTCGCTCAACACATCGCGTTGATGGAACTGCTGCGGCGAGAAATTGACCGCAACGCTGACGGCTTCCGGCCATTGCATGCATTCCATGCAGGCCTTGCGCAGGATCCAGCGACCGAGGTCGACGATCAGCCCCATGTCCTCGGCGACCGGAATGATATCGATCGGCGAAACCGTGCCCCGCGCCGGATGATTCCATCGCAGCAGCCCTTCGCAGGTCGATATCCGCCCCGATTTGAGATTGACGAGCGGCTGATAGAACAGCTCGAATTCCTCGTTGGCCAGCGCCTTGCGCAGGTCGAGCTCCAGAATGCGGCGCGCCTCGACAGTTCGCGCCATTTCGTCGCGGAAGAAACAGAAGGTGCCGCGCCCATCCGCCTTGGCGCGATAGAGCGCCATGTCCGCGTTCTTCAAAAGCGTGTCGGCGCTGATGCCGGCCGGCGACGTGATTGCAATCCCGACGCTGGCGCCGATCTCGACCAGGTGATTGTCGATCTTGTAGCGCTCGCTCAGGTGATCGACGATGCGGCGGGCGAGACTGGCCGCCTCATCGGCCGATTTGATGTTCTGCTGGAACACCACGAATTCGTCGCCACCGAAACGCGCGACGAAATCTTCCGGGCGCAGCATGGCGCGCAACCGCTCCGCGACGGCGCACAACAGCTGATCGCCACAGGGATGCCCCAGGGTGTCGTTGACCTGCTTGAATTGATCGAGGTCGATAAACAGCAACGCCGACAAATGATCCACGTCTTGCGGGACCGCCAGCAGATGCTCGATTTCGTCGCGGAAATTGACCCGGTTGGGAAGCCCGGTCAGCTCGTCGTAACGCGCCAAATGGCTAATTCTGGCTTCCGCGTCGCGCCGTTCGGTGATGTCCTCGAGCAGCACCACAGCACCCCCGCCGGCCATCGGCTGGAACGTCCATGATAGCGAGCGGCCACGGACTTGATCCGGATCGGTGGTGATGACGTCGCACGCCCGTGAATCCTTGATCTCGGAGAGAATGATCTTGCCGCTCGCCGCCGAGATCGACCGGACCTGCACGCAGGCATCGACGATATCGGAGGCGGAGAGCCCGAGCTCGACGAAATCGTCGGACAGACCCATCATTTCGCGAAACCGATAATTCATCACCGCAAGCTGCCCATCGGCGCGGAACATGCACAGACCATGTGGCATGTTGTTCAACGCAGTATCGAACTGGCCCGCGAGCGCCGCTTCGCGTTCGCGTGCCACAACCGCCCGCATGAATATTCTGTGCAAATTAGCCGAGAGTTGCATGACGGCCAGAAGAAATGCGGCGCACACGACCGACATCGCGATGTAATAGGGTGTGCCGCGCAACGCCAACGCGATCACAGTTGGACCGAACATGAGCACAGCCTGTAGACGAAATATCGATTGCCGTCCGTAGGCCCTGCCCGCAGCTCCCGCCACGATTCCGGTGGTGACGGATAGACAGATCATGTGGACAACGGCGTCGTCGCTGCTCAACAAGGTAACGGAGCACCATAGGCCGATCGCAGCGGCCTGGATCATCGCCCCGATCTGATAGCGCTTCTGCCACTGCGCCGCTTCTTCGGCGGTCAGGATCGATTTGCTGGCTTGGTACCGCCGCAAATCGAATGCCCGGAGAGCTCCGGCCACGATGAGAAGCGGGACAAATATCCAGATCAGATTTTGTCCCATCTTCAGGGCGGTCATGGCTGCTGCGACGGCCGAGAAGATGATCCCCGTGAACACCGCGCCAGAAGCCTCGAACAGCGAATCGATCAGCGCCGCCGTAAATTGTCGGCGACATCTCCTGATCGGTCTCGCTTGGTTGGTTCGCCAACTGCATTGGGGGCGCACGCGTTCTTTTCCGGTAGCAAGTCTTACCTGTCCGCAGATGAAGTCTTTCTGAGGGAACATCGTTACCGAGACGTTGTCTTTTGTCCGGTAATATAAAAATCTGCCCGCTAAATCAGCAGGCTAGGCAAGCCTTGCCGGTTAACGCGGCAAGAGGCCAGCCACATCGAACCGTCGATCTCACGACAGCAGAGGTGACCACGCCGGATCGGATGCGAAGCCGGGGGTTGGAACCCGCTGCTCGTTGCGCCCGGAAATATCCACGGTGAACAGGGATGGCCCGCCATTGCCGCCGGGATCGCGGAAGAACATCAGGACCCGTCCGTTCGGCGCAAACGTCGGACCTTCGTTGTGGAACCCGGAGGTGAGGATCCGCTCGCCCGATCCGTCCGGCTTGATGATCCCGATGGAGAATTGTCCGCCGCCCTGTTTGGTGAAGGCGATGTAGTCGCCGCGCGGCGACCACACCGGAGTCGAATAGGTGCCGTCACCGAAGGATATGCGTTGCGCGGGTCCGCCCGTCGCCGGCATCACATAGATCTGCGGCTTTCCGCCCCGGTCGGATTCAAAACAGATGCGGGCTCCATCGGGCGCATAGGACGGCGAGGTATCGATCGCAGGCGTATCGGTGAGGCGGGTGGTCGATTTCGACCGCAGATCCATCACGAACAGGTTCGAATTGCCGCCCTGCTGCAGGCTCATGATCACCCGCTGGCCGTCGGGCGAAAAGCGCGGCGAGAATGACATGCCTGGAAAATTGCCGACGATCTCGCGCTGGCCGGTCTCGATGTTGAGCAGATAGACGCGCGGGTCACCCTGGCCGAATTCCATGTAGGTGATTTCCTGCGTCGAAGGCGAAAACCGCGGCGTCAGCACCAGATCGCTGCCGCGCGTCAGATAGCGGACGTTAGCACCGTCCTGATCCATCAGCGCCAGCCGCTTGACACGCCGCTCCTTCGCGCCCGTTTCGTCGACGAACACGACGCGGCTGTCGAAATAGCCCTTTTCCCCGGTCAGACGCTCATAAATCTGGTCGGAAATGATATGCGCGATCCGCCGCCAGTATTCCGGCGAGGTGAAATATTGCTGGCCGGTCAGTTGCTGGCCGGTTGCGACGTCCCAGAGGCGGAATTCGGCTTTCAGGCGTCCGTCAGGCTGTCGGGTCATGCGGCCGGTCACCAGCGCCTGCGCATTGATGGTCTTCCAGCTCGTAAATTGCGGGGCAGTGTCGATGTTGACGACCTTCTCGATATAGGCGGCCTGATCGATCGGCGCGAACAATCCACTGCGCTTGAGATTGTTGGTGATGACCTGGGTCACGCCAACGGCGACTTCTCCGTCCGACGGCGTGCCGGGGACGAAATTGGGAATCGCGATCGGCAACGGCGCGAAGTCACCTTCGGGGACGATGATGCGTTTCGGCGCCTGCGCGAAGGCGTCGCGGAAGGTACCGCCCGTCAGCACGCCGAGCGAAGCCATTCCGGAAATAATTTGCCGGCGGCTCAGACGTAACAGCATCTCGCGCGATTGATCTTCGTCGGTCATTTGCAGGGGTTTCATTTCATGTCCGCGGGTCGCAACGGGCGACCGCCTTCAGGTCTTTCGTTCGGTGAATACCGGCGCAAAATATTTCCACTCGTCGAAATAGGCCGCGGGCAGATTATACGGCTGGCATTCGATGATCGCGCGCAGAGCGCTCTCCTGGTAGACGCGAAGATACGGCGTAGCCGGTGTACCTTCCGGCACCGGCATCCCCTCCAGCGTGCCGTCGCGCTTCAATCTGATCGAAAAAGCGGCCTCGGGATTTTGACTCTCGATCCCGCCATAGGGTTTCTTCCAGCAGCGCTCGACCTGGGACTGGAACATCGAGCCCCAGGTGGCCGAGTTGTCCGCGGCCTTGCCCTTGGACAGGCCGAGCGCGGCATTGGAATTCAGTGTGTCGCCGGTGGTGGCCTGCCGCGCCGGATCACGCTTGTCGAGAAGAGCGGCGATCTTCGACTGATCGAAGGTACGTTCTTTCGGCTTTTGCGGTTGCGGCGGTGGCGTGGCTGCCTTGGCTTCCGGCTTCGGCGGCGGCTTCTTTTCTTCCTTCTTCAAGGCTTCCGCGATCGGATCGACCTTGGGCGGATCGGGCTTTTTCTCGATCGGCTTCGGCGCTTCCTTCGGCTCTTCTTTCGGCTTGCTTTCGGCGACCGGCTTGGGCGGATCAGGCTTTTTCTCGACCGGCTTTTCCTCGACCTTCGGCTGGGGCGGCGGCGTCGTGTCGGTCACGACCGGCGCCTTCTCGGTAATCTTGCCGACGGCGTCCTCGACAGGCTTCGCCTCGGCGACTTTCTCGACCAGCGGCTTTGGATTTTCCTTTTTGCCGGACTTCATGCCGGCCATAACATGCGCGAGTTGGTCGGCGGAAACGACATCGACGGCGACGGATTCCTCCGGCTCCATCTCGAAGGCCTTGGTCGAGAACGAGACCAGCCCCCACCCCAGCACGAGGACGTGCAGGGCAATCGACGCGGCCAGTGTCTTGTCGATCTTGACCTTCACCTGAGCTTTCCCGCTCCATCCTCAGCCATCGCTCGCCGCTCCCTCACGATCCCTGCTCGGGAAGGATGACGATATTCGCTTTGAAGCCCGCGGTCCGGACATTCCCCAATAGTTTCATCATATCCGTGTAGCAGACGTCCTTGTCACCGCGCAGATAGACGACACTGTCGGCCTCCGACCGCGTTTCCCGAATAGCCTTGATTTTGGGCAACAGGTCGGCAGACGAAATCAGAGTATCCCCAAGATAGAGCTCGACATTGGAATTACACCCTCCCCCGGTTCGCTTGACCGAGAGCGTGAGCGGAGGCGCGTTCGAGGACAACGACTTGCCGCCACCGGCGATCGGCAGGTCGATATCGATCGCTGACGTCATCAGGGGTGCCGCCACCATGAAGATGATCAGCAGCACCAACATCACGTCCACCATCGGCGTGACATTGATCTCGGCCATCACGGCGCGCCGGCGCCCGCGGCGTCCGCCACCGCCCGACGAGCCTGCCATGTTCATCGCCATGTTCTGGTGCTCACAATGCGCTCACACTACCTCGATATGGCCTTTCACGCACGCTCGTCGATCTGGCGTGACAGGATGGCCGAAAACTCGTCGGCGAACCCCTCCAGCCGCTGGGCCTGCCGGTTCACCTCGGAAGTGAACTTGTTATAGAAGATAGTCGCGGGAATGGCGGCGATAAGGCCGATGGCAGTTGCAAAAAGCGCCTCGGCGATGCCAGGGGCCACCACCGCCAGCGAGGTATTCTTGGAAGCGGCAATCGACTGAAAGCTCGACATGATGCCCCAGACGGTGCCGAACAGGCCGACAAACGGGCCCGCCGAACCGACCGTCGCCAGCACCAGGAGCCGGCGTTCCAGCCGCTCGACTTCCCGGGCAATGGAGACGTTCATGACCTTGTCGATCCGCATCTGAAGGCCCGCGAAGGATCGCGCCTGGCTTTCGAACGAGCGCTTCCACTCGCGCATGGCCGCGACGAAGCAGGCGGCCATCGATTGCGTCGGCTTGGCCGAGAGTGCGCGGTAGAGTTCCTCGATCGATTGCCCGGACCAGAACGCCTGCTCGAAGCGATCCATGGCGCGCTTGGTGCGCGAATAAAGGATGATCTTGTCAATCGCGATCGCCCAGACCCAGATGGAGCAGGAGAGCAGCCCAAGCATGACCGCTTTCACGATCCAGTGAGCCTGCAGAAACAGGGCGATCAATGAAACGTTCGCGGATGGGAGCGGCAAGGCGGACTGCGCCACGTCGGCCGGATTCATAAACGATGTCCTCTCAACGCAATTGTCCCAATCCTCGGGGAGCCACATGCTTTGGGAGCAATGGCTGCCTGATCCACAGCCGCATGAAAAGCGCGGCGGTAAGCGCCAGCGCGAGAGCCGTGTTGTGTCGCATGGGAGGCCCGTCCAAAGCCGAGGCCTGCATCCCCTGCCAACGTGTCAAAACGAGGGCTATCCGCGCGTCCTTACGCCGCTAACCAGACGCTAATCATGGTTAACGTCTGGTTACCATAGGGGATTTTGGCTACCGGAAATGTCGGGTGCAGGAACCGGAAAGCCGCCCGGAATAGGCCGTCAAATGGCCGGAACGAGAAAGCCGCCCGTCTGCTTTCGCAACGGGCGGCTCTCGCGCGCTCAGGGTCGTCGGGGCACTGCGCCTTGAGGCCAGGACGCGGGCATCAGGCCTGGGGCTGGCCGTCCGAGGGCGGCGGCGTCGGACGGGTTCGATGCTGCGCCATGAACTGGTCGAACTCTTCCTTGTCCTTGGCGTGACGCAGGCGGTCGAGGAAATCCCGAAATTCGGTCTGCTCTTCCTCAAGGCGCCGCAGGGTCTCCATGCGGTATTCGTCGAAGGCGCGGTTGCCGCTGGACGGCGGACCGAAGGGGAAACCGCGGCGCTCCATGCGGTTGCGCATCCGCTCCATCTTGTACTGCATCCGCTCCATCTTGCTCGACCAGCGGTCGTGATGACTCCAGCAACCCATTTTTCTGCTCCCGAGTGTGAAAAAGAGAAGGGCAAGGCCGATCGGCCACCAGATGATGAAGCCCAGTACGGTCACGGCGATCCAGCCGGGGTGCCATGGTGAATCGAGCATATGGGGGCGGCAAGGCTCTTCAGCGGGACCGCGCCATCGATTGACATCTGCGGTGTAGGCCATTTCCCTCTCCATGACGGCATCACGCCGTTGTGAATGTAAATAACATTTACATACGTAAACCATCCCGGATTTTTGTCAAGCCGGGCGCCGGCCACGCCCGCCGATTTATTTTGGGGTTCCCCAAGGGCCCGATGGCTGACCGGATGGGGGACCAGCCGGCTTTTTTTCCGCCGGGGCCTCGCCCGACGATCTGCGGTCGGTCGGGAAGCCGAGCCCGCGCAGATAAATCAGCACTTCGGCTTCCAATAGATCCTCCGCCGACATCGGCAGCTTGCGGCGAGCCGCGTCGCCACGCGCGAACAGCGATGCCACGCCGTGCGACATCGACCAGATATGCAAGGCCATCATCAGCGCCGGCGGCCGCGGCGTACCGGGTGGCGCCAGCGCGGCGAGCCGCTCCGCGGCCGCCCTGATCACGGCGAAAGCGCGCTCGCTCGCCGCCAGCAAGGTGGGATTAACATCGACGGGAAGCCCGGATTCGAACATCGCCGAATAGAACGCCGGCTCCTCGCGGGCGAATGCGAGATAGGCCTTGCCGACCCGCTCGAACGCCGTGACGGTGTCCGGACGGCCGTCGTCCCAGGCTTGCGACAATGCCGATTCGAATTGCTCGAAGCCGCGCTGCGCGATGCTCGAAAGCAACTCATCGCGGTCGCGAAAATGCCGGTATGGCGCCGCCGGGCTGACGCCTGCCATGCGCGCGGCGTCGGCAAAGGTGAAGCCGGCCGCGCCTTTTTCCGCAATCAGGCCGAGGGCGGCCTGCAGCAGCGCCTCTTTCAGATTGCCGTGATGATAGCCGCGCTCGGCGCGGCCCTGTTCCTTGCGCCAGCTCATGTGAAGGGCTTTTACATGAAGCAGGCGACGATTAGAAGTCCGTACGCTGCAAGCAGCGAACCCGGCCCACGGACTTCAAATCGAAAAGCGGCACCAGGGGGTTTACTGCCAAAGCGGGGCCGGGAGATGAACCGGCGCCCTAGCCGCCCGGTATCGGAAGAACCGGCATGATCTCGATGGCCTCGCCCGGAAAGATCGAAAAATGCGGATGCCCCTCGAACATCTTCGCCGCGGCCTCGTGCGAAGCGGCGCGGACGACCGTAAAGGCGTTTAACAGGTTGGTGATATCGGCAACGCCTTGCGAATCGACTTTCTTGGTCCTGCCGAGCGGTCCGCCCATCTCGACGATTGCGGCGTGGTGTTTCTCGGCCCATGCCTTCCAAGCCGCGATACCCAGTTGTTGCTTGGCGTTGCGTTCCCCTTCCGGAAGCGCGTTCCATGCAGCCATTTTCGCGCTGGTTTTGCCGCCAAGGAAGACGGCCAGAAACGTGTCATTCGTGCTCATCGGATTTCCTCACACTTGCAGTTCGTGGACTGGAACAAAATTTTTGAGTTAGCGCGCGGCCGCGCCTTGCTGCAGTTCGGCAAACCCGGCCGCGGCCTCCTGGACGTCGGCGGGAAAGTCCGCCATTTCCTGCACCTGGCGGATTTCGATGATCTCGTTGTCGGAGGCCGGGCAGCGCCTGGCCCAGGCGATCGCCTCCTCCCGCGACTTCACGTCGATCATCCAGTAACCGCCCAGCACTTCCTTCGATTCGGCAAAGGGCCCATCGGTCACCACCGGCTTGCCGCCGGCGAACGAAACGCGTGCACCCATCGAGGGCGGGTGCAGCCCGTCCAGCGTGATCAGCACGCCGGCATCCTTCAGCGCCTCGTTGTACTTCATCATCGCGGCGACCGCCTCCGCGGGCGGCATCGCGCCCGGCGCGGCGGTTTCGTAACCCTTCGGGATCATCAGCAGCATGAATTGCATTCGCGGCTCTCCGTTCCTTGTTCCGTTGACGGGCCCCGGACGAGCCGGCGCTCTCACAGAAGACGAACGGAGTATTGCGGCGCCGACATGCCCTTTGGAATTATTTCGGAGGTAATTGCCCTCGTGTCCGGGCGCATCGCATGGTTCACCCCCCTCCCGCGAGCGCTTGAGCGAGGACGGTCGGGGTGGGGGCTCTTCTTTTTGCTTCTTTGCTGAACGGCTCGAGAGAAAGTTTCCCCCTACCCCCAACCCCTCCCCACCACTTCGCTGCGCGAAGCGGAGGGAGGGGAGACGGGAGGCTCCGCTCAATCGTCGATGGCTTGATAGACCGAGGTCCAGAAATCCGAAAACACGCGCGGCGGCTGCGGCGAATCCATCATCCGCTGCGTCAGCAGAATGCCGGTGAGTTGCTTGCCCGGGTCCGAATACCAGGAGGTTCCATAGCCGCCGTCCCAGCCGAACCGGCCCGGCGCGGCATCGGGATCGCCGCTCTTCTTGAAGACGGACATTCCGAAACCCCAGCTTCTGACGTCGCCCAGGAACAATTGGGATTCCTGCTTGTTCTCGGACGATATCTGGTCGGTCGTCATCAACTCAACCGATGCCGGCGACAGGATGCGGTCGCCTCCCAGCTGGCCGCCGTTCAGCAACATCTGCGCGAAGGCATTGAAATCGTCCGCGGTCGAGACCAGCCCCGCGCTGCCATTTTCAAAGACGGGCGGGCTTGAGAATTTGCCTGTTACCGGAGGGTCGAAGACCTTCAGCTTTTGCGTCGCTGGATCGCGGGCATAGGCGGTCGCAAACCGATGGTGCTTGTCAGAGGGCACGTAGAACGCGGTATCTTTCATTCCCAACGGTGCAAAGATGCGATCGCGCAGGAATTCCCCGAACGTCATGCCGGCCACCCGCGCAATCAGGACGCCAAGAATCTCCGTTCCGCTGTTATAGAGCCAGCGCTCGCCTGGCTGATAGATCAGTGGCAGGCTGCCGTACCGCCGCATCAGCTCGTCGGGCGGAAAGGACGGAAAAACCGGCCCTGGCGCAAACCCCGCCTCGGCAATCGCCTTCTGGATTGGATAGCGATCCGGAAATACCGGGATCATGCCGTAGCCGCACCGGAAAGTGAGCAGATCGCGAAGCGTGATCGCGCGCCGCGCCGGCACCGTTTGATGGACCAGCGCATCGATCGCAAGCAGCACCTTGCGATTGGCGAGCTCCGGCAACCAGCGATCGACGGGATCATCAAGCTGCAATTTGCCGTCCTCGACCAGAATCATCGCGGCCGCCGCGGTGACCGGTTTGGTCATCGAGGTGATTCGGAAAATCGTGTCGCGCGTCATCGGCAGACTGTCGAACGCGAGACGGCCGATCGCATCGACATGGATTTCGCCACGGCGGCTGACCAGCGTCACCAGGCCCGGCATGTCGCCGCTCTCGACATGGCCGGCCATGACGTCGTGAATGCGATTGAGCCCCTTCATCGAAAATCCACTCGTCATGCCGATAGCTCCGGTTCAATTTTCTTGTTGTCTCAGGAAGGCACCGTTGTGATAGGAGGCCCCGAAATAGACGTCAATGCGCTTGATCCTGTCGAGGATCGAGTTGCGCCGCCGCAGGCCGACCAGCATTCGGATTTCTGACGCCACGTTCTATTGGATGTCGTCAGATTTGACCTTCACGGCTTTCGGCCCCTTGTGTTGGCTGGCACAGAAGTGAGGCAGACGATTCCGTGCTAGAGACGACGCAACCCTCAAACCCGATGGAACACGCATGACCCCTGCTCCACAAAAAGTCGCTCTCGTGACCGGCGCCGCGCGCGGCATCGGGCTCGCCGTGGCCAAGCGCTTCCTCGCCGAGGGCTGGCGCGTGGCGCTGCTCGACATCGAAAGCGAACTCCTCGGAACGAGCATGGCAGCGCTGGCGGCTCCCGATCATACACTCTCCCTGCATTGCGACGTCTCCGATGCGAAGGCCGTGGCGGGCGCGTTTTCGAAAATCGAGGGGCGATTCGGCCGGCTCGACGCGCTGGTCAACAACGCCGGGATCGCGGTGTTCGCGCCGCTTCTGGAAACATCCGACGCCGACTGGAGCCGCGTACTGGAAGTCAACCTCACCGGGCCGTTCCTGTGCACCAAGGCGGCCGTACCCGTGATGCGCGAACACGGCGGCGGCGCGATCGTCAACATCACATCCATTTCCGCGGTGCGCGCCTCGACGCTGCGCTCGGCCTACGGCACCAGCAAGGCTGGTCTCGCGCATCTGACAAAGCAGCTCGCGGTCGAACTGGCCTCGCTCGGCATCCGCGTCAACGGCGTCGCGCCCGGCCCGGTCGACACCGCGATGGCGAAGGCGGTCCACACCGCGGAGATCCGCGCCGACTATCATGACGCCATCCCGCTCAATCGTTACGGCCTCGAGGAAGAACTGGCGGAAGCGGTATTCTTCCTGTGCAGCGATCGCGCAAGCTACATCACCGGACAGATTCTCGCGGTCGATGGCGGCTTTGACGCCGCCGGCATCGGATTGCCGACGCTGCGCGGCGCGCGGCGCAACGGCTAGGCCGATCAGCGGAGATTTACCGCGCCGACGCGCCAGCCATTGCCGAGGCGGTCTATCCGCGTCAGCGACAGGGGATCGATCACGAAGCGCAGCGCGGCATCGGGCGACAGATCGAGCGCGATGGCCAGCACCGCGCGGATGGTGCCGGAATGCACGACCAGGACCACGTCAGCCGCCGGCAGGCAAGCAAGGCCGTCGACCGTGCGGCCGATCTGATCGACGAAACTCTCCCCGCCCGGCGGGCGGTTGCTCGCCGGCGACTTCCAGAAATCCCGGTAGGCATTGCCGAACTCCGCAACGAGATCGTTGTGCCGTCGTCCGGTCCACGTCCCGAAATCCTGTTCGCGAAAGGCGCTTTGTTCGACCGCATCGAGCCCGAGCGCGGCAGCGGTCTCCCGGGTCCGCCGCGCCGGGCTGCAAACCGCGTGAGCCTTCGGCGGCAATCTCGCCGTGAGCGCGGCGAAGGCCGCGCCATCGCTGATATCCGCCGGCGCGTCCGGACCATGGATGACGCCACGCGGCCCGTCGACCGGGGCGTGACGGACCAGCCAGAGATTTGTCTCGGCCACCATGCTAGCCGAACTGCGCGGCGAGCAGCAGCAGGATCGCGGCCTCGCCGAGTTGCTCGGCACCGCCGAGCACGTCGCCGGTCTGGCCGCCGATCTGCCGCTGCGCCAGCCACGCCATGCCGATCGCGCAGGCTGCCGCCACAAGTGCCGCGCCCAGCGCCTCGCGCCATGGCAACGCCAGCATGGCTATGAGCAGCGCCATCGCGCCCGCGGTCACCGCCGTCGCCGTATCCGGCCGGCCGGCATTGGCGGCCAGCCCATCCTTGCGCGCGTAAGGCAAGCTCATCGCCATGAAGGGCAATACACCCCGGGCCAGCGCATGCGCCGCAACCAGACTTTGCACGACATATCCATCCGGCAGCGCCGCGAGCGCCGAGACTTTGGCGACAAAGCTCACCATCAGGATCAGCGCGCCATACGTGCCAAGCCGGCTGTCGCGCATGATCTCCAGCTTTGCGGCGGGATCCCGGCCGCCGCCGAAACCGTCGGCGACGTCGGCAAGGCCATCCTCGTGCAGCGCGCCGGTCAGGAGCGCGCTCGCCCCGAGCGCCAGCGCTCCTGCCGCGAGATCGGGCAGACCGAGTCCGCGCAGAGCGAGACAGAGGAGGCCCACCGCTCCGCCGATGGCCGCGCCGACCAGCGGAAACATCCGGTGTGCGCGGACGAAATTTTGCGGCACGGCGCCGTCCGGATGCGGCATCGGCAGCCGGGTCAGAAAGGCAACCGCGGTCCGGAGATCGTCGAGCCAATCATTCATGATGGAGAACCGGCATGATAAGGAGTTTTCGGAAATCGCAGATCGCGGGCGCGATGGAGAGGGGAATCGCATGCAGTTCGACAGTCTAGACGATATCCGCGCCTTCTGTCGCGACCTGCCCCGCGGCGATGCGCGCGCGGCCGAAGCGGCCGCCCGGCGGCAGCGGGAACTGACAAAACCACCGGGAAGTCTCGGCCGTCTCGAGGAGCTGGCGATGTGGCTCGCGGACTGGCAACGGCGCGATCATCCGCGGCTCGATCGCGTCACGATCGCCGTCTTCGCCGGCAATCATGGCGTGGCGGCGCGTGGCGTCTCGGCCTACCCGCAGGCGGTCACCGAACAGATGGTGGCAAATTTTTCCCGCGGCGGCGCGGCTGTCAACCAGATCGCGCGGTTGGCCGGCGCCGACCTTCGCGTGGTGCCGATCGAACTCGATCGTCCGACGCGCGACTTCACCGTGGCGGCGGCGATGGATGACGACGAGTTCCTGAACGCCGTCGATATCGGGTACCGCACCGTGCCACCCGATTCCGATCTGCTCGCGGTCGGCGAGATGGGCATTGCCAATACCACGACGGCGGCGATGCTGTGCGCGGCCTTGCTTGGCGGCGGCGCCACCCGCTGGGCCGGCCGCGGCACCGGCGTCGACGATGCGGGACTCTCGCGCAAGCGCGCGGCCATCGATGCGGCGCTTGATCATCATCGCAACATCCTTGGCGATCCGCTCAAGGTAGCAGCGGCGCTGGGCGGGCGCGAACTCGCAGGGATCGCCGGCGCGGTCCTCGCGGCGCGTCGCCATCGAATTCCGGTGCTGCTCGACGGCTTTGTTGCGACCGCGGCTATCCTCCCGCTGGCGCGGCTTGATGCGGGTATCCTGAATCATTGCCAGGCGGGGCACGTTTCAGCCGAATCGGGCCATCGGGCGCTGCTTGGCGAACTCGGCTTCGCGCCACTGCTTGATCTCAACATGCGGCTCGGCGAAGCTTCTGGCGCGGGTACCGCCATCCTCGTGCTGCGCGCGGCGCTCGCCTGCCACGCCGGGATGGCGACCTTCACCGAGGCCGGCGTTTCCGGCGCAGACAAGTGATGGAACCTTGCCGCGCGAATTGCCGTTGACTATCTGGTCTGGTCAAACCTGTCCGAAGACTTCGCCGATGGCGCAAACGGCAGTCCTGAAAACTATCTTTCTTGCTGCGATCGCCGGCGCGCTTGCCCTGTCGCCGGTGCAGGCCGAGGTGCGCATCCTTGCCAGCCCTGGCGGGCAGGTCGGCCCGTTTCTCGACCTGTTCGAGCAGCTACGCGCTTCGGGCGAACGCGTCGTGATCGACGGTCCCTGCCTTTCGGCCTGCACGCTGGTGCTGAGCCTGGTGCCGAGCGAGCGCATCTGCGTGACGCGCCGGGCGGTGCTGGGATTCCATGCCGCGCGGTCGATCGACCAGCGCGGCCGGACGTATGCCGAGCCGGAGGCCTCCGAACTCGTGCTGGAGGCCTATCCGGCCGCGGTGCGGGGCTGGATTCGCCGCCGCGGCGGATTGACCTCGCGCCTGCTGCTGCTGCGCGGGCGCGAGCTCGCGGCGATCTATCCCTCGTGCCGGTGAGCGCGATCAGCCCTCCAGCGGGCAGTTCACCATCCAGGGAATGCCGAACTGATCGGAGCACATGCCGAACCCCTTCGAGAAGAAGGTCTTTCCGAACGGCATGTTCACACTGCCGCCCTCCGACAGCGCCTTGAACTTGCGCTCGGCGTCCGCGGGATCCTTGACCGTCAGCGAGACCGAAAAGCCCTGCGGTTTGTGGAAATGATCGGGAGGCGCGTCGGACGCCATCAACACCTGGCCATCGACCGACATCCGGGCATGCATGATTTTCTTCTTGCGTTCCGGCGGCGTCGGCATCTCTTCCGGGGCCTCTTCGTTTCTCAACAGCATCTCGATCCTGGCGCCGAGCGTCTTTTCATAGAACTTGAACGCCGCTTCGCAATTGCCGTCATAGAACAGATAGGGATTGATCTGCATCGCTGTGCTCCTTGCGTTGAACGCGTTGAATGTCCGGTTATTGCTCGGTGGCCCTTTTCAGATTGGCGAGGCCGGTCTCAAAATCCTTGCCGATCATGCTGTCCACATTCATGAACACCCGCATCACCTTGTGCATGAACGGTGCGGGACCATGCATGACCCAGCTGATGTTGGTGGTCGCCGCATCGCCCTGCGGCAGCATCGTGAACTCGGCAGTATTGTGGCCTTCGAACGGTTTGAAGAAGTCGAGCTTGATGACGATTTTTGACGGCGATGAGGCATCGAGAATTTCCATGCGACCGGAACCGACATTCTTGTTGCCGTCCCATGCATAGACGGCGCCCTTGCCGCTCTGGGCGCCGCTGTAGGTGCGCTTCATCGCTGGGTCCTTGTTTTCCCAGGGAGACCAGGCTCCCCACTGATGAAAGTCGCTGATCAGGGTGAAGATTTTTTCCGATGGCGCCTTCACCACGGCTGCACGCTGGACGCTGAACGTATTCGGCTTGTTTGCCGCGAGGATCAATACGATCCCGATGGCGATCGCAAGCACGATGACAATGACGGCAATGATCTCAAACATGAAACTCTCCCCCTTCCCTTGCAATTGTAGACGAGACAATTCAGCTCCGCGCCGGCAGCCACGCGCGCAGTTCTCGGCCGCCCAGCCAGAGTCCGCCCCACACCATCGCGCCGAGATAGCCGGTCAGCAGCAAAGGCCCGATGATCGAGGTCGCAGACAACGCGCCGAGACCGGCGCAGGAGATGGCCATGACGCCGAGGGCCCGCGCAAGACTTTCGCTCGCACCATGGCCGATCCGGTCCATCGCTTCCGTGACGATCCGCCACGGCGCCAGCTTGATGATGCTGTCAATCAGCAGGAATAAAATCTGGATGGTCTGCATGTTCATCTCGCGCCCTCGTCAACAGGCTGTCATGACCTAAAGACGAACGAAGGGAGCGCGAACCGACAGGCGCCGAATTATTTTTTTGCGACGCTCGTTCCGCGCGGCTGGCTGTCGCGGATCAGCCGGTCGAGGTGCATCCGGATGTGGGCGGCCTCTGCGGAGGTATTGGCGAGCGCGATGGCGCGGTCGAACGCCACGCGGGCCTCCTCGTTGCGGCCCTGCTGCATCAGGAACGCGCCGCGCACGCCAAAAAAATGAAAATAATTGGAAAGCCGCTCGCCCAGAGGCTCGATCATTTCGAGCGCCGCCCCGGCCCCGCGCACCTTGGACACCGCGACCGCGCGATTGAGCGTGACCACCGGAGACGGCTGCATGATTTCCAGCGCCCCATAGAGCAGATCGATCTGGACCCAATCGGTGTCTTCGGGTCTTGCGGCGCGGGCGTGCAGCGCTGCGATCGCCGCCTGAACCTGATAGGGCCCGCTGCGCCGATGGCGCATCGCCTTGTCGATCAGCGCCAGTCCCTCCGCGATCATTTTCTCATTCCAGAGCGTGCGGTCCTGATCGTCGAGCAGCACCAGCTCGCCGCCGGCATCGAACCGCGCCGCGGCACGGGCGTGCTGCAGCAAGAGGAGCGCCATCAGGCCCATGATTTCCGGCTCGCCCTGGAACAGCCGCAGCAGCAGCCGCGCCAGGCGAATTGCCTCCTCGCACAGCGGTTTGCGAATTTCGGACGTATCGCCGCTGGCGGAATACCCCTCGTTGAAAATCAGGTAGATCATGGCGGCGACGGCGGATAGCCGTTCCGAGCGCTCCACGGCCCCCGGCGTCTCGAACGGCACGCCGGCGTCGGCGACGCGGGCCTTGGCGCGGGTGATCCGCTGCTCCATCGCGGCCTCCGAGACCAGGAACGCGCGCGCGATCTGCTTCACGGTCAAGCCGGAGACGATGCGGAGCGCGAGCGCGATCTGCTGCGTCGCCGGCAGGTCCGGATGGCAACAGATGAACAACAGCCGTAAAATATCGTCACGATAGTGCGAGCCGTCGAGCCGTTCGGCGAGCGCATCCTCGGCGTCCTCGAGGTCGGAGATCGCCTCGTCCTCGGGCAACGCCTCCTGCTTGCTGGTCCGGCGCACCTCATCGATCGCGACATTGCGCCCAACCATGATCAGCCACGCCGCCGGGTCACGCGGCGGGCCGTTTTGCGGCCAGCTTTTCAGCGCGCGAAGGCAGGCGTTCTGGAAAGCTTCCTCGGCGGTGTCGAGATTGCGGAAATAGCGGAGCAGCGCGCCGATCGCCTGGGGACGCGCCGAGGTCAGCGCGGCGTCGATCCAGGCGGTATCGGTCACGTTTGAACGCTCCCGGCGTTGAACAGGCCGACGGGACGAATTTCGTAGGCCCCGCCGGGATTGGCGGAGCCGAGATCGCGGGCAATCTCAAGCGCCTGATCGAGGTTCTCACAGTCGACGACGTAGAAGCCGAGCAGTTGCTCCTTGGTTTCGGCATAGGGGCCGTCCAGCACCACCGGCGGATCGTCCTTGCGCAGCGTCGTCGCCGCGGTGGTCGGCAACAGCCGTGCCACCGGGCCGAGCCGTCCCTGTTTTTTCAGCTTGTCCTGCACGACGGCGAGCTTGGTCATGACGGCGGCGTCCTGTTCCCCGGTCCAGGAACCGACGAAGTCCTCATCGTGGTAGCAAAGGATCGCATAGAGCATGGGTAAGGGTTCCTGTTTGGTACTAGGACGGACGAGTATGCCTGCGGCCGACAGCGAAACGGAAATATTTTGTGCCGGAAGCGCGGGCCGGTAAGGTCACGTCGAAATTTCCAGTAGAAAGGCAAAACTGCGATGAAAAAAGGCACTCTCGCCCTGCTCATTCACGGCGGGACCCAAAACTGGTCACCTGCGCGCTGGAAGCGCCGGTTTGACGAGGTCTGCGGGGATCGCCCGGTCTGGCTGCTGCCCGAGGGAGATGGTCATCCCGCCGATGTGCACTACGCCGCGGTCTGGAAGCCGGCCCCGGGCGAACTCGCGGCGTTTCCGAACCTGCGCGTCATTTTCAATCTGGGCGCGGGCGTCGATGCGCTGATGGCCGATTCGAGCTTGCCGAAAGTGCCGCTGGTTCGCGTCGCGGTCGGCGACCTCACCCATCGGATGACCGAATATGTCGTGCTGCATGTGCTGATGCACCACCGGCAGGAACTCTATTTGCGCGCCAGCCAGCGCGAAAAATGCTGGCAGCCGAAGTTTCAATGGCCGGCCAGCGCCATTTCGGTCGGCATCATGGGCCTTGGCACGCTCGGATCGGACGCCGCCGACGTATTAAAGCGGATCGGCTTTCGGGTGGCGGGCTGGAGCAACAGTCCCAAGACGATCGACGGAATCGAATGCTTTCACGGCAAGGGAGAACTCGATGCGTTCCTGAAGCGGACCGACATCCTGGTTTGCCTGTTGCCGCTGACGCCGGATACGCGGCACATTCTCAATCGCGATCTGTTCGGCAAACTGAACCGAACCGGGCCGATGGGGGCGCCGGTCGTGATCAATGCCGGACGCGGCGGGCTGCAGAACGAGGCTGATATCCTGGCGTGTCTCGACGACGGAACGCTCGGCGCCGCGTCACTCGATGTCTACGCCACGGAGCCGCTTCCACCCGATAGCCCGTTCTGGACGCATCCGAACGTCGTCCTGACACCGCACAACGCCGCCGACACCGACCCCGACGAAATATCGCGGTACGTCGCGCGCCAGATCGCGCGCTTTGAAGCCGGCGGCGCGCTGGAAAATGTCGTCGATCCCGCGCGGGGGTATTAGCGGCGTACGGCCACTTGTGGTCGCTCTCGCGTCGGGGGACGACGCCGGGTGAATTCAAAACGGGCTCTCACCTAACCCCGGCACATCGGCCGGCCGCGGGCCGGGGGCGGGCCAGTGAAAGCGGCGGTCTTTTTCCGCGATCGCGAGGTCGTTGATGCTGGCCTCGCGCCGGCGCATCAGGCCATGTTCGTCGAACTCCCACTGCTCGTTGCCGTAGGAGCGGTGCCACTGTCCGGCGGCGTCATGCCATTCATATTGAAAGCGCACGGCAATACGATTCTGATCGAACGCCCAGAGATCCTTGACCAGGCGATAGTCGAGCTCCCTCGCCCATTTGCGGGTGAGAAAGGCTACGATCGCGGCGCGACCTTCGAAAAATTCGGAGCGGTTACGCCAGCGGCTGTCCTCGGTATAGGCCAGCGCGACGCGCTCGGGATCGCGCGAATTCCAGGCGTCCTCGGCCATGCGGGCCTTCTGGGCGGCGGTTTCGCGGGTGAACGGCGGAAGCGGTGGGCGCGACATGGTGAGCTCCGGGCGTTGTGAGGCCGTTAAGTCTATCGCCGCGCGTCGCGGAGTCGATGGCCGTCCGCCTATCGCCCGATAGCTAAATGATATCAGCCTTCATCAACAGCCGCAGCGATTTCGGGATCGGCTGCGCCCGCCCCTCGCTGATGAAGGCGACGCGCACCTGCGCCTTTACCAGCACATCCTCGCCGCGCCGCACTTCCTGTGCCAGCGTGATCGAGGCGCCCTTCACCACGACCGGCCACGTCACCACGTCGAGCACATCGTCCATGCGCGCCGGCTTGAGAAAGTCGATCTGCATCGAGCGCACCACGAAGGCGAAGCCCGGGGTTTCCGCCTGCGCCTCCGCGAACAGCGCGTGCTGCTCGGCGCCCATCAGCCGCAGGTGATTGGTGCGGCCGCGCTCCATGAAGCGCAAATAATTGGCGTGATAGACGATGCCGGAGAAGTCTGTGTCCTCGTAATAGACGCGGACCTGCATATGGTGACGGCCGTCACGGATCTCGCCGTCGAGAAGCGACATCTCATCCGGCATTTCGCGCGACCCTTCCCGCGGAGGCCAGCGGCAAGACATGATCGCGTGTCAGCGGCGCCAGCGGAATGTCGGGAGGCACCGCCGGATCGATCCAGATCATCTCGTCGATCTCGCGGTTCGGCGCGATCTCGCCGGTCACGTCGATTCCATAGAGACAAGCCTGCACCCGAAAGCCCGGCTCATTCGCGGCAATGGCGTCGAACTCGCCGAGCGGCCGGATCGAGGCAGGCACCACGCCACATCCGAGTTCCTCCGCGATTTCGCGGGAGAGGGCGGCGATGTCGTCTTCGCCGGGGTCGCGCTTGCCGCCCGGCTGCATGAATGCAGCCGTGCCGCGCTTGCGCACCAGCAGCACGCGGCCCGCATCATCGCAGATCAGCGCCGCGACGATCTTGATCGTACCGGTATCCATCACTCGTCCTCGCTCCCGCTCCCGAACAATCCGAATTGCGCCGGATCGCGCGCAGGCTCGGCGAGGCCGAGATGCCGGAAGGCGTGCGAGGTCAACAGCCGCCCGCGCGGGGTGCGCTGCAGATAGCCGCACTGGATCAGGTAGGGCTCGATGATGTCCTCGATCGCATCGCGCGGCTCCGACAGCGCCGCCGCCATGGTCTCCACGCCGACCGGGCCGCCGCCATAGTTCATCGCAATCGTCGTGAGGTAACGCCGGTCCATGGCATCGAGGCCGGCGGCATCGACCTCTAGCGCGCTCAGCGCGTGGTCGGCAATCGCGCGATCGATCGAGTCCGCATCTGCGGCGGAGGCAAAATCCCGCACCCGCCGCAATAGCCGTCCCGCGATCCGCGGCGTGCCGCGGGCGCGGCGGGCGATCTCGTTGGCGCCATCCGGCGTCATGCCGATCTTGAGTACGCGCGCTCCGCGCGTCACGATCTTTTCCAGCTCTTCCTCGGTGTAGAAATTCAGCCGTACCGGGATGCCAAAACGGTCGCGGAGCGGATTGGTCAGCAGCCCTGCGCGCGTCGTCGCGCCGACGAGGGTGAACTTTGCGAGCTCGATCTTGACCGAGCGCGCCGCCGGTCCCTCGCCGATGATGAGGTCGAGCTGGAAATCCTCCATCGCCGGATAGAGCACTTCCTCCACCGCCGGGCTCAGGCGATGGATTTCATCGATGAACAGGACATCGCGCTCTTCGAGATTGGTGAGAAGTGCCGCGAGATCGCCTGCCTTGGCGATCACGGGGCCGGAGGTGGCGCGGAAGCCGACGCCGAGCTCGCGCGCGACGATCTGCGCCAGCGTGGTCTTGCCGAGGCCGGGCGGACCGACGAACAGCACATGATCCAGCGCCTCGCCGCGCTTGCGCGCGGCCTCGATGAAGATCGAGAGATTCTTGCGCGCCTGTGCCTGGCCGACAAACTCCGACAACAACTGCGGACGCAGCGCGATGTCGCCGATGTCATCAGCGCGGCGCTCGGGCGTGACGATGCGGGAGGGAGGGGTCACTTCGCCAGCTCCTTCAGCCCGAGCCGAATGAGCTGCGCGGTCTCGGCGTTTTCACCGGCGCTGCGCGAGGCCGCGGCGATGGCGGCGGCCGCCTGCGGCTGGCCGTAGCCAAGATTGACCAGCGCCGAGATTGCGTCCGTAACCGGGCGCGGCGCGCGATCATTGTCGATCGCGCCTGAAAGATGCACCAGCGCCGGATCGACATTGGCAAAGGCGGGCGCCTTGTCCTTCAATTCGGTGACGATGCGCTCGGCGACCTTCGGGCCGACGCCGGGCGTACGCGTCACCGCGGCCTTGTCACGCAGCGCGATCGCATTCGCAAGATCGGCCGGCGGCAAGGTGCCGAGCACCGCAAGCGCCACCTTGGCGCCGACGCCTTGCACCGTCTGCAAGAGCCGGAACCACTCGCGTTCGATATCGCTGCGGAAACCGAACAGTTTTATCTGATCCTCGCGGACATAGGTTTCGATCGAGAGCACCGCGGCCTCGCCCGGCGACGGCAACGCCTGCAGCGTGCGGCTCGAGCAATGCACCTGATAGCCGACGCCGCCGACGTCGAGGATGACAAAATCCTCGCCGTAGGAATCGATCAGGCCTTTGAGTTTGCCGATCATGCCTCCACCACCCTCAATCGCAGGGCCGCGCTCTGGCGGTGATGCGCATGTGTAATGGCGATCGCGAGCGCGTCCGCGGCGTCGGGGGATTTCGGCTCGGCCTTGGGCAGCAGGATCTTCAGCATCACCAGAATCTGGTTCTTGTCGGCGTGGCCGGCGCCGACCACGGTTTTCTTCACCTGGTTCGGCGCGTATTCCGCGACCGAAATTCCGAACATCGCCGGCGCCAGCATGGCCACGCCGCGCGCCTGGCCGAGCTTCAGCGTGGCGACGCCATCCTTGTTGACAAAGGTCTGTTCGACCGCGGCCTCCGCCGGCTTGAAATCGCCCAGCACGGTAGCGAGCCCTTCATGGATCGCCAACAGCCGGCTTGCCAGCGGCAGGCGTTCCGGCGGTTCCACCGAGCCGCACCCGACATAAATCAGGCGGTTGCCGTCGACCTCGATGACGCCCCACCCCGTGCGGCGCAGGCCCGGGTCAATGCCAAGGATGCGGACGGGCTGGCGAATCGGCTGAGAGATCATGGGGCATTTTATACCCCATGCCGGAGTCTCGCGCCTAGCGCGGGCAACTCGCCATCAACCGGCGCAAGAACGGGAATCGGGCCTACCCTATCCGCCCATCCTGGCGACCAGCGCGTCCGAAATCTCGAAATTGGCATAGACGTTCTGCACGTCGTCGTGCTCGTTCAGGAGATCGATCAGCTTCAACAGCTTCTCGCCGGTCTCGTCGTCGACCGAAACCGTGTTGTGCGGCTTCCAGGTCAGCGCCGCCTTGCGGGCCTCGCCGAATTTCGCCTCCAGCGCCTTGGCGACTTCGCGGAACGTTTCCTGCGAGGCGTAGATCTCGTGGCCGGTCTCGCTGGACACGACGTCGTCGGCGCCGGCCTCGATCGCCGCCTCCAGCATCGCATCGTCGGAAGCAACCTTGGCGTCATACTCGATGACGCCGGTGCGATCGAACATGAACGCGACGGAACCGGTTTCGCCGAGATTGCCGCCCGACTTGGTGAAGTAGGAGCGGATATCGGATGCGGCCCGGTTGCGGTTATCGGTGAGCGCCTCGACGATCACGGCGATGCCGCCGGGGCCATACCCTTCGTAACGAATCTCGTCGTAGTTCTCGCTGTCGCCGCCGATCGCCTTCTTGATGGCGCGCTCGATATTGTCCTTGGGCATGTTCTCCTGGCGGGCCGCGATCACCGCGGCGCGCAGGCGCGGGTTCATGGCCGGATCGGGCGTTCCCAGTTTCGCGGCTACCGTGATTTCCCGGGCCAGCTTGCCGAACAGTTTCGATTTCTGGGCATCCTGCCGGCCCTTGCGGTGCATGATGTTCTTGAATTGGGAATGTCCGGCCATGCGGTTTCTTTCGGGAATCATCCGGGATGGTTTGGGTGGAAAGCGCGGCGTTATAGGCCGGGGGCCTGCCAAAATCAAAGATTTGCCAATGATTTCGGTACGCCGGTAGTGCTGATTGCCCATGAATGAGGCAATTGTTAACCCTGATTTCATGACGCGATGAGAAGATGCCGGCCTCATCCTCGATTGACCGAGATGGCCGATGGCGTTTGGTTTGTTCAAGAAACGTCCGCCTGAACCGGCCGCGCCGGCCGCCGGGCCGCGCGTGGCAACGTCCGCTTCTGTTGCCGAGGCTGGCGGCGCTTCGGATGCCGATTCCGCCAGACAAATCCTCGAACTGCTCGAACTTGAACTCGGCGGGATGATCCGCCAGCTCGAGCGCGCGGCCGGCTCCGTCGCCGGCGGGGCCGAGGCAACCGCAACGACGCTTTCCACCATTCGCCTGCGCACCGACGCCCTCACCGGACGCACCAGCGCCGCGCAGGGCACCGCGACCACCTTCTCGCTGGCCGCGGACAAGGTCGCCCATTCGGCGGAAGGCATCGGGTCGCAGGTGCGTGACGCCGGCAAGCTCGCCGATCAGGCCAGCGCCGCCGCCCAGGAAGCCAGCCTCAATGTGGATCGGCTCAAGGAGTCCTCGGCCGCTATCGGCAATGTCGTCAACCTGATCTCGCAGATCGCCAGGCAGACCACGCTGCTGGCGCTCAACTCGACGATCGAGGCGGCGCGGGCCGGCACCGCCGGGCGCGGCTTCGCCGTGGTCGCCACCGAAGTCAAGGCGCTGGCGGTGCAAACCCAGAACGCCACGGAAGAGATCAAGAAAAAGATAGACGCGCTGCAGAAGGACGCCGCCGGCTCGGTCGATGCCGTGCACCGCATCTCGAAGGCAATCGAGGCGATCCGCCCGGTTTTCGAGAACGTCAACGGCGCGGTGACCGAGCAGAACCAGACCACGAGCGAGATGTCGGCGAACGTAGCCACCACGTCGAATTTCATCGTCTCGGTCGGCGACAGTGCCGCCGAGATCGACAGCGCCGCCAGAGAGGCCGAGGCCCATGGCGAGCATGTCGCCAACGCCGGCAAGGCCGTCACCATGTTCGCGCAGAAACTCAAGGCCCGCTGCGCGGTGCTGTTGGGGCAGGACGCGCACGCCGGCGGGCGCAAGCGAGAGCGGCTGCCGTGCAACCTCAAGATTGAAATCCAGACCGCCCGGGGCCCGATCGTGGCTTCCGTCTATGAGATCTCCCTGGAAAGCATCCTGATCGGCGGACCAGAAGCCGAGACCTTGCCGCTGAACCAAACCCTTCATGCCACGGTGGAAGGCATCGGCGCGTGCCGGATTCGCACCGGTGAGAGATCGAAAGCCGGAGTCCAGGCAGGTTTCGAGAGGCCGGATGCCGCACTCGGGGAAAAAATCGAAGACAGACTGTGGTCGATCCACGACGAAAACACGGAATTCGTCACCCGGGCGATGGAAGCTGGCACTGCGCTCACCAGGATTTTCGAAGGCGCGGTGGCGAGCGGGGCTATTTCCATCGAGGACATGTTCGACGCCGACTACCTCGAGATCCAGGGCACCAATCCGCTGCAGCACCGCACCCGCATCCTGGACTGGGCGGATCGCACCTTGCCCCCGTTTCAGGAAGCCTTCCTCGCCAGGGACCCGCGGATGGTGTTCTGCGTGACGATCGACCGCAACGGCTACCTGCCCGTGCACAACAAGATCTACTCCCATCCGCAACGCCCCGGCGATGTCGCCTGGAACACGGCCAACAGCCGCAACCGCCGCATCTTCAACGATCCGGCAGGCCTCGCCGCCGGTCGCAACCAGCGCTCCTATCTGATCCAGAGCTACGCCCGCGACATGGGCAACGGCAAAACCGTCATGATGCGCGAGATCGACGTGCCGATCCGCGTCAATGGGCGGCACTGGGGCGGATTTCGCACCGCGTACAAGCTTTGAGGACGAACAAGTCACCGAATTATTGACCCGGAGGAATGCGGCGATGTCGGTTGCTCAGGCCACAAGACAAGACGGCGCTGCGGCCATGCCCTCGGATAGCGAACGGCTGGTCGACCAGCTTTCAAACCGGATCGGCGGCCTCGGGGTTGAACTCGCGGATGTCGCGGGAAACCTGCAGGAAGTCGCCGGGCGTGTTTCCACCCAGGCCGACCGCTTCGGGCATCTGCAGAAGACCGCCGAGACGATGGTTTCCGCCAACCACGATATCGCGACCGCCTCGCGCGCGGTGCAGACCGCGACATCGAACGCTGTCAGCGACATCATGCAATCGCGCACGGTGGTGGAGAAAGCGGTACAGCATATCGCCGAATTGATCGAAGCGGTGGGCCGCATCGAACACCGTCTCGGCGCCGTTGGAACCGCACTCGCGGAGGTCGCCAAGGTATCGGGCTCGATCGAGGCGATCGCGAAGCAGACAAACCTGCTGGCGCTGAACGCAACCATCGAGGCGGCTCGCGCCGGCGCCGCGGGCCGCGGCTTTGCGGTCGTGGCCAGCGAAGTGAAGGCGCTGGCCGAAGCAACGCGACAGGCGACGCATCTCATCGGCGATACCGTTCGCGATCTCGACGGCCAGGTCGGCAATCTGATCGGCGAGAGCAGCGACGCCTCGCTGCGGGCGAAGAACGCCGGCGAAGGCGCCGGGCAGATCCAGGGCATCATCGTTCGCGTCCAGAACGGCTTTACCGCGGTCAACCAGGAGATCGACGGGGTGGCCAAGGCGGCGACCTCCAATCTCGCCCACTGCGACATGGTGATTGACGAACTCGGCCATCTCGCCAAGGGCGTCGACCTGTCATCGACCGACCTCAAGCACGCGGACGACCGGGTCGCCAGGCTGCTCGACCTCTCCGAGAACCTGATCGAATTGATCGCCGACAGCGGCGTGGAAACGTCGGACGCGCCGCTGATCCGCACCGTGGTCGAGACGGCCAAACAGATTTCAGCGGCCTTCGAGACAGCCATCGAACGCGGTGAGATCCGCCTCGATCAGTTGATGGACGAGAACTATCGCGAAATTCCGGGCACCGACCCCAAACAATACCTGACCTCCTATGTCGAGTTCACCGACCGGATCCTGCCGCCGATCCAGGATCCGCTTCAGAAGATCGATCCCCGCATCGTCTTCTGCGTGGCGTGGGCCAAGGGCGGCTATCTTCCCACCCACAATCCGAACTACCGCCTGCCGCAGGGACCCGATCCGGTCTGGAACAACGCGAACTGCCGCAACAGGCGGCTGTTCAACGATCGGGCGGTGAAGAAGGTGGCGGCGAACAAGAAGCCGTTTCTCCTGCAAACCTACCGGCGTGACATGGGCGGCGGCAACTTCGTCCTGATGAAGGACGTCTCGTCGCCGATCCACGTCCGCGGCCGCCACTGGGGCGCGTTCCGCATGGGCTTTCGGCCGTCCTGAGCCGGACAGTTTTCTCCCTTAATCAGACTTGGTAATCAGACTTGGCGCCGTCGCCGATCGCGGGTGCGATCCGGTGGGCCGCCGCAAGACCGCCCAAAGCCAGCATCGTGAACAGCGCTCCCGCGAGGAAGGTGCCCCGGGGTCCGATGTGCTCCCACAATTCTCCCGCGAGCACGCTGGCGACCAGAAGAGCAAGGCCGCTGAGCAGGTTGAACATCCCGTAGGCCGTGCCGCGCAGCTCCGGCGGCGCGGTGTCCGCCACGAGCGTGGCGAGCAGCCCCTGGGTGAATCCCATATGCAACCCCCACAGGGCCACGCCCGCGGCAACGCCGGCGATACCGTTCGTGAACGCGAACGCAAGGTCGGCCGCGACCAGGAAGCCGAAACCCACACTGAGCAGCGTGATGCGATTGACGCGATCCGACCATGCGCCGGCTGGATAGGCCGCAAGCGAATAGACGAGATTCATCAGCACCAGGACCAGCGGCACGAGCGTCACCGGCAGACCGACAGCCTGGGCCCGAAGGATCAGGAAGGCCTCGCTGAACCGCGCCAGCGAGAACACCACCGCGATGCCGACAACAAACCAGTAGGCCAGGCCAAGGCGCCTTAGTTCGGCGGCGCTCAACGGCGACTTGACCTTGCGGAGCCCGGCAGGCCGCTCAGGTTCATCGATCGCGACCACCAGCAGCGTCACGCAAAGAAGCGCCGGAATGACCGCCACCCAGAACACGGCGCGAAAATTATCCGCCGTCAGCCACATCAAGCCGATGGCCAGCGCCGGACCAAGAAAAGCCCCTACGGTATCCAGCGATTGGCGCAGCCCGAAACCCGCGCCGCGCAACCTTGCAGGCGTAATGTCGGCAATCAACGCATCCCGCGGCGCGCCGCGGATGCCTTTCCCGATGCGATCGATGAAGCGCGCGGCCACCAGCCAGCCAACTGACGGCGCCAGCGGAAAGATCGGCTTTGTCAATGCCGCCAATCCGTACCCGATGACGGCGAGCCATTTGCGCTTGCCCAGCCAATCCGAGATCGCGCCGGAAAATACCTTCGTGATCGAGGCTGTCGCTTCAGCGACACCTTCGATAAATCCAACCGCGACCATCGACGCGCCGAGCACCTGGACGAGATAGACCGGCAGAAGTGCGTGAATGATCTCGGAGGAAGTGTCCATCAACAGCGAGACGAAGCCGAGCGCCCATACCGCGGACGGAATCTCGCGGAGCCGGGAAAACCTGGATTCCGTACTATCGCTCACCATGACCTCCGCAGGCCGGGGCTGAAAACAACGAGCAAACCGCAAGACGCGGATATCATCGTTCGTTCATTCGGGCTCTCCATAAACGCCGGAACCGGCGAACAGACCAGAGGGGGCCTGAAATGAACGGCGAGCGGCGAAGCGAAATATTTTTGCGGATGGGGCTGGACAGGTGTTTCGCCAAGCCGCCCGGCGGGCAAATCAGGGTGCGTCAACCGGGCGTTCAGCGATTTTTTCTAAAGCGGGTAGGGCGCAATAGCGTCAGCGTATTGCGCCGAAAGGCGATTGGACTGGCGGAATACGCGATCGCTATTCCGCCCGACGAGTTCTGGACAGCAACAGCAGCCCGCATGAACGCAGTGAGATGCGGGGACCGACGGGAATCGAGAAACCCGGATGTCGCTCCGCTCATCCGGGCTACGCTTGCTGTCTTGTCTTATGTGCCCTTGTCAGTAGCACCGCGTGATACTTACGGCTTGCTCTTTGCCGTCGTGCCCGGGGACCGTTACGGACTCGGCTGGGCAGCTCGGCACATAGGGTCGGTCAGAAGGCGTGACAGCCGGCGGAAATCGATGTGCCCAATCCCAGGGAACATCATATGTATACGTGTAATGGGCATCGCCTGATATTGGAGGCGTGACGTCCACCATGGGTCCGCCATTCGGTGTCGATGGGTCGTAGGAGAAGTCTCCTATCGCCGGCCAGAACATCGCGGCATCGTTTCTCCGGTGATGCCGGAACGATCGGGCGGCGGCTGACCGATGGGACATCGAATGCGGCGAAGCAAACGCTCCACGCGGCGCTGCTCCCGGAGGCACTGTTCCCGTCCCGGCGAATGTCTCGTTCACGCCAAGCACGAGCGCTACCGCGCTGAGAGACGCGATAAGCGCTCCATTCATTCTACAGGTCATGGCACGCACCGTCTGGTTGGTTGCAGGGCAGCATTTCAATAAACGCTAAGCCCGGCGTTTGGTGCCGGCAAACGCATAATTAATTGTTAGTTAAGGCGTAACATTAATGGCGCGCCTTCTACGGCTTCCGCTTCCGGTCAGCCCTCTATCTCGCCCAAAACCCCGGCAGCGCCGGCTCCAGCCTTCCGCCGGTTCGCACCGGCGCGATCCGCAGCGCCAGCCCCGTCGCATCGTCGGTCTCGACCGCGACACCGCTGAACGTCGCAGCACCCAGCGCCGGCTCGAACCGCCCGGAGGGAATGCCGGACGTAAAGCGCCGCAGCGGCTCGTCCTTCTGCATGCCGATGATCGAATCGTAGTCGCCGGTCATGCCGGCGTCGGTCATGTAGGCGGTGCCGGCGGGGAGGATCTGGTGGTCGGCGGTCGGCACATGGGTGTGGGTGCCGACCACGAGACTGGCGCGGCCGTCGCAGAAGAAGCCGATGCCCTGCTTTTCGCTCGAGGCCTCGCCATGGAAATCGACCACGATCGCGTCCGCCGCCATGCGCAGCGGGCAGGCGTCGAGTTCGCGGGCGAGAACCGCGAACGGATCGTCGAACGGCGTCATGAAGACGCGGCCGATGGCGTTGACGACCAGCGCGCGCCTGCCGTTCTTGGTATCGACCAGCGCCGCGCCACGGCCCGGCGTTCCCCTCGGGAAAATTCGCCGGGCGAACCAGCCGCGGCCGCGCGTTCGATGAACACCAGCGCCTCGCGCTGATCCCAGGCGTGATTGCCCAGCGTGACGGCATCGGCGCCGGCGTCGATGAATTCCTGGTAGATCGCCTCGGTGATGCCGAAGCCGCCGGCGGCGTTCTCGCCATTGACGACGACGAGATCGAGAGCCCAGTCACGGATCATTCCGGGCAGAAGCTCCGAAACGGCTGATCGGCCGGCCCGGCCGACGACGTCGCCAACGAAAAGAATGCGCAAATCACGAACTCCGGAAATCGAACACTGTCGTTTCCGTTAGCACATAATCCAGCGCCACGTCGTGCTGCAGCGCCGGAACGGCCTTGATTTCCTGCGTGGCGAAAGCAAGCCCGACGGCCGCGATGGGTTTCACCTTGCGCAAATGCGCCAGGGTGTAGTCGTAATGGCCGGCGCCATATCCGATGCGGTGGCCCAGGCGGTCGAACGCCGCCAAGGGCACCAGTATGATGTCGGGAATGACCTCGCTGGCGGCGGGCGACGGCTCGAGAATGCCCAGCGGTCCCAACACCAGCCGGTCCTGAGGCGACCATGCCCTGAATGCCAGCGACTTGCCGCGCGACAGGACGGCCGGCAGCGCCAGCCGCGCGCCCTGCGCGGCAAGCGCGAGCATCAGGGGACCAGGGTCGATCTCGCCGCGGATCGGAGAATAGCCGGAGACGATCGCGCCGGGCGTGAACTCAAACGGCAGCCCACGCGCGGCGATGGCTGCCGCGGCCTTGATGCCCTGCACTCTGCTCAATCTGTCGCGTGCAGCCAACGCCGTGGCGCGAAGTTGGGCCTTCGATGGGATATCGGACATGCGACGCTGGGTCTCGTTTCGCTGTCGTCACCCGCCTCGCTGTCACCACCCGCGAAAGCGTGTGATTCAGCATTCCAGAGCACTTGCATTAGAGCCGCGGTGACTCGGCGTAGACGTAATGGATACTCTCTGGAGCCTGCCATCGAGCTCGCCGAAGGCGAGACCCGGTGGCGGGGTATGACGGGCGTGCCGGATGAAGCCTTGAGGAATTAACTCGACGCAACACAAAAGCAAAAGTGCGAAGCCGCGATGGCCGTTGGAGCGCTCGATCCCGGAGTTCCCTACGAAAGTAGGTGGGCACCATATGTCCGGGTCCACGGACCCGGCCAGGGACAGTTCCCTAAAGGATCGATAAGGCCCCGGGGATATATGGCTCCTGACGCGCGACACAGCTTCGCCCCGGCAATGTAACCACGACAGCGCCAAACCGCCAGCTTTAACGCGGGCAATAGTCAGCCAATCGCCACCCCGACGCCGATGGCACGGTTCAAAGCCTGCCACCCCAGCGTCATTGCAATGACGGATGGGTTTGCAGGTCGTGCACTTCGGTTGCGGGCAAT
>CAWAXR010000027.1:0-148188 GCA_963786045.1 uncultured Alphaproteobacteria bacterium | reverse complement strand
CCGCCGTCGTGCCTTATCTCTGCTATGCGCGAAAAGATCGCCGTACCAAGGCGAACGATCCCGTGACGACGCGTTATGTCGCTGCGCTGTTTGAGGCGATCGGTTGCGACGAACTCGTCGTCACCCTCGAGGTGCACAACGAGGCCGCCTTCGAGAATGCCTTTCGCTGCCGCGCCGTGGCGCTGACAGCGGCGCCATTGCTGATCGCTGCGATCAGGACAGTCGTTGGAGACGAGCCTCTTTGCGTCATTTCTCCGGATTTAGGAGGAGGGAAGCGGGCGGATCTGCTGCGGGAAGCACTGGAAACGACAATGGGCCGGGCGGTCGGCAAGGCGTTTGCGGAAAAGCACCGCAGCGCCGGGGTGGTTTCGGGCGACCTGTTCGTGGGCGACGTCGCTGGCGCGACATGCATCATCGTCGATGATCTCATCAGCACGGGCGGCACCCTGGTGCGGGCGGCGCGGGCCGCGCGCGCCCGTGGCGCCCGGCGCGTTCTGGCATGCGTTGCCCATGGACTGTTCATGCCGGGGGCCGAAACCGCGCTGGCCGATCCGGCCATCGACCGTATCATCGCGACCGACTCCGTGCCGGCATTTCGCCTGCCGGCTGGCCTGGTACGCGACAAGCTCGATATTGTGCCGGCCGCACCATTGCTGGCGGAGGCCATCCGACGACTTCACGGGGATAAGCCGCTCACCGACCTCCTGGTATTCTGAAAGCCGTTGCTTTCCGACTCGGCCGCCGAGAACGCGATCGAGACGCGCGGCATCGGTCGCCGGGCAAGTTCTCAGGTACAGGCGGGCGAGGCGAGGCCATTTCTCCGGGAGTTCGGGGATGCGCGTCGAACAGGTGCGCGATCGACAAGCGCGCGCGCAGCATGGCCCGATGACTGCGATAAAACAGAAAGAGCCCGCTGGAGGCATCGGTCGTCCAAGGGCCGGCGCCAGCGCCGCTGATCCCGTCCGGCTGCCCACAAGCCGCCGAGCCGTTCGCATTCCAGGTGCAGGAAGGAAATTTCATCGAGTGAATCGAGCGCCGCAGTTTTGGGTCGAATTCCAGACAGTCGACGATGGGTTGTCACGGGATCACGCAACCAGATATGTTCGGGTCTCAGGTCGCCATGTGCGTCCACAAAACGCCTCGCGTGGATCCTTGCGCGGAGCAGGCTCGGGGCGATTCAACGAGAAAGCGGCGCCGGACCTCGCGATCCGCTCCACAGCTCCCTGGGGAAGGCCGAGACGGGCATCGAACAGGACGCGGCAATTGTCGTTAAGCGCCTTCTGCCATGTTACGAGATAGTGTTCGGGCTCAAACTGAACGCGAGGCGCATGCGCGTAAAATGCGCCCAGCGTCGCCGCGACACGGTCCACCGAGAGGACTTCAACCAGCCACCGCGCAAAGCGGTTTCGAGCGTCTCGTTCTCCCCGAAGCCGGCGCATCACCACCAGCCAATCAACGGTTGGTCCGTCGCCGGAGATCGCGAGACCGGAGGTCGAAAGCGTGAGGGGTACGACGCCGAGGTAAACATCGGAGCGAGCCGCCGGTTCAACAGGGTCTCCGCGCGGCAGGCCGCCGCGCGCCGATCCAGGGTCGAAAAATCGAGATAGGCGAAGCGTACAGGCTCTGAGCCTGTAAACCCGGTCGCCCGCCATGAAGACCCATGCACGTGGGTCTGGCGCGTGCGGACTTCCCCCGACATCGCCGGACAGGTGTCGGGCCGGCTGAGTAACCGGACGTGATCGACGAGAGCGGCCGCATGGCCAAGGGGTTCGCCAGGCGGCGATGGCATTTGGGGGGCTCCAAGATCAAAAAAATATTAGGCCAGCGCGGGAACCGTCCTTTGATGCTGATCAAGACCAATGGCTCGTCAAGGCGGTAGTTTTTTACTTTAATGGAGTGGATGGGTTATGCAGCCGACGTCCACCTTCGAGGATGCAAAGAGCAAGGCCAAGCCGATTGCGTTTTCGCGGGAGGTGCAAATCCCGCCGCTTGGCCTGGCGGCACCTTGCGTCATCCGGCCGGGGCCGTAGCCCTCGCCATCTTCGCGCATGGTAGTGGCTCGAGCCGTTTCAGCCGACGTAAACCCAGGTCGTGGAAGCGCTTCATCGTCGAGAATATCGCAACGCTGTTGTTCGACCTTCTGCCGCCCCCAGAAGAGACGACCGGAATAGGAACGTCTCCGATATAGAGCTCCTCGGTCGTCGCCTGGTTCATGCCGTGAACTGGATCATTCGGCAGCCAGACGTCGGTAGTCTGCCGCTCGGGTTGTTCGGAGCGAGCACGGGCGGCGGCCGCGCTTGTCGCGGCGAGTTTGCTCGGTGAGCGCATCGGCGCGGTGGTTTCGCGCGGTGGCCGCCGGATCTTGCCGGCGGCCTGCTGCCCCAGGTCAGGCGCCAACACTTTTGATCGTGGGAGGGGCGGATTCCGGCGTGATCGAACTCAACCAATGGGCCCTGGAGCGGCTCGGAGGTGGAGAAGAGTATCGAAATCGTGCCGGGCGCAACCCATCTCTTTCCGGAGCCTGGCGCGCTTGAGGCTGTCATCGAACTCGCCGCAGCGTGGTTCGAACGCCATCTGGCAGAACGCCTTAAGCGAGTGCCGGTCGGGATGCAGGGCCATGATGATGTTCCAGGATAGGTCAGCCGCCGGCCGCGGGTTGGCCAAAGCACTCGCGGAATACAAGGGCCGCAATGCCGTCGTTCTCGCGTTGCCGCGCGGCGGCGTTCCGGTTGCGGCGGAGGTCGCGGCGGCGCTCAACGCGCCCCTCGACCTGATCCTGGTGCGCAAGATCGGTGTGCCGAACCCAACCGGAACTTGCGATGGGAGCGGTGGTGGATGGCACCGCGCCGATCGTGGTTCGCAATGAGGACGTGATTGAGCTTTCGGGCACCACGGCGGAAGAGTTCAAGGCGGAAGTGCGAAAGCGAGCTCGCGGAGATCGAACGCCGGCGTCTACTCTACATCGGGGAGCGTGCCCGGGCGGAAATCGCGGACCAGGTGGTGATCGTCATCGATGACGGTATCGCGACCGGTGCGACGGTGCGGGCCGCACTGCAGGCGATCCGCAACCGCAAGCCGAAAGAACTGGTGCTCGCCGTTCCCGTCGCGCCAGGCGACACGGTCGCGAATTTGCGCCCGGAGGTCGATGCCTTGATCTGCCTGGAGACGCCGGAATCGTTTCAGGCGATCGGCTATTTCTATCGCGACTTTCGGCAGGTAAGTGATCAGGAAGTCGTGGCCATTCTGAAACGCTTTCCAGTCAAGCGACCGGCTTCAATCCCGTGAAACGGAATCCCAGGTTGAGCGAGATCAAGTGATCAGCAATTCGAGGTCTCTAAGATATCTACTGCGTTGATGCAGCGTGTTCGAAGAGGGTTGATCGATGGCGGAAGGCGTTCGGAATTATTCTCTTCCCGGCGAACTTGAACCCGATCTCGGTCGCGTTCAGGGGTACTGGATTGGCTTGAAACGTGGCGCAAACGACATTCCGTTTTGGGATGACGTCAAGTTTTCGCTGGAGTTGCGCCTTGGGCGCGATTTCAATGCTGATTGGCGTCTTCGAGAACCCGCTTCGGTTCCGTTTCGATCTCATGGGAGCGGACCTGATCGAGTGGTACGGCGAAACGACCGGCAACAGGTTCGTTGACGAAATCGAGCTTCACGCTCCGTTCAATGAGCTCACCTCGCAATGTCGTGCGACCGTCGAGGGCGGCGTTCCCACCTATTATCGTCAAACAGCAGCCGGAAGAGGAGGTGCTGAACATCCGGGCGGTTATGCGCGCCTCCTGCTCCCGCTGTGGGGCAACGGTCGCATTGAGATGCTGCTCGGCGCCGTTGTTCTCGACAAGGCGGCGAAAAAAGCCGCGCGCTAGACCTTCGCTAGCGGGGATTGCGGGCAATCGGCGTTATCGTTACCCCGGAAGCAAGGCGATGGACGTCCTCGGGGCGGCAAAGCTCTGTCCCGGGACTGAGCAGGGCGGCAGAGCCGCCGGCGACCCCGTAACGCAGCGCGATATCGAGACTGTCGCCGCTCAAAAGACTCCATATCATGGTTCCGAGAAAGCTGTCGCCGGCACCGGAAACGCTGATGGGGGGAATGGGCAGGCCGTTCGCACGCAGCGCGATATCGCGTGTCAGGAGAAGGGCGCCATCCGGGCCCATGGAGAGAGCAATGATCTCGATGCGATAGCGGTCGAAGATCCGGCGTCCTGCTTCGACGAGCGAGGCGTCGTCCGTGCCGGTCATTCCTGCCAGCTCCTGAAACTCGCGAAGGTTGGGCTTGATGAGATAGACGCCTGCTTCCAAGGCCGCCTTCAGGAAAGGGCCGGACGTGTCCACGACGATCTTGCCGGGCGCTTTCGTGGCCTGAGAAATTCTGCCGAAGAAATCAAGCGGGACGCCGGGAGGCACGCTGCCACTTGCAATAACAAACGCAGGCGGAGGCGTGACGCGCGCAATCGCGTCCAGGCATTGTTGCCATTCCATATCGCTGAGCGGGGCACCGGGAAAGACAAGGCGAAATTGCTCTCGGGTCGTCTCGTCAAAGATCGTAATATCCTCGCGTGTGTCGTTTGATATCGGGACCACAACGCTACGCACGCCCTCGCGCTCAAGCAGGGTCGTTAGCAACTGTCCGGTGGCCCCACCGGCCGGGTAAATTGCGGTCGTCTGGATGCCGAGCCGCGTCAGAACCCGGGCGACGTTGATGCCGCCTCCACCTGGGTCACGGCCGGCCTGCGCGCACCGCATCTTGGTGAAGGGCACCATTTTCTTTACCGACGTCGATACGTCGACGGCGGGATTTATGGTGAGGGTGACGATTTGAGCCTGCGGGATTTCAGCCAATGTTTTCGACCTCCGCCAAGGACCGCAGGCCGACGAAGGCGGCGTCCTCGTCGAGAATTAGATAGGCCGGAATTGGTTCGAGATATTTCCTTTGCCGGCCTTTTTCCTCAAAACGCGCGCGAAACGGTGAGCTGACAAGATATCCGGGCATGTGATGCAGAATGCCTCCACCAATGAATATTCCACCCCTCGCGCCAAGCGTGAGCGCGAGATTGCCGGCGACGGTCCCAAGCATCGCGCAGAACATGTCGACGGCGGCGCGGCTCGTGGCACAAGTGCCCTCGACCCCGGCCCGGGTAATCTCGGCAGAGCTGCGACGTGGCAGCCTCACGCCGTCCAGCGCCGCGAGAGCCTCGTGAAGATTTTCCAGCCCAGGGCCCGAAAGAACGCGTTCGGCCGAGACGTGTCCAAGACGTTGCCGCAGATAAGCGATCACGGCGTCCTCCCGCAACGAGCTGCCGGCCATTGTCGAATGACCGCCCTCGCTCGAAAGCACGAGATGACCGGCTCCGTGCGGGATACTGGCCGCCATTCCAAGGCCTGTGCCGGGGCCAAGCGCCGCGCGAGGCGCGCCGGCGACCGGTTGTCGGCCGCCTATCTGCAGAAGCCTCCCGGGAGAAAGGTGGGGGAGGGACCACGCAACCGCTTCAAAATCGTTGATCAGGCGCACGGTGGAAAATCCGCAAGTCGCGCGCAGCTCGGCGGCATCGATCACCCAGGGATTGTTCGTCAGCGCGCAGCGGGCGTCCTGGATCGCGCCGGCGACAGCAAGAACGGCCGCGCCGATCGTGCCCGCCTCCGGTATCCCGGCAAGATAGGTGGCAAGCGCCTCTCCAAAACTGCCGTAATCGCGGACCGCCATATGAACAATTGGGCTCATAGTTCCGCAGGCCAGGAGCGCGAAGCGCGCATTGGTCCCGCCGATGTCCGCAAGCAACACCTTCGGAATGGTCCGTTCTGGGGAGGCCACACTCATCGCCGTCGTGCTATCCTGATTAGGTCCGCGTACCAGTGGAACGATGATTTCGGGATACGCCGGAGCGACGGATAATCGACATAGGTCAGGCCGAACCGATTTCCGTATCCCCACTCCCATTCGAAATTGTCCAGCAGCGACCAGACGAAATAGCCGCGTACATCGACGCCGTCGCGCGCGGCTGCATTCATCGCCCCGACATAGGCGCGCAGGAACTCGATCCGATCCGTGTCGATCACTGCTCCCGTTTGGTCGGGCTTGTCATAACTACCATATCCGTTCTCGAGAACGTAAATCGGCAAGCCGTAGCCGTCATGGACGGTCCGCAGCGTTTCCCTGAAGGCCTCCGGATTGATCGGCCAGCCGATCGGCGTCAGCGGAACACCGGCCGGCTTCTCACCGAACTCGAAGCCCAGCATGGAAGCCGGCTGCGCCTTTACGTAAACCGGGCTGTAGTGATTGAAGTCCGAACCAGTCGACCGGACGGCAAATACGCGAGAGGTCGCCTGGCTGGATGTACCGATCGATCGCGGGCCGCATGAGGGATGGATATTCGCCGCGACATTGCGGGTCGGGGAATGCGTTGTTCCAGTAGCTACCCAGGCGCGTGGCCGCCGCCGCATCGGCGTCGCTCCCGCTCGAAGGCCAGCAGGGCTGATAATTGTGAATGCAGCCGATCGACGCGCCCGGGACCTTTTCGCGAAGCACATCCACGGCCGCGCCGTGCGCGAGATTTACATGATGGATCATCCGGTGGAGGTTGTCTTCGCTGCTTCGATCCCGCTTGCCCAGGGAACGGCTGAACAGGCTGAACATCGATGGCTCGTTGAAGGTCGCGAAGCGCTTGACGCGATCTCCGAAACGCGTGGCGACCAGCGTCGTATAGTGGGAAAACCATGCCGCCGATTCCCGGTTCATCCAGCCGCCGAGATCCTCGAGAGCCTGCGGCAGGTCCCAATGATACAGGCACAGCCATGGTTCGATGCCGGCAGCCAGCAGCTCATCGACCAGCCGGTCGTAGAATGCGAGGCCCGGTTCGTTTGCGGATCCTTGGCCCAGCGGCTGCACGCGCGGCCAGGCAACCGAGAAACGGTACGCCTGAACGCCCAGACGCTTCATCAGGGCGACATCCTCCCGGTAACGACGGTAGTGGTCGCACGCGACATCGCCGGTGTCGTGGTTTTTTATTTCACCGTTTTGGCAGTAGGTATCCCAGATACTCTGTCCCCGGCCATCCTCCTTCGTTGCGCCTTCGATCTGGAAACTGGAGGTGGAAACCCCCCAGATGAAATCCGGGCGCAGGCTCGCGGTCGAAGACAGCGCCGATTCCGGCCCAGGACGCCCCGCTTGATCGCCGGCCGAATTACCGTTTGAATTCACTGTTCACCTTTCCACCCAGACGGAACGCGGGACGCGATACGTAATAGGCCGGTCGGCGACCCGACGATCTTGAGATACATCAAAAGTGCCTGAACGGCAGGTGAGATAGATAATCATTGCTACCATGCCGTTGGAGTATTCGATTGCAAAGAACCAAATGGGGAGGAATTATCGACGACCGCTTCCGCGGAAGTGGCTTTTTTCGTGTTGACGAGCGAGACGGCGTGTTCTGGCTTGTCGATCCCGATGGTGGCCGCTTTCTTTCCAAGGGCGTGAACAATGTCCGCTTCGATCAGGACCGCGTCGGAAATACCGATCGCGTGCCGTACGCCGACAGATGTCGGGAAAAATACGGCAGCAAGTACGTCTGGCGTGCGACGGTGGCAAATCGGCTGGCGGGCTGGAAATTCAACACCCTCGGCTGCTGGTCTGATGAACTTGTTGCCAACGCGGGAACGTCGCCGCTTGCCTCCACTCCTACCGCCGCACTTGGGGCCTCTTTCCGGTTGCACCGGCGCGACGAAATCTTTCCCGATGTCTTTGATCCGGCATTCGTGGGGCACATCCGCGCAAGCGCAAAAAATCAGTTGCACGAAGCGGCGCAACGAGAAGGGGTTGCTGGGCACGTTTATCGACAACGAGCTTTACTGGTCCCCGGATTGGCGAGGGGCCGACGAACTTCTGACGCTGTTTCTGAACCTGCCTGCTCACCGCCCCGGCCGCGTCGCAGCTACCATAAGGCTGGAGGAGCGCTATCGGGAAATTTCCCAATTCAATGCCGTCTGGCGCACGCCGGCGCGATCGTGGGAAGAACTTGGCGCGATCGGGCATATCGAGGCGCCATTCTTCAGAATGCCGCCTGCCAGTATGACCGATGCGGTTGAGGCCAAGGCAAATCACGCCAATCCCACGCGCGAGGCATTTTTGGCGGATTGCGATGCCTTTGTTTCGGTTGTCGCCGAACAATATTTCGAGTTGTGCGTCTCTGCCATCAAGGCCGTCGACCCCAATCATCTCGTGATCGGCTCCCGGTTCGGGTATCAGCCGCATCCAAGGGTGATTGCCGCGGCCGGCCGTTACCTCGATGTGATCTCGTTCAATTGTTACGAATTCGACGCAAGCGCCGCTATCGATGCTTATGCGGCAGGCGGCAAGCCGTGCCTGATTTCCGAATTTTCCTTCCGCGGCAACGACTTCGGCCTGCCTAATACCAGCGGCGGCGGGCCGCGGGTGAGGAGCCAGGCCGAGCGCGCCTTGTGCTTCGAGCGCTACGTCACGGCCGCGCTGAGGAAGCCGGCCGTGGTTGGCTATCACTGGTTCGAGCATGCCGATCAGCCGGCTGAAGGACGCTTTGACGGTGAAAATTCGAATTTTGGCACGGTGACGATCGAAGACGAGGTCTATGAGGAGTTGACTGACACGATGACCAGGGTCAACGCGGCGGCGGAGCAGATTCACGCGAACGCCGCCAGAGCGGATTAGCGGCGGTCAAGCCCTGATTTTCGTCGGATTGGCTTCGGCCTCGAGAACGGCTGCCATGGTGCGGAACACGCTTGCGGGATTTACGCTGATCGAATCGATCCCAAGCTGCGTCAGGTAACGCGCAATCTCCGGATAATTAGCGGGAGCTTCCCCGCAGATGCCGACGTGACGTCCGTTGCGTTTGGCGCCCACCACGGCCAGTCTGAGCATCTCCAGCATTCCCGGATCGCGTTCATCGAAATCGAAGGCGACAATGTCGGAATCCCGGTCGACTCCCAGCGTAAGCTGGGTCAGATCGTTCGAGCCAATTGAAAAGCCGTCGAACAACTCCGAAAACGCGTCGATCTGGATGACATTGTTCGGAATCTCGCACATCACGTAAATCTCAAGCCCGCCTTCGCCTCGCCTGAGACCATTGGCCGCCATTGTCGCGATCACGCGCCGCCCTTCCTCGACGGTTCGGCAGAACGGCACCATGATGCGCAAATTGGAAAGACCCATCGTCTCGCGCACCCGGCGGAGCGCCGCGCATTCCAGTGCGAAACCTTCGGCATAGGCGGGGTGGCTGTAACGGGAAGCCCCCCGAAATCCCAGCATCGGATTCTCTTCCTTGGGCTCGAACGCCTCGCCGCCGAGCAGGCTGGCGTATTCGTTGGTCTTGAAGTCGGAGAGCCGAACAATGACCGGCTTGGGATAGAACGCCGCGGCAATCGTGCCGACGCCTTCGGAGAGCCGTTGAATGAAGAAGTCGGATGGGGTTTCATAAGATCCAACGAGACGGGCGATCTCGGCCCTGGCTTTGGCCGAGGCGATCTTCTCCGGCTTGAGAAGCGCCATCGGATGCACACCGATGTGCTCGCTGATGATGAATTCCATGCGCGCGAGACCGACGCCGGCTTGCGGTTGCATCGCTACCCGGAATGCCATTTCGGGGGTGCCGACATTGACCATGATCGGGGTGCGCGGCTGCCTGAGGTCGCTCACTGACGTTCGCGTGACGTCGAAGGCGGCCGTTCCCTGATAGACGCTGCCAATTTCGCCTTCGGCGCAGGAGATCGTGACATTGGTCCCGGTCTTGAGCTTTTCGGTCGCGTGCGTCGCACCCACGACTGCGGGAATACCCAGCTCGCGAGCCACAATGGCCGCATGGCAGGTTCGGCCGCCCTTATCGGTGACGACGCCGGCGGCAATCTTCATGACCGGCTCCCAATCGGGACTGGTGGCTGGTGCGACCAGAATCTCGCCTGGCTTGAAGGCTGCGAGGTCGCGCGCGGTCGCTATCCGGCGCGTACGCCCGGAGGCGATTTTTTCTCCTACCGCGCGACCGGTGACGATGACGGGCCCGTGCCCCTTGAGCGCGTAGGCCTCGTAGACATCCGGCGAACGCTGCGAGGCGACCGTCTCGGGCCGAGCCTGAATGATATAAAGCTTGCCATCGGAGCCATCCTTGGCCCATTCGATATCCATCGGCATGGCAATGCCGGCTTCCTTTGAATAGTGCGCCTCGATCCGCACGGCGATTTCCGCAAGGCTCAACACCTCCGTATCGGAAATGCAGAACCTTTCCCTCTCGGCGCGCGGCACGGCGCGGGTGCGCGTCGTGCGGCTGCCGCCGCCCTTGCCATACGTCATGCGTATCTGTTTGGCGCCGAGGCGGCGGCGCAGGACACAGCGAAACCCCTGGCTGAGGGTCGGCTTGTGAACGTAGAACTCGTCGGGGTCGACCTTGCCCTGGACGATGGTTTCGCCGAGACCGTAACAACCCGTGACGAAAACCACGTCGCGAAATCCCGATTCGGTATCGAGCGTGAAGACGACTCCGCTGGCCGCGAGATCGGAGCGGACCATCTTCATCACGGCGACCGAGAGCGCGACCTTGAAGTGATCGAAGCCGTTATCGATCCGGTAGGAAATCGCGCGATCGGTGAAAATGGAGGCGAAGCAGCGCCGGCAGGCCTCGAACAAATCCTTCGCGCCGCGCACGTTGAGGAAGCTTTCATGCTGGCCCGCAAAACTGGCCGTCGGCAGATCCTCCGCCGTCGCGGAACTTCGCACGGCCACCGCGACACCGGTTCCGGACTCCCGTTCAAGCTGCCGGTATGCCTCCACGATCTGTTCGCGGAGAGGTCCCGTGTCCATCGCCTGGTAGACGATCTCGCGCGCTTTGGCGGCTGTGGCCGCAAGCTGCCTGATCTTGCGTTTGTCGAGACCGTCGAGAATCCGGTGAAGCTCATCCGCAACGCCGGGCTGCGACAGCGCATCGCGATAGGCGTCGGCCGTGACGGCAAAGCCGTTGGGAACCGCCACCCCCTCGGAGGCGAGCGTCGAATACAGCTCGCCAAGCGAGGCGGTCTTGCCGCCGACAAGCCCGACGTCATGCAATCCGATTTCGAGGAAAGACCTGATATATTTTGACATGGCGCAAATAGATCATGCCGGAAGCTGTTCCATATTGAGGAAGGTCAAGCCTCCTGCCTGAGCCCATTCGAGGCGGGATTATTCCCGGGCGCGGGCCAGTTGGAATCAATGATGAAAAACCTGCCTCTGGCGAAAGTCTATCAGTTGCTTGAACCGGGCCCGGTCGTACTGCTGACCACCGCCCGCAAGGGCAGTGCCAACGTAATGACGATGTCCTGGCACATGATGGTCGAGTTTGAGCCGCCGCTGGTTGCCTGCGTCGTCAGTAACGCCGATTACAGCTTTGCGGCGCTGCGGGCGACAAAAGAGTGCGTCATCGCCATTCCGGCGGTGCATCTTGCACAAAAAGTCGTGGACGTCGGAAATTGCTCGGGCCGCGACGTTGCGAAGTTTGAAAAGTGCGGCCTGACACCGCTGAAGGCCGCGCGCGTGGCAGCGCCCCTGATCGCCGAGTGTTTCGCCAATCTCGAATGCAAAGTGGTCGATAGCCGTCTGGTGAACAAGTACAATTTGTTCATTCTCGAAGTGGTGCAGGCCTGGACCGATCCACGGCAACGTAATCCGAAGACCATTCACCATCACGGTTACGGCCAATTCGTGGTGGATGGCGAGGCGATGAAGCTGAAGTCGAAAATGCGATGAGCTTCTGCAAAGGGCGGCGGACAACAAGTCCGCCGCCCTTTCGCTTTTTGTCCGCCGATCAACGTTCAGGCCAACTATTTCTCGTCTTCGGTCACTGGCTTAACGCTCAAGCCCCTCTCAGGTTTCAAGCTGCTTGCCGATCGGCAATGACCGGATGCGTTTGCCGGTCGCCGCGAAGATGGCGTTGACCAGGGCCGGAGCAAATGGAGGCACGCCCGGCTCCCCGACGCCGCTTGGCGGCGTATTGGCGTCAACGGGGACGATATGCACGTTGGTCACGACGGGAGCCTCGTCGATCCGGATCACAGGGAAGTTGTCGAAATTGCCCTGTTGCACCTTGCCGTCCTTGAAGGTGATCTCGCCGTACTTGGCAAGACTGAGCCCCATGATCGCGGCTCCTTCGATTTGCGACTGGATCCTCTCGGGATTGACGAACGTGCCGCAGTCGATGGCGGTATCGACCCGAGGCACGGTCAGCTTGCCCTTGTCGTCGACCGACACTTCGACGATGGTCGCGATATAGCTGACGAAGCTGCGATGCACGGCAATACCGAGCCCGTGTCCCCGGGGCACAGACCGCCCCCAGCCGCCCTTGTCCGCGACGAGTTCGACGACGCGACGCAGACGCCCGGTGTCGATGGGATAGCTGTCGAACGGCTCGCCATAGTTCCACGGGTCCTTTACGGAATCGAGCTTGACGATACGCGGAGAGCCGATGAGCTCGAGCAGCATCTCCTTTTGGTCGCGGTTGGTGACGTGCGCGAGTTCGCCCACCATGGACTGGACTGCAAAAGCACGCGGAATATTCGACACCGACCGGAACCAGCCGATGCGGGTATGCGCGGCGGCTTCCGGATTTTCGCATTGAATATTGGCAATTTCGAACGGCATGTCGATGAGTCCCATACCGAGTTCGAAGGCCGCCGCATGTACCGCATTGGCTGCAAAGGTCGAGGCAATCGTCGGTGCGACGCTACGGTGCCGCCAGGCAATCACCTTGCCGCTCTTGTCGAGACCGGCCTCGATCCGCTCCACGGAAACCGTGTGCAGGAAGTCGTGGTGAAGGTCGTCCTCGCGCGTCCATTGCACCTTCACCGGCGCGCCGATCGCCTTCGAAAGCAAGGCTGCCTCGAGCGCGAAATCGCATTTCGATTTGCGTCCGAAACCGCCTCCAAGCAGCGTGACATTGACGGTCACATTCTCCACCGGGATTCCCAGGGTCTTTGCGGCGTCCTCCCGTGTCCCGCCGGGACTTTGCACCGGCGCCCAGATTTCGGCTTTGCCGTCCCTCACATCGGCGACGGCGACGGGTGGTTCCATGCTGACATGCGCAAGGTGAGGCAGGTAGTATTCGCCGACAACCACCTTGTCGGCGCCCTTCAGCGCGGCCTCGACGTCGCCTTCCTTGCGGACGACCAGGCCCGGCTTGCGCGCGGCCTGTTCGAGCTCGATCCGATAGGCGGCCGAGTCGTACTTGCCGTTGGCTCCGTCGTCCCAGACGATCTTCAGCGCGTCGCGTCCCTTGATAGCCGCGCCGGTATTGCGCGCGATCACCGCGACGCCGCCGAGCGGCTGGAACTTGGATGGCCAGGGCCAACCCTGCACCTCCATGACCTTCTCGACGCCGGATACTTTCATCGCTTCGGTTGAATTGAACGACACCAGCTTGCCGCCCGTCACAGGCGGTCGCGCGATCACGGCATACTTCATGCCGGGAAGGCGGGTATCGCTGCCATAATGCGCGGTGCCGACGGTAATATCGCGAAGGTCGACGATGCTGACCTGGCCCTTGCCAAGATATCGAAAGTCTTTCGGGTCCTTTAACCTCAGGCTATCGACGCCCGGCACCGGTTCCCTGGCGGCATCGGCAGCCAGTTCGCCGAATCCGAGACGCCGCCCGCTGGCAGAATGAACCACCTCATGATTTACCGCCTTGACCTCGGTCACCGGCACGCCAAGCGCTTGGCGGCCGCGGCCTCGAGCATGGCGCGCGCCGAGGCGCCGATCTCGCGCATCGGCATCAGATAGTGCCGCGTGCTGCGCGATCCGTCGGTATCCTGGTTGCCGAATTTGACCTCGTCGCCGGGCGCCTGCGCGACCTTTACGCGAGCCCAGTCGGCTTCCATTTCCTCGGCGACAATCAGCGGCAGGCTGGTCCGGACGCCCGTTCCCATTTCCGAACGGTGTGCGAGGATCGTGACCGTTCCATCGGGGGCGATGGCAACGAAGACGCGCGGGTCGACCACCGTGCCGTGCGGCATCTTTCCGGCGCCGGTCTGATAGGCGGCAAAAGCCTGACGTGAAGTCACGGGCGCGGCCAGCACCAGACCGCCGGCGATGCCAAGGCCCTTGAGAACGCTGCGGCGGGAAATTTTTTCGATTCCAATGCGGCCCTCGATGCCGCGAAGCTTTTCGGGACGTGTGATGATGTTCATGGTCAGACTCCCGTCGAAGCGAGATGGACCGCGTTTTCAATACGCTGATAGCAGCCGCAGCGGCAGATATTGCCCGCCATGGCTTCGCGTATCTGATCGTGGGAAGGTTTTGGATTGTCCAGGAGAAGGGCCGCCGCCTGCATGATCTGCCCGGCCTGGCAATAACCGCATTGCGGTACGTTTACCTGACGCCAGGCTTTCTGAACCGCGTGATCGCCGGTGGGGTGAAGGCCTTCGATCGTCGTAATCTCGCGATTGGCGACGTCGGAAACCGAGGTGATGCAGGACCGCACGGCCTCCTTGTCCACGATGACGGTGCATGCACCGCAAAGCGCCTGACCGCAGCCAAACTTCGTACCCGTCAATCCGATTTCGTCACGGAGAAACCAGAGTAATGAAAGGGCCGGATCGCCGTCCCAGTTTTGTTCCTGGCCGTTGATCTTCATCTTGATCATGATCGTTCCTCGCTCTTTATAAGCATGTTGATGTTTTCCGGCGTGAGCGAGAACATGTTTCCCAAACCGCTCAACGTCGTTGCCGTTCCTTGCGCCTTGCGTGTGCGGGGAAGGTTACCAGAGAACAGCCCGGATCGAATTCACAACGAATTGTTGGCGGTTGTATTTGGCGAAAGCTGGGCCCTGTGCGGATGCCGCATTGGGTCAATGGTCCTTACGCAACGTCCCAACGTGACGAAATTCCCGCGTGCGCCGCGGCCAGCGCAACGGTGGTATGTCATCGGTGCATCGGCGTTTCAAAGCGTCTCTGCGACGTGTGGACGTCGTCCGGAAGCGGTCCAGCCCGCCAGCAACGTATTGGCCGCGTCCCGATCAGCGACGCCCGAAGCGGTCAAAGAAATTGCGGCGCAAGGGAGCCCACAACAGCTCGCTCTGCCCGTTGCGCGGTAGACCTGGTTCTCGCGAGGTCAAAGACCCCGGAGCTTCGGTGACGAACAGCCCGCGTCTTTTCATCGCCATCCAGATCAGCGGGTTGCATTCCATCAGGGCGCTTTCCGCTTCATCCGCCATGAAGCCCGCGACGACTATTGGCGGCGGCGCAAAAACCTCCGGCATGTTGCCCGAGAGGCCTTCGTCCTTGAGGACGTTCCATTTCGACAATCCGCCCATATGCGGCGAGTGCAGCCCGTAGACGACGCGGCTGATGCGGCTCTCCCGGATCGCATAACTGCAGAGAACGCACGGCTCGGCACTGCCGTATATCACGCAGTCGTCGAGGCTGGTGCAACGAAGCGCCTTCTGGGCGGCCGAGATCGCCACGACCTCGGCATGTCGCGTCACGTCGGAGTCGTGTTTGACGCGGTTGATGGACTCCGCGACCACCTTGCCGGCGCGGCAGATCAATACGCCGTAGGGATATTCGCCGGCCGCGCCCGACTGTTTCGACAGCGCGATTGCGCGCGCCATCATCTTGCGGTCGTGCTGCTCGATCGTTTTTCCGTCCATGCGTCCCCCCTCGCAAACGTATTCGGCGTCAACCGACCTCTGTTTGGAATTTGTCCCCGATCGTCATTGCGCGGTCAGCCCCGACAAAGGCTGGGCCTTCACGACGGGTGGCGGTATCCAGCGTCCGGTGAGAGCCTCCAGCTTCGGGCCATACATTCGCATGGTCAGGTTGAACGGTCCTTTGGGCGCGGGAAGCCAGTTCGTTTCCTTGTCCTTTCCAGGGCTTTCATTCTGGAAATAGAGTTCGAGTGAGCCGTCGGCATTGTATTTGAACGGCATCCAGCTGGCTATCGCGAAGCGGTTCAGGCTGTTGCCAACCTGAAATCCTTCTGCGTCGTAGAGGGTGAGCGACCAGAAGGCATTGACAGGAGGCGTCGCGCCTTTCTCGAAAGTGATCGTGTATTTGTTCGCGCCATCGAGCGGCTTGCCGGTTTCATCGCCGAGATTGAGAGGGTAGATGGCATCCTCCGGCAGATTCGCGCCAAGCCCCAGTTGGGCGACGATGGCCCGCTTCAAATAATAATTGCCATACACGCCCATGGTGTCGGTATTCAGCGACCAGCCGTTGGCGACACGCGCAATGGTCGGGACCTTCCACCCCATCAGCTTCTGCGCATCTTCGGGGGCGGTCTCCAGGCCCCTTTGCACGACTGGATCGAGCTTGCCAATGTCAAAGCCTTTGCCGATCTCGATTCCGATTCGCTTCATCTGCGCGATGATCGGCTCATCGGTCACATGGGGTGGATGGAGCTTCAGCAATTCGGCGGCATACGCGAAATAGACGCCGGCCGTCATCGTGTCGACTTGAACCTTGGGCGGCGTCTTCATGTCGACGCTCGGGTCGATTTTGACTTCGGCGGGCTGGGGCGGTTTGCCGAATTCGGAAAGCCGCGCGACCTTGTAGCCCGCCTGGATCCTGTGGACAGCATCATAATCCGGCGGACCGTCCGTCTTGGTGCGGCCAATGATCCAGACATACGGCGTTGACGCCTCGATGCGCTGCGTCTCCTTCGGCAGCTTGAACTCGTCGATAAACCTGTCGCGCAGGTCGGGCCGCCAGCCTGGAGGCGTCACCAGAAAAGTCCCGGCCCGGGTGCCGGTCGTCCGCCAGCCCGGCGAGGCGAATACGTCGCTCCACATGTCGAGCATGGGCAGCAGGTAGTAGCGTCCGCCGGTATCCGGCACGCTGATCACGGCAGGCTCTTTCGACATGTCGAGCCACGCGATGGAATACAAAGTGTCGAAGTTCGAGCGCACGACACCTTTGAAGTTTGCCGGTGGGTATTCGGGCACATTGACGAACGTGTTCATCGGGCCCTTGCCGAATTCCTTGCCCGGTTCGACGTTGGTGAACTGCTTTCGCGTGACGTCCATCGTCACCAGCGGGTAGAAATAGAGATAGGCATTGACGCCGATCGCGTGCGCTTCCTGCTCGGTGATGGTGCTCTGCGCTTGTGCGGCCAGGGGAAGAAACGGAAAAAGGACAAGGCTCAAGGCCAAAGCGATGGCGTTTCTCTTCACGGTACCCTCCTGTTGAACGCTCCGTGCAATCGGGCCATTGACCGTCCGGAAATCGGTCGATTTTGCAAGAATGAGGGCATTCGCAGCTGTGGCGTTGAGCTAAATCAATCGGTTCTTGCGGGCGCTCTGGAAGATTTGACGGCCAGACCGGCCTGCTTGCCAATGTGATCCTCGGTGGCTGGGGTAATTCCGGCGCCGGTGCAATTGATCAGGGTCAAGGTGGGCGGCGTCGGCTCGTGTATGGATTTTCGATGATCCGCAGGCGTATTCCGTTATGACCGAGACAATTCAGAAGTTGCCCGTTGCCCTGCGTCCGGTGCCGGCCCAGGCAAGGCCGTCGATGCCGGGCCCCCCTGCGCCGTCACCTGTGGCCAATCTGCCCTCGTTCGTAACCGTCGATCGGGTCGGCCGCAGCATGATTGCGCGGTTCACCGCTGGCCTCTCGCCCCACGCGGAGGCCGCAGCCTGGTTCGACTGGCTATCGCATTTTTCGCGCGCTCCCGGGCGGCAGCTCGAACTTGCGGTACTGGGCGCCGTGCTGGCGGCGAGGCTTGCCACCTTGATGAGTGGGAATGCGGTTCCCTTGCTAAAGCCCCAGCCGAACGACCATCGCTTCGCTGCCCCGGCCTGGCAGACGTTTCCGTTTCTCTGGTGGCAGCAGGCGTTCCTGGCGCAGGAGGAATGGTGGCGCGGCGCCACACGACCGCTGCGCGGCATGAAGGCCAGAGACGTTGAGCGTGTCGGCTTCATGCTGCATCAGTTTCTCGACGCCTTTTCGCCCTCCAATGTGCCATCGATGAATCCGGTAGTGATCGAGCGCACGCTCAACGAAGCAGGCGCCAACCTCGTGCGTGGAATGGGCTACCTTTTTGACGACTGGAGGCGCGCCGTCACGATGACGCCGCCGGAACCTGACAAGAGCTTTCGGGTCGGCGAGACCATCGCGGCGACGCCCGGTCAGGTGATTTTCCGAAACGAGCTGATGGAATTGATCCAGTACAGCCCCGCCACGCCTGATGTGCTGGCGGAGCCGGTGTTGATCGTGCCGGCCTGGATCATGAAGTATTACGTGCTCGACCTCGGGCCGCAGCGGTCACTGGTGCGCTACCTGGTCGATCGCGGCATCACGGTATTCATGATCTCCTGGCGCAATCCGACGTCTGCCGATCGCGACGTTACGTTCGACGCCTACCGCACCAAGGGCGTGATGGCCGCGCTTGACGTGGTTAATGTCGTGGTGCCCGGGCGCAAGGTCCATGCCTGCGGCTATTGCCTCGGCGGCACGCTGCTTGCGATTGCCGCCGCCACGATGGCACGCGACGATGACGATCGTCTCAAGACGGTCACGCTGCTCGCGGGTCAGACCGACTTCAGCGAGGCGGGCGAGTTGATGCTGTTCGTGGACGATAGCCAGGTCGCCTTTCTCGAAGATATGATGTGGGATCAGGGCGTGCTCGATTCGTCGCAGATGAGCGCCGCATTTCGCGCGCTGCGCAGCGACGATCTGGTGTGGTCGAAGATGACGAGGAATTACCTGCTGGGCGAGCGGGAGCCGACGAGCGATCTCCTGGCGTGGAACGCGGACCCGACGCGGTTGCCCTATCTTATGCACTCGCAGTACCTGCGCGGCCTGTTTCTGGAGAATCGGCTCACCGCCGGCCGTTTTGCCGTCGATGGCAACGTTATCGCCCTGAAAGACCTGCGCGTACCCATGTTTGTGGTGGGCACCGAGACCGATCACATCGCGCCCTGGCAGTCGGTCTACAAGGTTCATCTGTTCACCGACACCGAACTGACCTTCCTGTTGACCAATGGCGGTCACAATGCCGGCATTGTTTCCGAGCCGGGTCACCCGGGCCGGCACTACGACATCGCCACGCGCCAGGTCGGCGACCGCTACGTGGACGCCATGACGTGGCGTTCGCGCGCGGCGCGCGTCGAGGGGTCGTGGTGGCCCGCGTGGGAATCCTGGCTCGTCGCCCGCAGCGATGCGACGCGGACCGCGCCGCCAGCCATGGGAGCGCCGGCGCGCGGCATCTCCCCGTTATGCCCGGCGCCGGGTACGTTTGTTCTGCAACGATAGGTGACATCGGGGTATTGGCACCGAGCGGGCTTTGCGTGGCCCTGGCACCTCCCAAATCTCCCAGGCCAGGCTTGATCCTGTCCATCCCGGAGGCGGTCATTGGCTGGGTCTTTCGCGATAGGCGCGGCAGATCCCGTGATTGGCGTGCCGTGCCCGTTGTCGTCGCCCGTCGTCGGATGGCACAAAAGGTTGACAATCAGGATTCGAATCTCGTCAAAACGCCGCTGGCGCTTTTTTCCGCGCCGATTGGAATAAAAATCAGCATGATTACCCGTTGATCTTGCTGGAGGTTTTCGTGTGGACTCCGCGGAGCCTTTGCTACGAAGTAGGGCTCCAGAATGGCTTTGTCGCTCGATTCCATGCCTGAAACCTCCCCCCGGATCGCAGTCGGCAACGGCTTACCGGCCCGTGACGGTGAAAGGAAAGTCAATCTCCTGGTTCTTTGCGGCCTCGCGCTGATCGTCGGCGTGATGACGGCCTTCGGAGCCATCGCGCTGCGTGCGCTGATCGGGTTCTTTCATAACGCGCTTTACAACGGCACCTTCAGCATCTGGTACGACGCCAATATCAGCGAAGGACCGAGCCGGTTCGGCGATCTGGTATTTTTCTCGCCGATCCTGGGCGGCCTCGTTGTCGTCTTTCTGGTTCAGCGCTTCGCGCCGGAGGCAAAGGGCCATGGTGTGCCCGAGGTGATGGACGCGGTCTTCTACAAGCACGGCAACATCCGCGGTCAGGTTGCGGTTGTAAAATCGCTTGCCTCGGCCCTTTCGATCGGCAGCGGCGCCGCGGTAGGCCGCGAAGGGCCGATTATTCAGATCGGCTCGGCGCTCGGGTCAGCTTTCTCCCAGGCCATAAAACTTTCGACAAGGCAGAAGATCACCCTGCTGGCGGCGGGTGCCGGGGCCGGTATCGCGGCGACTTTCAATACGCCTCTTGGCGGCGTGCTTTTCGCCCTGGAAATTCTGTTGCCGGAGGTCTCGAACCGCACCTTTCTTCCTGTCGTCGTCGCGACGGGCGCCGCCACGACAATCGGCAGGATATTGATTGGCCCGGATCCGGCCTTCGTCGTTCCCGACATTCAACTCCTGTTGTCACCGTCGCTGGGTATGGAGGAGGCGATCGCGTTCGTCGTGCTCGGAGTTCTGTGCGGCGTTGCCTCCTGGGCCTTCATTCGCCTGCTTGTGGTCATGGAGGATGGCTTTCCGAAGCTGCCGGGAAATGTCTACACCCAGAACATGATCGGCATGGCCGCGATCGGCCTGATGATGGTCGTTCTGACTCACTTCTTCGGCCATCCCTACGTGGACGGCGTCGGCTATGGCGTCATTCAGTCGACTCTCGACAACAAGATGACATCGGCGGGCCTGCTGGCATTGCTCTTCGCCTTGAAGATGCTCGCCACGACGATCAGCCTTGGATGCGGCGCTTCCGGGGGCATCTTCTCGCCATCACTTTACCTTGGCGCGACGTTGGGAGGCGCCTTCGCCCTGTTCGTGAGCGGTATTCTTCCGCACGCCGGCCTGAACGCGCCGTCGGCCGCCATCGTCGGCATGGCGGCGATGGTTGGCGCGGGTACCGGCGGAGTCATGACCGCGATCGTCATGGTCTTTGAAATGACGCGCGACTACGCGATCATCGTGCCGGTCATCGTCGCGGTCGCTGTGGCTGCCGGCATCAGGCGGGCGCTCATCGGCGAAACCATCTATACGATCAAGTTGCGCCACCGCGGCCACCGCATCCCGAAGGAGCGGCACATCAACCTTTATCTCGTCAAGCAGGCCCAGGACATCATGGAGCGGCGTTTCATCGTCGCCCGGGCCGGGACTTCGCTGAAGGAGGCAATTAGCCTGGAAGAGCCGGACGACCTGCGTGCCATCATCGTCGAGCGCGAAGGCCGGATCGTTGGCCTGATTCCGCCGCGCTCGGGCCTGTGGCGCGCATCGCACAGCAATCCGGACCTGCTGGTGGAACGGTTCGTCGAAGGCCACGCGGTGATTTGCCGGGACGTCGATCTTCTCAGCCTCGTGTTTGCGAGATTGAAACGCCACCGCTCCGGTGCCGCCATCGTCTTCCGGGGCGTCAAGCGGCCAAGGGTCCAGGACATCGTCGGGGTTATCACCAAACGCGCGATAGCCGACACCGTGATCGACAGCTACGACGACTGACCTGCGGAGACGCTCGCAGGGCCGCTATCCGCTGGGGCAACTCATGTGGCCGCCGTGGCCGGGACCGGCTATGGTGCGAATCCCAACGAAGAGATTCACATGCTTGCCTCGCAGCGCGGCCTCTTCGATGTGCCGCGCGATATCTGCTATTTGAATTCGGCGTCCTACAGTCCGTTGCCGCTTCGGACCCAGGAAGCGGCTCGCGCTGCGGTCGGGCGCAAGGGGACACCCTGGACGCTCGACGCTTCCTTCGCGAACGGCCAGCATGAGCGCGCGCGTCTTGCCGCCGCCCACCTGATCAATGCCGATGCCGCCGATATCGCGCTCATATCCTCGATCAGTTACGGGGTGGCGACCGCGGCGAAGCTTTTGACGATAGCCCGCGGCGCGCGCGTCCTCGTTCTGGAAAACGATCATTCCTCGCCGGTGCTGGAATGGCAGACGCGGGCCGACGCGCAAGGATTCACCATCGAGACGGTCCGCCAGCCGCATGACGGCGACTGGACTTCGGCTGTTCTGGCCAGCATCGAACGGCTGGGCGCGCCGCCGGTCGCGCTGGCATCGGTCTCCTCGGTGCACTGGTCGGACGGCGGGCGGATCGATCTTGAACGGGTGGGGGAGGCGCTGCGGCGGCAGGGCGCCGTCTTTCTTGTCGACGCCACGCACAGCGCCGGCGTGCTGACGATCGACGTGAAACGGCTTGACCCGGATTTTGTGATCTTCCCGACCTACAAATGGCTGCTCGGCCCCTACGGCAGGGCCTTTATCTACATTGCCCGGCGGCATCAGGACGGCATTCCGCTTGAACAGACCGCTTTCGGCCGCCGCGACGTGCGCTCCGAGAATGCGGTCTATTTCGCCGACACGCGCTACGTTCCGGACGCGCGGCGCTTCGACATGGGCGAGCGCGACCATTTCATTTCGATGGAGATGGCCGCGATCGGCATGGAAATGATGGCCGAATGGGGCCAGGCTGCCATCGAGCAGCGCCTGTCCATGCTGACTGAACGCATCGCCGGCGGCTTGCGTGGCGCGAACCTCCATATCGCGGACCGTCACCTGCGCGCTCCGCATATCCTGAGCCTTGGTTTTGAGGATGGGCTGCCGGCGGGACTGGTCGAGGGACTAGCGAGCGAGGGAATCTACGTTGCGGCGCGTCTTCGCCGCATGCGCATCTCGCCGCATGTATTCAACGACGAGGCGGATGCCGATCGCTTTGTCGCGGCTTTGACCCGGCGGCTCCGGGGCTAAATTTCACCGGACACGGCCAGCCATGCTGCGATGCGCAACAGGCGCGTGGGCTTGGACCGGGCTTGGGCTGGAACCGGGCAGCCTCGCCGCGGTTAATGGAATGTATTGAACCTTGAGCCGCTGGTCGCGACCTATTTGCCGGAGGCGACCTCGAGGAGGCTGTGATGACCCATTGGCAGGATTCAATGGTGGACAGGCCTGAAACTGATGGCGCGACTTATGCTGCGGGATGGACCGTTTCGGGGCTCGCCGTGCTTGGTGCCATCGTTGTTGTCTGGGTGTTCGGGATTTAATTCAACCAAGGCACGATCAAGGCACGATCGGTTCTGATTGAATCAGAACCGAATCTCGGCGCAGGACTTCGTCAGCGAGTAGTTACGCCGAGCACGCTTGCCGACTGCAACGGCGATCCCTGGATGCAGTGCCGGGCGGATTCGATATCGGCTTCGGTGGCGCCATGGTTTCGCGCCCACATCTCCGCAGCCTCCGCCGAGTACTTTGCGACGTAAAACCGCACAACGCTGCAGGAAGCACGGTGAAAAAGTCCTGGGTGCTCGCCGGCTCCCGCCTGCGGCGACCATCCCGACACAATCGCGGCGACGCACATCCATCTGGTCCACATTACCGTCCCCTCCGTTTACAGCCCAACAGGCATTTCGCAAATTGGTTCCATCGGCTGGGTGCCCATCAACCCGCTCTCCGTTGAGGATGTGACGGTCTCCCCGCTTGCGGCCTGCTGTAGCAAATGTCGTGCCGGAAGCCGGCCGCCGAGGGGGCGGCTCTGGAGTTGGCCTGAGGTGTCGGAGCCCAAATCGCATCGCCATTTCAATTACATGCGATTCGCGCCGAACGGCGCGTCAAAATCCGGTGATGACCCCGGGCTTCCCCGGAAATCGTGTCTGCCGTTCCCGGCGCCGTCCTCTGGACGAGGTGAGGTTTCCTGGAATATATACTTAGGAAACTAAGGTTTTTGCGCACCCCCCGTGCGCGCAGGCGATATCACGCTGTTGCCTGAGAGGAGAGCGAGCATGCTGACCGCAGAGGAAAACGAACTGTTGTGCCGTGTCGAAGGTGAAGCTCCGATGGGCCGGCTGATGCGCCGGCACTGGGTGCCCGCGCTTTTGTCCGAACAGGTCTCACGTCCCGACGGCGCGCCGGTGCGGGTTCAGCTCTTCGGCGAGAAGCTCGTGGCGTTCCGCGACAGCAACGGAAAAGTCGGCCTGCTTGGCGAGTCCTGTCCACATCGCAAGGCATCGCTCGCGTTCGGGCGCAATGAGGAGTGCGGCCTGCGTTGCCTCTATCATGGCTGGAAGTTCGACAGCGAAGGCAACGTCGTCGATATGCCATCGGAGCCGAAGGCAAGTGCGCTGCCCGAAAAGGCAAAGCATCTTGCATACCCCACGCGCGAGGCCGGCGGTTTCGTATGGACTTATATGGGGCCGCCGGAGGCGATGCCGGAGTTCGAGGCGCCGCCCTGGGCCCCGCACGCCGAAGCCCGGATTGCGATTGCGAAGGCCGAGCTGCCCTGCAACTGGGCGCAGATCATGGAAGGACAGATCGATTCGGCGCATTCTTCCAGCCTGCATTCGTCCGATATGCGGCCGGCAAAGGGGGATGCCGCGGCAAAGGGAGATCACTGGGTTCGTCCCTCGACCGACAAGAACCCGCGCATTCAGGTTCAGCTGACCAATTACGGCATGCGATATGCCGCCATCCGGCGTCCGATCGTGAACGCCAACTCGCACGACTACGTTCGCATCACAACCTTCGTGGCGCCGTTTATGGCGCTGATACCGCCCAACAGCACCTACAATCTGGCGACCTTGATCGTGCCGCGCAACGACACGAGCAGTTACTTTCACTTCATCGCCTGGGCCGAGGGCGAGCAGGCCGGTATCGATACCGATGCCTGGAGAAAATTCTGCGTGCTGGTCGTCGGTGAGGACGTCGATGCTCACTTCCGCCCCATCAAGCGCAATGCCGGGAATGATTATCTGCAGGATCGCGAGTGGATGCAAAATGGCAGCTTCACGGGGATACCGGGCATTCCAAACCAGGACATTGCGATGTGGGAATCGATGGGGGCGATCGCGGATCGCACCCGGGAGCGTCTCGGCGCCAGCGACATCGCGATCGTCCAGTTCCGCCGCTTGATGATCGACGCCGCGAGGGCTTTCGAGGAAGAGGGGCGGGTGATCGGCCATATTGAGCCGCGTATTCCCCAGGCGAAGCTCCGTTCATACCAGGGCGTGGTTGAAAAGTCGGCTCCGTGGAGAACACTCGGCGCATCGGATGACGAGGTGAAGGTTCTCGCCGGCCTTGAAGAGGATGAGACCGACAGGGAAATGGCGGGCGCGGCGGAGTAGCGCGCGCGCCAATAAGATACTAAAGAGAAGAAAAACAAAAAATCGACGAAAAACCCGGGAGGTGAGATGGGCGTCCGTATCATTCTTGTTGTTGCCGCGTTGCTGCGATGCGTGACGTTTGCCAGCGCTGCCGACACGCAAGATATCAACGTGATACTGCCGCTCACGGGTGGGGGAGCGTTCCTCGGCAAGGCCGAGCAGCAAGCCCTTCAGCAATATGAGAAGGCGGTGAATTCGAGCGGCGGTATCCACGGCAAGCCGCTCAAATTTCTCTTCCACGACGACCAGAGCAGTCCGCAAGTCGCCGTTCAACTCGCCAACCAGGTCAAGGCCACCAATCCGCCGGTCATTCTGGGCTCGGCGCTGGTCGCGTTGTGCAACGCGATGGCGCCCCTGATGAAGGAGGGACCGCTGCTCTACTGCTTCTCGCCCGGCATTACGGTGAACCCTGGAAGCTTCGTCTACAGCACGAGCATTTCGACCAAGGAACTGGCCGCCGCGCTGCTCCGGTATTTCGGCCGGAAGGGCTGGAAGAAGGTGGCGCTGATTACCTCGACGGATGCGACCGGGCAGGACGCGAACCGGAATTTCAAATCGCTGGTCGGAAGCGAAGGCCACAAGGATGTGGAATTGGTCGCGGAAGCGCAGTTGAATCCGACCGATGTCAGTGCCTCCGCCCAGATCCAGCGGCTGAAGGGGGCTAATCCGGATGTTCTGGTGGCCTGGTCGACCGGAGGCCCGATCGGCACCATCTTCAAGGCGATACACGACGCTGGGCTCGAGGTGCCGGTCGCAACCACCAACGGCAACATGACCTATGCGCAGATGACGCAGTATGCGGCGTTCCTGCCCAGGGAGTTGTACATACCGGCCGCGGATTTTCTCAAATCCTCGGGGCCCGTGAAGGCCGATGACGCGTCGGTGGCCCGCGAGTCCTTCTTCCGGGCATTCGAGGGTACGGATATCAAGCCGGACGGCCCATCGACCTATGCATGGGATCCGGCTCTTCTCGTCGTGGAAGGCTTGCGGAAGCTGAAGCCGGATGCAACGGCCGAGGACCTGCGGGGATATCTTCGCGAGCTCAAGGGATTTGCCGGCGTCAACGGCTATTATGATTTCAAGGCGGTACCCAATCGCGGACTCGACGAAAAGAACGTCGTCGTCACGCGCTGGGACGCTGCCGCACAGACCTGGGCAGTCGTGAGCGATCCGCTCGGCATTCCCCGGGCGCAGTGATCGGACAGGGTAACCGCACGTGCTGGAGTTTCTGCAGATCTGCATCGGCGGGCTGGTCGTCGGCAGCATCTACGCCGCGATCGCGCTTGGCTTCTCGCTTGTCTATCGGGTGACCGGAGCAATCAACCTTTCGCAAGGTGGCTTCGCCATCGTGGCCGCGATGATCGGCTACACGCTGGGCGTTTCCTTTGGCTGGCCGCTGTGGGTGGCGATCCCTTGCGCGGTGACGGCGACGGTCGCGATCGGGACGACGCTCGGCGCCTTCACCTTCGTGCCGGGGCTCGCGCGGCTGTCCAATGCGAATGTCCTGATGCTGACCGCGGGCCTCCTGACGATGATCGAAGGTGTCGCGCTGGTCGTCTGGGGCAGCCAGCCCTACGCCATGCCGCCGTTCTCGGGCGAGGCGCCGCTGGTGTTCGGTCCGATCCGGGTGCCAACCCAGGCCTTCTGGGTTTTCGGCGCGACGGCCGTTTGCATCACGGCACTCTGGATCCTTGTCGCAAAGACAAAACTCGGAAAGGGACTGCGCGCGTGCGCTGAAAATCCCGCGGCCGCGAGCCTCATGGGAATCAATGTCCCGCGGATGACGCTTCTGAGCTTTGCTCTGGCGACATTGATCGCCGCGATCGCTGGCGTCACCGTAGCCCCGACCACCTCGCTGCAATTCGACACCGGCCGCCTGTTCACGATTTCGGGCTTCGTGGCCGCCGCGATCGGCGGAATCATGTCCTTTCCCGGCGCGATCATCGGAGGAACTCTTTCTGGGCCTGCTGACCCAATTGGCCACCGCCTACATCTCCTCGCTGTTCTCCACCGCCATCTCCCTTCTCATTCTCCTTGCGGTGCTGATCTGGCGTCCATACGGCCTCGTCCACGCGGGCGCGGGCAAACGTCAGGACACCCGCGACGAGGTGAAGTCGGTGGGACACGCCGCCAAACTTCCCGCGAGCCTGGCCTGGCCTTTTGCCGCGCTCGCTTTGCTGACAGCCGTGCTCGTTCCCTTCGTGGTGACCGATAACGGCATCCTCTCCGGACTTGTCATCGCCGGCATCCTGTTCATGACGCTGATGGGGCTTGACGTTCTCATGGGCTATGCCGGGCAGGTCAGCCTGGGTCAGGCCGGCTTCATGGCGATCGGGGGCTACACGTCGGGCTATCTGTCGATCAACTACGAGCTCGCGCCGCTGCTTTCGATTTTCGCCGGCATCGGCGTCTCGCTTGCCTGCGCGCTGGTCCTTTCCGTCGTGACGCTTCGGCTGCGGGGACTCTACCTGGCGCTGGCGACGCTGGCGTTCGGGCTGCTGGTCGATTCCTGCGCGGTCGGGTTTCTCGACATTACGGGCGGCCCGTCCGGGCTTGTCGGCATTCCGTCCTTTTCCGTCGCGGGGTTTGAATTCGCGACGCCGCGCGCGATGTACTACGTGGTGTTCGCCCTGGATGCGGTCATCTTTCTCGGGCTGACGGGCGCGTTGCGCTCCAGCTTCGGGCGGGCGCTCAAGGCGATCCGTTCCGACCAGATGGCGGCGGCCGCGCTCGGCATCAACACGGTTCGCTACAAGCTGGCCGCCTTCATGATCAGCGTGACGCTGGCTTCGCTCGCCGGGAGCATGTACGCGTTCTTCTTCAATTTTCTGTCGCCGGAAATGGTCGGCACCGGGCGGTCGCTCGAACTGGTGGCGATGCTGATCGTCGGCGGCGAAAGCACGCTGTTTGGCGGAATGTTTGGCGCGTTGCTGCTGACGCTGTTGCCGACGGTGTTTCAGCCGCTCGCGGTTTACAAGACGTTTGCGTCGGGTGCCTTGCTGGTGGCGAGCTTCCTTTATCTGCCGCAAGGCCTCTATGGCGCCATCGTCGGAATGGCGGTCCGTCTGGCGCGGTCTCCGCGCAAGGCGGTATCCAAGGAGCCGGCATCCGAAACATCGGCGCGGGCGCTATGACGGCTGTGATGAACGCATCGACGGAGACAGAGGTGGCTGCGGGCGCCGTGCTGAGCGTGCGCCATCTCAGCAAGAGTTTTGGCGGCCTCAAGGCCATCAACGACGTGACCTTCGACGCTGCCCCCGATCAGGTGACCGCCTTGATCGGCCCCAACGGTGCCGGGAAGACGACCGTGTTCAACCTGATTACCAGCATCCTTTCCAGGGATGCCGGGCAGGTCCTGTTCCTGGGGCGCGATCTTGCCGGGATGTCGGCGGTGAAGATCGCCGATATGGGGCTGATCCGGACCTTCCAGTCGGCGCGGGTGTTTCCCGGGATGACCGCGATCGAAAACGTGATGGTCGGCGGACACCGGCTCGCTTCACACTCCGGCGCGAGCGAGATGCTCTGGCTGCCAGCCGCGCGAAACGAAGAGCGCGGCATGCTTCGCCGCGCCGAACAGATGCTGGACCTGGTTGGGCTGGCGCCCTTCAAGGACACCCAGGCGACCGAACTGCCGATGGGCGCCCAGAAACTGCTTGAAGTGGTCCGCGCATTGATGGCGCAGCCGAAGCTTCTGTGCCTCGACGAGCCGGCGGCAGGGCTGAACGACACCGAGACGCAGGAACTGGCGAATTTGCTGCGCGCGGTCAGAACGCTTGGAATTCCCGGTGCTGCTCGTGGAGCACAACATGTCGCTGGTGATGAATGTGGCGGATCAGGTCATCGTCATGGATTCAGGGGCCATCATTGCCGGGGGAACGCCGAGCGAGATTCAACAGAACAGCCGCGTGATCGAGGCCTATCTGGGACGCGAGCACCATGCCGCTTCTTGAACTCAAATCTGTCTCGGTCGGATACGGCCGCAATCGCGTGTTGCAAAACGTCAATCTGACGCTCGAGCGCGGCGAGATCGTGACCCTGCTGGGCGCCAATGGCGCCGGAAAATCGACATTGGCGAAGTCGATTTCCGGGCTTCTCCGCCCTGAGACCGGAACCATCCTGCTGGATGGCGAGCCGATAGAAGCCCTGCCTCCAGCCGAACGTTTGCGCCGCGGAATTGCCCATGTGCCCGAGGGCCGGCAGATCTTCGCGGGCATGACGGTTGCCGAGAATCTCGATCTTGGCGCCTACGCCGCATCGGAGGCCGATCACGCCGAGCGGCTTGAATCCGTATTCACGCTATTCCCGATCCTGCGCGAACGCATGCGGGATATCGCGGGAAATTTTTCCGGGGGACAGCAACAGATGCTGGCGATTGCCCGGGGTCTGATGTCGAAGCCGAAGATTCTGCTGCTCGACGAGCCGTCGCTTGGCGTGGCGCCGCTTCTCGTTGCCGAAATTTTCCGGCTGATCGTTGCCTTGCGCGCGCAGGGCATCACCATCCTGCTGGCGGAGCAGAACGCGCGCCAGGCGTTGTCGATCGCCGATCGGGGCTACGTCTTCGAAAACGGAAAGATCACGTTGTCGGGATCCTCGAAGGATTTGCTGAACTCGCCTGACATCGCGGAGCGGTATCTTGGAATGGGAAGCGCCACCGAAGTGTCGGGAACCGCAAGTGCCACGCTGGCCGGCAAGCTGCGGACCGTCCTGTTTCCCGTCACCACGGAAACCGGCCGTGGGTAACCGAGGATAAAACGATGGCACTCATCCGCATCGAGCCAAAGAGAGACGCCTCAGTCGATCTCTATTACGTGGAGATCTATCATCCGGCCGACTCCGCCCAGCCATTCGTGACCACCGAGCCGCGCTACAAGACCGCCGCCGCCGCCGAGAACGACATCATCGCCATCATCGCCGCCCGCGCCAACAATCCGCCGTCATCGCGCTAAAGCGGTATGAAGGGAAAGCCTTGCCCCCAAGAGTTTGGTCCCGGCGAACCGCAATCAAATGAGCGGTCATTCCGGGATGGTGCGTTAGCACCAGACCCGGAATCTCGAAGTTCTCCGATGCGCAATAGCACATCGTAGTTCGATGCTTTGCACCGCCCCGGAATGACTGCCCAAATCGCTCGCGGGCTTCGTCGATTCAAACCTGATGCCGCAGGTCGATCTCGCGTCCGTTTTCGGCGGAGGCCAGAATGGCGAGGCAAATCTCGAGCGTGGCCAGTCCCCATTCACCGGAATGAAGCGGGGGTCGGCCCAACACGATCGCGTCGTACAGTTCGTCGACGACTTCGCAGCGCGGAATCCGCGGCGGGGGCAGTTCCTCGACGTGGCGGGCTTCGTCGCCATAGACCATGACGGCCTGAGGCATGGGGCGAAGATCGGCGCGCTCGCAACTCACAACGACCAGGCCGAAATGGTTGTGGGCCGCATTCGCATCCGCGCGAAAAGCGTCGCGGCCTGACGGACCGTAGGCGCGCCGGTTTTTCAGCTCAGTTTCTTCAGCCACGGTCGTCGCGTTTCGCAGCGCCTGCCTTGCGCGGCCGTAAGTGGAATCGCCGTCGCGCTTTTGGCCCAGCTCGCCCGACCATCCCATGAACTCATCGGTGTCGAAATGCGCGTAGCCGCTGTAGGTCAGCGAAGCGAAACAGCCGCCCTCGAACTTGATCTGGGCAGTGTAGGCACCCTCCGTCGGGCGCCTGGGATCCCAGTTTCCGGCGAAGGCCCGAACCGACTGTGCCTTTGCGCCCGCCAGAAGCCGGACGATGTCGACCTGATGGGCGGCCTGGCTGAACACCACGCCGCCGCCGGACCTGGTGTCCAGTTCCTCCGGACGGCGCGGCCGGTACAGGAAATCGGTGAAGTTCATCGCGTTGATCATGCGGACGCGTCCGTAGGCGCCGGTGCGGATCAAGTCGCGGGTACGCAAATAGGGAAGGTCGTAGCTGTGGCTGTGGCCGACCAGCAGCTTGATCCCGGCCTGCCTGGCGACCGCAATCATCTCCCGGCAATCGTCTGTGGTCAGCGCCATCGGCTTTTCGACCAGCACATGCTTGCCGTGCGCGGCGGCGAGCTTGACATGCTCGACATGAAACTGGTGCGGCGAAGCCACGTACACGGCCTGCACTTCCGGATCGGCGCAAAGCGCTCCCGCATCCGCAAAGACCTTCGCGCCGAATTCTTCCGTGAACCGCTCGCGCGCGTCGGAACGAGGGTCGCTGGCCGCCACCATCGCAGATGAGCGGATGCGAGGCAAAGGTCGGCAGCATCAGGGTGAAGGCGCGCCCCAGACCGATGACCCCCAGTTTCAGCCGTTCGCTCATGATGGCTTTCTTTTTCTAGATATCGAGCGTCAGCGCCGGCGATTTCGAGCGCGACACGCAGATCATGATCTCGCTCCTCTTTTCCCGCTCGGACAGCACGAGGTCGCGATGGTCGGGCTCGCCCTCGGTGAAGCGGGTGCGGCAGGTGCCGCAGGTGCCGCTTTCGCATGAGCTTGCGAGGACGTGGCCATGTCTGCGGAGCGTATCCAGAATGGAAACGCCGGCCGCCACCTCGTAGCTCTCGCCGTTTCCCGCGAGCCTGACATCGAAGGCCTTGTCGTCGGCGTGCGGGCCGGAAGCGCCGACGAAATCCTCGAAATGCACGGCCGAGTCCGGCCAATGGCCGGTCATGTCGCGGACGGCGTCCATCAGACCGCGCGGACCGCAGCAATAAAGATGGGCGCCGCGCGGTTCTTCCAGCACCGGCCAGAGATCGTAGGCCTGCCCGGGGTCGCCGTTGTCATGGTGGAGCACGGCCTTGCCGGCAAATTCGCCTGCGCTGAACTCCTCGCGAAAGGCCATCGCCTGTGGCGTCCGGGTGAAGTAGTACAGTTTGAAGTTTTCCTTACCCTGACGGACGCAGTGAAGGATCATCGCCCGGATCGGCGTGATGCCGATGCCGCCCGCGATGAAGACAAAACTCCTGGGTTCGGCGGCGGACATCTCGAATTCGTTGGCCGGCGGCTCGACGCCGATCTCATCGCCTTCCTTGATGTCCCTGGTAAAACTCAGAGAACCGCCACGGCCGGAGGCCTCCTGCTTGACGGCGATGAGATAGCGGTCGCGCTCGCTGCAGTCATTGCAGAGCGAGTAGCGGCGCTTCTGACCGGAGGGGGCGGTCACCGTGATATGGGAACCCGGCGTGAAGGCTGGCAGATCCGCCCCGGTCGGCGACCGCAGTTCGAACAGGAACACGCCGTCGGCGATTTCCGACTTTTGCCGGACCATCAGCACCATTTCGCGGGCCTCGGGATCGAGACTCATATCATCCTCATGGCAACACCTGGCCCAAACCTAGCTTGGCCTAATACTTAGCTTCCTAAGCGAATAGCACAAGCCGCGCCTTCCGCCAAAGCGTTCGCTTCGAAAAACCCCTCGCGTTTTCGGGACGTTACGCCGCGATGGAACAGGGATACGTGAAGCCGTTTGCCTGCGGCATGCGAATGTGCAATCACCGATTTCCGGACGAACCATCCAGAGGCGCCATTGACCACGAGGAAGCAAGCCGGATCCGGCAAGGCAAAACCGCGGGGAAAGACCCCCGCCGGCGATGCGGATTTTCCGTTTGCCGAAAGCATCGGCTATCAGATCCGTTGCACCCACCGGGCCTTGCAACGCTTCCTTCAGTTGAAGATCGAACCGCACGGCGTCACGCTTGGCATGTGGTACTTCCTCCGGGCGCTGTGGAATGAGGACGGACTTAACCAGCGCGAGCTTTCCCATCGCGTAGGCACCATGGAGCCGACCACGCTGAGCGCCATCCTGAATATGGAAAAGAAGGGGCTGGTCCGCCGGGTGCAGAACAAGGCGGACCGCCGCAAATGGCATGTGCACCTCACCCCCAAGGGGCGCGCGCTGAAAGCCGAACTGATTCCGCTGGCGCGGGAGGTTGTCGACACCGCGGTCCAGGGTCTTGCCCGGAAGGAAGTCAAGCAGCTGCTGGATGGATTGGCTGAGGTCCAGAAGAACCTGCACGCGTCGGTCTCGCAGTTCGACGAGATCAGCGCCAGGATGGTCGAATAGGCGGTCCACATTCAGGCATGCCGCACCGCAAACCTCGCGGACGATGCGCGCGTGCGGCCTCGGGCCAGATCCGCGCGCAAAAAGTATAGGCAATGGTTTGTCTCGCGGCTATGGTTCCGCAAATGGAGGAAAGCATATGGCAAAACTCAACATCAACGGAACAGTAAGGGAAGTATCGGCGGAGGCCGACACACCCCTTCTTTGGGTCATCCGGGAGCATGTCGGCCTGACCGGCACGAAATACGGATGCGGCATCGCCCAGTGCGGCGCGTGCTCGGTACATTTCAACGGCGAGGTGCAGCGCTCCTGCCAGATTCCACTCGGCGACGTGAAGGAAACCGACAAGATCGTTACCATCGAGGGACTGTCGGTCGGTGCGTCCCACCCCGTGCAAAAGGCCTGGGCCTCGGTCGACGTTCCGCAGTGTGGCTATTGCCAGTCCGGGCAGATCATGGCGGCCGCGGCGCTGCTCAAGAAAAACCCGAAGCCGACCGACAAGGACATCGATGAAGCGATGACCAATATCTGCCGGTGCGGCACCTATCAGCGCATCCGCGAGGCCGTCCACATGGCGGCTGGCGTGGGTACCACCGGTCGCTCGGGAGGTTAGCCATGAACAATATGGTCCTGGAAAAGAACACAAAACTCTCGCGCCGCACCTTTATCGTGGGCTCGGCGGCGGTCGCGGGCGGCGGTCTGGTGCTCGGGATGAGCGTGCCGTTCGCCGAAGAGGCGCAGGCGCAAGGCGCCGAGGCGACCGAGGTCAACGTCTGGGTCGCGATCAAGCCCGACGACACCTGCGTCGTCCGCATCGCGCGCTCGGAGATGGGACAGGGGACGCTGACGGGGCTTGCCCAGCTCGTGGCGGAAGAGCTCGAATGCGACTGGAGCAAGGTGACGACCGAAGGCGTCACGCCCGCCCGCAACCTCGCCAGAAAACGCGCCTGGGGCGAAATGGGCACCGGCGGCAGCCGCGGCATCCGCACCTCGCAGGACTATGTTCGCCGTGGCGGTGCCGTGGCGCGCATGATGCTGATGCAGGCGGCGGCCGACCAATGGAATGTTCCGGTCGGCGAATTGACGGTCTCCAACGGCGTCATCACGCATGCGGCAAGCAAGCGTCAGATCCGTTACGGCGAGGTTGCGGCCGCGGCCGCCAAGCTGACGCCGCCGGATGCCAAGTCCATCAAGCTGAAGGATCCCAAGGACTGGAAGATCGCCGGCAAGCCGCTCAAGCGGCTCGATACGGCGGACAAGCTCGACGGCAGCAAGGTCTTCGCCATCGATCTGAAACTGCCCGGCATGCTCTGCGCGGCCATCAAGGACTGCCCGGTGTTCGGCGGCAAGCTCAAGAGCTACGACGAGAGCAAGGTCGCGGGCATGCCCGGCGTGAAGAAGGTGGTGCGGGTGAAAGACACCGGCGTCGCGGTCGTCGCCGATACCTGGTGGCGCGCCAAGAAGGCGCTCGATGCGCTGCCGATCGTCTGGGATGAAGGGCCGAACGCTTCGCAATCGAGCGCGACGATCGCGGACATGCTCAAGGACGGCCTCAACGCGACCGCCACCAATGGCGAGCGGCAGAATGGCGATGCGCTGAAGGCGATCAGCGAAGCTCCGAAGAAGATCGAGGCGGTCTATTCGACGCCCTTCCTCGCCCACGCGCCGATGGAGATGATGAACTGCACGGTCAAGCTCTCGGCCGACCGGGCCGATGCCTGGGTTCCGACGCAAAACCTGGAGGCGTCGCTTGCGGCCTTGTCCGAAGCCTCCGGCGTTCCGCTGGACAAGTGCGAGATCCATCGGCACGACCTCGGCGGCGGCTTTGGCCGGCGCGGCGGCACACAGGACTATGTCCACCAGGCGGTCGAGATCGCCAAGGCCTTCCCCGATACTCCGATCAAGCTGATCTGGAGCCGCGAGGAGGACCAGGCGCATGATTTCTACCGGCCGATCTCGCAATGCAAGATGTCGGCCGGGATAGACGCCGCGGGCAATCTCGTGGGTCTGCACGTCCGCGTTTCCGGTCAGTCGATCAACGCGCTGCTCAATCAGAAGGGCATTGTCGACGGCAAGGACATGCGTCAGCTGCAGGGCTATTACGATACGCCCGGCGACGCGCAGCTTGGCTACGACGTGCCCAATTTGCTGATCGAATATGCGATGCGCAATTCGCATGTCCCGGTCGGGCCATGGCGCGGGGTGAACACCAACCAGAACGCCGTCTACATGGAATGCTTCATCGAAGAGGCGGCGAGGGCGGCGGGCAAGGACTCGCTCGAGTTTCGTCGCGCGCTCATGAAAAATCATCCCAAGCATCTCGCCGTGCTCAATGCAGCGGCCGAGAAGGGTGATTGGGGCAAGCCATTGCCCCCGGGCGTACATCGCGGCATCGCGCAGTTCATGGGGTATGGCAGCTACTCGGCTGCCGTCGCCGAGGTCTCGGTGAGCCCGCAGGGCAAGCTCAGGGTTCATCGCATGGTGCTGGCCGTCAATTCCGGCCATGCGGTCAACCCCGGCCAGATCGAGGCCCAGGTGCAGGGATCGGTGGCCTTCGGCCTCACCGCCACGCTCTACGGCGAAATGCCGATCGACAAGGGGCGCATGACCAATCTCAACTTCGACACCTACGAGATCATGCGTCTGGCCGAGATGCCGAAGGTAGAGGTGGCGATCGTGCCGACCTACGACTTCTGGGGTGGTATCGGCGAGCCGACCATCTGCGTCGTGGCGCCCTCGGTGCTCAACGCGATTTATGCGGCCACCGGCAAGCCGGTCCGCAGCCTGCCGCTCAAGAACGTGAAACTGGTGTAGCGCAGGCGGCAAAGCGCCGCTGTAACGCAGAAAAGTCTTCGCCCGCGCGTTCCATGAATAAAGGAAACGCGCGGGCGTATTTGCGTCGGCGGCGCAGCCAGGTCATCTCTCGCGTTGCCGTCGCCGCGCTGCCATGGTCGCAGCAGCGCTGCGATCGCCAAAAACATTCCGATCCCCCGACGCAACCCGTTTCGTTCCGCCATACTTGAACCACCACCGTGTGGAACAGGGAGACGATGCATCGCCGGTTCTCCAGCATCTCCCCAGCGAAAGTCGGAAGCGTTGAATGAGTTGCCATGTCGAGCGTGTTCTGGGAGAAATTGGCCAATCCTTGCGCCCGATGAGCGAAGCCCCGCGGGACGGACGCGGCATTCTGGTCAAGTCGGCTGCGGGCTTTGTCGTTTGCCATTGGGATGCCGAGCCCGCGAAACTGGCGGGACCGGCCTGGGTGGAAACGCACGACGCCGGGCGTGGCTATTTCGACAGCTATTTCAGCGGTTGGCTCGACCCGGACGGGCTGAAGCTGTGGGACTATGCGACCCTCGCCGAACTCCTGATTGCCTTTGTCGACGATGCCCGCGCCAGCGGCGATGGAAAGGTGCTCGCGATTTTGGAACGCCGCGCCAGGGCGGACTGAAATATCCGCAAGCCGATGCGGGGCGGAACGGCTTCGGTTTCGCGATTTATGGAGGCGAGCCAGCGCCTCCGCCGGTGCATTCCACGGCAGTCCCGGTTGCTCCCTGCTCCGGGGCCGTTTTCTGGTCAGGAGGGAGGCGGCGCGGGAATCAGCCCGTAGCGCAGCATCGTTTCCTTCATCTTCGCGGGGTCAGGTGTACCCGCCACCAACAGCTTCGCGATGTCCTTGAAATATTGAGGTCCCAGCACACCCGGGCTCAGGGTGCAAAGACATGTCGCCGGCTCGGCCGTGCGATTGGTGAAGGAGTGCACGATGCCGCGTTTGATGAAAACCGTTTCCCCGGGGCCGATGTCGATATCCTTGCCATCCACGCGGAAAGTCGTCGTGCCGGCGAGCCCGTAAACCGTCTCGTCCCAGCGATCATGGTAGTGCGGTATCGGCATTCGCGCATTCGGTTGCGCGGTCATCTCGAACATATCGATGCTGCCATCGGTAGCGTCCTTGCTTTGAAGAAATTTCAGCTTGAGGGGACCAAGGTCGATGGTTTCAGACATGACGATTTGCGCTCCGCGTGATGCCGTCGCTGGGACGGTCAAGGAGCGCGAACCTTAACGCCATCCCGCTGCGCACGAAAGCCGGTCCCGGAACGGCTTCGCCTGGGTGCGTCCCTGGACGAAATCTCCGCTGACCGGACAGGCGGTTGCGCCGGTTTGAAGGCGCTTGTTCCCTTGCGGAGGATTTCAGCCCAAGCTTGACGGCAGCGATCCCTTAAGTCTACTTATGCAAGTTACGAGATGGCCATAAACAAGAAGTACTTTTGCTCCGCGGCTGACATTCGTTCATCGTGTGGATGAGCCAGGGACTGCGCTGGGAGCAGGCCCGAAGGGCAGGGAGCCAAGGGTGAAAAGCAGGTCGGAAATGCCGGATATCCTCGTCACCACACAGGACGGCATTGGCGTCGTAAGCCTCAACCGGCCGGAGGTACGCAATGCCGTCAAGCTCGGCATGTGGCGCGAATTGGCGGGCATCTTTTCGGGCCTCGCCGCCGACGATGCCATTCGCGCGATCGTTCTGACCGGCTCGGGCGCGGACTTCTGCGTCGGCGCTGACGTGACCGAGTTCGACCGCATCAGGGAGAACAGGGATCAAAGTGCGGCCTATGAAGTTGCGGTCGACGCGTGCTCGGCTGCGATCGCGAATATATCCAAGCCGGTGGTTGCCGCCATTTCCGGATATTGCCTGGGCGGGGGCTGTCACCTGGCGCTTGCCTGCGATTTCCGTTTCGCGGACCAGACCGCCAAACTTGGAATCCCCTCCGCCAAACTCTCGATCGTGTATGGCGTGAAGAGCGTGCAGCGCCTGCTCGCGATTGCCGGGATAGCGAATGCCAGGCGGATGCTCTATTCCGGCGAGCGATACGATGCCGAGCGGTCCCGCTCGATGGGCCTTGTCGACGAGATCTGCGAGGACGCCGTCAGTGCCGCCCTGGCGTTTTCCGGCACATTGGCGCGCAATGCGCCGTTGTCGATCGCCGGCGCCAAGTTCATGCTGAACGGGTTGTCCATGGGAGAGGGGGCGCTGGACGTTTGCGCCGCTCAAGAGCTGATCGATCAGGCCGCCGATAGCGACGACTTCAGGGAAGGCCGGCGAGCCTTCATCGAGAAGCGGGCCCCCCGGTTCCTTGGACGCTGATGCCGCGCCTTGATGGGAGAGTGAAGGTGAGGTTGTCGGGGCTTTCCGGAGAAGCAGAATGAAGCCTGCGGCCTTCGACTATGTCGTCCCTGAAAGCCTCGAGGCCGCGGTGCAGGCGCTCGCCGCGGCGAATGGCGACGGCAAGGTGATGGCCGGCGGGCAATCCCTGATGCCGCTTTTGAATTTCCGGATGACGCGTCCTTCCGTCGTCGTCGATCTCATGCGCATTCCCGGCCTCTCGTTCATCGAGCTTCGCGACGACACGGTTGCGATCGGCGCCCTGGCGCGGCACGCGGACCTCGAATTTTCGGACCTGATCGCGACGAAGCTGCCGGTCATGGCGGCCGCGATGCCGCATGTGGCGCATCTGGCGATCCGCAACCGTGGCACGATCGGCGGCAGCCTGTCGCATGCGGACCCGGCGGCCGAGCTGCCGATGCTGGCGGTGTTTTATGGCGCCACGATCAAGGCCCAGGGGCCGAACGGCCGCCGCGAAATCCCCGCCGAGGAATTTTTCGTATCCGCGCTGACCAACTGCCTCGCGCCGGAAGAGATCGTCTTCGAGATCGATTTCCCGATTCCGAAGGCGCACGCCGGCTGGGCCTTCGAGGAAGTCGCGCGCCGCTTCGGCGACTTCGCATTGGCGTGCATCGCGGTGTCGTTCGAGCTGCGTGACGGCAGAATTGCCGATGCACGGGTCGCCGTGATGGGCGTCGCGGATACGCCGCGGCGTCTGCGCGAGGCCGAGGACGCGCTGCGTGGCGCAAGGCGCGGACCGGAGACCCCAGCGCGATTTGCCGAGGTTGTGCGTTCCTGCGTGTCGCCTTCGGACGACATCCACGTTTCCGCCGAATACCGCAAAAATCTGATCGGCGCGCTGGCCGAAAAGGCTTTCACGACCGCCTGGGCCCGCGCCGTGGGAGAAACGCCGTGAAGAAGGACATCGCTCTCACCGTGAACGGACGGCAATACGAGGCGCGCGTCGAGCCGCGCCTCCTGCTTTCCGATTTTCTGCGCGACACGCTCGGGCTGACCGGAACGCATGTCGGATGCGAGCACGGCGTGTGCGGGGCATGCACCATCCTTGTGAACGGCGACAGCGTCCGCTCCTGTCTGACGCTGGCCGTCAGGGCCGACGGGATGGACATCGTGACCGTCGAAGGCCTGGGCTCGCCGGATCAGTTGAACGCGCTCCAGACCGAGTTTCGTGAAAAGCACGGCCTGCAATGCGGATTCTGCACGCCGGGAATGCTGATCACCGGCATGGATCTCCTGAAGAAGTACCCATTGGCCAGCGACGAGGACATCCGCGAGGGATTGTCCGGCAATCTCTGCCGCTGCACCGGCTATCAGAACATCGTCGCCGCGATCCGGGCCGCGGCGCGTTTACGCAACGGGAGCGCCACATGAAGTTACAGTTTCTTTCCGCCGGCCGGGTGCGCCTGAAGAAAAGCATCTATGTCAAGACCGCCGATCGCAGCGAAACGTTCGAGGCGCCGGTCAGCAGCGCCCTGATCCGGCACAAACAGGGCAACGTACTGTTCGACACCGGTTGCCATCCCTCCGTCGTCGAGCACGGCGAGGAACGATGGGGCTCGCTGATGAAGGTCATGACGCCGGTGATGCGCGCGGAGGATACGCTGCTGCCGAGTCTTTCCTGCGTCGGCGTCAATCCCGACGACATCGATGTTGTCGTGAATTCGCACTTCCATCCCGATCACTGCGGCTGCAACCAGTTCTTCAGGAAGGCAACGATCATGGTGCACTCCCGGGAGATCGAGGCGGCCAACGCACCCGCCGCGGAGACAGCCGGCTATCTGCGCGCCGACTGGGACCACGGCCAGCCGACGGACGCCATCGAGGGCGAACGTGACGTGTTCGGCGACGGCAAAGTGGTTCTGATTCCGCTACCCGGCCATACGCCCGGCACGATGGGAGCCCAGGTCAATCTCGATCGCGATGGATCGTTTCTGCTGGTGTCCGACGCGGTGAGCCTGCGGGAGAATCTCGATGCGGATACCGTGCCCCGCAACACCTGGAACGCGGAAGCGCTTCTGAAGTCCTTTGCCGAAATCCGCCGGATCGAGAAGGCCGGCGCCACCATTATCTGCGGCCATGATGACGCTCAATGGCAGAGTCTGCGCAAGGGAGCGGAGGCGTATGAGTAAGGACGACATCGTCCAGACCTCGGACCTGCTGCGGCCGCGCCATGTCGGCCAGCCGATCCGGCGCACCGAAGACCCGCGCCTGTTGACCGGCAATGGTGAATATACCGCCGACCGCAAGCCGGATCGCGCGTTGCACGTTGCGTTTCGCCGCAGCGAACAGGCTCACGCGGAGATCGTGCGGGTCGACGTGGCGAAGGCGCGGGCCGCGCCCGGCGTTGTCGCCGTTTTCACCGCCGATGATGTCGCGGGCGAATACAAACCGGTCATCCCGGTTTCCCGCATGGCGAACTATTACGCGACACCCATTCTGGCCCTGGCGTCGAAGAAGGTGAGGTATGTCGGGGAAGCCGTGGTCGCCGTCATCGCGGAAGATCGCTATCTCGCCGAGGACGCGCTGGAATTGATCGACATCGAATACGCTCCGCTGGGCGCGGTCGCCGATCCCGAATTCGCGGTTTCGGAAGGCGCCCCCCTGCTTCACGCCGAAGCCGGGACCAATGTGCTGATCGCAAGGGAATTCAAGAGGGGCGACGTTCGCGCCGACCTTGCGGCTTGCCATGTCCGCGTCCGCGACCGCTTCCGGATGATGCGAAAGGCGCCGCTCGCCATCGAGCCCCGCAGTTACTGCGCCGAATTCGAAAACCGGCGCGAGGCGATTACGCTCTATACGTCCTCGAACGTTCCCGGCATCGTGCGCGACGCGCTGGCGGAATCGCTCGATCTGCCCGGCAACCGGCTGCGGGTCGTCGCACCGGATGTCGGCGGCAGCTTCGGCTCCAAGGGCTCGCTCTATCCGGAAGAAATTCTGCTGTGCGTGGCGGCGAGGAAATTGCGCCGCTCACTCAAATGGACGGCCGACCGGCTCGAGGACATCTCCAGTTCGAGCCAGGCGTTCGCTGAAATCGTCGACGCCGAGATGGGCTTCGATGCGCATGGGGTGGCGATCGCGCTGGAGGCCGATGTGATCGGCGACGTCGGCGCCTATTCGATCTATCCCTGGACCTGCGCGCTGGAGCCGGTCCAGGTCGTGAGCTTTCTTCCCGGACCCTACAAGATCAGGTCCTATCGGGGCGCCGTGCGCGGGGTTGCGACCAACAAGCCGCCGACCGGACCCTATCGCGGCGTCGGCCGGCCGATTTCCACCTTCGTCACCGAGCGGCTGATGGACATGGGCGCCAAGGCGCTGGGGATCGACCCGCTCGAGATACGCCGGCGCAATCTCGTGCGCGCGGACGAATTTCCCTACCGGATCGCGTCCGGAATCATCTGGGACAAAACCGGGTTCGTCGAATGCCTCGAAGCCGCGGCGCTGGCCGGCGGCTATGAAAAATTGCGGGAGCAGCAGCGCGCCGCGCGCGCGCAAGGACGCTATTTCGGCATCGGACTTTCAAGCTATGCCGAACTGACGGGGATCGGTTCGCGCATTTCCGCTGCCCCCGGCATGCCGATCAACACCGGCTCGGAAACCGCCAAGATCCGGCTTGATTCCACCGGCGCGATCACGGCTGCCTTTGGCGTTGCCTCGCACGGGCAGGGACTGGAAACCACGCTCGCCCAGATCATCGCGGATGACCTTGGCGCAAGATTTGAAGATATTCGCGTGGTTCAGGGCGACAGCGACGGTGTCCCGATGTCGACGGGAACCTACGCCAGCCGCAGCGCGGTCCTTGGCGGCGGCGCCGCGAAACACGCCTCGCAGATGTTGCGGGAGAAAATCAGGAAAGTCGCCTCGCATCTGTTGGAGGCGAGTGCCGACGATATCGACGTTCACGACGGGCGCGCCACCGTTACCGGAACGGATCGCGCGGTGAACTTCAGGCAGATCGCCAAGGCCGTCTATTCCGACATGAAGACGTTGCCGGTCGAGGCGCGCCAGGAGCTCGAGGCCAGCTACACCTACGATCCCATCAACGGGACGACGGCGGCCGCCACGCATCTGGCCGCGGTCGAGGTCGATCCCGCGACCTGCTTCGTCAGGATACACAGCTATCTCGTCGCCGAAGATTGCGGCCGCATCATCAACCCGATGATCGTGGACGGCCAGGTTCACGGTGGCGTCGCGCAGGGCATTGGTGCTGCGCTCTACGAAGAAATGGTCTACGACGAGGATGGCCAGCTCGTGAGCGCAAGCCTTGTCGATTATGTCATCCCCTCCGCCGTCGAGATTCCGGACATGGACGTTATCCATATCGAGAGCGAGTCGGCGGTGGCCGGCGGATTTCGCGGAATGGGCGAGGGCGGAACGATCGGCGCGCCGGCCGCGATCGCCAATGCCATCGCGGATGCGCTCTCAGGCCTCGACATCAACGTCTCGACCCTACCCATGACCCCGCAGCGAATCTTTGGGCTGCTGGAGCAGGCACGAACAAAAGCGAAAGGAAAAAAACAATGAACAATCTGGCTGGGCGTGTCGCCCTCGTAACCGGAGGCGGTCGCGATGTTGGTGCTGCGATTTCAAAGGCGCTTGCGGAAGCGGGCGCGGCGGTCGCGGTGAACTATCGTTCGTCGAAGGACGAGGCGGAGGCGGTCGTTGCGCAAATCACAAAGGCCGGCGGCAAAGCCATGGCCTATGGAGCCGATATCGCGGATCTCGAAGCAGTGCGCAGCATGGTCGCGGGCGTTAAAGCCGATTTTGGCGGCCTCGACATCCTCGTCAACAATGCCGGCCTCGTGCTGCGCAAGCGATTCAACGAAACCACGCCGGAGGACTGGCACAGGCAGATCGACACCTGCCTTTATGGCGCGATCCATTGTTGCCACGCCGCCGCGCCGCTGCTCGAGGCATCGGGCCGCGGTCGTATCATTTCCATCATGGGAGATTCTTCCCGCATCGGCGAGTCCGGTCTTGCCATTGGTGCTGCGGCGCGCGCGGGCACCATTGCGCTGATGAAATCGCTGGCGCGGGAAATGGGCAGAAGCGGGACGACCGCCAACTCGATCGCGCTCGGCCTGATCGAGTCCGCGCATGAGCAAGGCTGGGTCGAAGCCAATCGCGAGAAGCTGGTCAAGGCCTATGCGATCCGCCGCCTCGGCCAGCCGTCGGATGTGGCGCCCATGGTCGCGTTGCTCGCATCCGATGCCGGCAGCTGGATCACGGGGCAGGTCATCAGCATCAGCGGCGGTTTCAGCATGGTCTGAACGGCGGAGGGAACGATGTTACATACGCACCTGATCGCGGCGGTACCGGAATTGCTGGAGCGGCACGGGCGGGAACGGCCGGACAAGGTCGCTTACTGGGATGCCGGAAGGTCGGTGACCTATTCCCAGCTCGCCAGCCGCACGGCTTCGATTGCCGTCGCCTTGTCGCAGAATGGTGTGCGGGAAGGCGATCGCATTGCGATCTATCTTCCGAACGGTGTCGATTGGATCGAGGTCTGCTTCGCGGGCCTGCGCGCCGGCGCCGTGATCGTTCCCATCAGTTATGACGCGGCCGAAGCGGAGATCGCCTATCGGCTATCGGATGCCGATTGCGGCCTCGTGATCACCACGCCGGTCCGCGGCGAGCTTGTAAGGAAGCTCACGGCGCAATCTCGTGGTCCGGTTTCGCTGGTGTTCGCAGGCGCCGGGGCCGGGGAAGCCGGTCTCTCCCTCGACGCGCTTGCGCAAGGCAAACCGGAGGGCGCGCTCGACCCCACCGACATCGATCGCTCGTCCTTCATCATCTATACCTCCGGCACGACCGGCCGCGCCAAGGGCGTGCTGCTGTCCGTGCGCGGAATGTTGTGGATTGCGGCGGCGTGCTGGGCGCCGATCTGCGACTTCAGCGACGAAGGATGTCGTGTTGTCGCCGCTTCCGCTGTTTCACTCCTACGCCCTCAATCTCTCGGTGCTCTCCGTGCTTGCCGCCGGCGCCAGCGAACACATCATGGAGCGATTTTCGCCGCAGCAGGTGCTGGAGCTGCTGCAGTCCGGAAAATACACGGTGTTTCCCGGCGTGCCCACGATGTTTCACTATCTCCTGCAGCGCGCGCAGGAAGCCGGTGTCAATCGTCTGGGCAATACGCGGCTTTGCATCTCGGCGGGGGCGATCATGCCTGCGACGTTGAACCGGTCGTTCGAGGCGCATTTCGGCACCCTGCTGCTTGACGGCTATGGCATTACCGAGACGTCGACGATGGTCACGATGAACTGGACGAGTGGGACCCGCGTGATGGGATCGTGCGGGCTTCCGTTGCCGGGTCTGGCGACTCGCATTGTCGATCCGGTGACGCTGGAAGATCTGCCGATCGGCACCGAGGGCGAGTTGATCGTTCGCGGTCCCAACCTGATGCAGGGCTATCACAACAAGCCGGAGGAAACCGCATCCGCGTTGCGGAACGGCTGGTACCACACCGGCGATCTCGCGAAGTCCGATCCCAACGGATATCTGACGATCACCGGCCGCATCAAGGAACTGATCATCAGGGGCGGCCAGAACATTGCGCCGGCGGAAATCGAGGAGGTCGCGATCCTTCATGCGCAAGTGATCGATTGCGCCGTGGTCGGCGTCCCGCATGCGACGCTCGGCGAGGTGCCCTACCTGTTTGTGGTCGCCGAAAACAACGAGCTCGATGTCGAGTCACTGCTGGCGCATTGCCGGGTCAGCCTGTCCTCCTACAAGGTTCCCGAAGCGACCCACATCGTTCGCGAGATTCCGCGCACGGGTTCCGGGAAAATCATGCGCTTCAAGCTTGTCGAGGCGCTGAAGGCGAATTGATCCCGAATGCGCTGGCCTCTCTCCGCTTGCGAGGAGAGCGAGAGGCGGCGATCGTCGCTGCCTCAATTCAAGCCAGTCATGCCAGCGTGACCGATCGCGGTCCCAGGGCGCCGTAATCTCCGGGATCGTAGTTCAGGCGATACTGCATGTCGGCGGCGATCACGGGCCCGCGGCACGCATCGCAGATCACGATTGCCTGAAAATCGTGCCCGCATTTGATGTGTTGCAGGAGCAGCGGCGGCTTTCCCTTGGCGAGCCAGCGGTCTCCCCACGCGAGCATCGCGACGAACGGCCCGTAGAGATCGCGGCCCATGTCGGTCAGCCGGTATTCGTAGCGTTCGGGTGCCTGGCGATAGAGACGCCGTTGAAAGACGCCGCGCGCGACGAGGCGCGACAGCCGGTCGGTCAGGATGTTCGGGGCGATGCCCAGCTCTGACTGGATCCGGTCGTAACGACGATGGCCGAAGAAAGCCTCGCGGACGACCATGAAGCTCCATTTGTCGCCGATGATCTCAAGCGCGCGTGAAACCGAGCTCGGCCGTCCCCGGATGAAGCGGCTTCCGTCCGACGCGCGCCTCGTATTTCGCCCGGGCTTGGCCGGTTTGCGCCCCGCGCCGGGACCGTCGCGATACCGGGCCTCCCGCGCCTCGAGCTCGGTCAGACATTCGGAACAGGCGACGATGGGGTGGCTTTCGCAGCCACATGCGCGGTGGATCAGCACAAGCGGAGGGCGCTTGTCGACGGAAAGCCAGCGGTCGCCAAACTGCAGCAGCGCGATGAAGCTCTGATAGAGGTCGAAGCCCATTTTGGTAAGCCGGTATTCCTTGCGTTGTCCGGTTTCGGCTGCGACCTGACGGAAGATCTGCAGCCGCGTCAGCTTTCGCAAGCGGTCGGTCAGCGTGGCGCGCGGAATATCGAGCGCGGAGCGGAATGCCTCGAAGGTTCGGGTGCCGAAGAAGGCTTCGCGAATGATGAGAAACGCCCAGGCGTCCGAAACAATGTCGAGCGTGCGGGCGACGGAGCAGTTGCGCTCGCCGCGGGCCGGGCTTGCCGTGCCTTGGGGGTGGACGGCCGCCGCCGCCGGCCCCGGGCTTATCCTGGCAGTGGCTGAACGCGCCATCAGATTCGTCTTCGGCTTGCGGGATCGCATGGTGCGCTGCAGCGCAATGGGACCGTCATGGTTCAGCCTTCGCGGGAACACCATACCGATATCAACTAAGGGCATCCTACACCACTCCGATTGACTTACCAAGAAAAGTAAGTCTAGTTATGCATGTTATAAAAAAGAGGGTGGAAATTCGCCCCGCTTGTTCAAGGCAAATTGGGAGAGACGCCATGGTAAGGGTTCGTCGAACCGCGCTCGCAATTTCACTCACGCTGACAATCGGGATCGGATCGGCTGCGGCGCTCGCCGACGGCGTATCCGACAATGTGGTGAAGATCGGCGTGCTGACCGACATGTCGGGTCAGTTCTCCCACGAGTCCGGCGAAGGCGCGGTCACCGCCGTGCGGATGGCGATCGAGGATTTCGGCGGCAAGGTGCTCGGCAAGCCGATCGAGCTCGTCGTGGCGGATCACCAGAACAAGCCCGACATCGCTTCAGGGATTGCGCGCAAATGGTTCGACGTCGAAAAGGTCGACATGATCGCCAACCTGATCAACTCGTCGATCGCGCTCAGCGTGGCGCAACTGGCGAAGGAAAAAGACCGGATCGCCATCGTCAACGGGGCGGGGGCGTCCCGCCTGACCGGCGACGCCTGCACGCCGAACAGCATTCATTACGCCTACGATACCTATTCGCTGGCGAAGGGCACCGGCACCGCGATGATGAAGGCTGGCGGGACGAGCTGGTATTTCCTGACGGCGGATTATGCGTTCGGTCATGCGCTCGAGGCCGACACGACGGCGGTGATCAAGGCGCTTGGCGGCCAGGTGCTCGGCGCGTCGCGCTATCCGGTGGAGACCTCGGATCAATCCTCCTTCCTTTTGCAGGCGCAGGCATCCAAGGCCAAGGTGGTCGGGCTGGCGGGCTCCGGCACCGTGTTCGTCAATGCCGTCAAGGCGGCGCAGGAGTTCGGCATCCAGAAAAACGGGCAGACGCTCGCCGGTCTTCTGGTCTGGATCACCGACATCAAAAGTCTCGGGCTTGAAACGGCGCAGGGCCTGGTCTTGACCAATGCCTTCTACTGGGACCGGGACGACGAGACGCGGGCTTGGTCCAAGCGGTTCTTCGAGCGGATGAAGCGTCCACCGCATATGGGCGACGCGGGCGATTACTCCTCGACCATGCACTATCTCAGGGCGATCGAGGCGGCTGGGACCGACGACGCCAAGGCCGTGATGGCCAAGATGCGGGAGCTGCCGATCAACGATTTCTTCGCGAAGAACGGCCGGATCCGCGAAGACGGCCGCATGGTGCACGACATGTACGTCTATGAGGTGAAAAAACCTTCGGAATCGAAAGGCGAGTGGGATTACTACAAGCTGCGCGCGGTAATCCCGGGCGACGAGGCGTTTCGCGCTCTCAAGGATAGTGCCTGCCCGCTGGTGAAGAAGGGCTGACCGGCCGTCACTATCCGTCCTCGCGCGGAACCCAGAGCTCGCCGGCCTTTTGGTATTTGCGCTTGACGGCGGCCCAGGCGACGCGATGGGCGATCTGCTCCCGTTGCGCCGGGCCGCGATCCCCATACTCGATCCAGGCGTTGTTGAAGGCGCTCCGATAGATCTCCCGGGCATGCGCGGGCAGGTGGGCATGGACGGATGCCGGGAGTTCGTTCACCGATGCGTAGGGCATTCGAGTCTCCCTTCCATGTCAGGATTTGGCCGTCGATCCGCGGTCCGGCAGCCCGCGCCTCAGAAAATCATGAGCCGTCCCGACGCGGGATCGATTGATCCAGAGCAAACCCGCCAAATCGGCCGCCTCTATAAGAACAGTCACCAATTGCCGCCGTTCGCGGCCGATGCGTTATTGCGAGACTGGTTGACTGGAGGAGAGGATGGAGCAGGACTCATCATCGCGTAAGCAGGCCGTCGTCATCGGCTATATGCTGGCGGCCGGCATCGGCATGATGCTGCTGCAATGGGCGCTCGCGACCTACAATACGGTCGACACCATTCCCTACAGCGAGTTCGAGCAACTTGTCGCGCAAGGCAACGTCACCGAGGTCGCCGTCGGTCAGGACACCATCCAGGGCAAATTGAAGAACAAGCTGCCGAGCGGAAAGTCGGCCTTTGTTACCGCGCGCGTCGATGCGCCGCTTGCCGAAAAGCTGGCGGCCAAGGGCGTCGTCGTGACCGGTGTTCCCTCCGGCGGGTTTTTCCAGACCATCCTGTCGTGGGTCGTGCCGGCGTTCATGTTCTACCTGATCTGGATCTTTCTCGGCCGAAGGATCGCCGATCGCCAGGGCTTTGGTGGATTGATGTCGATCGGAAAGTCGCGTGCCAAGGTCTATGTCGAAAAGGACACGAAAGTGACCTTCGCCGATGTCGCCGGTGTCGAGGAGGCCAAATTCGAGCTGCAGGAAGTGGTGTCCTTCCTCAAGGATCCCACGAGCTACGGCCGCCTCGGGGCCCACGTTCCCAAGGGAATCCTGCTGGTCGGGCCGCCCGGCACCGGCAAGACGCTGCTCGCCCGTGCGGTCGCCGGCGAAGCAGGCGTCGCCTTCTTCTCCATCTCGGGCTCCGAATTCGTGGAGATGTTCGTCGGCGTGGGCGCGGCGCGGGTGCGCGATCTCTTCGAGCAGGCGCGCAAGGCCGCGCCCTGCATCATCTTCATCGACGAGCTCGACGCGCTCGGGCGCAGCCGTTCGCCCGGCGCGTTCGGCGGCTATGACGAAAAAGAGCAGACGCTGAATCAGCTGCTCGCCGAGCTCGATGGTTTTGACCCCAGCGCCGGCGTCATCTTGCTGGCGGCCACCAACCGGCCCGAAATCCTCGATCCGGCACTGTTGCGGGCAGGGCGGTTCGACCGGCAGGTGCTGGTGGATCGTCCCGACAAGGGCGGCCGGGTTGCGATCCTCAAGGTGCACGTCCGCAAGATCAGGGTCGCCGGCGATGTCGACCTCGACAAGGTCGCAGCCCTCACCACGGGTTTCACCGGCGCCGATCTTGCCAATCTCATCAACGAGGCGGCCATCGCCGCGACCAGACGGAACGCTGCCGAAGTTTCGTTCGATGACTTCACGGTTGCGATCGAGCGGATCGTCGCCGGCATCGAAAAGAAGAGCAGGGTGCTCAGCAAGCAAGAACGCCGCAGGGTCGCTTACCACGAGATGGGCCACGCGCTGGTCGCGGCAAGCCTTCCCGGGGTCGATCCGGTGCAGAAGGTATCGATCATTCCGCGCGGCGTCGGCGCGCTTGGTTACACCATGCAGCGTCCCACCGAGGACCGCTTCCTGCTGGCGGAAAGCGAACTCAAGAACCGGATCGCGGTGCTGATGGGAGGCCGCGCCTCCGAACAGTTGATCTTCGACGGCGACATTTCGACCGGGGCGGCCGACGACCTGCAGCGGGCGACCGAGATCGCCGTCGAGATGGTCACGAAATATGGAATGGATGCCACCGTTGGGCAGCGAACCTATGCGCCGCGGCCGCAGACGTTCCTGCCGGCCATGCAGGACACCGTCGTCAGCGCGGCCGAGGCCACGGGGCGCGAGATCGATCTGGCGGTGCGCGATCTGATCGAAGCCGGCAGCGCCTGTGCGCGCGCGATTCTCGAAAAACGCCGCGTCGATCTCGACGCCGGCGTCGAGCTTCTGATCGCGCGGGAAACCCTGACGGCCGAGGAGTTCGCGCCGTTGCGTCCTGCCGGCGCGTCCGAGGTGGACAAGGTGCCGGTTCCGAAGGCCGTCGCCTGAAAAGTTATCAGGCCGCGCTTGATATCGATCAAGCCGTGGAGTGGCGCCGCATCTATTCTGAAGGACAGGAGACAAAAGGCGGATCGGGACGTCATGCGGGTTCCGGCCATGCCGCAGCGGTGCTGCCGGAGACCGCGGCCGAGGCGTTCACGGTCGAACGCCTCGGCCAGCTCGCCGGAGCGCTGAAAATCGGCGGCCGGCTGTGGGCGTGCGAACCGATCGGCCTTGAAATTCAATGCGTGAGCCAGACGAGCCAGGACCTTCGGAGCGGCCGGCCTCGGGGCTGGAGCATTTCCTTGCCTGGCCATTTGCGGCCGTGACGCAGCTCGCGCAGGCAAACCTGCGGTTGCTTGAGAGTCTGATGCCGCCGGTGAGGCAAGGTGCATCGCCGGATTTCTCGTTTCCATGGACGTCGGCCAACACGATCGCTCTTGAACTCGCAACGATGCGGTTGCGGGATTTTTCGATTGGCACCGGCGGACCCGCAACGCTCATCTGCGCGCCCTATGCGCTGCATGGGGCAACGATCGCGGATTTCGCACCAGGCCATAGCGTGGTCGAGGCGCTGTGCCAAAGCGGCCTGTCGCGCGTGTTTGTCACGGACTGGCGGCCGGCAACGCCGGAGACCCGCTACCTCACGATCGATAGCTATCTTGCGGACCTCAATGTGGCGGTTGATGAACTCGGGCCGCCGGTCGACCTGGTCGGGCTGTGCCAGGGTGGCTGGCTGGCGCTGGTCTATGCGGCGCGGTTTCCGAAAAAAGTGCGGCGGCTGGTTCTGGTCGGCGCTCCCGTCGACATCGCGGCCGCCGAGTCTCAATTGTCGCGTTTCGTCGCCGGTACGCCTTCGCGCATGTTCGACGAATTCGTGCGGTCGGGAGAGGGCATCGTGCATGGCGGGCGAATGCTCGAAATGTGGGGAATGGCGCACGGACCCGGTGAAGCGGAGGCGACGCTGCAAACTCCCGACGATATCGACCCCGCGCGGCGGCGCGAGTTGAGCGAGCGCTTTCGCCAATGGTATGTCGAAACGGTCGAGTTGCCCGGCAGCTTCTACCTGCAGGTCGTCAAATGGATTTTCAGGGAAAACCGGATCGCGGAAGGCCGCTTCGTCGCGCTGGGGCAGCGCATCGATCTGGCGAAGCTTGAAGCACCGATTTTTCTGCTGGCGGCCAGCCGCGACGAGGTCGTTTCAGTCGATCAGTTGTTCGCGGTGGCGCGACTGGTCGGCACGCCGGCCGGACAAATCGTGAAGATGACCGAACCTAGCGTCCATCTGGGCCTGTTCCTTGGCGCGAAAGTCCTCAATGGGCCGTGGCGCATCATCGCGCGTTGGCTGGTTCAGGATTTGAGCGAGCCGCGGACCAGGCTCTAACCCGACAAGAGCGGATGCCCCTGGGGTGGGGGGCAGGGGCATCCGGAAGTCGTACGGATGTTCTGGGGGGACGAAAACATCCGCAAAATCATGGCAGCACGTTTCAAGGGGCGGCTCTTTGCGGCAGATCAATGTCGCCACGATTTCCGAAATCAGCCGGCGCCGCGGTTCCCCGTTTTGACCCGTTTTTCGCGCGAGCCGGGGATCCGCCTCGCATGAAAATCGCGCTAGGCGCCAAGCCGCGGCAGCAGCTTCAGCGCGTTGCCGCGCTCGATCTCCATGATCTGCGCCTCGGTGAAAACGCCCGAGCTCCTCAGCCCCTTCACATGGTCGATGCCGGTGCGGTAGGGAAAGTCGGTGCCGAACACGATCTGCGAGGTCGGGATAATGGCCGACAGCGCCGACATCGCGGCCTTGTTCGAGGTTTGCGCGGTGTCGTAGTAGAAGCGCGTCAGTTCGGCCAGCGTTCCCTCAGGCACGGTGGCCTTTGCTTTCGGCTCGAGCTGCGGGTGGCGGACGAAGCGCTCGATCAGGAACGGCATGGTGCCGCCGGCATGCGAGAAGATCCAGCGGATGTCGCGAAATTTCTGCGCGTTGCCGGAAAAGATGATGTCGGCGATGGTGCGGGTGGTATCGGTGCCCCATTCGATCATCCCCGGCGGCTGGGTGCGCACCAGGTTGACGCAGCAATCGGCCGTGGCCGGATGGGTGTAGACCACGACCTTGCGCCGGTTGAGTTCTTCCATCACGGGCAGGAAGGCGGGATCGCCGAGCCACTTGTCGTGATAGTTCGTCAACAGGCCGATGCCGTCGAGCTTGAGCGTGTCGAGCGCGTAAGAAATCTCCTTCAGGCTGCCGTCGACGTCGGTCAGCGGAAGCATCGCGAAACCTCCGAAGCGGCCCGGATGGTCGGCGATCAGCTTTGCGGCGTATTCGTTGCACTCGCGCACGAGCTTGCGCGCCGCTTCTCCCGACGTGAAATTGACGCCCGGCTGCGTCACCGAGAGCATCGCAACCGCGATGCCAGCCTCGTCCATGTCGGCGAGCGACTTCTCGGGGGTCCATTTCCGCATCGGTCCATCGCCGAAATTGTTGGCGATTGAGGCCGCGATATAGCTCGGCGGCGACAGGTGATGGTGGACGTCGATACGGTAGGGTTTTGCTTCGGCACCCTGCGCCGCCGCGCTCCGTGAATGGCCCAACCCGACCGCCGCTACCGCCGCTGCGCCGGTCATTCCGGCCACGAATTGCCGCCGGCTCAGCGCCGCGCCGGAGAGCGAAAGGGTGCAGCCGCATGCGCAACCTCGCAGCGACCAGCGCTGCTTGCCATCGTGTTCGTTCATTGCGTTCCCCCTGTTGGTCCCTTCAGGACTTCTTGTCTTGACCGGGCCGATGAATGTCACAGTCTAGCGACGGACCACCGTTGCAGACAATAGGCCCCGGATCGCCCGCCGGTAATGTCGAAGTCGGTCACGATGGCGGTGTGCTGGAGGGTTTTCGCGCGAATCGAAGCGCGCATGGCGCGAGTGAAGCGCATCGGCATCCTGTATTCCAGGAAGTCTGCCGTACGATGACCGATATGCTGCACCGCGATGTCCACAAGGGGCAGAAAAGTTACCCCATTTGGCGCGACAAAATGCAACGGACTCGTTGTCCGGGCTTTGCTATGGTGCGGGTGTCAATCGGCTTCACACGGGAGTGGAGTTCATGAACAAGCTCGTTGAAATCCGCCGCCAGGAATATTTTTGCCGGGAGCGCGCGTATCTTGATTCCGAGCGTAGGGTTTTCTGGCTTGCGGAAGCCGAACAGTGGGAGCAGCGCGCGCTTGACGAAATTGCGTTCCATTTCAGGGAATGCAATCTCGGCGCTCCCGGTCAATCCCCTACCGTCAACTGAGCGCGGGCGTTTCAGACTTTTGCCATTACGTTAGACCGTTACGCGCCGCGCGCTCGCGCGCGTGAGGCGAGCGCGCTTGTCAGTGCGGCCATTCGGGCTTGGTCACGGTCTGCCGGACTTCAGCGCCGCAGTCGGAGCATTCATAGATAAAGTCGATCTTCGCCATGCTCCAATGCGGCTCGACGTCTCTCACATACATCGGCAGCAGGCCGATGCAGCCGGGGCAGATAACCGGGGCGATCTCGAGGTGTTCGTGATGCTGAACGTAGGCTGGCATATCGCTCTCCTTCGCAGCGGAAGTGAACTCAACCCCGCTGCAAGGTTACCGCCGGGAATCCTGGGACCCTCATCAACTCTATCGAACGTTTGAGGAACAGCCGCATAATCCCCGTGTGTGTGACATTCCTGATACAGGCTCGTTCACGGCCGCTGCCGGTATCGTGCTATAGGCGGCGACTGAAACAAAACAACAAAAGCCATGACGGGGAAGGAATCAGGGGATGACACTCTTGCAGCAGAGCGTTCCGGGCGATCTCGGCGTGTCGGAGCGGGCTGACGCGGATTTTCTGCTGCAAAGCGCCGTTCGGAAGGCCGCGCTGCGGTTCGTGCCGCTGCTGACGATCGCCTATCTCTTCAACTATCTCGATCGCACCAGTCTTGGCTTCGCTGCCTTGACCATGAACAAGCAGCTTGGATTGTCGGCGTCCCAGTTCGGTCTTGCGGCAGGCATTTTCTTTCTCGGCTATTCGCTGTTCGAGGTGCCGAGCAACCTCCTGCTTTATCGTTTTGGCGCGCGGCGCTGGCTTGCCCGCATCATGATCAGCTGGGGCCTCGTGTCGGCGGCGACCGCTTTCGTGGTCGGGCCGAACAGCTTTTACGGCCTGCGCCTGCTGCTCGGAATCATGGAAGCCGGATTCTTTCCGGGCGTGACGTTCTTTCTCGCCGCCTGGTTTCCGGCGCAATACCGCACGCGGATGCTGGCCTGGTTCCTGGTCGGGATTCCCCTGGCCTCGCTGGTCGGCAGCCCGGTCTGCGGCCTCTTGCTGGAGATGGACGGCATCTGGGGGCTCGCGGGATGGCAATGGCTGTTTCTTTTGGTCAGCCTGCCCTGCATCCCCCTGGGGTTTTTGACGCTGCAACTGCTTTCCGACCGTCCGCAGGCCGCGACCTGGCTCACGCCTGAGGAGCGCGATGTGCTGGATGGCGTGCTGGCTTCCGAAGTGCGGGAGCGGCCGCACGCCTCATTGCTGGCGGCGCTGAAGGATTCGCGTGTGCTGATTTGCACGGCGATCCAGTTTGGCTTCACGCTCGGCTCCTATGGCATCGGCATCTGGCTGCCGCTGATGCTGAAGGAGTTCCATCTGTCGAATCTGGCGATCGGCTGGATCGCGGCCATTCCCTATCTGTTTGCCTCCGTCGGCATGATCCTGTGGGCGCGCCATGTCGACCAGAAAGGCCGGCGCATCGTCAATCTGGCGGTCGCGTGCCTTCTGGGCGGCGTCGGGCTGTTGGCGCCGATCGTCTCCGGTTCGCTTTCCATAGCCGTCATCGGATTCAGCCTGGCGCTGGTCGGCGTGACCGCCGCGCGGGCGATCTTCTGGACCATACCGACGCGATTCCTGACCGGGGTCGCGGCGGCGGGCGGCCTGGCCTTCATCAACTCGATCGCCACCGTCGGCGGATTCGTCGGCCCGTCCATGATGGGCTGGCTGAAGGAATTTTCAGGCTCCTATGTCGTCGGCCTGCTCGCGGTGGCGGCCATCATGGTCGCGGCGACCATTGCATCGTTGTCGCTGAAGCTTGTGATTTCGAGGGAGTGAGGGGAGACGAGGGGAGGGGAGAGGCGAGGGGCTTCCTCACACCGGCTCATGCTTGCGCAGGTCGCGCAGGTGATCGAACCGCCTCGCCTGCGGATCGGCACATGTCGGCGCGATTTCGGGAATGGCGGCCTCCGCCAATATCTCCTCGGTGATGTCCTCGACCGCGGAACCCTCGATCTCGTGGATGAAGCTGATATGGCTGTATTCGCCGGACGCCACGCGCGAGACGACCTCGCGCCGGGTGATTTCGGGATCGACGATGGCCTCGCGCCCGCGCCGTCCATAGTCGATCATCACGACGAAATACTGCATGCGTGGTTCGCTGCGCTCCCGGCATCGACGTCGTCGATGGAGCCGCATTATTTCTGAAAATCAGAAGCAGGTCAACCGAAAATTTCTGAAAATCAGAAATTAAGGCGGCGCGAGGGTGCCTGGCCCGCCGCCGGGGCGCGAATCGCGCCCCGCCCCGGTCTCATTTCGCCGGCGCTTTCCCGTCCCTGGAGCCGGCATGGCTCCGTGCCGCCTTGCGCGAGCGCGCCGAGGCCTTGGCGCGCAGGCGCTCGATCTGGCCCCTCGGCAGGGTGACGCAGATCTCCCCGATCCATTCCAGTTTTACCCCGGCGATCGGCTTGGCGTTGAAACTGGTGAGATTGACGAGGGTGGCGGATTTGCCCCGCTCGACGGTCTTCAGGTAGCGCTCGCCGCTCTTCAGCCGGACTGCCGCTTCCTCGCCGTAAAAGCTCGACAGCGGGTGCCGCTGCTCCCGATAGACCACGATAATGTCGCCATTTTCATATTTCGGCAGCATGGAATCGCCGACCACCTCGAAGGCGATGGTTTCGTCCGCGATCGGGAAGGGCAGTTCGACCTCGCCCAGTCCCTCCGGCGGCACCTGCTCGTGCTCCGGCTCGATCGTAGCCCCGGCGCCGACCCGGCCCATGATCGGAACCGAGTTCAGCTCGAGGTAGTCGATGATCGGCTGGATTTCCGATGCCTTGATGAGGCGGGCGTCGGCCAGGATTTCGGAAACCGCGCCGGGGCGAACGCCCATCGCCGCCGCCAGACCCCCCTTGGTCTTGCCCGGCTTCTTGAGCCCCCGCTCGATCATCCTGACGTCCAGCATGGATATCTTTTTCCGAATTCCAGAAAGCATAGCAATTCCGATTATCAGAAATCAAGCTTGACTTTTATTTCGGAATATCAGAAATAAAGAACATAACGCGAAACTTCATGGGTGAGCCGGAATGCAGACCAACTGGGCGGAGGAACATTCGCAGGCGCTGCGCGAATATCTGCAAAAGGGCCTGTCCTTTTCGGAGATAGCGAATGCGATCAACGCCAGGTTCAACACCGCCTATTCCCGCAACGCCACGATCGGCCGCGCCAGGCGGCTGGGGCTTGCCGGCCCCCAGCGGCCCGATCGTCCCGCGCGACCGAGGCCGCAGCCGCAACCCTCTCCGGCGCGCCTGAAGAAAATGCGCGCGCGCATCCTTGCCGAACCGCGGCCGAAGGCGGCGGTTTTCGAACGGGCCGCGGCGCTGAAACTCCGCTGCGTCGGCATCGTGCCGCGCCACCTTTCTCTGGTCGAGCTCGAAGACGGCGATTGCCGTTATCCCTATGGCGGCGACGCGGAGGGCGAGGCCATCACGTTTTGCGGTCATCCCCGCCGCGAGGGGTCGAGCTACTGCGTCTCGCATTTTCATCTGACAAGCGGCCCCGGCACCTTGTCCGAACGCTCCGCCGGCAAGGTGCAGCTCCGGCTCGTGGAGGCGGCATGAACACCGAGGCCTCTCGTCTCGCAGTCCGGATGAAACGGCTTTCGCCGCGGCATCGCCTGGCGCATCTGCGGGCGCTGATCCGGCGAGAGCCGGCCGGCTCAAGCCGCCGCCATGCGCTTGTTGCGCTGTTGCGCGACCGGTCGGCGACGACGCCCGCAAACGAAAACCGTGCTCCATGAATCGTACGCCATGAATCGTCCCTGGATGCCCCTTTATGTCGGCGATTATCTCGGCGACACCGGCCACCTGACCACGGCGCAGCACGGGGCGTATCTGCTGTTGATGATGCATTACTGGCGCAAGGGCGAGTTGCCCGACGATGACCGCCAGCTTTCCAAGATCACCAAGCTGCCGTTACGGACCTGGTGCGAATATCGCCCGACGCTGCAGGATTTCTTCCATAGCGGGTGGAAGCACAAACGCATCGACGCCGAACTGGCCCGGATGTTGAGCGTCTCCGAAAAGCGCGCGATCGCCGGGCAAAAGGGTGGCCTTGGGTCGGCGCTGGCGCGCATGAAGCTGGAAAATGCCTCGCGTTCCCGGCCGCTCCCGCCCCGAGCAATTGCTGCGCCGTCGTTGGGCGCGGCTCAAGCCGGCGACGACCACTCACACCCACACTCACAAAAGATTCTTCCTGGCGGCGAGACGCTCACCGAGGCCGCCGCAACGCCGCAGGCGGGCGGGGCGAAAGAACGCGCCATCGCCGTCAGCCCGGAGCTTGCGGCCTATGTCGCCAGGCGAACGACATGAGACGACGGTGACGCAAGCACCGGACGATCTCACCTTCGTAATCGAACATCCACTCTGCAAGGGAGTCCTCATGTCACGGGCCAGACGCAACAGGGCGCACAAGTCGGCAAAGGTTCATGACCGCAGGTCGCAGGATCTGCCGCGTAACGCGGAAGTGGCGGCCGTCGAAGTCGACGATCCGCTGGCGCTCGAGCCGGGAGAGAAGATCGTCACGCTACGCTCGATCCGCAACGATCCCCTGGGCAAGCTGCACAGCCATCGCCAGATCGACGAGGCGCAGTATCAGGGCGGGCGGGCGTTTCAGGACGACTGGGAGAAGGCCGAGCGCGGCCCGCAGGCCGTCGATCCGACAAGAGAGTATGTCGATGGCGGACGGACGCGCGAGCCGATCACCGAACGCCAGCGCAAGGCGGTGCTGCGGCTCAACCGCGCCGAGCGCGAACTCGGCGCCGACGGCTCGGTGCTGGTGCACGAGGTCTCTGATTCTCGGCATGACCATGGAGCAGATCGGCCAGCGGCGCGGACTGCGCGGCCAGCGCTGGATCGACTATTTCGCGAAGAGGTTCCGCGAATGCCTCGACCGGCTGGCGCTGATCTACGGCTTTGCGACGGAGCGGAGGTAGGCGGAGCAACCGTTATCGGCCAACTTGGGAGCCGGTTGGGTAAGCCGGAGCCGGGCTGCACCTGTTTGGCCGAGACGGTTGCTGAATCGGCACGGTCAGGCGGCGTGACCGATCACCGGCGCTATATTCTCCAGCTCTTTACCAATCGCACGCTCCGCCATTTGAACATCAAAAGCATTCTGCAGGTTCAGCCATAGCGCAGCCGTCGTCCCGAACGCCTTCGACAATCGCAAAGCCGTGTCGGCGGTGACGCCAGTCTCTTCATTTGCCAGCCGCTCGATCCGCGTTCGCGGTACGCCGCACACCTTCGCGAGTGCGCCAGCCGACATATCAAGCGGGATCAGGAACTCCTCCCGAAGTACCTCGCCCGGATGCATGGGTGCGAGCTTTCTTTGTGCGATTTTTTTTGATGCGTGTTTCTTTGTCATTGGTGAACTCTATTTCGGGTTTATCCGGAGTTACGCTAGTGATAGTCCGTAAATTCGACGTCGATCGGGCCCTCGTCTGTCCAAATGAAACAGATGCGGAACTGGTCATTAACGCGTATCGAATGCTGCCCGGCCCTGTCGCCTTTCAGCATTTCCAGATGATTTCCTGGCGGAGCTCTCAGATCGCCAATAAAGCCGCGGCATTCAGATAACCAAGCTTGCGGCGTACGATTTTGATCAGGTCGGACGGAAAACCCTTGCCCGGGATACCATTGAAAGCATCCTCCGTCTGTTTGTTCCGGAAGCTCCTGATCATTCAATTTTGTATCATTTTATGATACAAGCGTCGACCGGCCCGATGGAGAGGCGATTGGCGCGAAAACTTTTACCCGCGAGGTAATCGTCAGGCGTCGTCCACCCGGCAATGATCGCGATCATCACCACCATGATCGGGAGATCGAAAGCCATGGATCGACGCACTTTAATGAGATCGGCTGCATCGGGTGCGGTCAGTGCTTGCCTGCTGGGGGGCATTGCCGACAACGCGATGAGCGCGCATGCGGCCTCTTCGCCGGCAAAACCTCGCTTGGGCGATTTCATCGAGGCCGCCGACGGCGTAAAACTCGCTTTTACCGATTGGGGCGCCGGCAAACCGGTCGTCTTCATTCACGCCTGGGCGCTGCCTTCGCCGATGTGGGATTATCAGATCGGCGCGCTCTCCGGACAGGGCTTGCGTTGCATCGCCTATGATCGCCGTGGACACGGCCGTTCGAGCAAGCCGGGCAGCGGCTATGACTGCGACACGCTCGCCGATGACCTGTCGTCGCTGCTGACGACGCTCGACCTGCATGGCGTGACGCTGGTCAGCCATTCCTTCGGCAGCGCCGAGATCGTGCGCTATCTGAGCCGGCACGGCGCGGGCCGGATCGAGAAAATCGCCCTGATCGCACCGGCGGCGCTGCCCTTCGTGATGAAAACGGCAGACAATCCGGATGGCGTTCCCGCCGAACAGCTGGAGTTTTTTCGCACACAGGTTCTGCAGGCGGACTTCCCGAAGTGGCTGGAGGAGGGCAAGAAGGCCTTCTTCGTCGCCGATACCTCGCCGAGCCTGCAGGATTGGGTCAAGGAGTTGATGCTGACGACGCCGCTGCCGGTCGCGCTTGAAACCAACCGGCGCATCACCTCGACCGACTTTCGCAAGGAATTGCCCGGCATAACCGTACCGACGTTGATCGTTCACGGTGACAAGGACGCCTCAGCGCCGATCGACCTGACCGGGCGGCCCGCGGCCGCGCTGATCCCCAACGCCCGGCTCCGGGTCTATGAGGGCGCGCCGCACGGCCTGTTTCTGACCCACAAGGATCGCCTCAACGCGGACCTGCTCGGCTTCATCAAAACGTAGATTGGAACCGGAGTCCCGTCCTTCGCGTTCCCCGGCGGGCGCCGTCCCGTGCACCTGTGGCGGCCGTGCCTTGATCTTGCGCAAGGTGCCTTTCGCCGCGGGCCCTAGGCTCATCGTTGAGGGCCTTGCGCCTGAAGGATTGGCGCCGGTTTTGCGAAGGAGTGTCTGCGATGAAAAAAGCCCCGAACCTGTCGATCTCGCCGGAGAAGGTGTTCTTCATCATCGCGAAGTCACGCCAGTCCGAAGGCGGCACCCTTGGGCTGGATATGGGGGCCGATTCCGGAGACGACCTGCCGGAGGATCACAGCCAGACGTCGGATCGCTCGGAGCTTTCCGGCTTCATTCGCGGCCTGAACGAAGACGAGCAGATCGATCTCGTCGCCCTGATGTGGCTCGGCCGTGGCGACGGCGAGATCGGCAATTGGCGCGAGCTGCGCGCGGAGGCGTCGCGGGCCCACAACAACCGCACGGCAGCCTATCTGATCGGGACGCCGATGTTTGCGGATTATCTGGAGGAGGCGTTGTCGGCGTTCGGCCTGTCCTTTGAGGATTTCGAGGAACACCTCTGATCGCCCAAGTTCCCGCGGAGCCCGGCCTGTGCCGCTGCATTTGTGACGCGGAAATGCAGGAGCCGGAGAGGTGCCCGGCGATTCATTGAAACGTGTTTCATTGAAACGCGTTCGATGCAAAATTCCCTTCCGGAAATGAATTTCGCGCAGCCGTCCGCCGTTGGAACAACGACGTTATCGAAGGCGCGGATTCCGGCTGATCCGAGCGTGATTTCTTCGCCAGCGTTGGCATGGATTTCGGCCGGTTTTCCTTTTCGATACGTTTCGTCCCCTCGACATCGGCGAAAGCGCGGTCGAAGGGGTGCGGACGATAAGACACGATGCCGGGGTCCAGGTAGGACGTCGAAAAGCCCGGATCCAGCCGGGTCGCCTGATCCAGATTGGCAATCGCGCCGTTCGGGTTGCCGTTGTGGTGGACGAAAACGCCCCGCGCCTGAAAAAATCTGGCGTCGTTGGCGGCGTCGTGACGCGCGCCGAATTGGTGCGCCGGAAGCCTCCCCAGGCTGGCCGGATCAGGAGAAGCTGCCGCGCGGACGGCCGCGATATCGGGCGATGCGTGCATCGTTGTTGCAGCATCGTTTGCCGGAGCAATCGATGCCGCCGACATCTGCATGACCAGAAAATAGCAGCCGACGGCCACGATCCCGGCTCCGGCGGACACGATCACGCCGGAGGCAAGACCGTGAATCCTCGCGGCGATGGAGCGCGCAAACGGCAATCGCTGCTCCAGGCGCGCGAGCCCCAGCAAATGGTCGTAGGCCGCGCGCTGTTCAGCGTCGCAAAGGATTTCGTTGGCACGGACGATCTGTCTGAATTTCAGCGCGGCATCCGGATCGCCAGGTCTGAGGTCGGGATGAGCGCCCTTGACGGCCCGGCGGAATGCCGCCCGGAGATCCTCGGCGTCATCGCCTGGAAGTGCGCCAAGCAGATCGTAAAGCGTGTTCATCGCCGCTCTCGTTGCAGGATCTCCTCGACCCCTCGTACGAAATTCCTGCGGCGAATTTGCTGCGGAGTACGCATCCAACTGAACTTCACCGCCTGTGGATCATGTTGGTCCAGTGGGGCGAAAAAATGACTGGTCGAACGTGCCGGGATGGGAGGTTCGATCGCTCGAAGCCACAATCCGGCGCGGGTTGTGACACAAGCAAGGCGCGATCGGGGCGGGCCTTGATCCAGGAGTTGAGCTGGCGCCCCTAGTTCATCGCCACGACGCCGATGTTGATCGTGGTCGCATAGGCGACCCATAACAGATACGGCGCGAGCAGCCACGCGGCGAGGCGATCGGCGCGAAATGCCGCGATCATGGTGCCGACAATCGCGATCAGCAATGCGATGATGACGGCGAGCGCCGTCCTCGTGCCATGCCAGCCGAAAAACACCGGCGACCACAGCGCGTTGAGCGCCAATTGAACGAGGAACCATGTCATCGCCTTGGCGCGGGCGGGTGGGCGCGCTTCCATATTCCAGAGTCGCCAGAAGCTCACCGCCATCAGCACGTAGAGCAGGGTCCATGCGACCGGAAAGACAAGCGGCGGCGGTGTCCATGCCGGCTTCACCAGACCCGCATACCAGGTCGGAATCTCCGGCCTTGTCACCAGCCCCTCGAGGATTCCTACGGAAACACACAGCAGCAGGCTGAGCAGCAGCCGGGCGATCGATTTCAATCTCATGCCATGGCCCTCGTTACTGTTGAGTCAAATTCTACCAGATTCTGTCGTGCAAAGCGGCCATTGAACATGATTGCACATGGTGAAAGTGAAGTGAGCCCGGATCATTGCTGATTGCATGGGAGCCGCGAAGCGAAGCGGCCTTGACACTCTGAAAGTACACGTTCAATTGTCGAACGGGTCAATTCGATCATAAATTCGCAGCCCATCAGCTCCTGCGCCCGTCTGTCGTGATTGCAGATCTCTGGCAATTGCCGACACGGTCCGGCGACAAGGAACGTTGCGGCTTGCGACATCCCGGAGGAAATATGAGGCTGAAGCAGATCGCCGCCGTGTGGCTTGGAGTCAGTTCCTTGCTGTCGGCGAATGCCGTCCTGGCGGCAAATGTCGACATCACCGCGCACGACATCGGCGGCCAGGTAATCGGGGACAAGGGGCCCGAAGCCGGCGTTTGGGTGATCGCGGAGACAAAGGATCTTCCGACCAAATACGCCAAGATCGTCGTGACCGATGACCAGGGGCGATTTGTCATCCCCGATCTTCCGGATGCAAGCTACAAGGTCTGGGTTCGCGGCTACGGCTTGCAGGACACGAAGCAGCAGGACGCTCGCCCCGGCAAGCTGCTCGACTTCAAGGCAGAGCCTTCGCCTTCCGCGGCCGCCGCCGCTCAGCTCTATCCCGGGATGTATTGGTATTCCATGCTCGACATTCCGGCGCCCGGCGAGTTTCCCGGGACCGGCGACAAGGGCAACAAGATGCCCGATACCATGAAGTCGCAGGCGCAGTGGGTCGATACCGTCAAGAACATGTGCCAGTCGTGCCACGGGCTGGGCACGCGCGGCATCCGCGAAATACCGAAGCAGTTCATGGAAGGCGCCGATTCGCATACGGCATGGGCGCTCCGCACCCAGGCGGGCCAGGCCCAGGAATACATGGCGACCGTGCTCGGCAGCCTGGGGCCGGAAAAGGTCTATGACCTGTTTTCCAAATGGACCGACCGGATCGCGGCCGGCGCGCTGCCGTTCGACAAGCCCGAGCGGCCGAAAGGCATCGAGCGAAACGTCGTCTACACCGAGTGGGATTGGGCATCGCCCACGCATTACCAGCACGACGCGATTTCGACCGACAAGCGCAATCCGACCGTGAATGCCAACGGCCTGATCTATGGCTCGCCGGAAGAAAGCACCGATCTCGTTCCAACCCTTGATCCCGTCAGGAACGTCGCCTCGACCATCAAGGAACCGTATCTGGATCCGAAAACCCCGTCATCGGAAGACGCCACGCGCGGGCCGTCGGCCTATTGGGGAGACGAGGCCATCTGGGATGGCCACACCAGCATCCATAACGTGATGATGGACGAGGCCGGCAAGGTCTGGTTCACCGCGCGGCTGCGGCCGCCGGCAAATCCTGATTATTGCAAGCAGGGGTCAAGTCTCGCATCGGCGAAGCTCGATCCGCAGGCGACGTCGCTGCGCCAGCTGTCGCGCTTCGATCCGGCGACAGGAAAATGGGATCTGATCAATACGTGCTTCACGACCCATCACCTTTATTTCGCGCACGACGCCAACGATACGCTGTGGACGAGCGCCGGCGGCCCGGGACTCGGTGGCGGTATCGTCGGATGGCTCGACACCAAAAAATTCCGCGAGACGCAGGACGGCGTCGCCTCGCAGGGCTGGACCCCGCTCGTGATCGATACCAACGGCAACGGCAAGCGGGATGCCTTCGTCGGCGCCAAGGACCCGCTGGATCCGGCAAAGGACAAGCGGATCGCCGCCTCGTTCTACGGCATCATGCCGAGCCCCGTGGACGACTCCATCTGGGGGCAGGCAATGGACCGCGGCTTCTCGCGCATCGATCAGCCGGGCTACATCGTCCGGGTCGTGCCCGGGCCTGATCCGGTCAACACGGCGCTCGCCGAAGTCTACCAGCCACCGGAAGGAACCTTCGGTCCGCGCGGCATCGATATCGGACTGGATGGCGTGGTCTGGACCGCTCTTTCGAGCGGCCAACTGGCGAGCTTCGACCGCAAGCTGTGCAAGGGACCGCTCAATGGCCCGACCACGGCAGACGGCAAGCAATGTCCGGAGGGATGGAAGCTCTATCGGCTGCCCGGTCCGCAATTCAAGGGACTCGATGCCAAGGGCAGCGCCAATCACGCTTACTACGTGTGGGTCGACCGTTACAACGTTCTCGGCCTCGGCGCGAATGTGCCGATCGCCGAGGCGAATGGAGGCGAGTCATTGCTCGCGCTGGTGAAGGGCGAATTTGTCACGATGCGCGTGCCCTATCCGCTCGGCTTCTTTACCAAGAATGTGGATGGCCGGATCGACGACGCATCGGCCGGCTGGAAAGGCCGCGGCATCTGGACCACCTCGGGCACACGCGCGAACTTCCACAGCGAGGGCGGTACCGCGGCTTATCCGAAAGTCTTCAAGGTCCAGATGCGGCCGGACCCGTTGGCGCACTGACTTTCTGATCCTGCTTTCTGCCTCGCTCCGCACGTCAGTCCTCGTGCGGAGCGAGGAAGCTCCGTTCGCCTCCGGTCGCCTTGCCGCAGCACCTCCCCGCTGCCTTCGGCCGACGCCGGTGCGGCACGCGCATGTTGCCGACCAACGGGCTCTCAGGCCGCTACCGGGTCGGAAATGTTCGCCCGCGCGACACGATCTCGCCCGCCATTCTTCGCCGCATACAGAGCCTGGTCCGCAGCCCGCATGATTTGCGACAGATCGGTCGCGCTCTCGGACACTGTCAGGCCGATACTGATGGTCAGGCGGGTTGAAAAACCATTTCCCGAGATCGGCGTTGCCGCACATGCCCGGCGCAATGTGTCAGCAAATTTCATGGCTTGATCGGCCGAAACTCCGATAGCGAAAGCCGCGAACTCCTCGCCGCCATGTCGCGCCACCAGCACATCGTTTTGCTCGCCAAACGAGCGAAATACGTTGGCGGTCTCAATCAGTACGCTGTCGCCGAATTCATGGCCAAACTGATCGTTAATCGCCTTGAAGTGATCAAGGTCGCACATCAAGGCGGCGACGGACATCTTTGTCTTGCGGGCGTCCGCCAACATCGAGGCCGCCGCTTCTTCGAAGCCGCGCCGATTGAGCAATCTCGTAAGCTGATCGGTGCGAGCAATATGCCGCAACTCGGCCCGCGCCAGGTTCACCTCCCGCATCGCCACAGCCGTGCGGTATGAAAGGGCGCCGGTCAGCAGCACGGAAGTCGCGAAACTCATGGTCAAGCAGAATACCATCACCCGGCCGACGGGCACCAACGCGCTGGGGGCTGTGCCGAACGTCACGATGGTCATCGCCACAGTCAACGCAACGCTGAGAACTGCCGCCATAACCACGCGTCGCACAGTATAGCGCAGCGCGTCTCGATGTGTGGTCAGCTCGGTCGGCATGGCTGTTCCGTAACCTGTGCTATCCTAGGTTAACTGAACGCTTTGAGGTTACGTCAACGTGACGTCTTGATTGCGGGCTCGCCATTCAGCGAACCCTATAAACCCGTGCCATCAACCTGTTTTGATCTAACGCAAGCCATTCGGGAAAAGTCATCCCGCTCCAGCGGCCAAACAAAAGCCCCGGGCGATGCCGGGGCTTTCGCTTTCCAGAGATCGGAGAAAAATCAGTACCTGGCGACGACCGGGCCGCCAAAGCGGTAGTTCAGGCGAACGAGACCCATATCGACGTTCTGAGTGATGTGATCGATCGAAGTCAAAGCGCCTGTGAAATCCGTGAAGCCGACGTCACGGCCGCCCAGGAAGATGTGGTCGTATTCGATGCCCACCGACCAATTGGGCGCGAAGCCATATTCGAGACCGGCGCCAATCGTGCCGCCCCAGCGGGTTTCGCTGGCGGTGTCGTTAATCAAGCCGTTCACAACAAAGCTGGTGTTGTACTTGTCGTTGACCACCGCGGCGCCGCCCTTGACGTAAAACAGGGCGTTGTTCCAGGCATAGCCGACCTGAGCGGTGAACAGGCCAAACGCATCGATCTTCGATGTGGTCCACGAGAGTCGGGCAAGGACGAGTTGATGTTGGAGCCCTTGAAGTCGGCCCAGTTGCCCTGCGCTTCCAGGCCAATCACCCAGTTGCTCATCTGCCAGCGATAGCCGAACTGACCGCCGACCGTGCCGCCGGTCGCGTCATGGCAACCCTCATCACCGGGGATAAGATCCCAGCACTTGTGGCTTGAGCCGCCGCCAGCGTTGAGACCGACGTAGAAGCCGCTCCAGTTGTACATGGGCTCCATGATCGGAGGCGGAGCCTTGGTGTAAGGCCGCGCAGCAAGATCAGCGGCAGAGGCGGGAGCGCCCATGCCCAAGGCAACGAGACCAACAGTCGCTAACAAAAATTTCTTCATCCTGTTTCTCCATCTCCGTCGCTGGTGATTTATCTGAAACGATAAATGCAATCGCGACCGCCGATGGCCTTGTTGCAGACGTTTGCTTGATTTCAACTTCGCCCACATCACGACCCATGAAAACATTTTACGCGATCACGTCGTGAGATGGCGTACCCGTAATGCAACAGCTCGATTTTCAAATATGACTGGAAAATGGCGAACGGGTCAGCTCTTCTGACGTTCCAAAACCCATGCGCCGATGGGAACCCGCACAAATCTGGAACCCGCACAAATCTGGAACACGTGCAAATCAATCACGCGTGTTGATGAGATGCTCGATCCATGAAGTCGGCTGTTGCGGGCAAGCGGATACGGAAAACGCGCCTTTGAGATATGACGCGCTTACTATCAACGTCGGTTTTCATAGGTAGCGCGGAAGCGACGCGGGCCTCGCGAAACCTTCGCGAATGATCGACAATGGATCTGCAGGGTCATGGGATCTGCAGGGTCATGGGATCTGCAGGGTCATGGCGCTTCGATGGGGCGCCGATCGAAGTTTCTGAGACCTCATCGCCGCGTGGCCGCGCCCGACAGCAAGCAGCCGAGCACGCACTCTCTGGAGCAAGTGCGTCGCCCGGCCACTCGACCGCGCTGGCAGAGATCTAGCCCCCAGCGCTTCCCCATCAATAGACGTGCGCATCGTGGTATCGGTGTGGCGGCTGCGGACTTTTCCACTTCAATCCACCGTGTTGTTTGTAAGCGTGCGGCCTTGCCGCGCCCGAATTCGCGCAGCCGAATGTCGGATCACGGCACAAACCGGCGGGGCGCGCGGGCAGAACCTGTCCGCCCGGGTATTTCAGACGACAGCCGAAGTTGGCTCTCCCGCAAGGAGGTTCGCGACGCTGTCGGTTCGTGCCACATGGAAGAAGCCGTGATCGGCTGACCCGGCGCGGTGGTTACCAGGTCAGCTGGTTCTTTGCTGCGATCTTCGGCGGCCCGTTAGCGTGCTCGATGCAGCCGCAGCTCGGAGACGCCGGCCATGAGATCGACGCCGCTATTTGCTTCGACAGAAAGGGGCTGAAGCGCCAGCGAGCGGTTCGAACCGCCAATCAGGACATTTGCTCCAAGGCCCACGCCCACTGCGGCGTCGGCGCTGACGCCTACGTAGGTGCCGGCCAGCGCGCCTCGATAGCCTCGATTCACTGGTGCGAACACCGCCCAGACCATCCGGCCGCCGCGGGAGACGCCCACGTCGAGGCCTACATTGGTGACAGTCCCGTAATACGCTTCCGGCGGCCACGGCCCGTCTGGCGTGTAGGCGCAGGAGAGCCGCTGGCGCGAAACGACGATCATTCCCACTGTCGGCGCCAGATTGCACCGCAGCGTTCCGATCTTGGCGCGTGATTGCGCCGAAGCATCGTCGGCGATGGACATCATGCCGACTGCCAGAAAAATGGCTGCGATACACTTCAATCCGGATTTCATTGCACTTCCTTTTCCGCGAATCAGAGGATCCGGGGCACCCGCGTCGTGAGTGCCCCGCGTTAGAACCTTCGTTCATTGCGGGCCGGAAATACTCTAAAATCTAAATTAGGAAACACCGAGCGCGAACTGGTCCAGTTGTGCGCCGTCGACCTCAAGACTGCCGTCTGCGGCGACGTTGCCCGCGGTGAGCTGGAATGCAATCGCTGGCGTAAAGCCGACGCTGATAGTATAGCGTACACTACCGAATGAAGGGAGCGCGTTATGAAACTCGGAATTCTCAGTGTTACCGTGGTTCTTGCATTGACAGCAGGGCCGGCAATGGCTCGGCACCGCCACGCAGTCCCCCCGAAACAACCTGCCGTCAGTACGTACTGCGCCACGATAGAACCGGGAAATCCGTTCAGTCCGTATTACGATTACGAGGCGTGGAGCAAATGGCGACAGCGAGGCGGTTGGGATAGCCGGGGCGACGACGCCTGCTTTCATAACGCGCTGTATTCGCCGCCAGGAACTCCAACATTTGTGCCCACCCCACATGCGGATCAGCATTGGTTTTGGTGAAGCCGGCCCTTCAGCATTGGCCGCGGCGTCCGCTAAACGGCAGAGCAGCCCTTTAGACCAACGGCGTCATCAAATAAGCTCACGACTGTCGTGACGGACGCAGGTCGGGCGGCCTCCTCGTTTGAACCTTGGTGGCTGTTAGACCGACCAAAATACGATCGGGGGGATTTGAGGGGCCCCGGTGACTAAACCAGCGCCGCCGAGCGAACATACTCCGCTCGGGCGGCGCTGTGCATTCAGGCACGCGATCTGAATGGGAACCTTTGCGACATGCTGACCGGCGCCGGGGATGTCCGACTGTTCGCCTTTAAGGCTGCCGGCGAGTTGGCAAAATCGTTCAAGAGCGCAGGGCGCTGACACGAATTGCACTCTGTCGTGACTTGCGACGTCTTGGCGGCTGGCTCTTTTTTGCCTCCATTGTCCGCGATATCGTTGACACGTGGCGTTCGCTTCGCCTCGAGATCATCGTCGTGCACTTTGATCGCGTTCGGGATCGTCATCACCTTTTATCTGATCCATGCGGCGCGAGGAGGCCATTGAACATGATCGCGATGCGCCGCGGCTGCCGCCATGCGAAATCCAATGCGAAGCGCAGAGGCTTGAGATGAATCCGCGACTGTTGCTCAGCGTGGCGCTGATCGCCGTTCTGCTTTGCTTCTGGCTGGTCATGACCAAGCCGATATGACGGATGGTTTTGCGGCCCCGAAAATGCGCTATCGGATCGCTGACCGGCGAATTGCATCCGGCGCATGCCACGAACTGAACGCGTCTCAAGAGGGCTGCACTTGCGCCAGCCCGGACCGGGGGGCAGGGTGAGGGCAATTCCGGCAACCCGCGGTTACCGGTTGTTATCCATGTTTCGGCATCCACGCCCGCCAACATGAACCGCCGGCGCTGCCGGCGTCATGCGGTTAGAATTGCGCCGGATAGATTCATACAGCTTTAGATCATTCCCCGTAGCTTCACCGTGTTGGATCGATGCAACACAACTTAAGGAGGCGGGTTTGAAGCGTATTTTTTCGAAGTTCTTGTCCGATGAATCCGGTGCAACCGCGATCGAATACGGACTGATCGCTGCGGGTATCTCGCTTGCGATCATCGCGGCGGTGAACGGTCTGGGTAGCACCCTCAACACCAATTTCAATTCGATCAACAGCTCGTTGAAGTAAGCGTCTGTCTCCTTCCGGGGGGCCGCTCTATCGACACGTGATCACGCCCCGCCGGATTTTCTCCGGCGGGGCTTTTATTTGTCGGAGGGGGCGGGCCCCGACATGGCCTGCCGCGGATGGCACCGTTTCCCGCTCTGTCGCGTCCTGCCGCAGCCATAGCTCAAGTGCGGCAAGAAAAGCCACGGCGGCGCCCACGCCGATGCTGAAATGCATCGCGTTGGTATGAGCAAAACCGAGCAACCATGGTGAGGCAACCAGCCAAATGCCCAACAGCAGGTTGGCCCATTCCTCCCAGTCGGAGAATGCCACCATCGCCGCGAGCGGCCTCTCGTCGGCTATCGACATATCCACAGCGCGGCGAGAGACGAAAAAAACCAAAGACAAAGTTGTCCCGGGCGCTAAGTTTGACGTGATAGCGCGCGAAACGACCGGGAGCGACATGACACACCCTTCACTTCTCAATCCCTTTCATGCCAGGCAAGAATTGGCCCAAAAGGCGAACCAGCGATGGATAGGGTCGACGCGCTCGACGCCCATCTGCTCCAGTTGCCGTTCGGACGACATCATCTCCCACGCCACTGCCCAATGGAGCAACGAAAAGCAGGAATGGGAGCTCGCCAACACCTTCGCTCAACCGGCGCACTGCAACAGCTGCAACGGTCCGTGCGAGATCGTCTGGCTGCCCCTCAACTGAAATCCATCTCCCAATCCCTTCGGCATGGATCGATTCCGGCCGCGCCAGCGGTATGGCGGGGAGGGCCAGAGAGAATGAAACGACAAAGCGGATGAAGGCCCGATCTCAGGCCAGGAATTTTACGCCGTAGGTCCTGCCGCGACGCCAGACGACCTCGCACAGCTCACGCTTCGGATGATCCGGCACCAGCGTCAGCTCGAACTTGTCCCTGACATCCATCACGTCATCGGTCGCGATCCTGGCGCCGCCCGGCGAGACGTCCAATACCAGGCATTCGCGCTTTGTGGTCCCGTTGTCGACGGAAATCCAGGCCGGCTTGCCGCGCATTTGCCGTCGAGGTTCGCGCTGTACCCTTGCCCTTGGCTCCATAACAGTCATGATGACCATCCGTTGTTGGACTTGACTGCGATCGGCTAGACGACCGTCAAAGCAGGTCGCCACCCTGGCGCCTATCCCGTAAAGGTCCGATTAGCGCATTGCCTTGAAATTTATCGGATTTTCCGCAGGCGATATCCGCGAGATGGCTTTGAACCTTTGCCGCGGCCCGTCAGACCAATCGTTTGCTGGGGGATTTCAGGGACCCAGTTTCGGCGCAGCGCCGCCGGGCGATCATATTCCGCTCGGTGGCGTTGTTGCGCTTCCACTGCGCTATCCGTGGCCGCATCAGTACTGGCTGCGATCGAGGACCGGAGCCGGCGCCGCCTGTGCGAGGCTCGCGCTGCTGCGTTCGTCCTCCAGCGCCAACCGCACTTCCTTGGCGCTCATGAGCGCTTTGCGAATATTTCTGTCGTCCGAACCGTTGTCGAAGGTAATCAGCCGATTGCAATGCCCGCAATTGGTTTGAAGTCCGTCGCGGACCCTCTGCGCGCGAAGGCGAAAGATCTGCGAGCATTTCGAGCATTTGATTTTGACTTTATCGTCGATCATGAATTGTTTCCTGCGATTGAAAGCGCAGTCTGCGTTCCAGGGCTTAATGGCGTGTGCGCGGTTTCGCTAAAATTCTCGTGAGACGAGGCGGCGCCGACGGGTGAAGTCCCGCATCACGATTGCCGTTGCGACAAGCCGCGTCTTGCAGGCGCATCGCGTTTTCCGCGGCGTTTCGTCCACGACAGCCGTGCCCGGCCGTGACGTCCCGGCCGTTCGATCTGACGTCAGAAGGGGTAGCGAATTTTTAAGGATGAAATCGTTCCGGCGGGCGGCGCGGAATCGAACAACCTTTTCGACACAGTTGGAATCGTATGCTTCCCGGCCGACATGGTGCCCCTCCACCGGGGCTGGCCTCGATGGCTTCCAAACCGGCACCAGGATTCGACGATGCGCGCAAACGATTACCGGGGCGGTGAAACGCCAGACTTCCTGCTGGCCGCGCTGGAGCGGGCGAACGATGCCGTCGTGATCGTTGATAACGATCTTCGCGTGAGCCATTTCAATGCGGCGGCCGAGCTCATCTGGGAGCTGGATCGCGCGGAAATACTGGGTCGCCATGTGGGCCGTCTCGGGCTGACGGAACTGGAACAGTTTGCGGCGGCGGATTCAGCTCAGGCGAGCGGTGGCGACGCCATCGGGCGGCGCGCTTGCGAGATTGCGATTCCGCGCAAGGACGGCAGCCGGATCCGCGCCGCGCTGTCGCTTTCGCGCGTCGAGGCCGGCGGTCAGAGCCGCACCATCGCCTTGGTCCGGGACATCACCGCCGAGGCCCACCTGCGCGAAAAGCTGGCGCTGCTGACAATGATCGCCGACAGGACCAACCGCGCGGTTATTGTCACCGACCACAAGCTGAGGATCCTCTATACCAACGGCGCATTTGCAGGAATGTTCGGGTACTCGTCCGAGGAAGCGAAAGGCCGGCAGGCGGACGATCTGCTTGTGGGCCGGCATACCGACCGCAAGGCGCTGGCGAGGTTGCGGCACCTGATCGACGATGAATCCGGCGGCGGCGAGGAAGAAATTCTCTGCTACGACAACAACGGCGACGAAATCTGGATCTCGGCCAACGCAAGGTCGTTCCGCGACGATGGCGGGCGCATCAAGTACATGTGCGCCCTCCTGACCGATATCACCGAAACCAGGCAGTTGCGCTCGCTGCAGCAGCTGATCATGCACGCACTGGCCGATGAAATCCCGATTGCGGATATCGCCGATCAGCTTTGCAGGCGCGTCGAGCAGATCGCGCCTGACGTCGTCTCCTCGTTACTGCACATCGACGCCGGTGGACTGATTCACCCGCTCGGCGGCCCGAGCCTTCCCGAGGATTATTGCCGGGCGCTGGAGGGGGTCGCGATCGGGCCGGAGGCCGGCTCCTGCGGCTCCGCGGCGTTTCATGGCAAACCGGTGCTGGCGATGGATATCGACAGCGATCCGCGCTGGCAGCACTACAAGGCCGGGCCGCTTGCGGCCGGCTTGCGCGCCTGCTGGTCTACCCCGATCAAGGCCAGGGACGGTCGCGTGATCGGAACTTTCGCGTTCTATTTCAGGGAATGCCGTGCGCCGAGTCGCTGGCATCAGTGCATCGTCGATGCCTGCGTGCATCTCGGGGCGCTCGCGATCGAGCGCAAGGAAGCACGAGCCCAGATCGCGCGGCTCGCCTACTACGACGTGTTGACCGGCCTGCCAAACCGCTCCCACCTGCGGGATCTGATTTCGGAGGCGATAAAGACCTGCGCGCCCGGGAAACACGTCGCGCTGGCGTTTCTCGACGTCGATAATTTCAAGGACGTCAACGATACGCTGGGACACTCGGCCGGCGATGAATTGCTGGTCCGGTTTGCCGAACGCCTGCGCGGGCAGATTCAGCCGGGTGACATGCTGGGACGTCTGGGCGGCGACGAATTCGTGGTGATCCTGCCGAACCGCGACGCGACCGAGGCCGCGCGCGTCGCCTCGCGGATCAGCGACGCCCTGGTCATGCCGATCAACATCGGAACCAGCCAGGTGCCGATGTCGGCCAGCATGGGCATCAGTATCTATCCGGACAACGCGAGTGACATCGATACGCTGATACAGCAGGCCGATGCGGCCATGTACCAGGCCAAACGGGCGGGCCGTTCCACCTGGCGCTTCTTCAGCGCCGACGTGAACGGGCTCGCCGAGCAACGGCTGGTCTTGACCGCGGCGCTGCGCAGCGCCATCGCGAAAGATGCCCTGAAATTGCATTACCAGCCCCAGATCCGGACAGCCGATGGCGCGATCCACGGCGTCGAGGCGCTGGCGCGCTGGCATGACCCGGTGCTTGGCGAGGTTTCGCCGGCGAAGTTCGTGCCGCTGGCCGAGGAGTGCGGACTGATCGAGCAGATCGGCCTGTGGTCCATACGCGAGGCTTGCCGGCAAATGGCGGAGTGGCGCGCATCGGGTCTCGATATCCCCTGCGTGTCGGTCAATTTGTCTCCGATCAATTTCAAGAATGTGAACCTGGCGGCGGCGGTCGCGGAGATCCTCGCCGACCATGGCCTGCCGCCGGAAGTGCTCATGCTCGAGATCACCGAAGGCGTGATCATGAACGAGCGCCCGGTCGCGATCGAGACGATGAATTCCGTCCGCAAGCTCGGGGTAGGGCTGTCGCTGGACGATTTCGGAACGGGTTATTCGAGCCTCAGCCGGCTGATGCTGTTGCCAATTCGCGAACTGAAGATCGACCGCGGCTTCATGCGCGATATCGAGAACAACCCCAGCGCGCGGGCGATCGTTACCACCGTGGTTCGCGTGGGCCAAAGCCTGCAACTCACTGTCGTCGCCGAAGGTGTCGAAACGGAAGGGCAGCGCAATTTGCTCAGCGAGCTCGGATGCGACGTTGTTCAGGGATTTCTCTATTCCCCCGCGCTGTCGCCCGGCGAGTTCGGGCGTTGGCTGCTTGACCATAGCGCGGGGCGGGCGAGCATGATGCTGGGTCGCGTCGGCCGATCGCTGTCCGAGCCGCCGGCCGCTTCTTCACCCCGTGTCTCACCCGGCGTCGGGCTGGGTTAGAGGTCTCTCATCTTGCTTCAGGGCGGATGGACCAGCGTCAGATGAAACGCGGGAGTTTTGCCACCTCTTGTTGCGCCGTTTTCGGCGGGCGATGAATGGTTCGGCTGGCGATGAATGGCCGGGCGCCGTTCAGGCGTAGCGCGTTTCTCCGAGTTGAATAAAATTCCTGAGGACTCCGAAGCACCGGATCGAGAAGTTGATTACCGTGATCCGGCGGCTGGTGGCGGCTTTTTTGTCTCAGCAGTTGTTTAACCATTGTGGACTATGAAGGCCGGCATTGCCGCGAAGGCGCCATGGGGTCCCTATGCCGGGAGACAAGTCACCACGATTATATCCGCGAGTTCGGCCCACGACTTCCGAGGCCAGCAAGGCCAAGATCATCGTGAACCCGAAGTTGCCCGCGGTCGCCTGCAAGTTGGTGGACTATTCCCGGGGCGGCGCCTGTCTCGAAATATTTCCGATGGTGACGCTGCCCGATCGCATCGAACTCATCCACGGCAACGTGCGGAAGAAGAGCCGCATTGTCTGGCGGCGGGGAATCCGGATCGGCGTGGCTTTTTGAACCGCTGATCCCCCGCATCGGCCGCGTGATCCGCGCAACGTCAGATGGGATACGCTTGGACGTGCATCACTCAAAGGCGAAGACGCGCTTCCAGTCCTTCTTCATGTCGACGACGGTCCATTGATTCAACGCGGCGGCCTCCAGCGCCTTGTCGAGGCGGCCAACGGATGTTTCCCGGTCGTAGGCATATTCGCGCGTTGCGTCGGTGTGATGGACGATCAGGCCAAGACGCCGGCCGCCGGCCATCGTCGTCCATTGCAGCATTTCGAGATCGCCGTCCGAATTGCCAAATGCGGCGATCGGCCTGCGTCCGATATGTTCGTTGATGCCGACCGGCTTGCCGGCGCCGTCATCGATGAAATTGACCTCGGCCAGACGGAACAATAGCGGCCTGCCGTCGCGCATCTGGAATCTGAGTCTTGATCGACGAGCCGACGACCTGCTCCGGCGGCACACCATAGACGCGCTCGGTCCATGGACGCATGAATTCGACGCCGCCGCCCGAAGCGATGAAGGTCTTGAAGCCGTTCGCTCGCAGGAAGCCGAGCAATTCAATCATCGGCAGATAGACAAGATCGGTGTAGGGCCGCTTGAAGCGCGGGTCGCGCGCGGTGGCGATCCAGTCAAGAACGATCTTCTGGAATTCATCTGCGGTCATGCCGGTATGGGTCGCCACCAGCAGCGCCATCAGCCCGTGCTCGCCCGAGGCGGCCAGCGTCTTCATGTCGCCTTCGAGGGCGGCCTTGAACGGTTGCGTGTCCTTCCATTCCGGATGCAGCGGAGCCAACGCCTTCACCCGGTCGAGCGCGAACGCCATCTGGGTGTACATCGGGTGTTCCACCCACAACGTCCCGTCATTGTCGAAGGTCGCGATGCGCTCGGCGGGCGGCACGAAATCCGGCGAGCCTTCGCGGGTCACGGCGGCGACGAAATCCAGTATCGACTGCTTGGTCGCTCCCTCGTTCCATGAGGGCAGACCGGCCGGTGTCGCGCCTTGCGCCGGTGCGGCAGCGGCGTGAAGGAGCGTCTCGGAAACGATCGGCAGCGCTCCCAGGAGCCCGAGCATTTTGCGACGGCTAAGCGAGTGCTTCGTCATGATCGGAGACCTGCTGTCTGTTGGACTGTCTGTCGGAGCCAACGAGGAATCGCCGCGAGCTGTTTGCCCGGCAATTTTCAGGTGATCCGCAATTCGCGGCGCCGGCATTGATCTGCGTCAACGGATCCGGGCCTGCGACGGCGGCTCGCATTTCGGATGTTGATCGGAAATCGGCCTTCCTGAAGTGTTTAATATTGAACGGTCAGAAATGCTGACCAAGCCGCCGCGTCCACGGTCATGCTCGATCAAGTTGAAATCCTTCTCCGCGCGCGTATGTTTTTGTTTCCTTAGTGGCAACCCACCGGGAGGAAAAGAAGCATGAGTACAGCACGAAAAATTCGGCTACTTCTACTGGCTTCGTTTGCTGCCACAACATTGGTTGCGGCGCCGGCACTCGCGCAAGGACCGGCCGCCAAGCCCAACATCCTGTTCATCATGGGCGACGACATCGGCTGGATGCAGCCGGCCATCTACCATCGCGGCCTGATGGTGGGCGAGACGCCAAACATCGACCGCATCGGGCAAGAGGGCGCAGTCTTCATGGACTATGTCGCGATGCAGAGCTGCACCTCCGGCCGCAATGCGTTCTTTACGGGCATGTATCCGCTGCGCACGGGTATGATCCCGCCACAACTGCCCGGCAGCCCGTCCTATTTGCGTCCCGGCACGCCAGCACTCGCCAAGTTCCTGATCGATCTCGGCTACACCACCGGCGAGTTTGGCAAGAACCATCTGGGCGACCACACGGCCTCCCTGCCGACGGCGCACGGGTTCCAGGAATATTGGGGCTATCTCTACCACCTCGACGCGATGCAGCAGGTCAGTTTCGCCGACATCAACAGTTCCCCGACCGTGCAGGGAGTAGCGCCGCCCTGCAAGAATACGCCGGTGCCTGGCCTCTCCGACCCACCCGGTGCCGTGGACCAGAAGACAACTCTCTGCCTGATGCCGCCGCGACCCGTCATCTCCTGCAAATCGTCCGACGGCACGGAGAAGAACCAGACATGCAAGGACGAGGGGCCGTTGACGATGGAGCGGTCGAAAACGGTGGACGAGGAGATATCCGCCAAGGTCGTCGACTTCCTCGATCGCAACGATCCGAAGAAGACCAACAAGCCGTTCTTCGTCTGGTACAACCCGGCACGCATGCACGTCGTGACGGTGCTTTCGCCGAAGTACGAGGCCATGCTCGGAGAAAAGGGCGGCAAGGATTGGGGCGTCAACGAAGCCGGGATGAAGCAGCTTGACGACAACATCGGCGTTGTTCTCAAGAAGCTGGAAGACATGGGCCAGCTCGACAATACCCTCGTCGTATTCACCACCGACAACGGCGCCGAGGCAATCAGCTTCCCCGACGGCGGCGTCACGCCCTTCAAGGGACAGAAGGGCGAGGCCTGGGAAGGTGGCTACCGCGCTCCGCTGGTGGTCCGTTGGCCCGGCCACATCAAGCCGGGCACGGTCAAGAACCAGCTGTTCGCGGCGCTCGACTGGATGCCCACGCTGGTCGACATTGCCGGCGGTGACAAGGGCGATGGCCTGAAGAGGAAGATCGAGGCCGGTCAATATCCCGACATCGTCAAGACCACGCTGGATGGCTTCGACCAGCGCGACTATCTCGAAGGCAAGTCGGACAAGTCGGCGCGCAATTTCTTTTTCTATTTCTCAGGGGCGACGCCGTCCGCAGTGCGCTACAAGAACTGGAAGATGTACTACAATATGTCGCAGCCCGGGCCGGCTGGCTGGATCATGCCGCTCGTTCCATTCCACTTCACCCTGGTCCAGAACATCAAGCGCGACCCGTTCGAGCAGAATGTGGGCATCGACCAGAAGTCGGCGATGAGCCTCGGTGGAGCGCTGGGCGGCCCGATGACCGCTTTCCAGTACGACTGGAACATGCTGCCGATCGGTCAGCAGTTGTGGACGGAGCATCTGCTGTCATATGAAAAGTACCCGCCGTTGCAGGCTCCAGAAACCTACAACCTCAGCGGAATACTGGAAATGGTCAAGAAGTCTCATTCGGAACATGCAAGCGACTAGCTTGCCTGATCCGGTGCAACCTTGAGGGCGGTTCGCGAGAGCCGCCCTCGAACTGCTTCAAGGCATCGCGCACCCCAGGCCGTCGTCCGGCATGAATTGGGATCCCTGCACCGGAGCGAGGTCCGGCCCGTGACTTCTCCGGACATCGACCCCGACAAGCCAGGCCGCCCACAACGATCCGCCGAAAACCTGTGCGGCTTGGGCAATTACCAGAAAGAAATGCTGCCGAAGCCTTTGAGACAGCTTCCTTTTGTCGGGCAGCGGACAGAGCTTGAGAAAGATTCCCAGGCACTTGTGGAACCCACCGTGAAATCTGGCGTTTCTCGTCCGGAGGTAAAATGCAACTTTTCACCTTCAGCATTACGGATTTGACCAGCTTCGAATCCGTCCCGCACGAAGAGTGGGCCGAAAGGGAAGATCTTCCGGACGTTGGCAAGCGGTATGCGCGGACCATGCTCGCCGCGAACCCCGATTTTCGTCATCGCGGCATGTGCGTTGCGATTTACGACGAAGCCGGAAAGGCTGTGTCGGTCATGCCTCTAGACCCCCTGCAGTGATGTGGGCCTGCCGGTTTCTCCCGGGTCCGGGTAGACGCGCTCGCGGTGAACCTCGCTGCCGGACTCGTCAATGACGACAACCGAAAGGGCTGAATCCTTGCGCCGGGGATCGGCGCGAAGCCGCCTTGCGAGATCCTTGCTGTGCTCGATCGCGCCCGAGCTCGTGGGAAACTCCAGCCCGTGCCTGTCCCTGACGGGGATGCCGTCCCGTACGTCAAAATAATAGGTTCGCATGACCATACCCGCGCATTCGCCAAGGCGGCCACAGATGCCCCCCGCCTGCCGCAAGCGTCGGGAGCACCCGTGATCCAACGAGCGTCAAAGGAAGCTGGCTCCGAATTTTCTCAGCCGCGATCTTCCTTCACCTGAAATTATCAGAGCACATCTCGCAAACATCGCCTTGACCTCGATCAAGGGTTCGCCGGCGAATCCCGCGCGCGGACCGATGTTCGGGGGGAGAACGGGCAACTCGCCCCGTATGCTTCAAACCCCGCATCAAGATCACTTCGACCGCGATCGAACCATTCAGCGGAAACTGATCGTAACGGTACGCCTTGAGCCGAACGGCCGAGCCCCGATTGGATGAAGCAATGAAAAAGTTTTCAACCGCGCCGCAACTCGATTCGCGCGAGCGGCATTTCCGCATTCCCGGCCCTGCCAGGGGATTGTCGCTGTTCCTGCGGTTGTTGCCCGCGGAGCAGACCCGATTCCAGCCCCGTCGTTCCATTCTCTATGTGCACGGCGCATCGTTCCCGTCGGCGCTGTCGATCGCCTATCGCTTTGACGGGAAATCATGGCGCGATGCTTTGGGCGAAGCGGGCTTCGACGTATGGGGACTGGATTTCCACGGTTTCGGCGAATCGGATCGGTATCCGGAAATGGATGCGCCAGCCGCCGACAATCTACCTTTGTGCGTCGCGGAGGATGCCGCCCGGCAATTGGAGACCGCCGTCAGATTCATTCTGGCGCACCAGAATATCGGGAAGCTGTCGCTGATTTCTCATTCATGGGGATCCATGCCCGCCTGCCTGTTTGCAGGCGCACATTCGGCGCTGGTCGATCGGCTGGTGCTGTTTGCTCCGATCGCGCGCCGCGCTCCCCGGCGTTACGAAACGCCGGCGTCATTTCCGGCGTGGCGGATCGTGACGGCGGAAGATCAGTGGAATCGGTTTGTCGAAGACGTTCCCGCGCATGAACCGCCGGTCCTGTCGCGGGCTCACTTCGAGGAATGGGCCCAGCGCTATCTCGAGAGCGATCCGGAGAATCGCTCGCGCGATCCCGCCGGCGTGAAGATTCCCCTTGGTCCGTTCAGCGAAATCATCAAGGCCTGGCATGGCCGGCTGCCCTATGATCCCTCGCTTGTCCGCGCGCCGCTCGCCATCATTCGCGGCGAATGGGACGGGCTCATCCCTGATGATGACGCCCGGTGGCTGTTCGATGCATTCACGCAGTCGTCCGTGAAGCGTGATATCAAGATAGGACGTGGTACCCATTTGATGCATTTCGAGACGATGCGGCTTGCGCTTTGGCGGGAAAGCGTCAATTTCCTGAACGGCGACGATAGCGCTGCCATCCCGGCTTGAAGCCGGGAAAAAAATAAGGAGACGCCCATGTTTTCCGTGATCTTTGAATTTCTCCCCCAAGAGGGCCGCAAGGAGGAATATCTCGATCTCGCCGGGCGCCTGAGGCCGATGTTGGAAAAGATCGACGGCTTCGTTGACAATGAGCGGTTTGAAAGCAGGCGCCGGCCGGGATGGATGTTGTCGCATTCGACCTGGCGCGACGAAAAATCGGTGGTGCGCTGGCGTACCCAGGGCGAGCATCACGTCGCTCAGGGCAAGGGTCGGTTCGAGATTTTCGGGGATTACCACCTTCGCGTCGGCGACGTGATCGCCGATACGGCCCCGCCGAGCGAAGCGCCTGTTCTCGAGCGGCGGCTTGACGAGACCGAGGTTGGTGTTGCGAAACTCGTGACCTTTTCCGAGATCACGCCGAAGCAGGGCGCGGCCTTCGCGGCGGAGCCCGATCTGTTGCCGGCCCGGCTCGGCCTCGATCTGGCCGATGGCGCCGTCGCCGAGCATGACGTGCTTGCCAGCATCTATAATGCCGGAAAGCTGGTGCTGCTGACGTCCTGGAAAGATACCGATGCCGGCAAGGCATGGTCGCCGGAGAAAATCGACGGCATCGCGACGCTCCGGCATCGCAGGATTCGCGTGGTGCGCGACTACGGGCGTTTTGACCGGCGCGAGGCGCCGCAGTTCTATCCCGATGTCAAGGAAGCTCCGGCCAAACATCCGGCGCCCGCGCGTTAGACAATCGTGCTAGACTTCGCGGCAAAACAACCGGCGAGGGCGCCATGGGCTTCATCTTCTTTGTTGTATTGCTGGCAATCCTCTATACGGCGGTTTCGCTTCGGGTGCTCAAGCAGTATGAGCGCGGCGTGGTGTTTCTGCTCGGCAGATTTGCCGGCGTGCGCGGGCCCGGCCTGACGCTGATCTTCGTTCCGTTCCAGCAGATGACGCGGGTGTCGCTGCGCACCGTCACCATGCAGATCCCCTCGCAGAAGATCATCACCAAGGACAACGTCTCGATCGATATCGCGGCGGTGGCCTACTATCACATCACCGATCCGGAAAAATCCGTGATCGCCATCGAGAACGTCTACAACGCGATCAACCAGATCAGCCAGACCACGGTGCGCAACGTGGTCGGCCGCTTCAGTCTCGATCAGCTGTTGTCGGACACCGCAAGCATCAACGACCAGATCAAGAACGTGATCGACCTGCATACCGAGCCGTGGGGCACCCAGGTCACGGCGGTGGAGATCAAGGACATCACGCTGCCGGAGAACATGCAGCGGGCGATGGCCAAGGAAGCCGAGGCCGAGCGCGAGCGCCGCGCCAAGATCGTCGCCGCCGAAGGCGAATACCAGGCCGCGGTGAAGCTCGGCCAGGCCGCCGACATCATCACCCAGCACCCCGTCGCGCTTCAGCTCCGCACCCTGCAGACGATGGCGGAAATCTCGGTCGAAAAGAATTCCACCATCATCTTCCCGGCCCAGTTCATGACGACGGTGCAGGACGCCGTCGCGCTGCTGGTGAAGGACTCGGCGTCGAAATAGGCCGGCCTAGAAGTGGTCCGGCCTGCCGCCCTGGCTTTGCGGTGGCTTTCCCGCGAGCGGCACCAGCAAAAGGCCAATCGGCGTCACGATCGCAAGCAGGGCCCAGGCTTCGTTAGTGGACAACGCCAACGCCGCCTTCTCGACCATCGGGCGAACATAGGCCTCCACGGTAGCGTCGGACGCATCGGGCGGCCGGTGGGTGAACAGATGAACATCGAGCGCGTTTATTTCGGAGCTTGCGAAAATTTCCGATCGGAAGGGGTCACTAAGGCGTGACATGCGCGTGGGTCGGGGGGCTGCCGGACCGATCAAGAACGGCGCCGTGCGCGATCGCGATCCGCCGAAGCCTCGGCGAGCCGCTGAGCCGGCGAAAAATGGTAAGCAGCCTTGCCATGATCGGCCGGAAGCGTTGCACCTCCCCGGTCGAAGGACCATGGATGATCATCGGCCGGAGCAACATATTGAAACACAGCGGTACTCACGCGGATGGTTGTGGACTGGCCTCGCGGAACCGGCATGTGTCCTGTGCCGAGGTGCGCGCGCCGCGGCCGGCACGTTGCATTCGCAAATATGTCCGGTATCGGACATATCGAGCGACCGCGCTATCGCTCTCGTTGCCTCACATCTGGCGGGACAGTGGCAACAACAAGTACAAATGTTGCCAACCTTCGTTAAGCGCTTCCGTCTGCTGAAACGAGTGTCGTGCGCTTGCTGACGGGGTTGTTCCTTGGCATACTTTCAACCGCGCAGGCCCGCTCAAATGTGCCGCTCAAAGGCGTCAGATGAAAAATCACATATCTGTTTCCGAGTTGAGCGAGAAGCTTGGCTATCCATCCAGCGAGGCGATCCAGGGCCTGCGGCTGTTCAAGGCCTTCGTCAGGCTTTCGCCGCGGCAGCGATCCGAAGTTGTAGACATGGTCGAACAGTTCGCCACCGATCCCGCGCCCGGCGGCGGCACGAAGGGGCGGTTCGAGACGCGCTGAAATCGGTGGCTTCGGCGCGCCGTCTGCGGCGCGCGGCAGGGCTTCAGAAATTGGTGGGCCCGGGATAAAGTCCGCCCGGAGACGAAAGAGGCCGCAAGGGGAGGCGGCCTCTTTTGCTTTTCGAGTGTAACTTTTTCGCGCCGCCAGTCTGCGTTCGCCTGTGCCAGTCCGCATGGCGTGCAGCGGTTTTTCTTCGCCGCCGCGCGGGCGGTCCAGGTCCTGGCCGGTGACCTGTGAATTCGCCATCGTTATCGAATTGTGGTAACCCACAACCTGAACAGGAGATGGCGCCCATGATTGAACCGAAACTGGAAGTGCCGACGGAGCTACGCGATTTGGCGGAAAAAACCATCGATCAGGCGGAGAAGGCATTCGGAATGTTTTTCGATGCCGCCAATAAATCGGTGGCGTCGATTCCGAGCCCGGGGACGGAAATTTCCAGGCAGGCGTTGTCGTTCACCGAGCAGAACATGAAGGCCGCCTTCGAGCACGCGCGCAAACTGGTCCACGCCACCGATCTTCAGCAGGCCATGCAGCTCCAGTCGGAGTTCCTGCGGAGTCAATTCACCAACGCCGGCGAGCACATGCGGCATATCACGGGCGAGGTCATGTCTGCCGCCAAGGATGCAACGAAGGCCAAACCCTGAACGCGAAGTCCTGAACGCAAGGCGCGGCGAGACGCCGGCGCGAGAAGCCTGCGGACCACAAAATGGTCTTGCGCACGCGCACGGTCGACTTCAATTTTATCCGCAGGTCCTTGACGGGCCACCGGGTAAATGCGGCTTCGGCCATGCCGGACTCTCGTCCGACGCGCACCCGCCGCGCCGTTATTGCAGGTATTAGTTGGCGAGCGATTTGATGTAGGCGGCGATATCACCGGCCTCGATGCGGCTTAGGGGAAAATTCGGCATCTTCGGGTGCGGGTCGAGCAGGAAGAACGCGAGCTTGTCCGCGCTGAAATCCGGCTTGTGCGCGATCGTGGCGAACGGAAGGACATCGGCGCTTGCCTGCTTCTGGTCCTTGTCGACAAGATGACAGGTGGCGCACCAGCGCTTGGCGAGGTCGGCGCCATGATTGGCGTCGGCCGCGACCGCTCCTGATACGCCGAGTGCCGCGCCGGCAACCGCCAGCACCCCGAAATGTCTCAAAACCGCGTGCATTCGATGTTCTCCTTCGCGACTACGGATGGGCACTCCCGAGGGGGTATGCATCCGCGCCAATTGTTCAAACATTGCGCGAGTATCGCACCGGAGCCGTTGATCCTTATCAAAGGCTGGCCCGATAAATAAGTCTGTATGGTTCGCGCGCATTACTAATTGCAGCGATGCCGTTGGCGGTCAATGTCGCCCCGGAGAGCACAACCCGATGAACGAACTGCGGATCGCCCTGATCATCTTTGGCCTGTCGATATCAGCGGCGTCGGCGCAAGACAGCGCGGCCGGCGCGATATCGTTCAGCCGCTGCCTTGGTTGCCATGCCATCGGCGTGGGCGCGAAAAACAGGATCGGACCGCAGCTCAACGGGATCGAAGGCCGCAAGTGCGGGAACGTCGAAGGTTACAGCTATTCGGCCGCCAACAAGGATTGCGCCTTTAGCTGGAACGAGGCCGTTTTTGTGGAGTACATCAGGGATCCCAAAGCGAAAATTCCGGGCACCAAAAAATCCATTTCCGGCATCAGGGACGAAACCGAGGCCAGGAATTTATGGGCCTATCTCCGTCAGTTCGGACCCGACGGGCGTCCGAAATGATTCCGAGGCAGGAATTTTTCGCCGTTTCGCTCCGCAATCAGCCGCAGCATGATCCGGGGAAATCCTTCAGATCAATGCGCGCGATGAGACGCCGGAGAAAGCCCCGCATCCGACCAAGGCCGCGGCGAACAGGATGGAGAATTCCAGACGGCGCCAGCGCTGTAACGGGGGCGGGGCCCGGCGGCGAAGCCGACCGCAGAGGAATGACGGTACCTGCCAAAGGGCTTCGTCGCCTGGCTTTTCGCGATGATTGCAGGTGCGGCGCCAGTTCAATCACAGGGTTTTTTGCCGCGGACGACATTTTGTTTTTCATGGTCGCCTAATATCCTGCCGGTGGTCCTGTTAACGAGATGCATCCGCGTACACGCCGGGCACGTCACCGATTCATAAATGTCCGGATGAACCGTCGGGGCGGCATCCGGAATATGAATCTGAACATTCATGCCGGTCCGCGTGCAGCGAAATATCAGCTTGTCCATTTTCAACACTAATGCCGGCATTCGGCCTCGCGCATTGATTTGTCTCAAAGTCGCTTGACCTCTCATCCGGCGCGCGCCGGAGCCTGCCGCCGGGATTGCGACCGGTCGCAGGACGAAGAGGGCGGAACTCGATTCTTCGAAGTTCCGCTCTTTCTGCCGGGGTTGCGAGAATGCCGTCTCTACGGATAAGGCGCCGGTCCGAGCTTGGCGATCAGCGGGCTGTCGGTGGGCGCCGGCGCGAGATCGCTTGAGGCGGCATCGCCCAGAAACCGGTCGAGGGTTTCCTGGATCGTTTCCTTCACCGAATCCGGGCCACGGTCGCTCATCCAGGTGTGCTGAAACTGGGTTTTGACGATGTCGATACCGTCGGCCTTGGCCTGCTGCGGGGTCGGCAGCACGCCGGGGTCGGTCCTGAAATTCGGATCCGCCGAGCGGAACGACAGGATTTTCATATGGCGGTTGAGCACGAAGGGAACGCGCAGATTGTCGAGCGTGATGACTTTCGACACCAGCTCCGGATGCTGCCGGGCGTAGTACATCGCGATGTCGCCGCCGTTGGAATGTCCGACCAGCGTCAGGTGATCGTAATCGGCGTTCGGTTGCAGCTTCTTCAGTTGCCCGAGCACGAACAGGATGTTGGCCTCGCCGCGTTCATAGACGGCCTGTCGGCCGACGTAAGGCAAGCCGACTTTGGTGACGAGCGGCGGATCGGTCGGTAAATCCTGCTGGATGCTGGCAACCAGAAATCCCCGCGCCGCAAGGACGTTGGCAAGGAAGGAATACTCGGTGTTCTTGACGGTGTTGCCGTTGCTGATGATGGCGACCGGAAGCTTCCAGTAGCCGGCATCGGCCTTCATCTCATAGTCCCGGCGCACGGCAATATCCACCGAAACGGGGCGCGCCCGCGTGGCGTCGAAAAGATCCAGCGTCTCGTGTCGAATGGCCCATTTGCTGGCGGCGACGTAAAGGCCGCCGCTGACGAGGCAGAGCAAGGCAAATGCAGCCAAGGCCCGTTTCATCGTTTCCATCCCGATTTATTCTTATTCAACAATTGGTATTGAAAACGCGCCAAGCACGACTTCGGGGCAGGCGGTGGCGAATTAATTTTAAGAAAGTTTTTGCCCTGCAGCATCGGCGCGGGAGGCAAAACGGCCGAAACTTGGCCTAGCCGGCCGCTTGTCCGGCGGTTCGACCTGTAGCCCGGTTTGCCCCGGCTTTTTCCCTGATCATGGCGACGACGGCGTCGATCACCGCCGTGATGGCGCCGCGCCGATAGGCCCAGCGCTCGTCAGGGGCGGGCGCCGCGATCACCATGGTCGCGTTGGCCTCGAACAGCAACAACTCGCCGTCGGCACCAAGTCCGAAATCGACGCCGGCATAATCGAGGCCGAGCGCGTCGCGTATCTGCTCGAGCGCGCCCATCGCCTTGTCGCCCAGCACCGCGGGCATATCGGCCAGAAAGGCGGCTTCCTCCGCCCGGTGGTCCGGCTGGTCGGCCATGTCGGAGGTGAAATAATGCACTTTCCAGTTTCGGGATATCGCCAGATGCAGCGGATGGATTTTCCCTCCGATCATCATCACGCGGTATTTGCGGGCGCTGCCGTCCTTGCCGCGGGCATCGAGATATTCGATCGCGAGAAGTTCGTTTCCCGGCAGGCCGGCGGCGGCTGCGGATAATTCGCCGGCCTTCTCGACCAGGATGAAATTGCGCCCGGTATGATAGCCGGGAGAACGCAACAGCAGCGGGAATGTAAAGCCGCGGGCTGCGATCCCTGCCGCGCCAGCGGGACCGGCCAGGATTTCACGCGCGATCGAAAGCGTTTTCGGAGTCACCACTCCGGGCAGGGCGGCGAGCCGTTCTGCATTGTTGATGCGCCCGGTCTTCATCACCGCGCGAGGGTCGTTGATGACAGGAGCGGAGCTGCGGGCGATCAAGCGGGTGGCGGCTTCAAGCGCGGGTCCGCAGAGGTCGGCATCGCCGATCGCGTTGAAGATCAATCGATGCGGCGGCAAGGAGGCCTGGGGATCGAGATAATCCGTGACGGCAACCGACGTCTGGAAGATGCAGTCATCGAGGAAGGGCGCGGTCGGGATATTGCCGCCGCCGGAGGAGACCAGTTGCAGCAGCGCCAGCGGCGGCGCGCTGCCGCGATAGGGCAGGCTCGAGATGGCGTGACCGGCGAAACCCTTGCGGAAATGCTCACGCGCGCCGGCAAGGTCGCCATTGTCGGCGAGCACCGCGCCCAATCCCTGATGCGCCTGCGCGTGATCCGGTTCGACGCGCAACGCCGCCTCGTAATGCGCGCGCGCCCCTTCATGCTTGTTGGCGCGAAGCAGGAGATTGGCGAGGTTCACATGCCCCATCGGGTTGTCGGGGTGATGGAGGATTGCCTCGGCATAGACGCGGCAGGCGGCGTCGATGGCGCCCATGCCGGTCAACAACGTTCCGAATTCGTTGAGCGCGCTGAAGCTCGCCGGCGCCCGGCGCAGGATATCGATGAAGGCCGCTTGCGCATCGTGCCGCCGGTCCAGCGCGCCAAGCAAGGCGGCGCGCTCGATTTCGCTGTCGATGGCTTCGTCCTCCCGGCGCGGATGCGCGAGCAGATCCTCAAGCTGACGCAGTCTTGCTTCCTGTGCGCGCCGGGGAGCCCAGCCGCTGTCTGCAATGTCGCGGGAGACGGTCGCGTTCTGTTTCAATGCTGTCACGGTACAAGAGATGTGAGGGGAGACTTTCGAGCCCGCACTATCGGCTGATTCGCGTGCGGCGCGTATCCGCAAAAATGTCGGCGGCAGGCGTGGCCGGCATTGTCGGATATTTCTGCACCGGCGTTGGCAATGTCGCGTTACTGCGATTGAGGGAAGGTGACTTTAAATTACGCACGAAGTTTTTGTCACCGACGCCTGCAATGTCGGCGCTCTTGCAACACCGTAGCGCCACGGAACGCTTGGCGCGGAACTCATTTTACGCCCGAATAGGACAGTGTTTTTGACCAATCGGCCGGTTCCATTTCGCGTCAATTTTGCAACACCTGGTTGAATTCGCAAGCGAAGGGACGCCGAGAACATAATTGGGTGTAGCCTTTGAGATATGGTGTTTGCGAGATTCCGGTTTTGTAGGCTGGTGGCTTTATTGGAGAGAATGATGCGAAATCTGAAATTGATTGTGAGCGCTGCTGCAGTTGTGAGCACGCTGGTTGGCATCACCGCGGCGACGGCTGCGGACTTGCCCGCCCGGACCTATACCAAGGCGCCGGTTTACGTCGAACCCGCTTTCAACTGGAGCGGTTTTTACGTCGGCGGCAATATTGGCTACAGCTGGGGTCGCTCGTCCAATACCGCGGACCTTTCGGACCTCGCTACGGGAGCGCCGCTGTTCATCGCTACGTCGCGCAATGACGTCAATGGCGTCATCGGCGGTGCCCAGTTCGGCTATAACTGGCAGATGTCAAATTGGGTCGTTGGTTTCGAAGCCGACCTTCAGGGTAGCGGCGAGAAGGGATCGACAACCTTCATTTGCGACGCATGCAGTCCCGGCGGCAACATCACTTCGGAGCTGAGCCAGAACTTGAACTGGTTCGGCACCATAAGAGGCCGCGCCGGCATTCTGGTCACTCCGACCATACTGCTGTACGGAACGGGCGGTCTGGCCTACGGCGAAGTCGATACCGGCGGCAGCGCCACCGGAACCAACATCAATGGCGCTCCTGTCAGTGTATTTTTCCCCGGTGTTAATTCGACCCGGGTGGGCTGGACAGCGGGTGCCGGTATCGAAGGCCGCATCAGCGGAAACTGGACCTTGAAGCTCGAATATCTCTACATGGATCTCGGCACCGTCAGCGGTGGTCCGTTCGCCTCCGGGATTGCGTCGGGCCGTGTCCTTTCCCTCGGGTCGTCTTACTCCTCGCATTTCACGGACAATATGGTGCGCGTAGGCTTCAACTACCTCCTCAACGCCCCGGTGGTCGCGAGGTACTAGTCTCCTCCCGCTCTCCCCCCCGCACTTGGAAAGCTCAGAAAGCCCCGGCATTGTCCGGGGCTTTTTTTGCGGCGGCGACGCCGGCAAGGCCACCGCCCGAAGGCGATACAGACAAGCGTTGCCGAATCTGTAACATGAATGGTCAGCGCGGGGCCGTGAGACGAGGCTGATGGAGGCCGTGACCGATCATTCGCGGAAGGGCGGGATAGTTCCTGCCGTGCATATCGACGGCGGTCGCCGTGACCTGCGCCTCGATGCGTGCCGCGGGCTCGCGCTGTGGTTCATCTTCATCGATCACATCCCCGGCAACGCATTCGCCTGGCTGACGCTTCGCAATTACGGCTTCAGCGACACCACCGAAGTGTTTGTGTTCGTGTCCGGCTATACCTGCATGCTGGCCTATGGCGGCGCGCTGCGCGAGCAGGGCTGGCCGACGATCGTGACGCGGAGCTTGCGGCGCGGCGTCGAAATCTATGCCGCCTTCCTCCTGCTTCTGATCGGCTATTTCGTTCTGATCTGGCTGGCCGGCGGCGGCAGCCGCTACCTCGACGAGACCAACACGCGGTTCTTTTTCGAAAATCCCGGCGCCTCCCTCATGCACGCCATGGTCCTGCAATATACGCCGGTCAACACCGACATATTGCCCACCTTCGTGATGCTGCATCTGGCCTTCCCGGTCGTGCTGTGGCTCCTGATCCGCAACCCCGCGGCGGCGCTTGCCGCGTCGTTTTTGCTTTATCTCATGGTGCAGCTCTTCAGCTGGCAGGTGCCGGCTTGGCCGACCGGCGAATTATATTTTAATCCCCTGGCGTGGCAGATCCTGTTCGTGTTCGGCGCCTGGTACGCCGATCGTGGTGCCGGACGGCTCAGGAGGATCGTGCAGTCGCGCGCCATGCTGTGGCTTGCGGTGCTCTATCTCGGGTTCAGCCTCGTCGTCACGCTGAGCTGGCAGATCGAGCCGCTCAAGTGGCTGATCCCCGATGTGGTGTCACGACTGATATACCCGATCTACAAGAGCCATCTCGCGCCGGTGCGGCTCGTCCATTTTCTGGCGCTGGCGATCGTGGTCTCGCGGCTGATGCCGCACGACTGGCACGGGTTGATGAAGCCCTGGATGGCGGCGATGATCCGCTGCGGCGAAAACTCGCTGGCGATTTATTCCGTCAGCATCCTGCTGTCGTTTGCGGGCTTCGTGTTCCTGAAGGGGATTTCCGACAGCCTTGCCATGCAAGCCGCCGTCAGCGTTGCCGGGATTGTGCTGATGATCGTGGCGGCAACCCTGATGACGTGGGAAGCCAGGCTCGACCGGCGCGGGCCGAAGCTGTTTTAGGCCGGATTACCTTTCGCGCTGTCTTTTTCGGGACATGCGCTGCGGATAGATTGGTCGCGAGGTCTTGCCTGTGAGCGATATTGCCCAGACCAAACAGATCGCCGTGCTCGGCGCTCCGATCGAGATCGGGGCGTCGCAGCGCGGAACCCTGATGGGGCCGGCCGCGCTCCGGACGGCCGGTCTTTTGACCCTGCTCGAGGGGCTCGGATTCGCCGTCAAGGACCATGGCGAGCTTTCGGTCGCCGGCGTGGCCGACCTTGATGATGATCCTCCCGACAACGCCAGGTATTACCGGGAAATCCAGCGCTGGACGCGGACATTGAGCCGACGCGCCTATGAGCTCGCGCAGCCGGGCGTCATCCCGATCTTTCTCGGTGGCGACCACTCGTTGTCGATGGGCTCGGTGAACGGCGTCGCGCGCCGTTGCGGCGAAGCAGGCCGCGAGCTTTTCGTGCTGTGGCTGGATGCGCATGCCGACTACAACACGCCTGCGACAACGATCACGGGCAACATGCACGGGATGTCGGCGGCATTCCTGTGCGGCGAGCCGGGGCTCGGTGGCCTGCTGGGGAATGAGCCCCGTGCGTCGATCGATTCCAGCCAGCTCGAACTGTTCGGCACGCGCTCGATCGACAAGCTGGAAAACGATCTTTTGCGCCATCGCCGCATCAGCGTCGCCGACATGCGCCAGATCGATGAATTCGGGGTGGGGGTACTGATCCGCCGCGTCATCGACAAGGTGAAAGCCCGCGGCGGCGTATTGCATGTGAGCCTTGACGTCGATTTTCTCGATCCCGGTGTCGCACCCGGCGTTGGCACCACGGTGCCCGGTGGCGCGACCTATCGGGAGGCGCATCTGGTGATGGAGATGCTGCATGATTCCGGACTGGTTGGTTCCGTCGATATCGTGGAGCTCAATCCATTCCTCGATGAGCGTGGGCGTACCGCGCGCACCGTGGTGGAACTGATCGGAAGCCTGTTTGGTCAGCAGATCACCGATCGTCCAACCCCTACCAATGCGATAGGACCCGATCGTTGAGCGGGCGCGAAAGCGTTCTCAAGCGGAGCGGTTGCCGCCTCGTTTGAAGAGACCCGCCAAAAATAGCAGACGGGAACGCCGGTCTGATTGAATCAGAACCGACCGTGCGCGGAACCTTGGCCGCCGTGCGCAATTGAATTCAGAAGAAACGTCAGGCGAGGTATTTTCGATGACCGGAAATCACTCCAAGCGAACGGGTGTGCATCCCGTCGTGATCGCGCTGGCCGTTGCAATCTTCGGCTTGCTGGCGATGCTGATAGTCGATCATGGCCCGTGGAGCCGCCCCCATGTGCAGACCGCGGAGGTCGCCAATCACAGGACGACCGGTTCTGCCGCACGAACCGCCGGAGCCGCGGTTGCGCCGACCGCGCCAAGGCCTTCGCTGGAACCCGAGGCGCCCGGGCCCCGGCCGGCGCAGCCCGCCAGTCCCGATCCGGGCTAGTCAGGTCGGCGTATCAGCGGACGCTGACGAAGGTGCCCCATAGCGCCGCGAGAATGGCGCCCACGAATACGTAGGATGGGTTGTCGCAGAACGGGCTGCCGTATTGGCACATCTTGACGCCGAGAGAGCCGATCTCATGATGCTCGGCGGCGTAAAAGAGGCCCGACAGCACGGCCAATGCCCCAGCTACAAAGTGCATCAACCCTCCGTGAAGGGATAAAAATACGAACGGCTAGCAGTCGGACGCCGGTTGTTCGTCCTTGTGCGCACGTTGACGCAAGGCAATTGCGAATCCGACAACAAAATACGGAAAACTTTTAATAATCTTTTAGGTGCCGCGAAAATAATTCTTTACGAACTGCCGGAAGCATTGCGGACCTGCACGGCCAGCCGGCTTCGAGCCGCACGACGAAAAATCGCGACGACAAATCGCGCCGCCGAAAACGGCGGGCGCTGTTATTCCGCCGCCTGCGACGATGGCGGGCGCATGGTCTCGACGCCATCGGCCACGGTTGCCGAGATCGTCGTGCGGATCATCAGCCGCGCCTCGTGCGATGGCCAGGGACGGCCGCGGTGCATGGTCGCGCGGTTGTCCCACATCACGACGTCGCCCTTGCGCCACTGGTGCAGGTAGCTGGTGCCGGGCGCGGTCGAAAGCGCCATCATCTCGTCGATCAGCTTCTTCCCCGCGGCAGGCTCCATGCCTTCGACGGCATAGGCGTGCGAGGCGAGGTAGATAGCGCCACGGCCGTTCACCGGATTTTTCCACACCATGCGCCAGCATTGCGGCGGCAGCGCCGCGCGCTCTTCGGCGCTTGCAAGGTCCGGCGCGATCTGATTCCGCGAGTGGGCGTAGTCGTGCCATGCGAAGGAATTTTCGAGCCGCTCGCGCAACCGCGCATCGAGCCGCTCGAAGGCAAGGCGGGTCGAGACGTATTCGGTCTCCCCGCCATGCGCGGGAATGATGCGCGCCGAAAGGATCGAGGTCAGCGCCGGGAGGCGCTTGAACGAGGAGTTGGTGTGCCAGAGCTGGTTGGCCTTGCTGCGAAGCGCAAGCCGGTGGTCCGGCGGCACGATCTTTCCGTTGGCGTCGATGGTGCTCAGGATCACGAAATGCGATCCCGTTCCCTGCGAGCCGACCTTGGTTACCTCCGGCGGCCCGAAGCGGCGCGAGAAGGCGAGCTGGATTTCGTCGGTGACCTCCTGCTCGCGAAACACCAGAACGGAATGTTCCTCGAAGGCCGCGCGCGCCGCCGCATAGGCGGCATCGTCCGAGACGATATCGGAAATGGTCACGCCGCGCAGTTCGGCGGCGAACCCCGGACCCATGGGAACGATGTCCATCGGCAGGTCCTCCCTGTTGTTACGGGTGGTGAAGTTAGGGCAAATCAGTTCGACCGGCAACGCTGCGGCAGGTGCGCGACCGGGGCTGCCCGAGCCGGCAGTCGCGGCCGATCGGCTTCAGCCTCGGTCCACCAACGTTGCGACGTCTATTTCGGCCCGCCTGCGGCCGCGGCCGGCTGCGTGATCTTGTTCTGCGCGATGATGCCTTCGAGCCGGGCGATGTTCTCCAGAAGGCGCTGGCTGGTCAGCACCAGGAAGTAATAGCCGAATTGCGGATTCTGGAAGTAGATCTCGAGCAGCTTCTCATAAGTGATAGTCAGGACGTGGCCGTCCTCGATGCATTCGACCGTCGCCGTGCGCTTGTTGTCAGGCGAAAGAAAACCGAGTTCACCCATCAGACGGCCGGGCGGCAGTTCGACATTGATCTCCTTGACCAGGAATTTCCCGGTGACAGTCAGGAACATCTCGTTGGCGGCATCGTCCTTTTTGAACAACACATCGCCCTTGCGGTATTTGCGCTCGGTCATGAACGGCTTCAGCCATTCCATCGAGGTGTCGCCCTGCGTTGCGCTGCGCGCCATCTTCACGAGATTGAGCATTTGGCGGAGGCGAAAGGCGTTGATGGGAACCATCAGGAGATACAGGAAAAGGGTCGTCACCGCTCCGGCGAGCGCGCCGTAGACCGCGAAGAATATGCAGCCGAACATGTTCGCTACCCGCAGCGGCACCATGGTCTGCGTCAGCAAGGTAGCGACAAAGAAGATCGAGCCGATCAGGGCAAACATGTTGGCCAGCGTGATGTTGGCCAGAAAGATCTCCAGCAGGCGGTTGAAGATCGCGTCGTAGGTGACGTTGGCGGGATCGAGGCCAAGCTGAAGCAGAATCTTTGCGACCCTGAGGTTATCCGCGGCGGTGTCGAGAATGCGATTGAGCGTCGTCGACATGTCTGCACTGAAAGTCATCGGATCCCCCGCGCAAAATTCCCGGTAATCGCCGCACATGCCGGGTCTGAGAAATCGAGCTTGGGCGGCCACGGTTTGAAGGAGTTAGTAGCGGTCTCGATGCCAACGATCAACGTCTACCCCGAAGGCCTTCCGCCGCAGCCGGGCCGCGTGCAGGGGCCGGGTCGGTCGTGAGCTCCCGGTTCTGCCGAAAAAGCCCGTCTGTCCTTTCGGCCCGTCGGCGCGGGCCGGCGGTAAAGGACAGGATCTGCCGCCGGCTCGTGCTCAGCAGAGATGAACGGGCCGAACGCGTGCAGCGCGCAAAGGCGCTCGCCGCCGAACGTCGAGCCGGGCTGCTGGCGTGAACGGCTTGTTCCGCGGGCGCGACACTCGGTCGCGCGGATGCCGAATTTGTGAAGCCGAATGCCCCGGTATTGCTGCGGTCTGCGCCCAAACTGGTTGGATTGGGATGCAGGAGAAGCCTTACATTAACGGAATTCCAGCTCGCGCGCGCCGGCCGCCCGCGATCGCCCGGATGTTGCGGGACGGTGACATGGTGCAGGAATCATATCATTTTTTGACGATGGCGGATCGTCTAGCACAACTATTGCATTGCCTCATGAAGTCGGTCGCGTGTCCAATGGCTTCATGTGCTGTTGCTGATTCGCGGGCCGGGTACAGGCAGCGCTTCGACGACGTGGAAATAATGACGCGCGTTCCAGCGGTGCAGCAAACCATATGAGGAGAGGGGTCATGTACAACGATTCTCTGTTCAATGCTTTCGCCAGGTCCTTCGAGGCCAGAACCGAAACCGACATGCCGATGGCGGAATATCTGGAGGCGTGTAGAGGCGACCCGATGCGATACGCCAACGCAGCCGAACGACTACTAGCGGCGATCGGTGAGCCCCAGATGATTGACACGGCCAAGGACCCCCGCCTTGGCCGTATTTTTTTGAACAGGACCATGCGGGTCTATCCGGCCTTCGCCGGGTTCCACGGCATGGAGGAAACCATCGAGCGCATCGTCGGCTTCTTCCGGCACGCCGCTCAGGGTCTGGAGGAGCGCAAGCAGATTCTCTATCTGCTCGGTCCGGTAGGCGGCGGCAAGTCCTCGCTCGCCGAACGGCTGAAGTCGCTGATGGAAGTCCATCCGATCTATGTGCTGAAGGCCGGCGACGAACTCAGTCCGGTATTCGAGTCGCCGCTCGGCCTGTTCGATCCGGAGCAGCTTGGCCCGATGATCGAGGAGAAGTACGGCATTCCGCGCCGCCGCCTCAACGGGCTGATGAGCCCGTGGTGCTACAAGCGGCTCGAGGCCTTCGGCGGAGACATCTCGCGCTTCCGCGTCGCCAGGATCCAGCCCTCGCGCCTGCGGCAGATCGCGATTGCGAAAACCGAGCCGGGCGACGAGAACAACCAGGACATCTCCTCGCTGGTCGGCAAGGTGGACATCCGCAAGCTGGAGACCTTCGCCCAGAACGATCCCGACGCCTACAGCTACTCCGGCGGCCTCAATCGCGCCAACCAGGGCATTCTCGAATTCGTCGAGATGTTCAAGGCGCCGATCAAGATGCTGCACCCCTTGCTGACGGCGACCCAGGAAGGCAACTACATCGGCACCGAGAATATCGGGGCGATCCCGTTCACCGGCGTCATTCTCGCGCATTCGAACGAATCCGAATGGCAAAGCTTCAAGGCCAACAAGAACAACGAGGCCTTCATCGACCGCATCTGCGTCATCAAGGTGCCCTACTGCCTGCGCGTGACCGAGGAGCAGAAGATCTACGAGAAGCTGATCTCGGGATCCGAACTCGCCTCCGCGCCGTGCGCGCCGGCAACGCTGGAGACGCTGGCGCGTTTCTCGGTGATGTCGCGTCTGCGCAAGCACGAGAACTCGACGACCTTTGCAAAGATGCGGGTCTATGACGGAGAAAGCCTTAAGGAGTCCGATCCGAAGGCCCGCAGCGTCCAGGAGTACAAGGATGCCGCCGGCGTCGACGAAGGCATGGACGGCGTCTCGACGCGGTTCGCGTTCAAGGTCCTGGCCGCGACCTATAATCACGACACCACGGAGATTGCCGCCGATCCCGTCCATCTGATGTATGTGCTCGAGCAGTCGATCCGCCGCGAGCAGCTTTCCGAGGAGATCGAGAAGCGCTACCTCGAATTCATCAAGGCCGAACTCGTGCCGCGCTATGCCGAATTTATCGGCCACGAGATCCAGAAAGCCTATCTCGAATCCTATTCGGATTACGGCCAGAACCTGTTCGATCGTTACGTCGATTACGCCGACGCCTGGATCGAGGATCAGGACTTCAAGGACCCCGATACCGGCCAGATGCTCAACCGCGAGCTTCTCAACCAGGAACTGACCAAGATCGAGAAGCCGGCCGGAATCGCCAACCCGAAGGATTTCCGCAACGAGGTCGTCAAGTTCTCGCTTCGCTCGCGGGCGCAAAACGGCGGCAAGAATCCGTCCTGGACTTCTTACGAAAAGATCCGCGAAGTCATCGAAAAGCGTATATTCTCCCAAGTCGAGGACCTGCTTCCGGTGATCTCGTTCGGTTCCAAGAAGGACGGCGAAACCGAAAAGAAGCACGGCGAGTTCGTCTCGCGAATGGTCGAGCGCGGTTATACCGAGCGCCAGGTTCGCAGGCTCGTCGAGTGGTACATGCGCGTGAAGCAGGCCGGCTGAGGCGGAGGCGAATGCAACAGTGGCGATGTTCATTGTCGACCGGCGTCTGAATCCGGGCAGCAAGAGCCTGGAGAACCGCCAGCGGTTCCTGCGCCGCGCCAAGGCGCTGGTGCAGGGCGCCGTCAAGAAGACCTCCGAGGGCCGCGACATCAAGGATGTCCTGGAGGGCGGCGAGGTCAGCATCCCGCTCGACGGGATGCATGAACCTCGCTTTCGCCGCGAAGGCGGCACGCACGACAGGGTACTTCCCGGAAACAAGAAGTTCGTCGAAGGCGACGTGCTGCCGCGTTCGGGCGAAGCCCGCGGCAAGGCATCCCAGCCGGGGGAAGGCGACGGCGAGGACGACTTCCGGTTCGTTCTCAGCCGCGATGAGTTTGTCGACCTGTTTCTCGACGATCTCGAATTGCCCGATCTCGCCAAGCGCAAGCTTGCCGAGGCGGAAGGCGAAGGGCTTCAGCGCGCGGGCTATGCGACCTCCGGTTCGCCGGCGAACATTTCGGTGAGCCGCACGGTGCAGCTTGCGATGGCGCGCCGCGTCGCGCTGCGTCGGCCACGGCCGGAGACGATCAGGCAGCTTGAGGTGGAATTGGCCGAGTGCAATGACGAGGCCCGCCGCACGGAGCTCGAAGCCGAGATCGAGGCATTGAAGGCGAAGGCCAGGCGCATTCCTTTCATCGATCCGATCGACATTCGCTTCCGCCGGTTTGAAACCGTGCCGAAGCCGGTCGCGCAGGCCGTCATGTTCTGTCTGATGGACGTTTCAGGCTCGATGTCCGAACATATGAAGGATCTGGCCAAGCGTTTTTACATGCTGCTCTACGTGTTCCTGACGCGGCGCTACCGGCATGTCGAGATCGTCTTCATTCGCCATACCGACCGGGCGGAGGAGGTTGACGAGGAGACCTTCTTCCACGGGCCGGCGTCCGGCGGCACCATGGTATCGAGCGCGCTGGAGGCGATGCACGATATCGTTAGGTCGCGGTTCCGCCCCTCCGACTGGAATATCTACGCCGCGCAGGCCTCCGACGGCGACAATTCGATTGCCGACAGCGCCGTCACCGGCCAGCTGCTGACCGAGAAGATCCTCCCCGTCAGCCAGTTCTTCGCCTATCTCGAAGTCGGCGAGGCCGGTGGCAGTTCCTTCGAGATGCCGGATTCGTCGTTGTGGACGCTCTACCAGCGTCTGCGCTCCGACGGCGCGCCCTTGTCGATGCGCAAGGTCTGCGACCGCAGCGAAATCTTTCCGGTGTTTCATGACTTGTTCCAGCGTCGCCGAAACCAGGAGAAAGCCGCGCCATGACTGCAACAGCCGATCGCCTGTTTGAGGGAGCGGACTGGGATTTCCCCAAGCTGCAGCGCATCCATGACGCTTGCGAGGAGATCGCGCGCACCGAACTGGGACTCGATGTCTATCCGAACCAGATCGAGATCATCACCGCCGAGCAGATGCTCGATGCCTATTCCTCGGCCGGCATGCCGCTGTTCTACAAGCATTGGTCGTTCGGCAAGCATTTCGCCCATCACGAGGCGTTCTACCGCAAGGGACTCAAGGGTCTCGCCTATGAGATCGTGATCAACTCCTCGCCGTGCATCTCCTATCTGATGGAGGAAAACACCGCGACGATGCAGACGCTGGTGATCGCGCACGCGGCGTTCGGCCACAATCATTTCTTCAAGAACAACTATCTTTTCAGGCAATGGACCGATGCCGAGGGCATCCTCGATTACCTCGACTTTGCCAAGAGCTATGTAGCGCAATGCGAGGAGCGTTACGGCCGCCTCGCGGTCGAGGTAACGCTCGATGCGGCGCATGCCTTGATGTCGCACGGGATCGATCGCTATCCCGGCAAGAAGAATCTCGATCTTCGCACAGAGGAAAAGCGCGCCGAAGAACGCCGCGCGCACGAGGCCAGTGTGTTCAACGACCTGTGGCGGACTGTTCCGACAGGGCCGGTGAAGAGCGCGGAACTGCTGAGCATGGAGCGGCGGCGCAAGCTGCTCGGGTTGCCGCAGGAAAATATCCTGTATTTTCTCGAAAAGGCGGCGCCGCGCCTGCAGCCCTGGCAGCGCGAGCTGCTACGGATCGTGCGCCACATCGCGCAGTACTTCTATCCGCAAAGCCAGACCAAGGTCATGAACGAGGGCACCGCGACCTACGTGCATTACCGCATCATGACCCGGCTGCACGAACAGGGCCGGCTTTCCGACGGCAATTTCCTCGAGTTCCTGCAGTCCCACACCAATGTGGTGTTTCAGCCCGACTTCGACGATCCGCGCTTTTCGGATTTCAATCCTTACGCGCTCGGCTTCGCGATGATGCAGGACATCGAACGCATCGTATCCAGCCCTGACGACGAGGACCGCGAATGGTTTCCGGATATCGCCGGGACCGGCGACGTCATGGCGGTGCTGCGTGACGTCTGGGCCAATTACCGCGACGAAAGTTTCATCAGCCAGTTCCTCAGCCCGCGGCTGATGCGAAGCTGGCGGATGTTTCATCTGCACGACGATCCGCAGGAAACCGCCGGGATCCGGGTCGATGCGATCCATGATGCGCGCGGCTACCGAAGGATTCGCCGCGAGCTGGCGCGACAATACGACGTCGGATATATCGATCCCAACATCGAGGTCATCGACGTCGATCTCGCGGGCGACCGCCGTCTGATGCTGCGTCACGTCGTCGTGAAGGGCGCCCAGCTCAACGAAACCGACGCCAGGCGCGTACTCCAGCACCTCGCCGATCTCTGGACCTACGACGTATCTCTGGTTGAAGTCGACGGTAGGGACAACGTCCTGAAGGAGTATGTCGTGAGCCCGCGTGGACTCGCCGTGGCCGCCTGAATTCGCAAGTCTGTTGAAAAAATCACTGCGCCACCAAATGTCCGCTTCGGACACCGAATTTTGCCCCAATCCCTGCCAGATATGTCTGTGTGGGTGACCTAGTAGGGGATAAAAATGGCGTCCAGGCGTACAGAAGTGGCAATCGAGAAAATTATCGCATCATGCGACGGAAACATTCGTGGCGCGCTTGAGGCGCTGCTGCTTGTCAACGAGCACCTGGAAAGTGAACTGCACCGGCTTTATACGGTTATGTCGCGAAGCGGACAAACGGATGAAGAATGCTTCGAAACCGTGCATTGAGATCCGGCCTGCCATTTTGACGTGCAATCGGGCCGGGTAGTTCCATCATACCCCAAGACGTCCGAGGCCGCCCGGCAACTCGATCGCCGCGCTGCAAACACAAGGTCAAGCGCTTGAGGATCCCTGAGCACGATCCGGGAAAGCGGGCACCGGTTTTCCGAAAAAGATCGTGCTCAAAGGTATCCTGTGACGGCGCAGTGCCGCTCGCACGCCGTCCTGTATTTTCAGGATTGTTCCGGCCAGTACAGCCGCATCGGATTTTCGACCAGCAGCTTGTGCTGCAGCTCGGCCGTGGTCGCGATGTGCGGGATGAAGTCGACCAGTAGGCCGTCGTCGGGCATGTGGTTCTTCAGGTTGGGATGCGGCCAGTCGGTGCCCCAGAGCACGCGGTCGGGAAACGTCTCGACGATGCGCCGGGCGAAGGGGACGACGTCGCGATAGGCATTTTGCTCGCCGTTCAACGCCGGCGGTCCCGAAACCGACAACCGCTCCGGGCAACTGACCTTGGACCACACGTTCGGGTGCTTCTGCAGGAATTTCACGAACAGCTCGAATTCCGGTCCGTCGACCGGCTTTGAGACATCGGGCCGGCCCATGTGATCGACGACGACCGTGGTCGGCAGAGCGGTGAAGAAGTCCCACAGTTCCGGAAGATCGACGGCTTCGAAATAGATGACGACATGCCAGCCGAGCTTCTTGATGCGGCCGGCGATCTCCAGCAGTTCGTCCCTCGGCGTGAAATCGACGAGCCGCTTGACGAAGTTGAAGCGCACGCCGCGCACGCCGGCGTCGTGCAGCGCCTGCAATTCGGCATCGGCGACTGTCGCGCCGCACGGTCGCGACGCCGCGCGCCTTGCCGGCGGAATGGTTGAGGGCATCGACCAGCGCGCGGTTATCGGCGCCGTGACAGGTCGCCTGCACGATCACGTTGCGCGCGAAACCGAGATGATCGCGCAAGCCGAAGAGCTGCGCCTTCGACGCATCGCAGGGCGTGTATTTGCGCTCGGCCGCGTAGGGGAATTCGGCGCCGGGACCGAAAACATGGCAATGCGCGTCGACCGCGCCGGGCGGCACCTTGAAGCGGGGTTTCGAGGGGCCGGCGTACCAGTCAAGCCAGCCCGGTGTCTTTTCAAATTGCATGGTCTTTGTCATTCAACTCTCTGACTTGGCATTCTTCGGCTTGGCATTCTTCGTTGCGCTGCTGGCGAGGATGCGGTCGGCTTCCGTGCGCCAGTCGGGGCTGCGGGCGAAGGCTTTGGTTCCCCGCTCGCCGAACAGGCCTTCGTCGGCGAGATCGGCGATCCACGCCTGGCGCTCCGCCGTGCCTTGCGCCGACCACGGCGTGAGGCCGGCCTCGCGCACGGTTTCAGCCACCTCGCGAACCTCTTCGCTGCGGCGCCGGCCATGTTCGATGACGCGCTGGAAGAAGTAGGCGCCCTGCTTTTCCCAGTCGATGCCGGGGAACGTTTCCTTCAGCGACGCCAGCACCGCGTCCTCCACGCCATAGGCGCGCGCGGTGGTGAAGCTTTCGATCACCATCGCTTCAAGGCCCTTGATCATCACGCTACGGCACATCTTCACCGCCGAGGCGACACCGAGCTTCTCGCTCGCCACCCTGGCGTCGAAACCCAGTTCAGCCAGCAGCGGCGCGAGCTCGCCTGCGCCGGAGCCGCCGAGCAGCAAAGGCACCTTGATGCGGTAAGGCGGGACCGACGTCATCACGGCGCCCTCGACGTAACGGCCGCCGCCTCCATCGATCAGCGCCGCCGCGCGCTGCTTGGCGCCGGGTGAGGCCGAATTGAAGTCGAGGAACCATGCGCCCGGTTTCACCGCGCCCGCGCAGGCTTCCGCCACCGGCACGGCCTGGCTCGCTGTGACCGCGGAAACGATGAAGTCGGCGACGGCTGCGAGATCGGCATGGGACGCGGTCAGCGTCACGCCATGGCTCCTCGCGTGATCGCGCAAGGGCTGGCCGGCCTGATCGCTGCGAAGCTTGATGTCATAGGCCGTGACCTTCACATCCTGCTTGCGGAGGTCCTCGGCGAGGATACGGCCGACTTCGCCGTAGCCGACAAGGCCCACGTTCCAATGTCTGGGGCTGGTTGATGGGGCGGTCATTGGAGGTGGTCTTTCGAATTGGGGTGTTTGGATTTCGCGAAGGCTTGGCGGCTATTGCTTCGGGATTTTGGCCTTCTCGATCACCTGTCGCCACTTCTCGATGTCGGACTTGAGCCGGCCTGCGATTTCTTCCGGCGTGCCCGCTTTGGCCTCGATGCCGAGCGCGATCAGGCGTTTCTTGAGGCCGGCGTCGGCAAGTATATCCTGCAATGCGCCGTTGAGGGTCTTCACGATTTCCGGCGGCGTGCGCGCGGGCGCAAACAGCGCGTTCCAGGAGACGACGTCGTAATTGGCGACGCCGCTTTCGTGGACGGTGGCGAGATCGGGCGCGCTTTCCGAGCGAACCGCGCCCGACGAGGCCAGCGCGCGGAATTTGCCGTCGGCGATATTGCCCTTGACCGCCGAGTAGCTGTCGATCATCAGCGCGATATTGCCTTGCAGCAGCGACACCTCGACCTCGGGCGTTCCGCGATAGGGGACGATGGTGAAATCGATATTGGCCGCCGTCTTGAACAATTCGGCCGACAGGTTCTGCGTGCTGCCGATATTGATGGTGCCGACATTCAGCGCGCCCGGTTTTGCCCTGGCGGCTGCGATAAAGTCAGCAAGCGTCTTGAAGTCGGACGAGGCGCCCGTGCAAAAGATGAAATCGAAAAATCCGAGGCTCGAAATCGGCGCGAAATCCTTCGTGGGATCGAACGGCAGCTTCTCGAACAGAGAGACGCTGATCGCGGTCCCGTTGGTCAGCAGCGCCAGCGTATAGCCGTCGGGCGGAGACGAGATCACCGTCCGCGCCGCGGCGATGCCGCCGGCGCCGGGTTGATTCTCGACATAGAAGCGCTGGCCGAGCCTGTCGGAGAGCTTTTCGGCGATAATGCGCGCGGTGGTATCGGCGACGCCGCCGGCCGCGAACGGCAGGACGATGCGGACGGGCCTGTTCGGATAGCTCGCTTCCGCGCGGGCGTGATTCGGCAGGCCGACCAGCGCGCAGGCGGCAAGCACCGTCAGAGACCGTGCGAGGAAAATGCGTCTGCTGGCGCGATCGGCAGATCTCATCGATAAACCCTTCTGGCTTCTTTGAACGAGGCGGGAGCCGGCGGATCGCCGGCCGCGTTGCTTGCGCTTTCAGTCGTTGATGAAGGAAATCGTTTCGTCAAGCCCGGGCCGGGGTTGGTTCAGCCACGGCAATACAAACAGCTACCGCGCCAGACGGGCGTCCAGCGACCAGCGGCCGGCCCCGACGATCAGGAGATAGACGCAGCCGAGCAGCATCGTGAGGTCGGCGCGGGCCTCGTGCATGGCGCTCCAGAACCCCAGGCGCTTGATGTCGCCGAGGTGAAACATCCCGACATCGTGTCCCAGCAGAATCGGAAGCTTTGTCGAAACCAGTGCGACGATCATGATGACGATGAGCGGCACCGCCGCAAGCCGCGTGAATAGTCCGAGGATAATCAACAGACCGCAGACGGTCTCGACCACGCCCACGAACGGGCCCATGATTTCGGGAAAGGGAATGCCGATTTTTGCAAAGCGCCCCGCGCCGAGCACATCCGGGAAGGCCAGCTTCTGAATGCCCTCGGGCAGGAACACGATGAGGCCGACGAGAAGCCGCACCAGGATGGTCCAGCCTGACTCGCCGGTGCGAAGAATGCTGTTCAAGGTCATCGCTGCGCCCCTTAATGTAATGCGGATCACTTCAGCTCAAGTCCCCGGCAGCGTGTCCCGCGCCGGAACGATCTTCAGGCAAGTCGCAGCAGGATGCCGGCGGCGGCCAGCAGCACCACCACGATCCACGGCGGCATCTTCCAGACGGTGAGGAGCAAAAATCCCCCAAGCGCGAGCGCGAAATCGCGCGGCGTCATGACCGCGCTGGTCCAGACCGGATTGTAAAGCGCGCTGCCTAGAATGCCGACAACGGCGGCATTGGTGCCGCGCATGGCGGCCTGGGCCGCGGGCCGTGTGCGTGTCGCATCCCAGAACGGCAACATGCCGTAGACGAGCAGCATGCCCGGCAGCAGCAGCGCGACGAGGGCGATGGTTGCGCCGGCAAGTCCGTTCGGCGGCGATATCATCACGGCGCCAAGATAGGCGGCGAAAGTGAAGAGCGGTCCCGGCACCGCCTGTGCCAGTCCATAGCCCGCCAGAAAGGCCTCGTTGCTGACCCATCCCGGCGTGACGACCTGCGCCTGCAACAGCGGCAGCACGACATGGCCGCCGCCAAACACCAGCGCGCCTGAACGGTAGAACGCGTCGAACAGAGCGAGGCCATGCGATCCGGTCGCGGCGGCCAGAAGCGGCGGCAACAACAGCAGCGCCGCGAACAGGGCGAGCGCGATGAACCCGCCGCGCCGGGTGACCGGAAAATTCAACTGTCCGGTAACCGGTGCCGCGGCTCCCCGGCAGAGCCAGAGGCCCGCGCAGGCGCCGAGCGCGATCGCCGCGATCTGCGCCAACGATCCGGGAAACGATACCACGATCGCAACCGCGGCAAGCGCGATGCCGGCGCGGGCGCGATCCGGCGTGAGGCTTCGCGTCATGCCCCAGACGGCTTGCGCGACCACCGCGACGGCGACGAGCTTGAGGCCGTGCAGGAATCCTTCCGCGACGGGTCCGGTGAACGCGGCGGCGCCCATCGCGAAGGCGAACAGGATCGCCGCCGAGGGCATGGTGAAGGCGAACCATGCGGCAAGGCCGCCCAGAAGGCCGTTGCCACGGAGAACGCCGAGGGAAAAGCCGACCTGGCTGGAGGCCGGTCCCGGGCAGAAACTGGCAGAGCGCCACCAGGTCCGCATAGGCCGCCTCGTCGATCCATTTGCGCCGCACCACGAGTTCATCCCGGTAATAGCCGAGATGCGCGATCGGACCGCCGAAGGAGGTCAGGCCCAGCTTCAGGAACGCCGTAAAAACCTCGCCGACCGTTCCCTTCCGAACAACCTCCGCCGAACGTGAAGCGCGCTCCGGGGACGCAGCTGGTATGTCAGGCGAAACAGAGTCACTCACCTTCGATGTCTCCGGGGTTTCCTGCGGCTGGAACACCGGCGCGGCATGAACTGGCCACCGGCTTCGACCACGAATACCATATCCGCCAATTTGTTGTCCGCATCAGATTTGGAGCGCCGGGCATGACGATCGATCGACGAAGCTTCCTGCATCTTTCCGCCGCGACCGCCATGGCGGGAGCCATCCCGGGATCGGCCGGCGCCCAGACGAAGGATCAGATGCAGCCTGTGCCTCATGACAGTGCGGTGGCGTCACCGCAAGGCAGCGCCGATCACACCATTCGCATCGCGAACGGGCTGGTCGAGCTCGCGCCCGATCATATCGTATCGACAAAACTCTATAACGGGCAGTTTCCCGGTCCGCTGCTGCGCCTGAAGGAAGGCGAGCCCGTGGTTGTCGATATCAGGAACGACACCGATACGCCGGAGCAGTTGCATTGGCACGGGCAGACCGTGCCGGTCGATGTCGACGGCGCCGCGGAGGAGGGGACGCCGTACATTCCCGCCCGTGGCATGCGCCGCATCAGCTTCACGCCGGGGCCGGCCGGATTGCGATTCTATCACACGCATCTGGTGCCCGGCGCCGATCTGTCCGAGGGGCAATACAGCGGGCAGGTCGGCACGGTCTACGTCGAGCCGAAACGCGAGCCGGGACGCTACGACCGCGAAGTGTTCCTGATGCTCAAGGAATTCCAGCCGACGCTCAGCCGCGGCGGCGACATGGCGTCGGATTTCCTGGCGAATCCCGCGCGCGTCAAGTCACTCGAGGATCTGGGCGAGGAAGGCGATGCGCGCGTCGATGGCGAGCGGGAAGCCGCACGGTTACGAGGTCGGCTACAACCTGTTTTCGATCAACGGCCGCATGCTGGGCCATGGCGAGCCGATCCGGGTGAAACAGGGCGAGCGCGTGCTGTTTCACGTCGTCAATGGCAGCGCCACGGAAATCCGCAGCCTCGCTCTGCCGGGGCATCGCTTCGAGGTGGTGGCTCTTGATGGCAATCCCGTTCCGAAGCCGGCCGAGGTTGCCGTGCTGTGGCTCGGCACCGCCGAACGCGTCTCGGCGATCGTCGAGATGAAAAATCCGGGCGTCTGGGTAATGGGGGATCTGGCCGACGACGATCGCAACAGGGGCATGGGCATCGTGGTCGAATATGCGGGGCGCGGCGGCAAGCCAAAATGGGTCAAGCCCGCGCCCTCGCGCTGGGACTATACGCTGTTCGGCAAACAAGGCGCCGTTTCGGCTGCCCCGGACGAAACCTTCGAGATGACCTTCGTCAAGAACAATGCCGCCCTCGATGGCTTCAACGAATGGACCATCAATGGCGTTGCCTTCTCGATGGACAGGATGGAGCCGATGTTTCGCCTGCGGCAGGGCAAGCGCTACCGCTTGCGGATGCGCAATGCCAGCGACGACGTTCACCCGGTGCATCTGCATCGCCACAGCTTCGAGCTGAGCAAGGTCGCGGGGAAGCCGACTCCGGGCATCATCAAGGATGTCGTGATGCTCGGCGGATACCAGGAAATGGAAGTCGACTTCGTGGCCGACAATCCCGGCCGCACCCTGTTCCACTGCCATCAGCAGCTGCACATGGATTTCGGATTCATGGCGCTGTTCGATTACGTGTAGCGGGGGTTCTATCAAGATTTTTGCAATGGCTCTTTAGAGCCGAGATTGGCGTCTTTTGAGAGGCGCAGGAAAACCGTGCCCTCAGTCGGCAATCGGACGAATGACCCTTGCCGGGTTTCCTCCGACGAGAGTATTCGGGGGAACGTTCCTGGTGACCACGGAACCCGCCGCAACAACGGAGTTTTCGCCTACCGTCACTCCGCCAATAATCGTTGCGCCGGCTGCGATCCAGACGTTTCTTTCAATCACGATGGGCTTTGCGATTACGGAGGCGCGCCGCTGAGACGGTTCGATGGGATGGCCAGACGTGATGATGCTCACGTTCGGCCCGATCATCACATCGTCGGCAATGTCGAGACCGCCAAGGTCATAGAACGTGCAATTCTGATTTACGAAGACATTGCGCCCGATGCTGATATCGACCCCGCCGGTTGTGTAGAATGGCGGGATCAATAAGAAGCTGTCGTCCACTTTCTTGCCGATGAGATCGCTGAACAAGGCCCGGATTTCGTCCGCATCGTTGAACGTCAAGCGGTTGAGATTGGCGGTGATCGTCATCGCTCGTTTGACGTTAGCCGACATGGCCGTCGATTCCGGCGTTCTCCCGGGAATTATTTTGGTGCGATCATCATTCGCCATTGGTTATAGTCCTCCGGGTGCGGTCGAACGAACGTTCGGCGCACAACGGTCGCGCCGAGTTTCGCCGAGTATAGCCACATGGAATCCGTCTCTCTGCAACCTCGCACCGGAATTGCGGTCGAGCAATTGCCGCGCCTTAGTCGGGCAGGTTTGCCGCGATCTGCTCGAGAAGATATTGCGTGCCCTCGCGACGCGAATCGTTGCCGTCCTTGCCGTCGATGAAGGTTCCCTGTTCGGTGATCCGCAGCGCCGTCTTGCCGCCCTGCGGTGTCAATTCGACGGTCGCAAGCGACACCGACATAAAGACGCCATCGACATGCATGTCATAGGCGTAGATCAGACGTTCGTTGGGGACGATCTGGTGATAGTGCGCCATGAACATGGTTTCGGGACCGTTCGGGAATTTGCCATGCGCGATCTCCTGACCGCCAGGGCGGAAATCCATCTCGCGCCTGATCTCCTGCCATCCTGCCGGTCCGGCGAACCAGCGTGCCTTCGATTTGGGATCGGCAAAGGCCTTGAACACGCGGGCCGGCGACGCGTCGTAGACGCGCTCGACAGTGAACGATCCGTGGATGGCTTTGGTCATGGTTTTCTCCGTTTGCGTTTCCTGGATCTTGCGGCGTCCTCGGCGAGCATCTCGCCCAACCGGTCGAGCCGGTTTTCCCAGACGGCGCGGCGTTCGGTGAGCCAGGCCTCGGCGCGCGCCAGCACGTCGGAATTGATCGTGCAGGTCCGCACCCGGCCCTGCTTCTCCGTACGCACGAGGCGGCTCTCCTCCAGCACCTGCAAATGCTGGATCACCGCCGCCAGCGACATCGCCATGGGCGAGGCCAACTCGCTGACCGAGGCGGGCCCGCGGGTCAGGCGCTCCACGATCGCGCGGCGCGTCGGATCCGCGAGCGCGCGAAACACCAGATCGAGCGTGGCTTGATTGTTAAGCATGTGCTTATGTATTACGACGGTCGCGTAAAGTAAAGCAACTTCTTTAGTGTTGGCCCGGCTTCGGCCTGCTGGTCTGTCGAGTTGGGAGCTTCAATCTGCGCAAGACTCAACATGTGGCTGTCGTCGGGGCGGGCATCCTGATCGTGTCGTTAATGCTCGCCCACACCTTTGGGCCGCTCCATAAGGCGCTTGTTGACCCATGGCCGGAAACCGACGTGGCGCCGCAGTCGCCGCATGTCCGCTATTGGGGGATGAACCGACTTCGCTCGGACGCGGCCCAAAGTCTGAAAATGACCCAGCCTGTGTGCACACAGGCTGGACCCGAAAGAGACCTTCTTGACATCAACACCATCGAAGGAAAGGCTAGCTGAACTCAATTCGCTGGCTGGGAACCCGGATGTTTGAAGCGACTTTGGGCAACGCAAGGTTCTATCGCCGAAGTGGACCGTATTCGCTTGCAGTTGTTGCGAGCACGGCACGCGGGGTTGCGGACGAGCTCGAACTGCTCCTCGAAGGTGTGGCCCCCCTGCAAACGGCTCGCCCGAATGAAGTGAGTTTTCTGGACAATCGACGTTATGCATCGGCACTCGATCAGACATCGGCCGGTGCTGTGATCGTGCATCCTGATATGGCAGCGCGAGTGCCTGCGGGGACGGTGGCGATCCAGACGACTGCACCATACGCGGCGTGGGCCCGCGTTGCTGCACTCTTCTATCCCCTGCCGCCAGTTTTTCCCGGTATTCATCCGTCCGCAATTGTCGCAGAGGGGGCGCGCGTCGATCCGTCTGCGGAGGTCGGGCCGCTGTGTGTGATTGAGGCTGGAGCAGAGATAGGACCTCGCTCTCGGATCGGTCCTTGCGCGGTTATAGGCAGCGGTGTGATTGTCGGTCGGGACTGCCGGATTGGCGCACATGCGAGCCTAAGCTATGCGCTTCTGGGAGCACGTGTTTACGTCTATCCGGGCGCGCGGATCGGACAGGAAGGGTTTGGATTCGCCTCCACCGAAGATGGATTTCTCTCTATTCCCCAGCTTGGGCGAGTCATTCTCGAAGACGATGTCGAAGTAGGGGCCAATACCACGATTGATCGAGGTTCGTCGCGAGACACGGTGATCGGCGCCGGCTCCCGTCTCGATAACCTCGTCCAGATCGGCCACAATGTCAGCCTCGGCCGGTGTTGTGTCATCGTCGCACAGGTCGGTATTTCGGGTTCAACCGTACTTGAGGATTTCGTCCGCGTCGGCGGGCAGGCGGCTATGGCCGGGCATCTTCGGATCGGTCAAGGTGCGGAAATCGGAGCGCAGGCGGGCGTCATTTCGGATATGGTTCCAGGCGCGAAAGTGCTTGGAAGCCCTGCTCAGCCTAAAAGAGACTTCTTTCGACAAATTGTCATGCTCAAGAGGATGGCAAAGGGAGAAGGATAAGACTGCTTATACTGCAAGAGCGGTTACAACCAGTGGCGACTTCCGTCGTTACCACCAAAGGACCGTTGAAAACCCTGGCTGTGTGAAAACTCAAAAAATCGAAAGCGACGAGACTAATTTCCAAAAGGACTCGCGACCGAAAAGTCCCCGGAGGCTCGACAGACAGAAACGACATTTGGTGGAATGCCCATTCTACGTCGCTACAGCGGCGGAGCGTTTTTACACGGCCAAGACCCGAAACAGACCTTCATGGTACAAAGTTCGAGCCCGTGAGATCAGCGCTGCTTCGTCCGGCACCGCGTGACCTCTTGCGGATACATTGCTACGGATATTTGCGGCGCCCAGGGGGACTGCCACGTGCGCTTATTGTCCAATCTGCTTCAACGTTTCATCCGTCAGGGCACTCTGCGAGTCCGCGACGCCGACGGCAAGGTCCATGTCTTCGGCGAACGCCTGCCCGGGCCCGACGTCGCCATCCATCTCCATGATCGCAAGCTCTATACCAAGCTGTTCATCAATCCGGAGTTATACGCCGCCGAAGCCTATATGGACGGCCGGCTGACGCTGGAGGACGGTGCGGAAATCCATGATTTTCTGCTGCTGTTCTCGGTTAACCGCGCCGGGCTTTATTCGTACGGCTCACAGAAGCTGATGCGGCAGGTATGGCGAGGCCTGCGCCGCTGGCATCAGGCCAATCCGATCGGGCTCGCCGCCGCTCATGCACGTCACCACTACGACATCTCGACCGAACTTTACCGTCTATTCCTCGACGATCAGATGCAATATTCCTGCGCCTATTTTCGAGACCCCGAGCATGAAACGCTCGAACAGGCGCAGCGCAACAAGCTGATCCACGCCACCAGCAAGCTACAATTAAAGCCCGGCATGACCGTCGCCGAGATCGGCTCCGGCTGGGGAGGCTTTGCCATTCATCTGGCGCGCGAAACCGGCGCCCACGTCACCGCGGTTAATGTTTCGCCCGAGCAGATCAAGGCAGCGTGCGTTCATGCCGAGGCCGCCGGTGTTTCCGATCGAGTTCGTGTTTCGCGAGTTGGACTATCGCCAACTCACAGGCCAGTTTGACAGGGTGGTTTCGGTCGGCATGATGGAGCATGTCGGCATCGGACATTTTGACGAGTATTTCCTTAAGATCCGAGAGCTCCTGGCGCCTGACGGCTATGCCTTCATCCATTGCATCGGTCGGATGTCGCAACCCGGTACCACCGGCCCCTTCATCCGCAAATACATCTTTCCCGGCGCCTATGTGCCGGCGCTCTCAGAGACCTTCGCTGCCACAGAGCGCTGCGGTCTATGGTGCGACGACATGGAAGTGCTGCGGCTGCACTACCGTTACACGGTGAAACACTGGCGCGAGCGCTTCGCCAAAAATAGAGCCCGGGCTGCGGCGATCTACGACGAACGGTTCTGCCGGATGTGGGAATTCTATCTCGCCGCTGTCGAACTCGAATTCCTGCATGGCTCTCACATGGTGTTTCAATTGCTGCTGTCGACCAAACGTGATGCGGTGCCGATCACGCGCGATTTTATGGTCGACTTCGAGCGGGCGGCCTGGACAAAGACGGCCGGCTGAACGACGCCGACTCGACATGAACACAACGCGCGTCTCGCGGTAATTCTTGCCGCCGACTTCCGCTTGTAGCACGAAACGGACCAATCGACTCGATCTGACGATGTCCGTTCATAGGGGTAGAACGGACTCTCCGCGAATGGCTCTCCACTTCCGAGTGTGACCCATCTGCGAAATCGAACCACTTGCCTGGTAGCTCCATGGCGTTGGTCTAAACCCAACGCTGCACCGCGTCGGCCGTATCCGCAGGGTTTGTATTGAAGCATAGCTTCGTCGAAGCGGGGGCGTGCCGGTGGACGACGTTGATTAGTTTCTCGAACAACAGGAAATAGGGAGGAACAATACGCAGGCCAGCACCAATCATGATGCAATCGTATCCATCGGTTGCGAGTGCATTAGCAAGCTCCACTTCTGCGGTCTTGCCGTCGTCAACGTACAGCGACTTCACGCTGTAGCCGAGCGATTCCAGCTTAGCGCTGTCGGTCTCCACAGCAGCGCGAACTTTTGCCGCCGTGAGCCCGGGCACCGGGGACTTGCTGTAATCAACTATGTCAGGATCCAAGCCAACAAGCAGGACGCGCGCTTTTGTTACCATCGTTCCCTCCAGGCACCGCCGCAGGTTTGCACGGACAGCAATCGTTGTACAGCGAGGGTTGATGACCGCTGACAGGACTAATCGAGCGACCCTCGCGGGATCGACCCGCTCACAGTGACGCGTCGAATTATCGCAATGCTAGTTAACGTGGCTGCGACGCATCGCGTCGGGATTACTTCCGATGGCACTTTTCGGAAGTGCCGCAATGCCCGACTTGAGTCGGGAATGCGCACCAAAGCGGACGTCCGTCGACCAGTCTGAATTCATGGGTTCACGCCCCAATCTAACTCCGGCTCGCGTTCGTTCAACCGGCGTCGATCAGGTCATGTCGGAATGACTGGGGCATGCGTACCCCTCGCGTCCGTCTGCATGTTTCGCCCAATTCAGTTGACACGCCGGGCAATCGGTCTTGTATTTCAGGGAATTGCAAAGCGCCGTGATCCCGGCCGAACCGAGGAACGAGCACCATGTCCAGTTTCAATCGACGTGACGCCTTGAAGATGTCGGCCGGTTTCGCCGCCGCGGCGGCGGCCAGCGGATTTGCCTGTATCGAGATGGCCAAGGCGGGGCCGATCGAGGTGCCGACGATCGACAAGCTCAGCGTCCGCGTTCTCGTCGACAGCGCCAGCGACCTCTTCTTCAAGCCGCAGGAAGTGAGCGGCGTGAAGACCGAGCCCGGCCGCTCCGCGAATTCGCTGCGCCCGCTGCACAGCGAGTGGGGATTGTCACTGCTTCTGGAGCCGCAGCGCGGCAACGCCAGGCGCACTTTCCTGCTCGACTACGGTTGGACGCCCGAGACCATCAACGGCAACATGGAGCTGTTGAAGGTCGATCCATCGAAGATCGACACGCTGATCATGAGCCATGGTCATTTCGACCATTGGGGCGGCCTGATGGGATTTCTCGACAAGCACCGCAAGGTCCTGCCCGCCGACCTCACGATGTACGCCGGCGGCGAAGACAATTTCTGCCAGCGCTATAACCGGATCGGACAGGGTGGCGATCTCGCCGACTATGGCATGCTCGACCGGCGCGATCTCGCCAGGCGCGACGTCAAGGTGGTGTTGTGCGAGTCGCCGGTGGTGATCGGCGAGGCGGCATTTACGACCGGCAAGATCAAGCGCAACAGCATCGAAAAGGTGCTGCCGAACTCGCTGGTGGAGTTCAAGCTCAAGGACGGCGCCGGCTGCAACTGGAGCCACTATCTGCCGGCGGAAATGGACGGCAAGATCGTGCCCGACGAGCATATCCACGAGCATGCGACCTGCTTCAACCTCAGGGATAAGGGCCTCATCGTCATCTCTTCCTGCGGCCATGTCGGCATCGTCAATTCGGTGCGGCAGGCGATGGAAGTCTCCGGCGTGCAGAAGGTGCATGCGATCATGGGCGGCTTCCACCTCGGGCCGGCGCCGGCGGATTACCTGACCCAGGTCGTCGCCGAGATCGGCAAGCTGAACCCGGACGTGCTGATCCCCATGCATTGCAGCGGATTGAATTTCACCCAGGAAGCGCAGCGGCAAATGCCGGGCAAGGTTCTGACGACGACCACCGGCACCCGCATCACCTTCGGCGTCTGAACTCATCCTTGTTTGAGCATGATCTCTGTCGGAAAACCGGTAGCCACTTTTCCGGATCATGCTCCGGGCATCGCCATGCCGCGTTCACTGCGCGCGTGCTTGTGGTGATCGCGTCCTTGTGCGGTGGCGTCTTGTTCTGCGATGTCGCGGCGGCGGCAGACCAGCCGTCGGCGGCGCAGATGATGGACGATCTGATGTATGGCCGCGGAACGGTCGGCGGACCGTTCACGCTGACCGACCAGACGGGGCGCAAGCGCAGCGACAGTGAATTCCGCGGCAAGCTGATGGTCGTGTATTTCGGCTATACCTTTTGCCCGGACGTGTGCCCGGCCGACCTGATGGCGATCACCCAGGCGCTCGATGCGCTGGGTCCCGCGGCGGAAGGCATCCAGCCCGTTTTCATCACGGTGGATCCCGAGCGGGACACCAAGGTGCTCGCGGATTACGTCGCGGCGTTTCATCGCAGTCTTGTTGGTCTGACCGGCTCTCCGGAGGAAATTCGCAAGGTCGCCAATTCCTACAAGGCGTTTTATGCGAAAGGCCCGATTGAGCCGAGCGGCGAATATTCGATCGATCATGCCGGCGTGATCTATCTGATGGGCCGTCATGGCGAGTATCTCGGCTTCATGCCGCCGCAGACCAGTCCGGACCGGCTGACGGAAGTTTTGCGCAAGTATTTGGCCCGCTAACAACCTCACGATCGCCCCAGCTTACAGCAACCTTACACGGCGCCTCCCGTTTACCGCTTTCCGAACTTGTCCGGCGCATCAAAAGGCTTCAAAGCTGGTCAGGAGAATTCCGATCCATCCGCGATTGGCCACCCATGCGATTGTTGGTTGTCGAAGACAATGCGCTGTTGTCCGAACTGCTCGCCAAGGGGCTGCGGACGGCTGGCTACGAGACCGACCTGCTCGCCACCGCCGCCGAGGCCCGCGCCGCGCTGATGACCACGACCTACGCGGCGGTGATCCTCGATCTTGGACTGCCCGACGGCGACGGTCTGGCGATCCTGAGGGAACTGCGCCATCGGAAGGATCCGACACCCGTGCTGGTGCTTACCGCGCGCGGCGGGTTGCAGGACCGCGTCACGGGCTTGCGCAGCGGCGCCGACGACTACCTGGTCAAGCCGTTCGCGCTGGAGGAACTGATTGCCCGGCTGGAAGCCCAGTTGCGCAGGCCGGGTCAGCAGCTCGGCAGTTCGCTTCATATCGCCAATCTGGAGTTCGATCTGCGCAACCGCCAGGCGTCGATCGACGGCCAGCCGCAGATGTTGTCGTCCCGCGAAACCGCGGTGCTCGAACTTTTGATGCGCAGCAAGGGGCGCGTGGTTTCGAAGAAGCAGGTCGAGGACCATATCTTCGGGCTTTCCGGCGACGTCGCCTCGAATGCCGTCGAGGTCTACATTCATCGGCTGCGCAAGCAGCTTTCCGACAAGGGCGCCAAGGTGCAGATCCACACGATCCGCGGCGTCGGATACCTCATCGCCGGGGAAAAGCGTGATCCGGTTTAAGTCGATCATCTCGCGCATCGTGATCCTGCACGTGATTGCGGTGGCCATCACGTCCATTCTGATGTCGGTCGCGCTGTCGTGGCTGCTGAGCGCGGCGACCAGCAACATCCACAATGAGGCGATGGAAGAGCAGGCGGCTTCCCTCGCCAAGCATCTTTTCCGGCAGGCCGATGGCAGCCTCTCCCTTGAACTTCCCGAAAGCCTTCAAGGCCTCTATTCCCAGCCCTATGGGCGATATGCCTATGCGGTGACCGATGATCAGGGAAAAACCCTGTTCTCCTCGCTGGTCGACCGGACGCCGGTATTTCCCGCCGATCCGCGGGCTGCCGACGTTCAGTTTCTGCAAACCGGCAAGGGCGGCGCGGCCATCTCGGGCGCGAGCATTCGCAGGATCATCGGCGGCAGAACGGTGTGGCTGCAGGCGGCGGAAGATCTCGCCAACCGCGACGTTCTGATCGACGACATCGTCGAGGACTTTTTCAAGCATGTGGGCTGGATCACGCTGCCGATCCTGCTGGTGCTCCTGGTCACGGATATCGCGATCTTCCGCCGTGCGCTTCTGCCGCTGCGGCAGGCGTCGGAAATTGCCCGTGAGATCGGGCCCGCCCGCACCGATATCCGGTTGCCGCTCGAAGAAATTCCGAGCGAGGTCCGGCCGCTGGTCGCGGCGATCAACAAGGCGCTCGACCGCCTGGAGCAGGGATTCCAGGTTCAGCGCGAATTCACCGCCGACGCGGCCCACGAGCTGCGCACGCCGCTCAGCATTTTACGCACGCGCGTGGAAACGCTCGACGACCAGCGCGTCGCCAAGGCGCTGCGTCTGGACATCGAGGCTATGAGCCGGGTGGTCGGCCAGTTGCTCGACATTGCGGAGCTTGAGGCGTTCACGATCAACCCGTCGGAAGTGGCGGATCTGCAGGGTGCCTGCGCCGAGGTCGCCGGGTTCATCGCGCCTCTGGCGCTCGAGCAGGGCAGGGAAATCGCCTTGCTTGGCCCAACCGCGCCGGTATGGGTCAGGGGCAATGCCGAGATGATCAAGCGTGCGATCCGCAATCTCGCCGAGAACGCCATCAAGCACGCCCCGAAGGATACGGTTGTCGAATTCGTCGTCGAGGAGAACGGCACGGTGACGGTGCTGGATCGCGGTCCCGGAATTTCGCAGGAGGAGCGAGAACTGATCTTTCGGCGCTTCTGGCGCCGCGATCGCAACCAGCAGGGAAGTACCGGGCTTGGTCTGTCTATTGTGCAGCGCATCGCCGAATTGCACGGTGCGACCATCGATGTCCAGAACAGAGCCCTGGGCGGCGCGCAGTTTTCGCTGCATTTCGTCGTGGCGGGCGCTTGACGCGGGCACCTCGAGTGCGATCAAAATGCCGAAGCTGGACATCAAAAATCCCCGCACGCCTGACGGACTGCGGGGGGACAGCAAAATAAAAGGAGACCTCGAATGAGGCTCTATCCGTCGTTTCCCGGAGGAAACCCCAAATGCATCGCTTTGTTATGGCGGCCATTGTGACCGTGGCCGGCCTTTTGTCGGCTGGCCAGGCGGGACTCGCGCAGGACGCGGCCCAGCCCGTTTATATCGTGACCTATGCGGAAGTTGCGCCCAGCGCTTCGTCCGAGGCGCGAAAGTTGTTTCTCGCTTACGCCGGCGACATGAAAAAAGCCCCCGGCGCCGTGCAGGTCGATGCGCTGCAGCGCATCTCCGATCCCGGCCATTTTGCCCTGATCGAGCAATGGCAGTCGCTGGCGGCCAAGCAGGCCTTTGCGGCGACCGACCCGGCCACGAAGTTTCGCGCGGCGCTCAATCCCCTGCAAAGCGCAGCCTACGACGAACGCATTCACGTAGCCCTCTCGGTTGGCCCCGTGATGCCGGCGTCGGGCGATCCGGTCGTGATCCTGACCCACGTCGACGTCGTTCCGACGCAGGTCGAGCCCGGCACCGCCAAGGTGAAAGCCTTTGTCGAGGAAGGGCGCAGCGCCAAGGGCAATCGCCGCTTCGACGATGTGGTCCAGCTCAACCGCAAGAATCATTTCACCGTGATCGAAAGCTGGGATTCGCTCGCGGACAAGAGCGCATGGATATCGACGAAGACCGCGCGGGCCTTCCGCGAGGAACTGCAGCCGATGAGCGGGGCGCTCTACGACGAGCGCGCCTACAAACTGGTGCGCTGATCGCGGTCTCCATCGCCGTTCGGTTGAGCGATGGCGGGAAAGAATTTTCCCGCCATCCTCTATCTGTTTCCGCGACCGCGGCCAGCCGATCGGGCCGACCAACCCTGATCCGGAGCAGACCTCTATCAAACCGGGCCTTGAGCCGATACGATACCGCACCGGCATTCCAGGGAAAGACAGATCGCGCCTAATGACGATGGACCGTCCCGCCGCCGAGGCCGCCGCGGTCGCGTTGGCATCCGAAAATCTGCCGCCATCCGCGCGCCGGAGTATCTTTCTCTATCTCGGCATCCTGATCGTTCTTCTGGCCTTCGGCGGACCGTCGGGAGGTTTGATCGGCATTCCCATCAGCTTTTTTCTCAAGAACAGGCTGCACCTGGAGGCGCGGCAGGTCGCGCATTTCCAGCTCATCGCGGCAATCCCGCTCTATCTGTCCTTTGTGTTCGGATTCGTCCGCGATATGTGGAATCCGCTTCAGATGGGAGATCGCGGATTCATGCTGCTGTTCGGCGCCATCAGCGCGATTCTCTATCTCGGCTTTGCCCTGGCGCCGATGACCTATTGGACGCTTCTTCTTGCGGTGGTCGCGTTGACAACCTCGTTCCTTTTTGTCGCCAGTGCCCAGAATGGACTGACATCGACGATCGGCCAGCAGCACGCGATGACCGGCCAGATCAGCGCGGCCTGGAACGTGTTCGCGTCGATTCCCGCCGTCGCGGCGTTGCTGATCGGCGGCATGCTCTCGGGCCTGCTCGAAGACAGGAACGCCGATCAGGCCGCCCGTATCCTGTTTCTCGTGGGCGCCGCGATCATGACCGCGGTCAGTCTCTTTGCCCTCTGGAAACCGAAGGAAGTGTTCGAGCGTGTTCGCGCCGAGCGCGGCAGCGGCGTGCACCCGGTGAAAGACATCAAGAGGCTGTTCGGGCACTGGCGCATCTATCCGCCGCTGCTGATCTGGTTGCTATGGAATTTCGCGCCCGGTTCGGTGACGCCGCTGCAGTACCACCTTCAGAACACGCTGCATGCCACTGACGCGCAATGGGGCCAGTGGAATGCCATCTTCGCCGCCTCCTTCATTCCGACCTTCATCGTGTACGGATTTCTCTGCCGCCGCTTTCCCCTGAGGACACTGCTGTGGTGGGGGACGATCGTTGCCGTTCCGCAAATGGTTCCGCTGCTTTTCATTCATTCGGTGGCGGGCGCCTTGATATCGGCGATACCGATCGGCCTGATGGGTGGGATGGCCACCAGCGCCTACATGGATCTCATCATCCGTTCCTGCCCTCGCGGCTTGCAGGGGTCCATGCTGATGATGTCGAGCAGCTTTTTTTTCGTCGTTTCGCGGTTTGGCGACATTCTCGGGACGACCCTCTACGATCGCTACGGCGGCTTCACCGTTTGCGTCGTCGCGATCACGATCGTCTACGCGCTGATTCTCCCGACCCTTCTGCTGGTGCCCAGGCATCTGATCGGCACCGCCGACGGGCAGACGCTCGAAAGTCCGAGCGAGGCGTAACGGCGGGCGAGCCGCGATCGTCGATATGGATCTCCGGCGCGCGAAGGTTCCCGCCGCCGGGTGACAGAGGATCATCCGCCCTTGCTATCCAACATTGGTCGCGTCTAGGGTCCGGCTTTCGAGGAGATCGGACTAATGCGGAATCTGGCGATCCTGGCGGCCCTGGCCCTGGCCGGTTGCACTGTCGGCACCCTCAATATCGGGAACGAGCGACTATCAAGGGGCAACCGCTTAGCGCCGTCGTCACCAGGCTGGGTTCGCCTGATGAACAGGCCACGGTCGACGGACAAAAAACCTACACATGGGTCAGGGGCACCGCTCTGTATCAATGCCGAATCCGAGTCATCATGGCCGGCGATGTCGTCGACACGTACGAGGGATCGGGCGACGTCGGTGTTTGCTCCCAGTACGGTGCCCTGTCCGGCGGGCTGAAGGGCTACGGGGGCTAGGCAAATCCCGCGCCCGGCGCGCGAAGGTTGCCGTTGCCGCTGATCGTGCTATCCCGAGCCGATGAAATTCGTCGAACCGGGCCATTTTTCCGATCCCGACGTCGCCGCCCGCCGGCAAGTGACTCTCTTCATTGAACGGCCGATCCAGTGAGCGAAGATCCAACGCTGTCATCCGGCGACGCGCGGCAGGTGCCGCAGGGCAAAATGCCCGTCCTCGGCCTGTCGGCGCTCGGGATCGTGTTCGGGGATATCGGCACCAGCCCGCTTTATACGTTCAAGACCGTGCTTGGCACCGCCGAAGTCCCCTCCGATGCCGCAACCGTCCTTGGCGCGCTCTCGCTCGTGCTCTGGACGCTCTTCATCGTCACCACCGTCAAGTATGTCTCGTTCGCCATGCGCGTCGATAATGACGGGGAGGGCGGCATCCTTGCGCTGATGGCCTTGCTGGGCGTGAAGAAGCATCACCGCCCGACCATCGTGGCCGTCGGCCTGTTCGGCGCGGCACTGATTTACGGCGACGGCGCGATCACGCCCGCGATCTCGGTGCTGTCGGCGCTGGAGGGGCTGAATATGGCGACGCCCGCGTTGCAGCCCTATGTGGTGCCTGCGGCGGTCGCGATCCTGATCGCGCTGTTTGCGATCCAGTCACAGGGAACCGCAGCCATCGGTCACTTCTTCGGCCCGGTGATGCTGATCTGGTTCGGCGCCATGGCCGCGATGGGAATTTCGGGCATCGTGCAGCACCCCGCGGTGTTTGCCGCGCTCAATCCCATCTACGGCCTGTCCTATTTGTTCTCGCACGGTATGACCGGCTTTCTGGTGCTGGGCGCGGTGTTTCTCTGCGTCACCGGCGCCGAGGCCCTTTACGCCGACATGGGACACTTCGGCAGCGGGCCGATCAAACTGGCCTGGTTTGCGATCGTGTTTCCGAGCCTGATCCTGAACTATGCCGGGCAGGCGGCGCTCGTGCTCGAAGGCGCGCCGACCGACGGCAATATTTTCTTCCGGCTCTGCCCGCCGATTCTCCTGATCCCGCTGATCGTATTGGCGACGGTCGCCACCATCATCGCGAGCCAGTCGATCATCACGGGCGCGTTCTCGATGACGCGTCAGGCGATCCAGCTTGGCTGGCTGCCGAGACTGCTTATCAAGCAGACCTCCTCGGAAGGCTACGGTCAGATTTACGTCGGCGTCGTCAACTGGTTGTTGATGATCGTGACCGTCGGACTGACCATCGCGTTCGGCAAGTCGGACAATCTGGCGGCGGCCTACGGCATCGCCGTTTCGCTGACGATGTTGATAACGTCGGCGCTGCTGTTCATCGCGATGCGCGAGATCTGGGGCTGGGGCGTGTGGGCCGCCGGCGCGGTCGCGGCCTGCTTTCTGCTCGTCGACAGCGCCTTTTTTCTCGCCAACCTTACCAAGATCGCCGAGGGCGGATATGTGCCCTTGATCCTGGCCGTCTCCGTCTACGGCGTGATGTGGATCTGGCACCGTGGCGCGGCCGCGATCTCGATGCGCATGCACGAAGCGCTGATTCCGGTTGCGGAGTTCATGGCCAACATCGCCGCGAGGCACGTGCCGCGGGTTCCCGGCACCGCCGTGTTCCTGACCCGGACCGTGCGCGACACGCCGCCGGTGATGGTCTGGCACGTCAAACATAACCGTGCCCTGCACGAGCATATCTTCGTGCTGCGCGTGGAAATCCAGTCGGTGCCGTGGGTGTCGTCCAGGAACCGCATGACGATCGAGGAAGTCGCGCCGAATTTCTGGCGCGCGGAGGCGCGTTTCGGCTTCATGGAGCGTCCCCATATCCCGGAACTGCTTGCCACCAGCCAATCGCTGGGTTGCACCGTCGATTTCAACGACGTCACTTATTACGTCGGCCATGAAACGGTGGTCGGCCGCGAGGACGGCAAAGGTCTGCCGGCCTGGCAACAGCGCTTCTTCGCCGTGATGGAGCGTAACGCCGTCCATGTCAGCGACTTCTTCAGCCTTCCCGGCGATCAGGTGGTCGAGATCGGGCGGCAGGTTTCGATTTAGGAGAGGCGCCATCCTGACGCGGCCCGGCGGCCGGCAGGCTGCAAAACATATTCAAGCCGGGAAATATCCTTGACGTAAATCAAGGCGTTGCCGGCCGCGCAGGACAAATTGCAAAGAAGCATTTCGCAATGCCGATCCACGTTGCGCGGACCTCAGACAGCTGGCGAGCCCGTGAGGCGTGAGGTCGGCGGAAAGTCAGGGTCAACGTGGTTGATGAACGTATTTCCGCGGATACCAGTCAGTCAAAGGCGCCAACAAAGCTCGTGCCATTTCCCGCGCCCCAGGCCACGCCTCCGAAAGCGCACACGTCTTCGCTCCAGAAATATTGGGTGATCGCCGGACTGTCGTCGCTGCTGGTCGCCGCGATCGCGGCGACGACATGGTGGGTGCTGGATCAACGCGACAACATTCGCTACGTGACCGCGCAGGTCACGCAGGGGGCGGTAACGCGGGCCGTGACAGCAACGGGGACCGTAAACCCGGAGTTGACGATTATCGTTGGCGCGGCCGTTTCCGGAATTATCCAGGAACTGTATTGCGACTACAACACCGAGGTCAAAAAGGGCCAGGTCTGCGCCAGGATCGATCCTCGCCCCTATCAGAGCGTCGTTGACCAGCGAAGAGCGGAGTTGGCCGTCGCGAAGGCGCAACTTGAAAAAGACAAGGCGAATGAGGCCTACACCAAATTCGCCCTTGGCCGTTACGAGAAACTGATCGAGTCGCACGCCGTTTCGCAGGACGTATTTGACAACGCCAAGAACGCCCATGACCAGGCCCTGGCCCAGATCGTATTCGATGAGGCGACGATCCGGCTGCGGCAGGCCTCGCTCGACGCGGCGCAGGTCAATTTCGATTATGCGAGCATCGTTTCGCCCGTCGATGGCACCGTGGTGTCGCGCAATGTGACGATGGGCCAAACGGTCGCCTCGAGCTTCCAGACCCCGACGCTTTTTCTCATCGCCAGCGACCTCGCCAAGATGCAAGTCGACGCCAATGTGAGCGAAGGCGACATCGGCGGCATCAAGTTGGGCAATAAGGCGACCTTTACCGTGGACGCCTACCCGAAGCGCACCTTCGAGGGCAAGGTAACCCAGGTTCGCCAGTCGCCGCAGACCGTCCAGAATGTCGTGACCTACGACGTCGTGATCAGCGTCGGCAATTCGGATTTCGCGCTGAAGCCGGGCCTGACGGCCGCCTGCCGTATCGTCGTCGATCAGCGCGAGGGCGTGACGCGGGTGCCGAACCAGGCGCTCCGCTACATCCCAAGGAGCTTCCCGCGCGCCGCTCTTTCCGGTCATGCCCGGGTGTGGGTTTTGCGGGACGGACAGCCGGCGGCTGTGACCGTGGTGACCGGGCTGGATGACGGCAGCTTCACGGAGATCGTCAGCGGCGATCTGAAGCCGGGCGATCCGGTTATCACCGCAGAGCAGGCCGCGGCGGCCAATCAGGCCGTGATGCCGCGTCTTGGCCGCTGATCTCGCGTCGAACCAATTTGGCGGTCAAGGTATGCCGGAACCGATCATCAAAGTCTCGAACGTGACGCGGACCTATCACGTCGGCGACGTCGACGTGCATGCCTTGCGCGGCGTCAGTCTGGTTGTCGAGCCCGGCGAGTTTATTGCGATCATGGGATCGTCCGGATCAGGAAAGTCCACCTTGATGTCGCTGCTGGGCTGTCTCGACCGGCCGTCCAGCGGCGAATATTATCTGGAAGGAGTCAACGTCGCGGGGCTGTCGGAGCCGGAACTTGCGCGCATCCGCAGCGAACGGCTGGGCTTTGTCTTTCAGAGCTTCAATCTGCTCGCCCGCACAAGCGCGATCGAGAATGCCGCGCTGCCCCTGTTCTATGCGGCGTCAGGGACGTCGAGCCGCGCCGAGCGCACCGAGCGGGCGCGGGCATCGCTGAAACTGCTTGGCCTGGCCGACCGTGAGCGCAACACGCCGGGACAATTGTCGGGCGGCCAGCAGCAGCGCGTCGCCATCGCGCGCGCCTTGATCAATAATCCGGCTCTGCTGCTTGCGGACGAGCCGACCGGCAATCTCGATACCCGCACTTCGCATGAGATCATGGCAACGCTGCAATCGCTCAACCGCGAGCGCGGAGTCACGATCATCGTCGTGACCCACGAGTCGGATATCGCGGCCTTTGCCGACCGGGTGATCACCATGCGGGACGGACAGGTGATATCGGACGAACGAAAGCCGGCGACCCGGCCGCCACCGGGCACGCCGACCGGGGATTTGGCCGCGGCTTCGCCACCTCCCGCCCCGCCGCCGGCCGCCACCGGCGATGACGCCGGCACCGTGCGGGCATTCGCATTGATGATCGTCGCCGCGGCGTTGCAGGCGCTTGCCCGCAACAAGATGCGATCCGCGCTGACCATGCTCGGCGTGTTCATCGGCGTAGCCGCGCTGATCGCGATGGTCGCGGTCGGTCAGGGCGCCAATGAAGCGGTCCGCAAACAGATCGAGAGTCTCGGGACCAACCTGCTGGTGGTCGTTCCCGGCGCCACCATGATGGGAGGGATGCGGGGCGGGCAGGGCAGCGCCTCCACCCTCACGGTCGCGGACGCCGAGGCGCTCCGCCGTGAAGCTCCGGCGGTGGGCAGCGTCAGTTACCTGATCCGCCAGTCCGGCCAGGTCCGCTATGCCAATCAGAACTGGACCACGGGTATTCAGGGCGTCAGCGCCAACTATCCGCCGATCACGAACTGGCGGATCGCGGCAGGGCGGGGAATTTCCCGGGAGGACGTCAGCAGCGCGGCTCTCGTGGTGGTCGTGGGTCAGACGGTCGCGCGCCAATTGTTCGGAGCCGACGAAAATCCGGTCGGCGCTGTGATCCAGGTCAAAAGCATGCCGCTGCTCGTGATCGGCGTTCTCGCGTCCAAGGGCCAAACGCCCTTTGGAACCGATCAGGACGATGTCGTCATGATCCCGTTCACGACCGCCGAACGCAAGGTGCTTGGCGTCGCGGCGCCAAGCCAGCAGCAGGTCCCACTCAACTGGGTCTATCCGCCGCCGCCCAATCCCTATAACCTTCAGCAGCGGCTGATGGGCTACGTCAACCAGATCTATGTGCAGGCTACCGCCGCCAGCGAGATTCGGCCGGCGATCAGCCAGATCACGGAAATCCTGGTACGGCGGCACCGGATCCGGCCTGGCGACGTCAATGATTTCACGGTCCGCAACCTGAGCCAGATCGCGGAGACAGCCGAGGGCTCCAGCCGTATCATGGCGCTCCTGCTTGCCGCCGTCGCATCGATATCGCTGGTCGTGGGCGGTATCGGCATCATGAACATTCTCCTGGTATCGGTGACGGAGCGAACCCGGGAAATCGGTCTGCGCATGGCGATCGGCGCGCGCAGGACACACGTACTGCTGCAGTTTCTGGCCGAGTCGGTGATCTTGAGCGTTGCCGGCGGCATCGCCGGAATCATCATGGGTGTCTTGTTTTCCGAAATGATCCCGGTTTTCGTCGGCTGGCCCGCCCCGATCTCGCTGGCCGCCATCGCCGGCGGCTTTCTGTTTTCAGCGGCCGTGGGAATCTTCTTCGGCTACTACCCCGCGCGCAAGGCCGCCAATCTCGATCCGATCGAGGCCCTGCGGTACGAGTGACCTGCACTGCCATCGCAACGCGCCACGATCCCGCGAAGCAAGGTCATTCCAGATAGCTGAGATAGGCCGCGACGGCCTTGATCTGGGCTTCGGTCAGGTTGTGCGCGATCGGCCCCATGATGGCGGAGTTATCCGGCTTGGCCTTGTCCTGGCCCCGCTCCTTGTCCCAGTTTGTCAGCTTCCGGAAAATGTAGTCGTTGAGCTGTCCTGCCAGGCGAGGAAATGCATCGGCGCCTTTGGCGTCCGGCCCGTGACAGGAAGCACAGGGAGGGACTTCCGCCTTTGGAATGCCATCCTGATAGATCTTCTTTCCCTCGGCCACGAGATCCTTCGGCGCTCCGCCAAGCGGCTTCGGGTTGAGGTCCCTGAATTGCTCGGCGACAGCTTTCAGCATCGACGGGCTCAGCGCGTGCGCGACGTTGAACATCACCGGGTTGTTCCGCCGGTGTTCGATGAACGCCTGCAGCTGATTCTCGATATATTCGGGCTGCTGTCCCGCAAGGCGCGGCATCGGGTACGACCCGCGAAACCCTTGCCCTGACAGCCCATGGCAGGTCTTGCAATAATCGATCTTGGCCTTGAGTTCTTGAGGCGAAACGTCGGCCTTACCCTTGTCTTCCGCCTGCGCCGGTGCGGAGACCGCGATCACGAACGCTGCCGCTAACAATGTCGATGGAATGCGCATAAGCCCCGTCCCCTTTGATAATAGCCACGTTACGCCGCGCCCGGCCATTCGATCCAGATTAATCTTGAGGCCATTGAGCCAGATCAATCCGATTCCCGCAAAATCTTAAAATATTCATTAGTGGGCAGCAGCGGGGACATAATTTCTAATGCAGGTTGTTGGTCGAGTCGACGGGCGCCGATACATCCATGTTTCGGCGCACGTTGTTTTGTTGCGCGTGCAACGGATTATGTTGCAAAAATGTCTCCTGTCGCGAAAATCGGATTTCAGAACGGTTAATGCCTTAGCCGTATTCCCGACTCATGGACTATCGTCGTTGCCGTAAGTGGCTTTCAATACTCGTGCGGTGCACGGAGTATCGCGAATAACGGGGCAGCGCGATGCGAGGCGGTAGCGGTCGTTCTTTTCGACCCTTCAAGAACTGTGGGTTGTTGGCCGCAGTTGCGTTTGCAATTGTTGCCGCTGGTTTCCTGACCATCGGTTTTGTTTCACCGGCGCAAGCGCTTCCGAGTTTCGCGCGGCAGACCGGGCAGCCCTGCGGCACCTGCCACACCGATTTTCCCGCGCTCACCCCGTACGGCCGAAGGTTCAAGCTGCTCGGATATACGACCGGCGGCGGTGAATTCCGCACGACGCCGTTCTCGTCCAAGGCCGGACAGGACGCGCGCGCCGAGTACGAGAAGATGCAGGGCTACGTCAAGGCGCTGCCTTCGTCGACGACTCCCGAGGCCGACAAGGAATATGTGCCGCCGGTCTCGATGATGGCCATCACCGGCTTCACCCACACCGAGGCGCCAACCGTTGCGCCGCCGACCAACCCCTACAAGGGGAACGATAACGTCGTGCTGTCGCAGTTCAGCGGATTCTGGGGCGGTGCGATCACCGACAATGTCGGCGCCTTCGTTCAGGTTACCTACAGCTCGCCTGATCCATTATCCGCGTTGTCCGGCACGCCGGCAGACAGGTTCATTCACACCTGGTCCTGGGATAATACCGACGTCCGCTATGCCAACACCGCGCGCTTCGGCCCGCTCGACTTCATCTACGGCATCACGGCCAACAACAATCCGACCGTTCAGGATGTGTGGAACACCACGCCGGCCTGGTCCTTTCCCTACGCCGCATCGTCGCTTGCCGGCACGCCCGCCGCCAGCACGATGATCGAGGGCGCATTTGCCGCGCGCGTCGGCGGCATTGGCGCCTATACGTTCGTCAATGACCTGCTTTACATGGAATTGACAGGCTACAAGACCCTCGGATTCAACGCGCAGAATTCGCTCGGCATGAACCCGTTCGACGCGCCCGGTCAGCTCGGCGGCATCGCGCCCTATTGGCGCGTCGCGCTGGAGCCGCACTGGGGCAGGAATACGTTCATGGTCGGCACGTTCGGAATGACCATGAACGTGAATCCGTGGATCGATCCAAGTTTTGTGACCGGAACGACCGGGACGCTTCCCCTGGCCGATAGATTCACTGACGTCGGCTTCGATGCCCAATATCAGTATCAAGGCGACAATTACTGGCTGACCTTGCGCGGCAGCTTCATTCGCGAGTTTCAGGAGCTGAACTCGAGCTTCCTGAACGCCGGAACCAATCCGAACGACCAACTCAACAGTCTGAAGCTGCAGGGCTCGTTTGCCTATGGCGCCGACAACAGGGTCGTCTTCACCGGGCAATATTTCAATATCTGGGGCACCAGTGACCCGGGCCTGTACGCCGCGCCCGACTTCGCGAACAACAGCCCGAACAGCAACGGATGGATGGCCGAGATCGCCTACATTCCGTTCGGCGCCAGCAAGATGATCGGCTACCCCTGGTTCAATGCCCGCATCGGTCTGCAATACGTCTACTACAACAAATTCAACGGCACCACGATCGGCGCCCACGACAACAATACCCTGTTCCTCCATGCCTGGTTTGCGATGTAGGCGGATGCGTCCGCATACGGAGATTGTCCGATGAAAAAATTTCTTTTCGCCCAAGCCGCGATGCTGGCAGTGATCCTGGTGGGACCCGCGACCGCCGCGGACTTGCCCGTGAAGTCGGAGCCGCCGGTTGCGCCGCGCTTCACCTGGACCGGCTGCTATCTCGGTGGCCAAATTGGCGGCGGCTTTGCAAAGAAGGACATCACCGATCCGGTCGGGCTCGTGCAGGAATTGTTCCTGCCCGGCTCCACAACCGGCGTCACCACCGCAAGTCCGTCGCCGAGCGGCGTCGTGATCGGCGGCCAGATCGGCTGCGACTATCAGTTCGCTCCCTCCTGGGTGATCGGCATCGAAGGCGCCGGCGCGGGCTCCACCATGAAGGGCAGCAGCATCGTCGGGCTCCCGGCCGGCAATCCGGACAGCGCGCTGGTCGAGGCCAAGACCGATTTTCTCACCAGCGTGACCGCGCGGCTCGGCTACGCGTTCGACCAGGTGCTGGTCTACGGCAGGGGCGGCGTCGCCATGGCGGCGGACCGATACGACGTCTCGGGTTCGTTCGCCGGCACTCCGTTCGGCTTTACGGGGCTGGAAAATCGCTTTGGCTGGACCGCGGGCGCCGGCGTGGAATGGGCGTTCACGCCGCATTGGTCCGTCAATCTCGAATACGATTATTACGGGTTCGGAACCAAAACGATCGCGATGTACGACCCGACCAATGTGTTGCTGGGCAATGTGGACGTCAGGCAGAGCATTCAGGTCGTCAAGGTCGGACTTAACTTTCACATCTGGGGAGCCGGTTTGTGATGGCCGCAGCCGGTTCAGTTGAAGCGGACGCGCGAGGCGACAGGCGAGGGGGGCCGATCGTGAAGGCAACCGGCTTGCGGCTGGCGTTGCAGACGGCCGTTCTAATGCTGGCCTTTTCCGTCAGCGGCCAGGCGCAGGAAGCGATGGCGCCGGCCAAGGGCGGCCTGGAGGCCAAGCTCGAATACTGCAAGACCTGCCACGGATTGTCGGGGCAAGGCTATCTCGGGTATTTTCCGATGCCGCGTCTTGCGGGACAGCAACCCGAATATATCGAGGCCCAGTTGCGGGCCTTCATCGAGCGCAGACGGACGAACCCGATCATGTTCAACGTCGCGCATGTGCTGAGCCCGTCGATGGTCACGGCGCTGGCGAACCATTTCAAGAATCTCAATCCGCCACCGTTCGGCGGCGCGCCGAGGGGAGCGATCGCGGCGGGCAAGAAAATCTACGAGGAGGGTCTCCCCGAAGCCAACGTTCCCGCCTGCTCCGCCTGTCATGGCGCCGAGGGCAAGGGCCAGAACGAAATTCCGCGGCTGGCGGGCCAGGTCTATCCGTACATGGTCGGGCAATTGACCGGCTGGAAGCAACAGCGGGGCCACGGCACGGCGGTCGACACATCCGCCGTCATGGCGCCGACAGCGCATAATCTTAGTCGGTCGCAGGTCGAAGCCGTCGCGGCCTATGTCAGTTATCTGAAGTGAGCATTGCCATCTCCTGCGCCGGCACGCCGGCGAGTGCATGAAAAGCTTGGGGTCATGAAGCGCATCGGGCTAAAAACAGCGATCCTGGCGATCCTCGCCTCCACCGTCTCCGCCATCTCTTCCTGGGCCGGTGAGAGCGCCGCCGTCCGCAATTGCACCTGGTGTCACGGAGCGGGCGCGCAGGGTTACACGGTTGCGCCGCGGCTGGCCGGACAGCGGCCGGAATACATCATGAGCCAGATCAGGAGTTTTCGCGAGCACGCGCGAAACAACCCGTTTTCGAAACAATACATGTGGAACGCGGTTGCGGCGCTCGATCCATATACGGCGCGCGACCTGGCCAGCTATTTTGCCTCGCTCCCGCCGAAGCCCGCCAATGACGGCGACAGCGCTCTCGCCTCGCGCGGAAGGACGATCTATCTGGAAGGAATTCCGGAAGCCAACATCGTCTCCTGCTATGCCTGCCACGGCCCGAATGCCGAGGGCGTGAGAGACATCCCCCGCCTCGGAGGCCTGTCCTATTCCTATCTCAAGGGCCGGCTGGAACAGTGGGGCCAGGGATATCACTCGACCCCGGGATCGCCGATGCCGATGGTGGCGACCCACCTCGGGCCGGAGGAGATCGAGGCGCTGACCTCGTATCTGAGCTTCGTCAGATAGACTGCCTCCTGACGGCCGGGTGATCGGGCCTGAACAAGAAGCGATTGCATTGCCCGGGTATCGATGTCGCTCGCGCGCGCCCGCGCCGGAAAGTTGACACGTCGGGCAAATCACCGGCACCTTGCCATCATCGCAAGAATCCAAAAGCCCGCGCCGGGAACCCGGCCGCGGGCTTTTTCACAAGCGCAGATGTCTTTTTGCGACCTTGGTGCCGCCGTATTTTCCGAGTCATTTAGGCCCGGTTATTCGGTAGGGAACTTGCCATGAGAATCTTTTTGATCGGGACGCTGATCGCGGGCTCGCTCATTTCGTTTGAAGCACAGGCTCAGGAGCGCGCGGGGGATGCGGCGCTGGGCGCGGTATCGGGCGCGGTCGTGTTGGGACCCATTGGCGCCCTGGCCGGCGCGTTCGTCGGCTATACCGCCGGGCCGTCGATCGCGCGCTCATGGGGGATGCATCGGTCCGCGTCGCGTCCGCGGGCCCAGCGAACCTCGCAAATGAATGCTGCAACGGAGCCGCAGACCACGGGCAGCATTCCAGCGTCACCGCCGCCCGTTATCAGATATTCCGCTCCGCCGGCCAGCCCACCGCCGGTCAGCACTCCGATGGCGAGCACCAAGATGCCGCCGGTTCAGAGTCTTGAATAGGCGGAGTGACCGAATGATCCGGCCGCCCCGGGAAAGTTGACACGTCGGGCAAATCACCGGCACATTGACATCATCGCAAGAATTGAGCCCGCGCCGGGAAACCGGTCGCGGGCTTCTTCATTCCAGCTTTGACGAAATCGGACGGTGGCCGCGGGGCGCGCACCAATCTCTTGACGAAGCGCTTGCCGCCAGGCGCCTTTGACGCGCGCCGCCGTCCGAGCCTCATTCGAAGTTTTGCCGGCGCGCGCGAACGCACCGGCACGCGGCCTCTCATTGCGAGAGACAGGGTTCGCGCCTGAAATGACCGCGCGAAAGCGGTCATGCCGCGCATCTGATTTGCATCAGGCTTTGGCCGATGTGGGAGGAGTAGATCCGCATGACCGCGTATCTGATCTCGCTCGCACTGGCCGGCCTGGTCGCGATCGCAATATGGGAGGGATTTTCGTGAGCGCAGAGGTCATTCCATTCATCCCGCGTCCGAAGCGCAGGAAACCGCCGGTGAATTTTTCCAGTGCCTCTCGATCGGCCATTCGGCCGGATGATCTCGCCATGGATCATGCCGATCCCGCGTCTGGCGAGAGCGTTTGGCCTTGCGAAGTTGCCGTGTCCGGCCATGACGTGACAGATGCCAAAATCCATCACTGAAATCCGTTCGCTGGCGCGCAGCCACACCAGGAGCGCGCTCAACGTGCTGGTCGCCGTCATGCGTAACACCAAGGCGTCGCCTCCGGCGCGGGTCGCCGCCGCCAACGCCATCCTGGACCGCGGCTGGGGAAAGGCGACGCAGGCCATCGGGAACGGCGATGACGGCGCGCTTGAACTCATCCACCGTATCGAGCGCGTCATTGTCCATCCTGAAAATCGCGACCGCTAAAATCTTCGAGCCGCTGCTGGCGCCCGCTCGCTACAAGGGCGCATACGGCGGACGGGGCTCGGGAAAATCGCATTTTTTCGGCGAACTTCTGGTCGAGACCTGCCAGGCCGAGCGCGGCACGCTGGCCGTGTGCATTCGCGAGGCGCAAAGGACGCTGGCGCACTCTTCCAAGCGGCTGATCGAAAGCAAGATCGCGGGCCTCGGCCTTGGTCACGGCTTCCGGATATTCAGCGACAAGATCGCAACGCCCGGCGACGGCATCATCATCTTTCGCGGCATGCAGGACCACACCGCGGACTCCATCAAGTCGCTGGAAGGTTTTCGCATCGCCTGGATCGACGAGGCGCAGTCGCTGAGCGCGCGCAGCCTCGCGCTGCTGCGTCCGACCATCCGCGCCGAGGGCTCGGAATTGTGGGCAAGCTGGAATCCACGCCGGCGCGTGGATGCCATTGACGATTTCTTCCGGACCAAGAAGCCTGATGGCGCGATCCTCGTCAACGCCAACTGGCGCGACAATCCCTGGTTTCCCGCCGTGCTGGACGACGAACGCAAGACCGATCTCGCGCTTTACCCGGATCGCTACGCGCACATCTGGGAAGGCGATTATGTCGGCGCCTTCGAGGGCGCTTACTTCGCGCCGATGCTGACCGAAGCGAGATCGCAGGGCCGCATCGGCAAGGTCGCCGCCGATCCGCTGCTGCCGCTGCGCGCCTTTCACGATATCGGCGGCTCGGGCGGCGCCGCCGACGCCTACACGATCTGGATTGTCCAGTGGGTCGGGCAGGAAATCCGCATTCTCGATTATTACGAGTCGGTCGGACAGGTTCTCGCCTTCCACGTCAACTGGATGCGCGAGCGGGGCTACGAAAAAGCGATCAACTATCTGCCGCATGACGGCGTGAACCAGAACAACGTCACCGGCAAGACCTACGCCGATCACTGGCGCGACGCCGGCTTCACCGTCGAGCCGCCGGTAAAGAACCAGGGCAGGGGCGCGGCGATGATGCGCATCGAGGCGCTGCGCCGGCTCGGCCCGCAACTCTGGTTCAACGAAGCCACCACCGAAGCCGGCCGCGACGCGCTCGGCTTCTATCACGAGAAAAAAGACGACGTCCGCAATGTCGGCCTGGGGCCGGAGCATGACTGGTCGAGTCATGCGGCGGATGCGCTCGGCCTGATGGCGATCTGTTGGGAGGAGCCCGGGCGGGCGGCGGGTTTCAACCGGCCGATCCGGTACCGGGAGCAGGGGTGGGTGTGAGGAGAAATTTATCCTGGCGCACCAAAATGCAAGTCAGGCTCTTTTAGCCAGCATCTCTTCGGTACGTTTTATGATTTCAGGGTTTTTGCAGGAGGCGAGGAGCGTCTCCCAATTGTTCGGCGGATTGCCGTCTGTCAGCATGGCTGAAAATACGGCATAGGCGTCGGACCTCGCTCCATATGTTCGCAAGGTGTTTTCGTCATTGATCCAGGCGTAGATGATAATTTTGGATTTGGAATCGTAGCGAAAGAACAGCCGGAAGCGTCCCGCGCCGAATTTTTCCCGAAACCAGTGTTTGCAGGCTTCCCCGAGGGTGTCGCCTAAACGGTATCTCTTGTCGGCAGGATCCTGCGGAATCCGTTCCAGGGCGATTGTGGAAATGGACGTCAGAAGTTTGGCGTTTGATTTCCTGGTGTAATTCCTGGGGTCTTTTTTTTGATCACGCTCCACGGCCTGAACGAGCCGCTCGAGCTGATCCAGAAAAAGCGGATGGGCGTATATCGTCCATCCGTTTATCGTCAGGGGGCCGCTCAGAGGTCAACGTCGCCGTGAATTTCGGCATCGGGATCAAATTCGATGCCCTTGGTGAGGCTTTCAATGCGCCTGGCGAGGCTCACCGGAAACGCGCGCAGCTTCTCGGGATGAGCCTGAATGTCCTTCGAGAGGAACGACAGGAAGGCGGCGATCGCGGGATCGTCGCGCGTTTCTTCGGCGCGTCGAATAGTTACCCCGGCCGCATCCACCCGAAAGGCGATCTGATCGCCCTCGTTGACGCCCAGCGCCTGACGAACGGGTTTGGGAATAGTGGTCTGTCCCTTGGACGAAATGGTGCTGACTTCTTCGAAAACATACGCTGCTTTTGCCATAACCCTCTCCCTGACCTCGGGAATTTTGGGGACCATTGTAGGTAAGGAAAATTCCTTACATTGTCAATGTCTTTGGAGTAGACGAAACAGCCAGAAATCAAATCTGTGTTGACGTTGTCTACACAGCTAATTATATACTCCATTCCCGGGAAACATCGAGCAAGGGACACCCATGGCGACCGCCGTATCCGAGCGTCCGACGACGCGCCGGCGTGCGCGTGTCTCGAAAAGCAGCGCCAATATCCACATTCGCGCTCCGCAGCAAACCAAGGAGCTGATCGATACCGCCGCGGGGGTTGTCGGAAAGACGCTCAGCGAGTTTGTGCTCGATAGCGCGCGTCAGCAGGCCATCGATGTGCTGCTGGATCAGCGATTGTTTGTGCTCGATGCCGACAAATATGATGCCTTTGTAAAGGCGCTCGACAATCCGCCACCTGCCGGGCCAGCGCTGAAAGCGCTGATGAAGCGACGACCCTTGTGGCAGAAATAGTTGAGCCGAAGGCATCGCGCGGAGGTGTCACTGCCCCCGCACGGATTCAATCAATCCACGACCTCAACCGCTTCGATTGCGGCAACCCGCATCTGAACGACTGGCTGAAAAACAGCGCGCTGAAAAGCGAGGGGCAGTCGGCCCGCACTTACGTCGCGTGCGAAAACAATTCCGTCGCAGGCTATTACTGCATCGCTACAGGCAGCGTGGAACGCAGGGCGTTGCCATCAAAGTTGAAGCGGCAGCAGGGAATTCCAAACCAGATTCCGGTGGCCATCATCGGCCGGCTGGCACGCGATCTCTCATACAAAGGCACCGGCCTCGGTCTTGACCTGCTTCAGGACGCACTTCGCAGAATTGTCTCTGCTTCCGAGATAATCGGCGTGCGATGCGTGCTTGTACACGCGATCGACGACGCCGCGGCCAAATTCTGGCGGGCAAACGAATTCATCGAATATCCCGACGGATCCCGGACATTCTATCTGCCGATCGAACAGATTCTCGACGCGCTTTAGAATTTCGGGTCGTTATGGAGATGACTGCTTTCCAAGCGCGGCATAATAAAATTGACACGTCGGGCAAATCACCGGCATAAGTTCAGCATCGCAAGAATTTTAAAAGCCCGCGCCGGGAAACCGGTCGCGGGTTTTTTCAATCGAGCGCGATCAGCATTCCACAAAGCTGGCCAGGGATGTCGCCGACCGGCGGCGCGCTCGTACGATCCTCAACCTGAGAACTCCTGCCCATGCCAAAAATGTCAGTTACTGACCTGAAAGCCATGCTCGCCGCCGAGAAGGCGGATGCGCTGGCGGCGATCTCGGCGGCGCGGCTGGCGGAAGAGCGCGCCGACGCGATGGATTATTACCTCGGCCAGATGGCGAAGGACATGCCGGCACAGGACGGCCGCTCGCGCGCGGTTTCAACCGATGTCGCCGACACCATCGAAGGCCTGATGCCGAACCTGATGGATATCTTTGCCGGCTCGGACGAAGTCGTCCGCTTCGAGCCGGTCGGCCCCGAAGACGAGGCGGCGGCGAGCCAGGAGACCGACTACGTCAACCACGTCTTCATGCAGCAGAATCCCGGCTTCATGATCCTGTATTCCTTCGTCAAGGACGCGCTTTTGTCCAAGGTCGGCATCGTGAAGGTGTGGTGGGAAGAGCGCGAGGAAGAAGAGCGCGAGACATATTACGACCTGACCGACGACCAGTTCGCGCTGCTCGCCCAAGCCGTGGCGGAATCGGAGGGCGCGATGAAGATCGTGGCGCATACGCTGCACAATGCGGGCGAAGTGCCGGAAAAGTCCGAGGCGACGAGCTGATCGGGGTCAGAAACCGTTTCGGAGCTATAACGTCTTGATCGCGGCTGATCTTCAGCCATCAAAGATGTGGTTGCGCTGGAAATACTGCAGCCTTCGCGATCGGCGGTCACTCTTTCCGGGCAGGCTGTAAAGACCCTTTCAAAGAAAAAAATAAAGCGAACCACTACGTATTGCGCGATTCCCACCAGGATTCCCTTCGGCCCAATGAACGCGCACCAAAAGCAGCTCACGAGAATGACGATAAGAAGGTCCAGAAGTGCGCCCTTCAAGCAGCCTGAGGCGCTTTGATCCGGCGGTTCCTGCCGCATTCTCAATCCTCCCGAACTTTTCCTTGGTCTCGCGATGGCATCGTTGGAGTGAGGTATGGCCATCGACAATCTGTTGACACGACTAATAGCGCAGATCGGGAAGAGTGAAGCAGAAAAATATCTTGTTTCACACTACGCTCCACCTTCTCACGACGATGTTCTTCATGATGGCCTTGTCGGAAGCGGCAAGACTTTGGGAGGCATCTTCGGGGCAACGGCGGGCTTTTTAGGCGGTCGAGCCATCGGCGGGCCTCGTGGAGCGCTCACAGGTTCGGCGGTCCTGGAGCCCCTCGGTGCTCTTGCGGGCGCATGGGCCGCTCATGGAGCATTTCGAGGAGGCCAACTTATAGGGGACATTCTCTCGCACCCCGAGAATTGGACCGTTGATGCCGCCGGCGCAATAGTCCCAGTGACGCCGACTTCGAATCCTCCGTCAGGTACAAATGAGTCGAATGGCGCCGATGCCCGATATTTGCGCCGGCTGCCCAACGGAGCCGATTCCGGCTCTTCGCCGCTTCCCTCCGATGGTGCCGGCATGCGCCCGGCCAGAATTCCTTCAACTCCCCAACCCTCACAAAGCGGCGCCGGAACGACCGGCCTCAACAACGGCGAGCCAGCGGTCGGGCTCTTGAGTCCGCGCTACCCGAATCCACTGGGCAACGGGATTGCTGGCTGGACGTCTTCTGTCGATCCTTCCGGCCCGCAATACTTCCCGCAGCCCCGTTTGATCTTGCCCGCCCCGGTTCAAATCGGCGCGAATGCGGTCAATACTAGCATTCCAGATGTGAATGGCGTTCCTCAACCTGCCAGGAATAAAGTTTCTTCTGTGAAAGCGGGCGTCAGTAATTCGATCGGTGCTGCGGCCACCTACACAGCGACTCCCCGGCAGGCCGGCCGCATCGCAAGATGCCGCGACACCGACGCACCAATTTGGAAGCAATGAGCTCACCAACATGGCTACTTCCCTGCTTGTCCCACGGTTATCGCCGCCGATGAGACGTGTGCGCTGCGGTAAGCCATCGATTTCGCAATCGTGATGACTCGCAGGCCTTGTCGATGGTGCGACCTCGGGTAACCTTGAGGTTGAGGCCGAGGGTAACCCCGAAGATAGTCAGGGAGTGCAGGACCTGAGGTAAAGATCGACAGGGTGACCGAAATGAATTGGCTGATCGAGTCCCTTTTTTATGACGTTATGATCCATGTGATTGGATGCCCGATTGCACGGCTCGTCCTGCCTCTTCTTTCGCTCAACAAGATAGGCGTCCAGCCTCTGCATTCTTCCGCAACCGGATTTAATGCGTTCGGCTACCGACACGACGATAACGGGCGCCTGGAGATTGAATTGACCATTGCAGGCTTTATCGGCCTCGTCATTTTAGTGGTCGCGTTATTTTCGTTCAGTCTTCTGATCAGGACTGTTTTCTAAGCACTGCAATCGGGAAAACTTGCGACGGTTGGTAAGTCGGCGCGCGAAAGCGGCCGCAGGCTTCCTGGCCGCGCGAACGCGCGCCTCTGCGCAAGGCCCGCTCCAAAGAGGCTGGAGATTTCGATGTGGGACTTCTTGGCAAGACAGATTCTGCGTCAGGCTCTCAAGCAGTCAGGAAAGCAGGCGATGGGCCTCGTCGCCGACGAGGCGAATGGGCCCGAGGCCTATGCAGATCGAATAAAAAGAGACTTCCATCTCAACGACTACAACGATGCATGGGACCTTTATGGTTCGGACCCTGGATACTGGGAACAATACTACCGCCAGCTGCCCAACCCGGAGCCAACAAGCGAGATGGTCCGCGATTCCGCCTTAGCTGCGGGTATTCCCAGTCGAAATAATGTCTTCGAGTTCGGATTTCCCCAGCCGTCCGACGCGGGAAGCTCGAATGACGCCGACGCCCGATATCTGGGTAAACTGCGGCATGCGGCTGACAGTCCATCGTTGGCGCCAGATAGCCCGGCCGTGCAGAGCGGCGTCGGAACGATCGGCCAAAGCAGCGGAGAGCCGCCGGTCGGATTCTTGAGTCCGCGTTATTCGAATCCGCTCGGCAGCGGGATTGCCGGCTGGCCATCCTCCGTCGATCCCGCTGGTCCGCGATACGCCATGCGGTTGGCGCCATCGCCGCAGCAGCCGGGCGGTCTGCTCGGGATGTTGTTGGATCACCTGCGCAACGATCCCGCCACGATGGCTTCTGGTCTGGGACAAGGTTCTCGGGCTTGGAACGACCGATCCGCTCGCGGGATTTGCATCGGTGACCTCCAATCTGGTCGTGTCGTTCTATTTCGCCAAGCGCGGATTCGAAAACGTGGCGAGGATCATCAAACGATGACATCCGGATCATCAAGCGTCGACTCTGGTTTCACCAGGGACATCCGCGGGGACATGCGGCGATGAATGAAATGAACGGCGATGATATCCGGGCTATCGTGATGGAGACGCTCGCCGAGCAGCAGAGAATTCATCACGGCGATATCGACGCGGTGGTTGTTCGCGCCATTGCCACCATCCTGACCTCGTTCGGGATCGAGGAGGAGGATCGCCGTGAGCTGCGCGCGGATTTTCAGCACCTCAGACGCTGGCGCAGGAGCGTCGAGCAGGCTCAGAGCTATACGTTCAAGGCGGTGATCACCGTGATCGTCACGGGATTCGTCGGGGCGGTGTGGCTCGGTATCAAGGTGATGCTTGGCAAATGATCCATTTATCTCTGTTGGCCGCGGCGCTGCTGGCTTTATCCCCCGCGCAGACGGTTCCCTGCTGGGCCGTGAAGCGGGCCGTCGCGCAATATGGCGAGGCGGCCGTGGAATCCTGGGCGCGGGCGAAGGGCATTTCCGACAAGGAAATCGAGAGGGCGCGGCGATGTCTCAGATAGGGAGGCAATCGAATCCGCCCTATCGGATTCGCGAGATCGACGGACAGGACGATGAAGCCGCGGATACTTTGGCAGAGCTCCATCGTTTGACGTTCTTTGATGGCGCGACGATTCCGGATTTTGATCGGGGATGTTGGTGGTTGGTGCATGTCGAAGCGACACCGATCGCCTTCGCCGGCCTTGTGCCATCGACGCACGTCCGCGGCGCGGGGTACATCTGCCGTGTCGGGGTGTTGAAGCCGCATTGTGGACGCGGGCTTCAGTTGCGTCTGATGCGTGCGATGGAATCGCGCGCGCGGCGTAATGGCTGGGGCTGCATGGTTTCGGATACCACCCGCAATATTCCCTCGGCCAACAACTTCATCCGGGCCGGCTATCGGCTCTACCAGCCGCAGTATCCGTGGGCGTATCCGGAGACGTTGTATTGGCGCAAATCCATCGGGGCTGCCTCATCCCTTCATGGCACCTATCTCAAAAGGCTGTAACCCCTCGATCCCTGTGGCTCTACTCTTTTGGGCAGAACCGCAAATTGGCTGTATATGGTTTACCGCAGGCGGGAATAATCTCCCGCGGCCCAGGGTCGACCATCGACGGCCGATAATTCGCAGAGGGAAGGGACAAGCCGATCATGACTGCCAGACCGCAATTGCCGGACCGGGCGCCAAGGGAGAAGGGTGCTCCGACCGCCCTCGATGGTCTGCTGGTCGTCGATTTCACCCGGGTCGTCGCCGGTCCCGCCTGCACCCAGACGCTGGCCGATTTCGGCGCCGAGGTCATCAAGATCGAGAACCCGGACGGCGGTGACGACACACGGCACTATGAACATGCCGAACTCGCCGGCGAAAGCGCCGCGTTTATCAGTTTGAATCGCAACAAGCGGGGTATCGCGCTCGATTTGACCAAGCGTGAAGCCTGTGACGTGGCGCGCGAACTGATCGCGCGGGCCGACGTGGTGGTGGAGAATTTCTCCTCCAGCGTGATGAAAAAATATGGTCTCGACTACGCGTCCGTCGCGCCCGGCAATCCGCGGCTGGTCTATTGCTCGATCTCGGCCTATGGCCGCAAGGGGCCGTTCGCGTCCCGTCCCGGCTTCGATCCGATCACGCAGGCCGAGAGCGGATTCATGTCGCTCAACGGCTTCCCCGACGGGCCGCCGGTGCGTACCGGGCCGCCCGCGGTCGACATGCTGACGGGCATGTCGGCGAGCAACGCCATCCTGCTGGCGCTTCTCGCCCGCGATCGGCTCGGCCGCGGCCAGCATGTCGAGGTGGCACTGTTCGACATTGCGCTGGCGATGACGCAATTTTACGGCATGGCTTATTTGATGACCGGCGTGAATCCGAGCCGTCAGGGTAATTCACCGAACGGGTCTCCCTCGGTCGGCTTGTACAACGCTTCCGACGCGCCGTTTTATATCGCCTGCGCCAACGACCGGCTGTATCGCCGCCTCGTCATCGAAGTGCTCGGCCGGCCGGATCTCGCCAGCGGCGAGTTCGGCGACCGCCGCTCACGCACCGCCAACAAGGACAAGCTGCGCGCAATTCTCACCGGGATTTTTGTGCAGGATCGTCGCGAAAACTGGGTGACGAAGATGAAGGCGGCCAACATCCCCGTCGGTTATCTTCGCACCGTCGAGGAAGCGTTCAATTCGCCTGAAGTGCGCGAGCGCCATCGGCTCAGCCAGATTCCACATCCGGTCGCGGGTGTCGTCCCGAATATCGAAACGCCGATCAATCTTGGCCTGACGCCGGTCGTCGACCCCGTCGCCGCGCCATTGCTTGGCCAGCATACCAGGGAAGTCTTGCGAGAGAGGCTCGGCTACGACGATGCGCGCATCGCGGCCCTCGCCGACGCGGGAGCTTTTGGAATGGTCGCAACGGTTGGGGTCAGCTGACGGTTGAACGGCGCCCCTCGCCGGGCAAGCCAGGCGCGTAAAATATCTTCTTGCATCGCAATACCCGCCCGGTGGCCTGATGGCTGCCGGGCTTTTTTTCGTTTTTGGAGGCGCGCGTTTGGGGTATGTCTCGCCGCTGGCCCGGCGCATATAGTAAGGAAGAACCGCGCCGATCGCCCGGCTGCGAGGCTTTCGCCTTCTGTCATCTTACCCGAGGAGTTGTTTCATGACGCACGCCATCCGCTTTCATAAAACCGGTGGGCCCGAGGTCCTTGTCTGGGAGGAAGTCAAGCTTGGCAAGCCGGGTGCCGGAGAGGCGCGCATCCGCCACACCGCCGTCGGGCTCAACTTCGTCGACATCTACAACCGCTCGGGACTCTATCCCCTCCAGTTGCCGAGCGGTCTGGGCGGCGAGGCCGCCGGCGTGGTCGAGGAAGTCGGCCCCGGCGTCACCGACCTGAAACCGGGCGACCGCGTCGCCTATGGTGCCGCGCCGCTCGGCGCCTATGCCGAGGAGCGGCTGATTCCTGCCGATCGTCTGCTCAAGCTGCCCGACGGGATCGATGACAAGACCGCGGCTGCGATGATGCTGAAGGGCCTGACGGTGCAATATCTCATCCGCCAGACCTATCGCGTCAAATCCGGCGATACGATCCTGCTGCATGCCGCGGCCGGCGGCGTCGGCCTGATCCTCGGCCAATGGGCAAAGCATCTCGGCGCCACCGTGATAGGCACCGTCGGCAGCGACGAGAAGGCCGCGCTCGCCAAGGCCCATGGTTGTGCCCACACCATTGTCTATACGCGCGAGGATTTCGTGAAGCGCGTCGAGGAAATCACGGGCGGCAACAAGGTACCCGTGGTCTATGACTCCGTCGGCAAGGACACGTTTTTGAAATCGCTGGATTGCCTGGCTCCGCTTGGCGTCGCCGCGCTGTTCGGTCAGTCTTCCGGCAGCGTCGAGCCGCTCAACCTCGGCCTGCTCGCGCAAAAGGGCTCGCTGTTCGTCACCCGTCCGACGCTCAACACCTACGCCGCCAAGCGCGAAAATCTTGTGGCCATGGCGAAGGAGCTGTTTGACGTTGTGCTCTCGGGCGCCGTCAAGATCGAGGTCCATCAGACCTATCCGCTGAAGGACGCCGCCAGGGCCCATGCCGATCTCGCCGCGCGCAAGACCACGGGGTCTACCGTGTTTTTGATCTGAAACCGGCCCGCCGTGGCACGCATTCTTGTCCTCCTGCCAGCCCGGGACTTCGATCCAGGCGAAGCCGCCGTGACCTCCTGGATCGTCGTGGTGTTTCTGGTGTTCTTCAACACGTTCGAGGGGGCGCGCTCGATCGATGAGGGCTTCGTCAATGCCGCGCGGCTGCTCGGCGCGAGCGAGTGGCAGATCACCCGCACGGTCGTGATCCCTTCGACGATGGCCTGGGTATTTGCCTCGCTTTCCCCGGCGATCTCCTTCGCGCTGATTGGCGTGATCGTCGGTGAATTCATCGGCGCGGAACGGGGAATCGGCCGCCTGATTATCGAGTTGGAGGCCCGCGGCGAGGCGTCGGGGATGATGGTCGCGGTGATCGTGCTGATGCTGGTGGGGGTGGCGCTGACGGCCGTGATCCGGCGATTGCAGGCCTACCTGTTACGCTGGCAGCACCACAATATGGTAGAATAGTTTGAAGCGGTTGCCGGCAGGTGAGGGGTCTTCCGATGAGCATACAAGTCTACGGGTTCTGGCGGTCGATTGCCTCGTTTCGCGTTCGGGTCGCCTTGAGGCTCAAGGACCTGCCGTTCGAGGAAATCTCCATCGACATTCTTTCCGGCGAACAATTCAATCCGGGTTATGACGAGGTCAATCCCGAGCGCGTCGTGCCGACTTTCATTCACGACGGCCACCCGCTGTTCCAGTCGATGGCGATCATGGAATATCTCGACGATATAAAGCCCAGGCCGCGGCTGTTGCCCGAAGATGCCCGGGAGCGGGCTTACGCACGCTCGCTGGCGCTGATGACGATTGCCGATTTCCCATCCGCTGGTCGTGCCCCGCGTCCGCAATCATCTGGCCAAGGCGTTTGGCGCCGACGCCAGGGCGATCGAGAATTGGGGCAAGCATTGGACCAATGAGGGGCTGGCGACCTATGAACGGTTGCTCGCCCGCCGCGCGCCGGCGCCGTTTGCACTCGGCGCTGAGCCGGGCCTCGCCGATATCTGCATCGCGGGCCAGGTCGTGGGAGCGCATTTTCTCAAGCTTGAACTGGGCGCGTATCCCCTGGTGGCCGGCCTTGCCGACCGTTGCTTCAAATTGCCGGAATTCGCAACCGCGCATCCGTTCGAGCAGCCGGGATACAAGACCGCTGACGCGCATCACTGAGCGCGCCAGGATTTCCGATACAGCGCGTTTCAGACATCGAGCCCAAGCGCTCGCGCGGCATTTCCGCCTGCGATCTGCGCGAGCGTTACCTCGTCCATCCCGTGAACGCCTGCGACGTGCCCGATCGGATTATATTCGGCCATGTCGAAGGGGTAGTCGGTGCCCATCACGATGCGATCGGGGCCGAACACGTCGATCAGATAGGCGAGCTGGTGATAGCTGAAGACCACCGTGTCGAGATAGACCTGACGCAGGTAGGTCGTCGGCGGTAGCGGCAATTCGCCGTGCGAGTCCTGCCGCGCGCCCCATGCATGATCGATCCGGCCGGAATAGCCCGGCAGATAGCCGCCGCCGTGCACGGCCATCAGCTTCAGATCGGGGAAGCGCGCCAGCGTTCCCGAAAAGATCAGGTTGTGAAGCGCAAGCGTCGTTTCAAGCGGATTGCCCAGGACGTTGTTGAAATAGAAGTGGGTGAGGCGATCGCCGTGGGTAAATCCGTTCGGGTGCATCATGATGAATGCGCCGAGTTGCTCGGCTCTGGCGAAGAAGGGGCGGAATTTCGGGTCGGACAATTCCTGGCCGTCGACATTGGTCAGGATTTCGACGCCCTTCAACTTCAGGTCCTTCATCACGTAGTCGAGTTCGCGCACCGCAAGTTCCGGCTCTTGCAGGGTGACGACGCCGAGCCCGACAAACCGGTCGGGCTTGCGCGCGCAATATTCCGCCACGCCATCATTGGCCAGCCGATGGGCCTGCTCCGCGATTTTGGGATCCACCGAATAATAACACTGCGGCGGCGCCGGGGCCACGACCTGGATGTCGATACCCATCTTGTCGAGATCGAACAGGCGGCGATCGATCGTGGTCATGACCTCGCCGATGTCCTTTTCCTGCTGCGCATTGATCTCCCTGGTGGCGGCATCGGCAAAATGCGCCAGCGGAACCCGGCTGAGGTCGACATGGGGCTGCGCGAGCTTGGCGGCCTGCGGCACGACGATGTGGGCGTGAATGTCGATCGTGGTGGATGACGGGCGCCGGGCAAGGCCGTCTGCGTCGTGGATGCGAGCGGCAGTGCGGCCATAGCGGTTCTTGCGATCGATCATTGAATTTTCTCTGCTGTTGCGTTGGTTGTTCGGGGCATAACGGGGAAGGATGGTTCAGGATTTGGGGGCCTGACGCCGGGTCCAGCGAACGGAAACCGTGGTGGCGTCGGCCTCGCCAAGGCCCGCGGCTTCGGCTTCCTCAAAACAGGCCAGCGCGCTTGCCGCGACCGGAAGCTCGGCGTGAATTGAGGCCGCGAATTGCACGGCCGTGGCCAGGTCTTTTTTCGCGGCCGTGATGCCGAATGCGGTTTCGCCGAGCGGCGCGCCGCCCAAAACCTTTGCAATAATGGCGCCGCGCCCTTTCATCGCTGCCGGCGCGCCGGCGGTGTCGGAAAGGATATCGATCAGCCGGTCGGGCGGAAGATTGAGCGGCTTGCAGATCGTCAAGGCCTCGCCAAGTGCCTGCCAGTAAACCAGCAGCGGCAGATTCACGGCCAGCTTCATGGTCGCGCCGGCGCCGAGCGGTCCGACATGCTCGATACGGCGGCACATCTGCTCGAGGAGCGGCATGGCCCGTGCCACGTCGGCGTTCGCGCCGCCGACAAGGCCGAATAGCTTGCCTTCCTTCGCCGGAACCTTGCTGCCGCCGACGGGGCATTCGACAAAGGCTGCGCCCAGCTGCGCCACCGCTGTGCCCACCGAAATCATCGTGTCCGGGCGCACCGTGCTCATGTCGATGACGAGCTTGCCGGCGAGCTTCGCGTTCAGAAGGCCGTTGGGGCCGCGGTAAACCGCCTCGGTGGCCGCGTCATTCAGCAGCATGGCGATGACGGTCTCGCAGCCTTCCGCGAGTGCTGCCGGCGAAGCGAACGCCTTTGCGCCGGCGTCGACCAGAGGCCTGGTCTTCGCTAAATCGCGATTCCAGACGCCGACCTCGTGCCCGACCGACATCAATCGCTCCGCGATCGATGCTCCCATTCGTCCAGTTCCGCAAACGCCGATTTTCATTTTTCTGACCTCAAGGGTGGATCGTTTAACCTAATGGGCGTGAAAAACGCCAAGATTTTGCGTAATCAGCGCCTCATCGTTCAAGATTTCGCTGGCGTTTCCCGCGAACACGCAGCGCCCGGTGTTGAGGATGACGGCCTGATCCGCAACCTCGAGCGCCAGCTGGCGGTTTTGCTCGACCAGGACGATGGACTGTCCTTCCTCCTTCAGCCGCTTGATGGTGCGGCCGACCTCGGCGACGATCAGAGGGGCCAAACCCTCCGACGGTTCGTCGAGCAGCAGCACGCGGGGGTTGCCCATCAGCGCGCGGCCGATCGCCAGCATCTGCTGCTCGCCGCCGGAGAGGGTGCCTGCGAATTGCGCATGGCGCTCGCGCAACCGGGGAAACAGCTCGTAAATTCTCTCGACATTCCATGGTTTTTCGGTGCTGCCTTCGCGCTGCTGCGCCACGATGAGGTTTTCCCGAACCGTGAGCGAGGGAAAGATCCGGCGCCCCTGTGGCACCAGGCCAATCCCGAGGCGCGAAATGCGTTCCGGGCTCAGTCCTTCGATCGGCTCGCCAAACAGGCGGATTTCTCCCTCCTTCGGTTTCAGGAAACCGACGATGGTCGAAATGCAGGTCGTCTTTCCCGCGCCGTTGCGCCCGAGCAACGCCAGCACGCCACCCGCCCGCAACGTAAAGCCCACGCCGTGCAGGATATGGCTGTCACCATAAAAGGCGTGCACGTTCGTCAGACTGAGTGCCTCAGGCGCCAAGATAGACCTCACGCGTTCGCTCGTCCGCGATCACCACATCGCGTTCGCCATCGACAATGACGCGGCCGTAGTTGAGCAGCGTCACGGTCTCGGCGAGATCCAAAGCGGTATCCATGTCATGCTCGATCATGATCACGGCGGTCTCCCGCGGGATCGAGGCGATCAGGGACTTCACGGTCGATCGCTCGGAATTTGACAGACCCGCCAGCGGTTCGTCCAGCAGCAGCACGCGAGGCTTTTGCGCCAGCGCCATCGCGAGCTCGACCCGGCGCTTCTCGCCATAGGCGATCTCGGATATCGGATGATCCGCCAGATGCAGAAGTCCGACCGTATCGAGGGTCCGGCGGGCCTCGCGCGCAAGGTCGCCGTAGAACGACAATGGCCGCCACATCTGCCAGCGCGACGGCAGCAGGCCGAGCAGGCCGAGCGTCACATTGTGCTCGAGCGTATCGCCGGTAAACAGCGTGATGATCTGGTAGGTTCGCGACAGCCCGAGATGCGCGCGCCTGTAAGGGGCCAACGTCGTGACGTCGGCCCCGAACAGCTTGATTTGTCCGGAATTCGGCCGCATGTCGCCGCTGATCTGGTTGAACAACGTGGTCTTGCCGGCGCCGTTCGGGCCGATGATCAGGCGGCGTTCGCCCTGCCGGATCGCGAGCGACACGCCTTGCGTCACCCTGAGGCCACCGAACGCCTTGTTCAGGTCGACGATCTCAAGTGCGTAATTTGGCGTCAGCGGAATCATTTCGATCCCCTCCGCCAGCGCGCGCCCAATTTGCTCAGGCCCGGAACGATCCCGGTCGGCATCACAAGGACGATGAACAGGAACACCAGGCCGAGCAGCATGTTCCAGCGTTCGATATAGGCCGAGGCGTAGTTCTTCAACAGCAGCACCAGCGTGGCGCCGACGACCGGGCCGCCGAGCGTGCCCGATCCGCCCGCGATCACGCCGAGCAACGCTTCCGCCGAGCTTGTGGTCGAAAGCGAGGTCGGGTGAATGTATTTGTTGTAATAGACGTACAGCAGCCCGGAAACGCCGCCCCAGAACCCCGCATAGATAAAGGTGATCCAGCGGATCATCCAGGGATTGAAGCCGAGCGCGGCCATCCGGCGCGGCTGGTCGCGCACGCCTTTCAGCGACGATCCGAACGAGGACGACACGAAAATCGCCATCATCAGGAATGCAACCGACGTCACGATCAGGGCGAACCAGTAAAACGCTGCGGCGCTATCGAGCGAAATCCCAACGGAGTCGGCCGGGTAAGTCCGGCAATGCCATTATCGCCGTTGGTCACATTCGACATGCGATAGGCAAGCCCCCACAGCACCTGCGACAGGGCCAGCGTGATCATGAGAAAGCCAAGGCCCGTCGCGCGCAGCGCGATGATGCCGAAAAAGGCAGCCGTCGCGATCGTGCCGGCGATCGAGATGACCGCGGCCGGGCCATGGCCAAATCCGTACCGGCTTGTCAGCAGCGCGGAGAAATAGGCGGCGACTCCGAGATAGGACGCGTGTCCAAGCGAGGTCATTCCGCCAAAACCCACCAGCAGGTTGAGGCTGAGCGCGAAGATCGCCGCGATCAGGATCTGGCTGGCGAGGTTGATGTAGAAATCGCCTGCGAAGAACGGCAGCAGGAGAAACAACGCGGCGAGCAGGGCGGCGGCAATCCACTTCATGCGCCGACGCGTCCGAACAGGCCCTGCGGGCGGAATGCGATGACAACGATCATGGGCAGGAACAGGATGATGTAGGCGAGTTCCGGAAACAGCGCCGTGCCGAAGGTATAGATGAAACCGATGATGAAGCTGCCGACAAACGCGCCCAGCAGGCTTCCGATGCCTCCAAGAATAACCACGATCAGCGCCAGCGGCAGCATGTCGGCGTCAAGCCCGGGATAGGCGGAGAGTATCGGTCCGCCCAGCACGCCTCCGGCGCCGGCGATGCCCGCGCCGAGACAAAACACGATGGTGAACAGGTTCGAGACGGGGATGCCGACCGCGCGCGCCATCTGCCGGTCGTCGACGCCGGCGCGGATCATGGCGCCGAGCCGCGTCCGCTCCATCAGGAAATACAGCGCGATCGCCGCAACGATGGCGCATCCCACCAGCACCAGCCGGTAGGTCGGAAACACGAATCCAAACATCCGCGTCGGCGCCTGCAGATTGCGCGGCGTCGGCACCGGAATCAAATCGCCACCCCACAACACCAGGCAGGCGTCGGAAATGATGAAGGACATGCCGAGCGTCACCAGCACCTGTCCGAGCGGATTGGTCTTCAGCCGGGTGAGCACCAGCCGTTCGAACAGGCCGCCGAGCGCGGCCACCGCTGTTCCGGCTCCGAGCGCGGTTATCCAGATATTCAAGCCGCTATAGGCGCGCAGGGTGATCGCCCCGAAATAGGTACCGAGCATGAAGAACGCGCCGTGCGTCAGGTTGGCCAGCCGCATCAGGCCGAAGATCAGCGAGAAGCCGGACGAGAGCAGAAACAGCAAGCCACCAAGCGACAGGCTGTTAAGACCCTGGATGATCCAAAATTGCATCGGCTACCGATCTTGTTCGAGGTGTTGCGGAATTGTCGGCCCGCAACTCAAGCAAGGTTATGGTTCCAGGTTTTTTGCCGGTGGGTAGTCGCGCGAATAGACCGGATTCTTCCAGGAAGGCGGTCTTGTCATAGGTCCAGAACTGGCTGACATCCGGATAGGTCTTGATAACGGAATTCACCAGCCGGTTATCGCTTCTCGTAACCTTGCGGATATAGACGTCGCCGATCACATTGCCGAATTCGTCGAATTTGACGAGTTCGCGCACCGTCTGCACGTTGTTGCCGCGGATCGCCGCCATCAGCGCCTTTTTGTCTTCCGCGTTGGCCTTGATGGTCTTGAGCGCGGCTTCCAGAACC
>CAWAXR010000026.1:0-223579 GCA_963786045.1 uncultured Alphaproteobacteria bacterium | reverse complement strand
AGACGAAGTGCATCCTGAAGGGAAACCTTTATGAAGGTTGAGATAAGGATTCCCGGGCGACCAACGAATGGGATGTAGTTAAGGTCAGTTTCAGGTTATCGCATTATATGTTTTTGTTCCAAATGGAACGGCACAAGAAAAGCCGGTTAATTTTGGCAACTCGGAACCCGCGCTAATCTGACGCAGCCGCGCCCAATTACGGGATATGTAGCGTTAATCATTGATAGATTTTTCCTTGTGTTCAAATCGCGGACGTTCTATAAAAAAGTTGGGGTGATGTTGTCTTGCTAGCTCTTTTCTTAACGGAGCAGTGGTTCAAGGGGGGAGCAATTTAAGTTTCGACTGAGGTTAAACCGGTGCTTCAAACACTTGGCTCAAATGAATCCTATCGCGCCAGTGAACCTGCCTTTGGCGAGGATCATGTTCAGAGCCTAAACTTCAGCTATTATATCGATATCCTGAAAAGAAGATTTTTTTATTTTCTGATCCCGTTTGGCCTGATTTCTATTCTTGGCCTTTGCTTGGCGGCAATTCAAAAGCCAAGTTACCTTTCCGAGGGGAAGATCCTGGTGGAATCCCAGGTAATCGCCCCGGATCTCGTCAGGCCCATCGTCGACGGCTACGGCCAGCGAACGCATTCAGCTCATCCAGCAGCGCGTCTTCACCAGGGAACGTCTTCTTTCGATCGCGAACAAGTTTCGGGTTGTTCCCTCAGCGATCGGACGTTCTCGACTTGATGCGCAAAAGCACCCTGATCAAGCCTGTAGACGTCGAGGGGCAGCCGCGGCAAGGAACACCCACGATCGCGTTTACAGTCGGCTTCGAATACGAAAACCCGCGAACTTGCCATGAGAGTGGCAAATGAATTTGTCACGTTGATCGTCGACGAGGATGCCCGCTCGCGGACCAGTCGAGCAACCGAAGCGGTCAAGATATTGACGGGTGAAACCAAGGACATCGAAGACAAGCTCGAGTCCACGCAAACGCAGATATTTGAAATTGCGCGACGGCCGCGCGATACCGTCCCCGAAATTCCCGAACAGCAGAAGTCGCAATTGACTGCGCTGGCTGCGCTTAAAGCGGAACTCATTCAGAAGACGTCGGTGTATTCGGATGCGCATCCCGCCGTGACTTCGCTGAAAAAAAGAATAGCCGCGATGGAAAAAACCCTGACGCAATCGGAGCAGGCCCCGGCAAAAGCTCAATCGACGCAAGCGGATGACATTGAGGCCCTTAAGCGACAAAGGGAAGCCCTTGAGAAGCGACTTGCTGACGCCAACAGCAAACTTGCGACTGCGCGTCTCAGCGAAAAATTGGATCGAGATCAGCAATCCGAGCGCCTTCAGGTAATTGAGTCGCCGTCGCTGCCGCAAAAACCGGAAAAGTCGGGAAGGCTGAAGATCGTCGGAATAGCCTTTGCCGCGGCCGCAATGCTGGGTGTTGGCACCGTCTTCGCGGCCGAGCTATTTAATGGGTCCATACGTAGCCGTCAGCAACTATCCGGAGTGGTGGCTAGTCAGCTAATAGTGTCCATCCCATACATTGAAACACGCGCGGACGTTATCCGAAGGAGATCGAGGGGCATATTTGCCGTCGTCAGCGTGGTGATACTTTTGGCGGTATTGGGAGGATTGGCGGCAGCGATCTGTTCTTGGTTTGCCGGTTGATTTTTCCTGGTTTGATAGCGCGGCGGTCGGTTTTCGTCCGTCCGGGCAATAGCTGTTCAAAGATCGAGTATCAAAAGTTACCCTCGGCGCGGGAGAGAGCGATGGAAAACATCCGACAAGCAGTCGAGCGTGCCAAGGCGCGCTCTGAGCAGCCGAGCGGAATTGGCCACGAACCTCTGCGGCAACAGTCCAGGCACGGCTTTGGTGTTGCCCACGAGATCAAAGAGCGGACTCAAGAAGTTGAGCTCGATTTTGCACACCTCCAGTCCAAACGAATAGTCGCCTATGATGGAAAGGACCTTCGTTCACGGTCGTTTGATATGTTGCGTACCGAGATCCTGCGGTCGATGGACCTGAAAGGCTGGAAAACTCTGGCTGTTACCTCTCCAACGCCGAGCTGCGGAAAGACTCTTATTGCAATCCAATCTGGCTCTCAGCATGGCGCGGCGAGCCTGAGCGGCAGGTGCTGTTGGCGGACCTGGACCTGAGAAACCCTCGGATCGCAGATTGTTTGGGCCTGAAGTGCGGTGAAGGCGTCCTCGGTGTCATTGAAGGACGTGCTGAGTTGGACGGCGCTATTATCCGCGCGCGCGCCGGCAGCAGCAGATTGGAGGTGCTACCGACTGCGCCAGCTTCAAATCCATCGGATCTGGTTGGCTCCAGTGCGATGAGGATGTTGCTGCAGGATATCACGGGATATGGGCCATCCCGGATCGTAATTCTTGATCTACCGCCACTGTTGACAGGCCATGACGTTATTTCGATCCTGCCGCAGGTGGATTGTGTTTTGCTCGTTGGGGCTGTCGGCACTACGACGGTTTCGGAAATTGAGGAATGTAACAAGCATCTCCAGGCAACGGATGTGATCCGGTTTGTCCTGAACAAGGCTCCGGAGTCCACCGCAAGATACGCCTACTACTGAGAAATGTTGCAAAGCTCGACGTTCGGCGTCGAGTTCGCTTCTCGATCTTGTCGTCGCATCAGAATTTGTAAGTCGCGCCCATCATTCCAAAATTACTGGTTGCACTCGCAAGAGGCGCATTGGACAAAATGCTTGTGTACCGATACTCCCATGTGAGCGACATATTCCGCCAGATGTCGTATCTCAGCGTTGCGTCCACAATCCAGCCATTATCCAGTCGCGGACTGTCGACGTATTCGATGCGCATGTTGCTCAATTGACAATTTGCGAACCATTGCCGCGTGATCTCGTAACTCAGACGCAACCCGGTGGTCGTTATTACCGTGGAAGCACCTATCGGCACTTGCACCGCGGTCAAACCCGGCAGGGTCAATGCCAAATTTGCGGCGAATGGTTGTGAGGCGATGTTCACCGTCCTGTCGACCGTCCCGGTAAGCGTCCATTGGTTGGTCGGGCGATACGAAAGTGTCCCCCCGTAGACGTCACCTTCGGCTGTTGCGCCGCCGCCTTCGGTCCCCTGGTGTCCAAAATAAACGGAGCCGTAAATGAGTTCCGACTGCCGCGTACCCAATCCGCCGATAACCTGGTAGGAGGTGGTCGCCACGGACGGCGCCGAGTTGGTCAAACCAAATGCCTGGTCCGGCACGAAGGTGCTGACCGATCCGTTAGAATACGCATAAAATAACGGGCCCAAGCCAAAAAGCGGCCCTTTCGGAAAACGTCCTGCTGTTGAAACTGGGCTGAACGGTTTGATTTTCGAAATCGGTGCGATTGACCGATCCAGTCAAGCCGAGAATTCCGCCGTTGAATATCTTGTCGACCGAGAACGTACCTGTGTATTGATTGGAAGGATTGATGAATAGTTGGGCGCCGCTTGCAGCGGCGGCACTGGCCTGTCCGACCACCTGTCCGCTTGGAGAAATAATTGTTCCGTTCGGCAATTGCGTATTGCCATTGGGCAACACGATGGTTGTCGGCGCGACAGTTGGCGTCTGAATTGAGTTCTGCAGGCCAGCTGCCCACGTCTGGTGGGCGTAATTGACATTAACCGTGAAAATCAGATCCCGCATCGCCTCATATTTTTGGGTGAAGCCAGCCCGCCCATCAAGCGTGTTCACGTCATTGGCGGTGGGATAGTCCTGCCGATCGATATTCCCGTAGAGGGTAGTCGTATGAATGCCGTTGCTCCACGTCGCCACCACGCCCGGTGTAACTCCGCATCGCCCCTGCCGAAAGCGGGCTTGTCGGGGCGAAGAATAGATTGTCCGAATACAGGGAATAGGTGCGCAGCGTTGGATACAGCTGCCACCCGTCAACCGTGATCGCGTTGGGGTCCCTGGCAGGAAGCTTGCTTGCTACCGAGACATTAAGAGGCGGCTCTTGGGCAAAGGACAGCGGAATCCACGCGATCAAGAACAGCGCGCTCAATGCAAAGCGGGCAAATCTTCTCGACAGGATCGAACCCATGTAAAGCATGAAAGATTGAGACCCACTCATCACGCCTCGAAGTTGGGGGCGGACTAGGCACAGCACCGCCTAGAAATATCTTTCAGGCACTCGAATCAAATCTCCAGGCGCGATCGGCACGGGCTCAGTAAGAGAATATTCCTTCCACACATCTTCCCCGACGTGTCGGATCAGGACAAAGGATCTGCTCGCTCGGTAGGTGAATCCGCCCGCCATTGCGACCGCCGTATGGACATTGAGGCCGCTCCGGAACGGATACTCTCCAGGAGTGGTAGCTTCGCCCAGTACGTAGAACGGCTTGAACTGGGCGACTGCGACGGTGACGTGGGGATCCTGCAGGAACCCACCTCGGCGAAAACTGTTCTCGATCTCTCGTCCAAATTCCGATTGCGACCGTCCGGCGGCCCTAATCGCCCCAATCAGGGGCATCGACACGTAACCGCTTGGATTGATGTCATATTCTCCGGTGAGAGCCTCCTCGCCGTAGACATTGATTTTGATCTTTTCGCCGGGTTGCAAACGACTGGCCACTCCCGCCCCTGATATGGAAGCCGGCGCTGTTCCGACCTCGACGGGCCCATAATCGGTGTAGCAGCCCGCCAGCTGGAAACCGGCCAGCAAGACGATCGCCAATCTCAAGCATTTAACGATCATTGGGGTCAGCACTTTCTGTTTCGGGTCGCTCATGGAATCTCAAAATGATATCCGATTTAAGCCACTGTACTGCCTAGATTTGCTAAAGGCTGTATCAGTAAAGCCACATACAAAAAATCGCTATGGAGACATCTGCACCACCGAACAGAGCGGAACAGCTAAATTATTATGCAATATCAATGCGCTAAGTAAATTTACGTCGCCAATATTGACGGATGACAATTCCAGCATTTCAGCTTCCAATTCGAACCCGGGGCCGCCAAAGCGGCCGCGTAATCGCTGGATAGGTCCAATCCGAAAAGCTTCCACCGTCGTGCCTCGGCGGGGTCGTGCCGGGTTGCAAGCAGGCGAGGTTCTTCGTTGGGGAGAAAGGACACATCAAACTGATCAAGCGGCAGGGATAGGCCAACGCCCCTTGCCTTCACATACGCTTCTTTACGCGTCCAGCATGTAAAGAATGCTTCATATCTGCCGTGACCAGAAAGCGAAGCCAAGGTTTTGCATTCGTCAGCTGAAAAAAAGCGCTCGGCAATTCCGTCCACGTCCAAATCCGTCCGAATTCGCTCAACATCGATGCCAACCGCGCGGCCCATCGCGATCGCAATCAGGATCAGGTCATCAGAGTGGGATACGTTAAACTGCAACGGCAGCCCTTGCATTGACGTCAAGCCTGGTTTCCCAAACTCGTCATATTCAAACCGCAACCTGCTAGCCGGCAAATCCAGAATCTCACCAAGAAGCAATCTCAGATGTGCGCGTCCAATCACGCAGCGCCGTCGGTCCGCTTCGAAGCGGAATCGATCTGCGCGTTCTCGCTCGTCCGGGGAAAGGATTTGCCGCAACTTTGCGAGACCGGATTCGGCCATATTCAAACTGGCTCGCCAAACATGGACCTCATCTTCCGGCAAGGCATAACTGCCGCTAAATCCGGTCCAGATGGGGCTACCAAGATTTATTATTAATTCCCCGATTTTGCGACAATGAACAGTTCAATCTTAGCTTGGGGCCGCTTGTGGTGCCAGGGAAACGCGAACCCGTGAATGCGGAGTGGAACTATTATTTCCCCGCTCACATACGACGCCTGTTAACATCTGTGACCGGGACGCGACTGCAAGGTGTATGATCGAGACACCTGAATGGATGACAGCCAAAAACCCATGGCTTGTTTAACTCCCGCTAACCCGCACTACAGGCACTCATTTTCGGAAACTTGATTGCATGCTAGGAAATTCACCTTACCGCCGGTGCGCAAGCGCGCAATTCCCTGGAGGTCTCATCTCGCTTGTGGTGAATGTGCCGCGTCTACACGCCGTTTTTCCCTTCACCTCGACCAGGGCGTCGTAATGTCAGTACAATCCGTTGCCTGCCCGAGAACCAGCGCAAAGCAAGCGTGGCTTTTGGGATGCATTGCCGTCCTCCTGACGGCCATCGCATTCCGCGGAGCGCTTTTTGAATTGGTCAGGCGCTGGACCACGCAGGAGGAGTATAGCCACGGCTTTTTGATACCGCTCATCGCGGCATGGCTGCTTTGGACCCGCCGTGACGTCCTTCTCGCAAGCATCGGTCGACCAGCGTGGAGCGGTGCCCTCCTTATCCTGCTTGCGATGATCCTGCACGTGACGGGCGCGTTGAGTGCGATCTTCATTCTTTCCCAACTGGCTTTTATTATTGCTCTGCTGGGAATCATATTGGCGGTCGGAGGATTCTCCCTGCTCCGCGCCGCATTTTTCCCGGTCATATTCCTGATTTTTGCAATTCCACTTCCGTATTTTATCGACGCCAATCTGTCGTTACAGCTTCAGCTCATTTCGTCGCAGTTGGGCGTCTTTTTTCATCAGATTGTTTCAGGTTCCGGTTTACCTCGACGGGAATCTGATCGATCTCGGCAGCTACAAGCTACAGGTCGTCGATGCCTGTAGTGGATTGCGCTACCTGTTTCCTCTCGTCAGCCTGAGTTTCCTCGCGGCATATCTGTTTAATGCGCCGATCTGGCAACGCGCCCTGGTGCTGTTGTCCAGCATCCCTATCACCATCGCGATGAACGGGTTCAGGATCGGTATGGTTGGCGTAACCGTCGACCGATGGGGTCCTCGAATGGCCGAAGGGGTGCTTCACTTCTTCGAAGGCTGGATCATCTTCGTAGCGTCGGCATTGCTTCTCATCTCGGAAATCTATTTGCTTGCGCGTCTTTCGGGCAGAGGTTTTTTCGAAACCTTCCATATTCCAACGGACGCACCTCGATTGCCTGCCGAGGCAAGTCCAGAGCCGGCCCGTCGCTTGCCACTCTATGCCTCTTTGCTCCTGATCTGCGCGACTGTACTGACGGCATTTTTGATCTCTAACCGGTCGGAAGCTGTTCCGGAACGCAGCCGATTCGTAACCTTTCCGGCGACCATCGGAGAATGGCACGGGCACGCTTCCCTGCTCGAGCCTCAGGTCGAAAACGACTTGGCTCTGGAAGATTATATCCTGTCGGACTACAGCAGGCCGGACGGCAAAGCCGTCAATCTCTACGTGGCCTATTATGCCTCGCAGCGGACGGGCGAATTACCGCACTCGCCGCTGGTTTGCATCCCAGGCACCGGCTGGTTGATAACAAAGCTTGAACGAACGAGCTTTGGCGCTGGACACCCCATCAACCGGGCGATTATCGAGCGAGACGGATCAAAGCAGCTTGTGTACTACTGGTACGAGGAGCGCGGCAGAAGGATCGCAAGCGAATACTGGTCGAAATGGTATCTCCTTTCCGATGCCATCACCGAGAACAGATCTGATGGGGCCCTGGTTCGCCTGATCACGACGGTATCGCCCAGCGAAGTTGAGCGTGACGCGGACAGTCGTTTGCAGCTGTTTATGCATGATCTGCTACCGCGTCTGGGGGCCTACTTGCCATCGGACGCTGCGCCCAATTCTCCACGATCGGATAAATAGCCGGGAATACGCAGGAACCATCATGTTCAAATTGTTCGGCTGTTCTTACAGCCACGATTCGATCGGCCCTTCTCGTTCTGACAGTTCTTCAGGTCGCTGGCTGTGCTTCGCCGGAGGACCGCGCGCAGAGCTACTACGAGCATGGCATGAAACTGTTTTCAGAGCATGACAGCGCAAAGGCGGCGATCGAGCTCAGGAATGCTGTCAGGCTCAAAAGGGATTTAATCGGAGCGTGGAAAGCCCTGGCCGAGATCGACGAGGCCAGCCGTAATTGGCCAGGCCTCGTCACCGATATGCGGACCATCGTGGAACTTACCCCGAACGATGCTTCGGCGAGGTTGAAGCTCGGCAAGCTTCTACTGCTTGCTGGCTCCTCGAAGGAGGCCCTTGCCGTGGCCAACGCGGGCATTGAGCTGGACAATCGTGATGCCGACCTTCACGCGCTGAAGGCAGCCGTATCCTTCAAGCTGGACGACCGCGCGGAGGCAGTCCGCGAAGCGAAGACCGCGCTTGAGCTCGATCCTGCCAACGCTGATGCCCTGATGGTTCTGGCCGTTGATCGCTTGGGAAGGGGCGACGCGAAGGGGGCATTGTCGCTCTTGCAAGATCCATCTGTCGCTCACGCGAAGGACCTTGAGAGTAATCTCGGGCTTCAGTTGCTCAAGATTAAGCTCTTGGGGCAGACGGGAGATTTCAAATAGCGTTGAGGCAGCTCTCAAGAAGCTCGTCGAGCTAAACCCGCAGGAACCCGGCTATCGCAAACTCCTGATCAATTTCTACGTCGAACAACGTCGCACCGACGAGGCGGAGAAGGAAATGCGAGGCTTGGCGGCCGCAAATCCCGCGGATTCCGAAGCCGCGCTGGATGTAGTCCGATTTCTGTACACGATCAAAAAGGCCCCAGCCGCCGCACGGGAGGAACTCAATGCGCGCATCAATGCCGGCGGAGAGATTTTTCCATATCAGATGGCCCTGGCCGAGATGGATTTTGCCGAGGGCAACCTGACGGACGGCAAGCAATTGCTTGAAAAGCTGATCAGCGCTGGCCAGTTCACCGGAACACGTACGGACGGCAAGGATTGCGCTGGCTCAAATGTTTCTGAGCAAGAGAAATTTCGATTCAGCCGAGACGTTGGCGACCGAGGTTCTCCGCGACGATCCTCACAACGTCTCCGGCCCTGAAGCTTCGTGCGTCTATCCGCCTCGAGCGCGCACAGCCGGACGCCGCCAGTTACCGATCTGCTTGCCGCCCTCAACTATCAACCGCGCTCGACCGATCTGATGTCGCTGCTGGCAACCGCCTATGAGCGTAGCGGCTTGATCGAACTTGCCGAGAAGCAGTTCGCGGATGCGACGAGAGCGTCCGACTTCGATGCGAAGATCGGCCTTGAATACGCTGCCTTTCTGGAGCGTCGAGGAAGCATTGCCCGCGCGGAGGATATTCTGATCGGATTGAACAAGCGGCGGCCGAACAACATCCAGGTGCTGTCGGCACTGGCTGCAGGTCAGGTTGGCGCGCCAGAACTGGATCGGCGCGCAGGAAATCGCCGAGTCGATCCGGCTAATCGGCAACAACGGCGGCACGGCCGATCAGATTCTTGGAGCCGCGCTCTGATCGGACTGAAAAAATATGATGAGGCGATCGCGGCGTTCCAAAATGCCTACAACGCCGCTCCAACCGACGCGCAGCCGATCGACTCTCTGGTCGGGGCGCTTCTCAAGGCGAATAAAAAGGATCAGGCAATCCTTTTCCTGAGATCCGTGCTCGCGAAACATCCCGGTGACGCAAATGCCCTTGTACTCATGGGCTCGATACTGGTCACGAACGGCGCAACCGATCAGGCCCTCAAGAGCTTTTCGGAGGCCGTCAAGGCGCAGCCGACCAATACCGTCGGGTACCGGGCGCTGGCAGATCTCTACCTCAGTCAGAAAAACTACGACGCGGCGATCAACGTCGTTCGAGCGGGGATCCAGCAGCAGCCCGACATGATGGCTTTGCACATAATCCTGGCCAATGCGCTGGAGCGGAAAGGGGATTATGAGGCCGCCATTTCGGAATATGAATTCTTGCTGGACAAACAGCCGGGCAACTTGATGGTGGCCAATAATCTGGCGAGCCTGCTGTTAGACCGCCGTACCGACAAAGCCAGCCTCAAAAGAGCCCAGTCACTCGCTGCAGTGCTGCGGAAATCGCAGATACCGCAGTTCAAAGATACGCTCGGCTGGGCCAGTTATCACCAAGGCGACTACAGAACCGCCGTTTCGCTCTCCGAAGAGGCGGTTGCCGCCCTGCCCGATCAAGCCGCCGTTCGCTACCATCTCGGCATGGGCTATATCGCAACTAGCCAATTTCCCAAGGCATCCGAACAACTCAAGAAGGCGCTGGAATTGGCTCCGAATAGTGAATTGGCGGAGAAAATACGTACCGAGCTCAAGAGAACAGGATCATAATCGACGTCCACGACCGTCCTGCGACAAAATGCAGCGCGCGTCAGGTTTTGCCTGACGCAGAAAAGGAATGTCCCCACCTATTTCGCGGAGCATTGTTGACGCCTAATGGACAATTGGCAGCATTATTAAAAGACTTTGCCGATTCTTCCGGTTCGTACTTAATCGAGGAAATGCATGGATTTAAGTTTTGCTCGCGCACGCATTGAAGTGGCTAACACCGCCCTGAATTTAACGCCAAGCCCAATCGAGCCGTCTTGGATCATCGAAGGCAATCCTGTTGCGCAGTCGTCCCTTCTATCAACCAGCGACGACCGGCAGGCATGGACCGTGGTCTGGCAATGCAGTGAAGGGAAGTTCAATTGGTATTACGATCTCGACGAGACGATCTTGATCCTCGAAGGCTCGATCGTCCTTGAAAATGATGCGATGCGTCCGACCCGCTACGGCCCTGGCGACGTCATCTTCTTCAAGGAAGGTGCACATGCCAAATGGCATGTCGAGGGTCACGTCCGAAAACTTGCGTTCTGCCGGAAGACCCAGCCGGTTCTGCTCAGCTTCGCGTTGCGGGTGTTCTCCAAGATCAAGAGAACCCTCATGCCGGCTCGGAAACGCAAAGCCGTGAGCCTTATGGGTTCTGGCTGAGAAGATCAGCATCGCCGCGGCGAAGCTTCGGGAGGCCTCGCGCGGCAATGCGTTCCTTGAACTTGATTCTGCAGTCGACTTCCGGGAAAGACGGCCAGAGGCTGCCTTTGGGCGACGATGGTTCCAGATCAGAAAGGCTCGAAAGAGCGACAAAGCGGCTTATAACCTGCAATATAGAGGGCGCCGGGGTATCCATCGACTGATTGTCAATATTTTACAATGGCTTAGGTGATTTTTAATTACCCAGCGGACATATCGATGGCGGATTTAAATAAAATAAATAAGCGAGCGGCACCCCGATTAAAAAACAACAGCAAGGCGGGTGTTGGCCGATTAAAAAATAATTGGCAACGTGGATTGGTGATGCTATCAAGGTATGGCAAACGGGAGTTTAAGAGATATGCGGATATCAGGGACCATTGGAACGCTCTTAGGACTAGTTCTCTTCGCGGCTGTTCCTGCGAAAGCGTCAACGCTCGATTACGCGTTCAATTTCGCCGGAACCTTCAGCGGAAACGGCGACATCCTTGTTAATTCTACAAAGGACGCGCTTGGCGGTTATGACATTCTAGGGATCAGCGGTTCGATCTCTGGCCCGACCAGCGGCGCAATTACCAACCTGATCACAACTCCCGGGACTCCGAATGCCACGGGTCTGTTTACGGATCCGGTAACCAGCAAGCAATGGATCTACAACGACGTCTTTTTTGCGGGCGGAGTGCCGTTCGACAACAACGGCGTGCTCTTCAATTTTGGCAACAAGTATGTCGGCAACATATACTCCATCGGCACGCAGCTTTTTCTTTCGGTAAGTCAGCCGAGCGCGTTCTTCTCCCCTGGTGCCGAGATCCGGATGAGCGTCGCGCAGACACCGCTTCCCGCGTCACTGCCAATGTTCCTCACCGCCCTTGGCGGCCTCTGGTTGGTGATGCGCCGAAGGACAAAGAAAGTGTCCGGTACCGGCCTCGGAGCCGATCGGCTGGTTGCGGCTTAGTCTGAAGGTCCCAGCTTCAAATCTGGTCTCTGATCTCACGCCATTGAAATGGCCCTCCCTGATGTATGTTTTTTGATCAGGGAGGGAATGGCAAGTAAGCGCCAAGCAGCCGAAGGGGCCGTTGAGAAGCTTCGGCAAGTCGACACGCCGATGGCCTCCTGCCATCAGTTCCGGATGCGATCCCTGCGATACTGATGAAGGAATCACACTATCGGTGCCACGATGGGTGTGACTGATTGAAGGCGATATGCCCGAGCGCTCAAGCAGCTGGAGATAGGGAAAGGCCATATCCGGCGAGCGGTATCAGAATCTGACGCAGGACAGTCTGATCTCGGCAGAGGTCGCAATAAACTTCCAAACCCCTCCCTCCTCCGCTATTGTGCGTGCGTAGGTCACGTGACACCAGGTATGACACCGCCAAGAGACGGGGCATGCCGGACATTGGCCAATAGCGATTGACGCGGCGAAGAATTCCCGGGAAGCGGCTCCCGTTATCCTTCAACGGAGGCGAGAACGAATCATTTGGCGGTGATGCTGCCATCCACATCGAGCGTCACATTCGAAGGCAATCCATCCTTCACCGCATTGCCTCGCCATATGCCCTTGGTATCTTTTCGTAGCTCAGAAACGTTTGAATACCCTTTCGCTTCAATTTGTGACCTCGCCTGATCTTCCGTGAAGGCGCGGGCAGTGGCTAGCGACGTTATGGCCGCCGGCGGTGCCGGCGTCGGCGCCGGCGCCGCCTGGGAGTTAGGTGTGGTTGTAGTGGAACAGGGCTCGTTCGGTGCAACCGCGGAGTAACACGGGTTTTGGGGAGCATTCGCGGAGTAACAGGGACTGGTTGGGTTGGAAGGGTTACAGGGACTGTTGGGACTGGTTGAAGAAGAAGATGGAATGGTTTTGCTGGTCGAAGCGGCGGCAGGAACTCGTGCGGGTCGTTTGCCCGAATACGGTCCCGGAAATCAATGAAAGTGCCGCGGCAGCAACAAGAATTGTTCGTGCGTTCATTCGTTTGCCGAATCGGATTTTCGGCGACCGGTCCTGGCGGCACGAAAGATCCCATCCCGACGATCCTCCGCATTTTCGTGATGTAACCGCCGGATGAATCCGCTTCATTTTCGATCTCCCGACCCTTGCAAATCCCTATCATTCGACAACCAGGTCTACCAGTGACCTCGGACTGCCGATGCAGACGCCTTCATTGAATGCTTCAACGCCGCTTGCGCAATGAGTTCCTGAAGGAAACCCGCTTCATCCAGCTCATGCAAGCGTGACCGTGCTGTAGGCAATCCCCTGAATAGTTTGTTTGACTAGTATCGAATTGAAATTCATCACTAGAGCCAAAGTATAAGTATAATAGGTCGGTTCGGAACGCTGGTCGACGACGATATCCGAAGAAATCCGCCTGACGCCGCCATGCATCTCCAGTGTGATCCGATGATTGAAGGTCGCTAACGGGGTCCGCCCCCGCTTTTGGCAGCAACACGGGCCATCCGTTTCGCCACGCCCAGGCGGCATTTGCAGTGCCCCCGCCAGAAAAGGGACGAATATCTAAAATTTAACCGACTAGGGATACTTAGATGTCTCAGCTTGTCGTTGGAGCGGCCTGTCAAGGGAACGTCTAATTCCGATCCTCAACGCCATTGCTATTAATAACCGGAATAACCAGAATAAGGCTATTATTGTTAATTATTGGTCAATTCATAAAATCTGAGAGATGGGGATGTCCAGGAAATTGAACCTTGATGCCATGTCCGTTGATGAAATGTGGCAACTGCACGAGGAGATCGGCCGCGTTTTGTCCGTCCGATTAAATTCGGAAAAGCGCGAATTGGAAAAGCGTCTGGCGCAGCTGCGTCGCGAGACGGAGACCCGTCAACCGGAGCAAACCGAACCTTCGTCTGGAGCTCATGCTCCGAGACGCAAGTACCCTCGTGTGCTTCCGAAATACCGCAATCCGAAGGAGCCTTCCGAAACCTGGTCTGGCCGTGGGAAGCAGCCACGCTGGTTGGCAGCCGCCCTCAATGCCGGGCACACGATCGAAGATTTTTTGATCGGTGAGGCTGCCTCACAAGAAAATCTCGGACGGGCGCGACCATCACAATGAACTGCTTTGCCGTTCGAGGACAAGATAGACCGGTTAGCACGAACGTATAGTTGGATTGCAGGAGCGTTCTACGGTGCTATGCTCAGAGCATGGAACAGGATCACGCGTCCAAAAAAATGCTATCAAAAAACTGGCAGCGCCGTCGAACTCCAAGCCTTGCTCGTCAATATGAGGAGCTCTGCAGCCTTCGAGAGCAGATTGAAAGGCTCTCGAAAAAAATCCGACAGGCGGAAGCGACTGAGGACGCGTATTGACCAGTCGGCCTGGCTGCGCAAGCAGCTTCGCCTGGTGCCGTCGCGTGCAGTGAGAAACCACACCGCGGCCCTGCAGTTTTCGGGACCAATCAAACCAGTCGAAGCGCAGACCTGGACTTCCGGCGATAAGCAACCAGGCCGACGCTGGTAAAGCCCAGGATCAACATCACCCATGTGGAAGGTTCGGCGCCATTCGTGACCATCAAGTCTTGACGCCCTCCTGTCGCAGCAACTCCATTCGCCCAGTTCGGGTAGTAATAGCTCGCGGCTAGGCCCTCATGGTCGGAAATCAATAAATTCTCGGCTGCGACCGTTATTCGTCCATCGCGCGAGTCCCCCGCTCTGCCCAACGCGGTACCATATTCAACATTCCAGCTCACATGATGGATCGCCGGCAATTCGTTCTGCAGCGCGGCGTTCCAAAGCGGCGGATGGCCATCGGCGATCTCGATGCCAAGGTTGGTCAAGTACTGAATGTCTCCCGACTGCTTGATAACGGGCAGATCGGTGACAATGCTGCTCTTCGTGACCTCATCCACATCGTTCAACGGCACGCCGTAGGCAAACTGGCTGCCGAAATTAACATAGACCTTGTCGGCTGCAGCCCCCGATGCGACGCCCATCGCCAACACTGCGGCGCAGGCGGCCGCTGAACCATTTTTGAATATTCGCCCGCCCAACAACTTCATTTAATATTCTCTCTCAAATTAAACGACGCAATCCTATTTTAATATTAAATTCGCACCCGCGCAAGATCAGAAAAACCATTTTTGCGATGATAATGTCCTGCACCGGTTTCCCGGATTTCTACAGAATATCCGCAAGCCGCGCTATTAGAGCGCATTCAGGCGGCTAATGCGCCCGAACATCAAAAAGACGTCGCCAACTAAAACGCGTTGCGCTTGCTCAAAACCTCGAAGAACGTCTTGATCAATATCAGGAAGTCGAGCCACAGGCTCCAATTATTGATGTACCAAAGGTCGAACTCGACCCGTTGCTTGATGTTTTCGAGTTTGGGCGTCGCGCCGCGGGCGCCATTGCATTGCGCCCAGCCGGTCATTCCCGGCTTGACGTGACGCCGGAAAGCATAATCGCTTAGCAAGCTCTCAAACTGAAGTTCATGAGCAAGCGCGTGCGGGCGCGGCCCGACCAACGACATGTCACCCCTCAGTACATTCAGCAACTGCGGCAGTTCGTCAATGCTCGCGGCGCGCAGCAATTTTCCAATTCTGGTGACCCGCGGATCGTTTCGCCTGGCCTGCGCAATTTCAGTCCCATCTTCCTGAACCGTCATGGTGCGAAACTTCAGCATCACAAACTGTTTGCCGTTAAATCCCTTTCGGTTCTGCCGAAAGATAACCGGCCCAGGTCCGTCGAGCTTGATTGCGATCGCCGTTAGCAGCATCACCGGCAAGAAAAACACCAGCGCGGCCGACGCCAGCACTATATCAACCAGCCGCTTCACGGCCTGCTCGCCGAAACTTAGCGGCGCGCTCATTATTTCCAATGACATCACGTTGTGACGCGCGGACGAGGAATAGCCCGTCAGCGAGCGAACCTGCTTGTCCGGCACCAACCGAACCGAGACAGGGAGCACCTTGATGCGGTCACGGAGAAATTCTATGCGCGCGAGATCGTTCCAGGGCACCGCGAGCAGTATCTCTCCCGGACAACGCTGACGGACAAAATCGGCGACCGAGTTGATGAGGCGAATATCGCTGGATTCGCGAGTCAGCGGATCTTCATCCTGGCTGAGCGAAAAATGCTTGACGTTTCCGGCGCCGAAGAATGCGAGCAGATCCATTGGCGCGAGCCCCGCCAATTCATCGTGATCGCCGATCAGCACGATATCGCGCCGGCCGATCAGGCCTCGAGCAATCGCGTTCTTCAGAAGGCTTTTTGAAATCTTCCGAACGCCCAACAGTCCCGCCGGCGCCAGAAAACAGAAAATGACAAAGGCGCCGCGCGAATACACCGCCCCGATCTTCAGCAGGAAAGCGAACAGCGCCAGCAGCAGCCCGGTGGTGACCCAGGAGACGATGATGTCAACGATCTCGACCGGCGGTTTCGCCGCGAACTGGAAATCGTAGTAGCCGCTGCTGCTGATCCTCAAGATGTAAATGAAACTCGCGAGGAGGCCCACCGCGCAAAATGGCAGCAAACTCGGCGTCGGGTCTCCAATCCACCATTGATAACCTGTACCGCTGATCAGGCTGGACAAAAGTATGATCGCGGCATCAGCTGTCGAAAGAATGTAGGGAACTGATTCGCACGGGAGCGTTGCGGATCGCCGAGCCGACGGCGCCAAACGGTCACCGTGATTGCGAACTTCAGACCCAATCGACATGCATTTCGCCAATCTTTTACGCTGAGCAGCGGTAACAGGAAGCAGGAAGCACGAAATACTTTGAATGCCAATCCGGAAAGTAACTCTTCGTTAATGATTGGCAGAATAGGCTTAAATTGGGTGCATTGCAACATGTTTAAGATAAATGTTGCACAGCTTGGAGCCTGGAGAAAATGCTGATTATTTTCGCATGTCTCGCTGGCATTCTGCTCGGTTTAATTTTTAATGTTGCCACCCTGCCTTCGGTCATACTGGCGGGGGCTACGGCTTACGTGGTCGCATTTGCTGAGCAAAATCAGGACGAAATCGTCCTTGCGATCGTGGTTTCATCGATTTCCGTCCAAGCCGGATACATGATTGGATTGACCGGCCGGGACCTGTTCGCTCAAATTCTTGAACGGCTGAATATCGTGCAGTCGAAGCAGGTCTAAGACGTTGGAGAGTTCCGAGGAAACGGCGGACCCAATATCGTCCTGCCATATATTCTATTCCCGAGACCGTTTTCCGTTGCCGACGACAATCTCTAACGCGCCGGGCGTCCCGGCGTCGATTTGGTTCGAGCGCGCTGCTGTTGGTCGCCCGACGCTCATGTGTCGGCTTTCGAGTTCGTCGGCCTGGTGTTCACGCCAGCCTGTTTCACCGCGGCTGATGTCGCAGTCTGGCGTTATCTTCGCGCTATATGCATCCAATCGAACCGGACCAGCCGGGACGTCAAAGTAACCGACGCCCGCTTTATGCTGGCAATTTTTCGGCCCCGCCCCCGAAGCGCGGCGCGCGAGTGGCCGAAAGAAGATTTGATGAACGCGTATTTCGCCGCTTGGTTCTAGGGAACGGCCGCGTGTTCGACGTGCTGGCAGGCAAACGCTAAAGCCCGAGCAAGGCGATGGCACCATTGGCCAAAAGCCAGACCCAGCCAATCGTCGCTACACTAATCGCAATCAGGTAAATGACTTTTGTGAAATGCTCGTTCATGCACCCAAGAGCCTGCACCTATAAAAGTCACGGAATAGAATAATAATCCCGAACTCGGGCCCGTGGGGCCGATCGCCGTTACATTTAGCGCGACACCACATCGGTTCAATGGCCGTCGCGAAGTAACCTCAACGAACATTCTTAATGTCGCGATCGGTTTGGGCAGCGCTCGGATCGCCAATGGTTCTGCCTTAAAGCATTCGGGTGCCCGGACACAATTCTTGTGCCGTCCGACCGAACCTCCGCTTGAGACGCCGAACGGGATTTGACGCACTTCTTTTTTGAGCCCGTGTCGGTAGAAAGCAACCATTGGAGCAATGGAGCCGACGTCTGAGGCAGCACCGGACATGAAATGGACGATTTCAACTCAAGCCTGGCCGTCGAAATACGCGGGCTCTCAAGGCCCGAAAGTAATCTGAGGCACCGACACCGGTGCTCGGATTCTTCGCAGCAAAAGAAAATACAATTGTGAACGAGCGGAGGGGCTGGCTCTGAGACTAGGCGGATCGGCGCCGGCTGCCCGACTGCCGCTCGGCGCGGCTAATCAAGAAGTCGCTTATTTTCTTGCCGGCCTTGAGTTGGGATACCAGCCACCGCGGTTGCTTGCCCCGACCGGCCCAGGTTTCCGACCGGTCATTTGGGTTTTGATATTTTGGAAGGACCGGAGGATATTTTCGGCGGAGCGCACGACGCCGGTTGGTCTTGGAATCCACACCCGCGATCCTCCCCTTTGCGGCAAAGGCGCGGTTGAGCCTGGCGAGACGTTCCTCCAATGCGCGCTTTTCCGTCAGGATTCTCTCTGACAGAACCGCGTCGACTTCTTCATGAAGCGCCCACAACTCATCAATCGACAGCGAATTCAGATCCAAATTGCGGAACTTCACTTGCATTCCCCCAAAAACTTTGTCGGTTCCATTTCCGAAGAAGGTCTCCATCTTGATTGCCGTAGCTCAATCGCGACCGCGCACGGACCATCGCCATGAACATTTCGATTATTCAGTGAAAGTACTGAGCTACTAATTAACCAATTATATCTTGATGGCAAAAATAGGTCTTACATGGAGCGAAATCTGACGGAACGATTTCGCGAACGAAGAGCCCTGTGGTTCGCTTGTATCCGAATACCTGACCGAGACAGGTCGGCCTGCAATCTGCTTGCCAGCAGCCGACTCAGCAATTTGAATTCCGCAAGTCCGAGTGCAAGCCGGCGACGATCTTCCCTGATCTTGGAAAGCGACAAATCATTTTTGCGGATGCCCCGCTCGATCCGGGAGCGCTCCGTGCGGTCAGTTGCCGAATGTAAATTCATTTCCAGAACTCAATCCCTCGAGCAATATTAAACGAACTTCGCGAACATCCCGGCCGCGACAATTCCCGAAAGTAACCGCACAATCGTTTTTTTGACCCATCTCGAGCAAACAAGGTCTTCAGCCGAGCGCGAAATACGATCCGACTCCGAAACCGGGCCGTCCTCGTATCCGACGAGCGTTGATATATCGGGCGGCGGGCTCGCAACGTGACCCGCTTGCTCGCCGGATAGCGTTGATTTGGATCAATTTGATCCGACCCCTCCCCGTTACACGATTGATGAGGGAACATTCTGATGATCATTCATAAACGATTTCTCGAATGGCAGGCAGCCCACCCGAACATCACGTGGATCGGATGGGGTATTGTTTGGGCAATTGTACTGGTGCTGTTGTTTTGGCCTTCGAGAACTTTGAGGTGACAAGGCGGCTTGCGGCCCGGCGCCAAGATCGGATCGAAGAATCGTTGATCCCATGGCGCGGGACTCTACTCCGCGCGCCCCACTCGCACCGCATTCTCCATTGCTACGATGGACTCGCCGGTGACCGAGACAAACCCCGCGCCGATCTGCACGTCGAATATTTCCAACGCGCGACCTCAGCGCGTAAGTGAGGGCCCGGATTGCTCCGACGACCCGCGACCGCGCCGGTGCATCTGCCCGCACCGCACCATGGCTCCTGAGGAAGTCAGGAGCAAACCCAGATAATCACCAGCGCCATGGGAAGGCCGACACCCAACGCGCCACCGATCATCAACGCGAATGCCGAAAGCAAATTATCGTCGGATTGCACCTCACGACTAGACATGCCGTTACTCCATCGAGCCCCCACGAGCACCGCCCGTAGCCCAAAGGATCAACTATCAAGAAGCACGCGTCGGGCGATGAATGCAGCCACTCACCCGGACCGGAGCGTTCCGAGGCTCAATCTTTATGGTTAAAAAAGAGTTAAAGCTCATTCTTGCCGCAAGAAACCAATCGCATGGTCACTCACTCTTCCCAGGCCAAATCGTACCGCTTGCGAAGCCGCTCGGCGAGATCGCTGGTAAGGTCACGCCATTCCTGGGGATTGCGAATGCCGCCCGCGGCGGGCGTAATCGTCAACATCGCGCGCCAATACGGCCAGCCATAAACCGTCACTCGAAATCCGGCTCTGGGACAGTCGGGATGACGCGCCAAATCGAATTCAATCATTCTGGCAAGCTCCGCGGCTGTCTTGAACTGCTTTTGATGGGCCTCACCTTCGCTTGCCTCCCCGACGGCAAGCGCCGCACTTTCACCCAATGGAGAAACGCGCGCGGGGGCAGGAGCACCTTGGGGCTCCACCGTATCGTTCGCCTTTGACTCCAGCGGATTATGTCGGGGGATCGCAGCATCCCTTCCGAAAATTTGCTGCGCCCAAGTGATCTTGTGGCCATCACGCTTGTCATCTGCCATGGCTGAGGCTCTTCCTAAGCATCGCTAAATCCGGACAGTGACGCTGCCCCACTCTCGCTTGTCTGCCCGGCAATAACCTTACGTTGCGTCGAGAACAGGACGTTCGGCGTCGGTACCAGCGCGCCGCGTTTCGCGCGGCGACGCCGGAGGCAGCATGCTGCGCTTCAATCGTAACGAAAACATCGCGCTTCACGCCGCGACCAGGATTGGCACAAAATCCTGCTGATGCTGCCTGCTGCGGAACTAACGAAAGATCAGGAGACAGTCGGACGCTTGCCAAACCGTTCGCGGAAAAGGAAACCTGATCGCTTGCCTTGCGCATGACAAGGCCACCGCCCTTGGGAGGGGTCCCATCCGCCGTGCGATTTTGGGGCAATGTAAAATGCCACGGGGAAGCTCTTCAAATAATATCTCGCGGGTCATACCCATTTAAATGCCCGCCGGGCAAAATATTCGTAGATCGCGACATTCCCGGCCGGCTTATCCGATTTTTGTCCACAAACATCTCCCAGCCCAAAACCGCCGTCACAAATTATTGTATTGACTAACCATTTAACGGCATTTAATTCTGTTCGGGAGATCTGGAGGACACATGTCGTTATTTCGGACACTATCCCTAACCGCTGTTGTTTGCGCGATCGCTGGGTCAGCTGTGGCGGCCCCCTTGGCCGCACCCGGCCCTGAAATTGGAGAAGGAATGATCGGCGCAGCAGCCGCGATGGTTGCGCTGCTGGCTTTTGTGATATTTCCCCGGCTCAAGGGACTGAGGCAAGTCAAGCAACGGTAAATCCTTCACCGTGCCTCACCTGAGCTTTTTTCCGTCCTGATTGATCAGACAACCATGCGAGCGACTAAGGTCCTCCTTGCATCTGGCGTAGCTGTTTTTGCGATTTTCTTCTTTGACGCGTTCACCAATCTGGATGAACGGGTTGACGTCGGTGGTCGCGCCGCGCTGGGAGCATTCGAGTTCTTTGGCGCCGTCGTGTCGTTGTACCTTCTTTCAAGGGGGCGGCCCGGCAACGCATCGCTGCTTGATTGGTTAGGGTGCGCTTCCGCTATATTGATAGCCTGCATGGGGTTCGCGGGCTCTTCAATCACCCTGTTCGCTTTTTATCTGTTTGTCAGAGATCGCCACGACCTGAATACGAGGGCCGCCGGCACCGTCGTCGCCGCAGTGGCGGTACAGGCGGTTTGGGCGCCGCTGGTTTTTTCAAAACTCGCATTCCTGTTTTTGCAAATCGACGCCGGAATCGTCGGATGGCTAGTAGGTCATTTGGTGCCAGGAGCATCCTGGAGTGGAACCGTCGTCAATACTCCGAGCGGCCACGACGTAGCGATTACCGCGCCATGCGCGTCGTTCCACAATCTTTCGTTGGCGTCATTGTGTTGGGTGACGCTTTCGATGCTGCATAGGCCGTACTGGCTGAAAAGCGACATCTTTATTGGCCTGGGTGCAGCGCTAATTCAATTTGGGTTCAATATCTGGCGTCTTGTTTTCGTTTGTCTCAGCTTGCCCATGTACGAGTTTTGGCATGAGGGGTTGGGCAAACACATTTTTTCTGCTGTGGCTACAGTGTGCGCGATCATTTTCGTCCAGGTCGCCCTTGCTCGCCGCGACCGGCGAGACCACCACAAGCCTGAACTCGGATTGACCACAATATCTTGATGAGCTGCCACGACCATTGGCGAGCCCGCACTACGCCGGGATTTTCCAGCCTTTGGCGGCGCGTGACCTTGCCGGTCGATCTTGGGGCTCCGCAAATCCCGACGAGGTCGAGCCATGATAGGCCGTCTATGCGACCGATGGTCGAGAAGCCCGCATTGATACGGGAATTTTTGGTCGGAGCGAGAGGATTTGAACCTCCGACCCCTAGTCTCCCAGACTAGTGCGCTAACCGGGCTGCGCCACGCTCCGATGCCGTTCCCTTAGCTTTGATCCGGCTGTCGCGCAAGGCGCGCGATCCTTCCCTACCGACAAAACGCCGGTTCCGCCGAGACCTGGCGGTTAGCCATCCTTCATCGCGGCATCGAGCAACTGCCGGCAGGCGAGCAGATCCTGCAGCACGCTTTTCAGACGCTCCACTTCGAACGGAAGCGCCAGGTCGGCCACACCGGGAATGGAGTCTTCCTCGAACTCCTCGGGGTCTGCGTCCCTATTGCGTCCGGCTCGGCGAGAAACCCGGCTCTCCGCGCCGTCATAGTCGTCGTCATCGACGTCGATACTCGGAACCGCGTAGTCATCCTGCTCCAGAACACTTTGCCCGACCACCTCTTCGATCGCGCCGAACGAGGCTATCGCAGACGCATCCGCAAGCCGCTGGACCGACCCGATGCCATGTTCTTTCAGAATGCGCTGCACCCCGCGGATGGTATAGCCCTCGCCATACAAAAGCCGGCGGATGCCGCGGAGCAGATCGACATCATCGGGACGATAGTAACGGCGCCCCCCACTCCGCTTCATCGGCTTGATCTGGGTGAAACGCGTCTCCCAGAACCGCAGGACGTGTTGGGGGATGTCGAGATCGTGGGCGACCTCGCTGATGGTTCGGAACGCATCCGGCGCCTTGTCCAAATGCCAGCTCCTTTTTTTGGTCGCCCCGGTTCAGCGATTGATCTAGTCGGCCTTGCCCTCGCCGTTGCCGGCGCTGTGACCGTTGATCCGTTGCTTCAGAATGGCCGACGGTTTGAACACCATTACGCGACGTGGCGAAATTGGCACCTCGGTGCCGGTCTTGGGGTTACGACCGATCCGCTCGCCCTTCTTGCGCACCATGAACGAGCCGAACGAAGACAATTTCACCGTTTCGCCCTTCTCAAGGCAATCGGTAATCTCCTTCAAGACCAGTTCCACAAACGCCGATGACTCCGTACGCGACAGCCCCACCTTCTGGTAGACGGCTTCGCACAGATCAACACGTGTGACGGTTTTTCCGGTTCCGGTCATCGCCTGCCCCAACTCACGGCGAACAAAGTATTCGCATCTGAAATTAAGAGCTTAACTACCTACGGTCAACAGCGCACATCAATGCAATAGCATGAAAGAACATCGCCAACTATACAGATTTTTTTAACCTGCCGCCTACCATCGCACTAGCGCCGACGCCCAGGTGAAGCCGCCGCCCATGGCTTCCAGCAGCACCAGATCGCCCTTCTTCACGCGCCCATCCGCGACCGCAACCGACAGAGCCAGCGGAATCGAGGCCGCCGACGTGTTGCCGTGCAGGTCGACCGTGAGCACCACTTTCTGCGGCGCAATATGAAGCTTGTGCGCCGAAGCATCGATGATTCGCTTGTTGGCCTGATGCGGAACGAACCAGTCGATGTCCGCAGCGCTGGTGCCGGTCGCTTCGAAGGCATCGACGATCACGTCGGTTATCATGCCGACGGCATGCTTGAAAACTTCGCGGCCTTCCATCCGCAGATAACCCACCGTGCGGGTCGAGGAAGGACCGCCATCGACATAGAGCTTGGCCTTGTGCCGCCCGTCGGAGCGCAGATGGGTGGTCAGGATACCGCGATCGGAGGACTTGCCGGGCTGCGGTTGGGCGTCCAGCACGACAGCGCCGGCGCCGTCACCGAACAGCACGCAGGTACCGCGGTCGCTCCAGTCGAGAATCCGCGAAAAGGTTTCGGCGCCGATCACCAGCGCACGCTTGAACGAGCCGGTGCGCAGGAAGCTGTCCGCGGTAGCGAGCGCAAAAACGAACCCGGAGCACACCGCCTGCAGATCGAAGGCTGCTCCGTGGTGGATGCCAAGCCCATCCTGGACCGCGACCGCTGTCGCCGGAAAGGTGTTGTCGGGGGTCGAGGTGGCCACCACGATCAGGTCGATCGACTGCGCGTCTACTCCGGCGTTGGCAAGCGCCGACCGCGCGGCATGGATCGCCAGGTGCGAGGTGAACTCGCCCTCCGCGGCGATGTGGCGCTGCCGGATGCCGGTACGCTGCACGATCCACTCATCGGAGGTGTCGATCCGCGCCGCCAGTTCAGCATTGGTCAGGACCCGCTGCGGCAGGTAGGAGCCGCAGCCGAGTACGACCGAACGTATCGCAGTCACGAGACAGCCTCCGGCGCGGTCGGCGGGGGCACGAACGCGCCGCCGTCACGATTGAGCATTTGATTGATCTTGTTGAGGAGATCGTAGCGGACCATCTCATAGCCAACATCGACCGCATACGCAAAGCCTTCGGCATCGGTCCCGCCGTGGCTCTTGACGACGATCCCGTTCAGGCCGAGCACCACGCTGCCATTGGATTTCGAGGGGTCGAGCTTGTCCCGCAGCGCCTTGAAGGCATTTTTGGCGAGCAGATAACCGATCCTCGAACGCCAGGTCTGTGACAGCGCCGTACGCAGGAATTCGGTGATCTGGCGTGCCGTGCCTTCTGCGGCTTTCAGCGCGATGTTGCCGCTGAAACCTTCGGCGACGATGACGTCAGCGGCCCCCTTGCCGATGCCGTCGCCCTCGACGAAGCCGATATATTCGAGCTGGGGAAGGTTCATGCCGCGCAGCAACTCCGCCGCCTCGCGAATTTCTTCGCGGCCCTTGATCTCCTCGACGCCGATATTGAGCAGGCCTACGGTGGGCCGCTCGCGGTTGAACAGCACGCTCGCCATGGCGCTGCCCATCACCGCTAGCGCCACCAGATGATGCGCATCTCCGCCGATCGTGGCGCCGAGATCGAGCACCACCGAATCGCCGCGTGCTGTCGGCCAGATCGCCGCCAGCGCCGGCCGGTCGATCCCGGGCAGCATGCGCAGGCAAAACCGCGCCATCGCTGCCAGTGCACCGGTATTGCCGGCGGATACCGCGACGTGAGCCTCGCCCTTCTTGACGGCTTCGATGGCCAGCCACATCGACGACGACTTGCGGCCACGCCGCAAGGCCTGGCTGGGCTTGTCGTGCATGCTGACGGCCACGTCGGTGTGAATGACGCGGGAGACCGCCTTCAGTGCGGGATGGTTGGCCAACTGCGGCTCGATGACGGCACGATCGCCGAACAGCAGGAATTCAGTGTCGGGGTGCCGGGTCAATGAAATCGCGGCGCCGGGAATGACGACCGATGCGCCGACATCGCCACCCATGGCGTCAAGCGCGATTCGAACCTTTTGAGGCATGAACGTCCCGGAAACCTGATCTCTTGCGGACTTGAATCGCTGGGCGGCGGAAATCGCCGCGGACGGCGGCGATCGGCGAAGCGCTACGCTGCGCCCCGGCCGGGCCGCGACAATAGCGTTTCCCCGCCCCGACACAACCTCTTGACCGCCCCCTTTTGGGGTCCGAGCCGCAACGGGGCAGATTCGCGATATGTGAATAACTCCAGCTAATTCAATGCCCTAAACTGAAATACGGGCTTGACCGCGGCCCCGGAATTGTTCCGCCGCCAGCTCTGCAAGCGCCCCTCAATCACCTTCGCCTCCCTTGGGCTTGCCTGAGGGCTTCCTGGGGGTCGACGCTTTTGCGTCGGACCGCAGCGCTTTGAGCGCGGCGAAGGGGTGATCATTGGGGTCGGCGGCTTCCACCGGCGGCTGGAAAACCGCGTCCGGTCTGCGTGGGTAAGGATCCACGGCCAGGAACAATGCATCGGTGGCGAGTTGGCCAAGATCGATCACGCCATTGATGATCGGTTCCGGCGGATCGGGAATCTCCGCATCGCTTTCGGCAGCCTCATCGACCAGTTCGGACAAATCCGGAATCTGCTCCGGCGGCGCAAAGATCAGATCAATCGGCTCGTCGAGTTCGTTCTCGATCGGGTCCAGCGTCACCACGCAGGTCTGTCCGATCCGTGCCCGCACGTGGCCGGTGACATGGACACGGCCCCCGCTTTTGGGCATCACGTCCAGCGAAGCGCTCGCCGACAGGACTTCCCGCAAGCCCCCGACCTCTGCCATAGCCTCACGTGCCGCCTGGTCGGCTTCAATGTCGCGATGCAATCCGGTGTCCGGTATTTGCATCACGGTAAGGGGGACTCTCCAGGGATCTGCTGTATTCGTCATGCTGATATTTTCTGCTTATGGCTGGGCGCCAGCCTCGGCTGGTAAGGGAAACTTCCACGCCGCTCCCCGTAGCGTCGCCTCGTCGAGACTGGCCAAATCCGCGATGGCCGTCTCGGCATAGGTGGCAAGCCGCCGTGCTTTTTCGACGGCCTTCCCGTTCAGGATGTTCTTGCAGAGCGCCCGCGCGAGCGGTTCCGTTCCTGAAGCAAGAACGAGATCATAGGCAGCCGCCCGGCCATAGAACGCTTCCCCGAAGGCCTGCATGCGTTTCGGGACGGTAAGATCCCCGACACCCATTTCCCTCAAATTGGCGTCCATGTCGTCACAGAAGTGATCGAAAAGCGCCTGGGAGAGGTCTGCGCCGCCTTCTATGGATTTAAATCGTCGCAATACCATCCACAAATGCAGCACCAGCAGATCAAAACGACCGTCAACCGTGTCCGGTACGCCCAAATCACGATAGAATGATGGTTCTCGCGCTTGCGTCACGATCATGCCATAGATGGCCTCAATGGTGCCTCGCAAGGGCGCCCGGGGCTTCCTGAAGTGATTGAACGGCCAAAGCATTGTGGGTTCCGCAAGCGAGCCCCAAAGGTTTGCCTATTGGGTGCCCGCGAATGTTGCATTCTAACGTGCTGCCCGGTACGTCAACGCCTCGCCCGTTGCAAGGGGATGGGACCGGTTCCGGAATGATTGATTCCAGTCAGAAGAGCTCTCAGCGCGGCTTCGCGACGCGCTGGCGCGGTTTGCGCGCCGCCGCAGCGGCCGCGTTGGTGTGCGCGGTACTGGGCGGCTGCGGCGAGCAGTTTCAGAAGGGCTACATCCTGCCGCCCGGCGCCCTTGAGCAAATTCCCATCGGGGCGAGCCAGGATCAGGTCCTGATCGTGATGGGCACGCCGTCCACGGTCGCAACCCTCAACGGCGAGGTCTTCTATTACATTTCCCAGCGCGCCGATCGAACATTCGCTTTCATGAACGACAAGATCATCGACCAGCGCGTGATCGCGATCTATTTCGACAAGAACCGCCAGGTCAGGCGGCTTGCCAATTACGGGATGAAGGACGGCATGATATTCGACTTCATCAGCCGTACCACCCCGACGTCGGGCCAGGAGATCAACTACGTGGCGCCGCTGTTCAAGGCGCTTAACGTCGGTCAAGGTCAGTAAGACGATTGCGAACTTGAAGCGCTGCCCTTGTGAGGCGCAGGGGCGAGGAGCATCCGGTTTTTCGTGGCCCAAATAAAAACCCCGCGGCTCGCACCGCGGGGTTTTTCTTCTGGATCGTCGATCGCAGGTCAGTGCGCCAGGATCGCCAGCAGCAGCAGCGCCACGATGTTGGTGATCTTGATCATCGGGTTAACAGCTGGACCCGCCGTATCCTTGTAGGGATCGCCGACGGTGTCGCCGGTCACCGCCGCCTTGTGGGCGTCGGAACCCTTGCCGCCGTAATGGCCGTCCTCGATGTACTTCTTGGCGTTGTCCCAGGCGCCGCCGCCCGAGGTCATCGAGATCGCGACGAACAGGCCGGTCACGATCACACCGAGCAGCATGGCGCCGACGGAGGAGAACGCCGCCGACTTGCCGGCCGCGCCGCCGCCCGCGATCGCGTAGATCACAAAGTAGACGAAGATCGGGGACAGCACCGGCAAGCAGCGACGGGATGATCATTTCCTTGATCGCCGCCTTGGTCAGAAGGTCGACCGCCTTGCCGTAGTCCGGCTTGTCGGTGCCCTTCATGATGCCCGGCTTCTCGCGGAACTGACGCCGCACTTCCTCGACGATGGCGCCCGCCGCACGACCAACCGCCGTCATGCCCATCGCGCCGAACAGATACGGCAGCAAGCCACCGAACAACAGACCCACGACGACGTAGGGGTTATTGAGCGAGAAGTCAGGATTGACGCCCTTGAAGTAAGGGTGGTTGGCAGCGTCCCCGATGAAGAATTTGAGATCCTGATTATAGGCCGCAAACAGCACCAGCGCACCGAGACCCGCGGACCCGATCGCATAGCCCTTGGTGACCGCCTTGGTGGTGTTGCCGACCGCGTCGAGCGCGTCGGTCGATTTGCGGACTTCCTTGGGCAAGCCGGCCATTTCGGCAATGCCGCCGGCATTGTCGGTGACCGGACCGAACGCGTCTAGCGCAACGATCATGCCGGCCAGAGCCAGCATTGTCGCTGTGGCGATCGCGATGCCGAACAGGCCGGCAAGGCTGTAGGTGACCAGAATGCCGGCGATGATGACGATCGCGGGCAGCGCGGTCGACTCCATCGAGATGGCGAGGCCCTGGATCACGTTGGTGCCGTGACCCGTGACGGAAGCCGCCGCGATCGACTTCACCGGACGATAGTCGGTCCCGGTGTAGTATTCGGTGATCCAGATGATCAAGCCGGTGACGGCGAGGCCGACGACGCCGCACTCGAACAACGCCATGCCGGTGTATTCGACGCCGGCGAGCTTGCCGAAGCCGATCAGCCAGTAAATCACGGCGGCGACGCCGACAAGCGACAGGACGCCGGTAGCGATCAGGCCCTTGTAGAGCGCGCCCATGATCGACTGGCTGGCGCCAAGCTTGACGAAGAAAGTGCCGATGATCGAGGTGATGATGCAAATGCCGCCGATCGCGAGCGGCAACGTCATCATATTCAGCAGTATCGGTGTCTTGGCGAAGAAGATCGCCGCGAGCACCATGGTGGCGACCGCGGTCACCGCATAGGTTTCGAAAAGGTCGGCGGCCATGCCGGCGCAATCTCCGACGTTGTCGCCGACGTTGTCGGCGATGGTCGCGGGGTTGCGCGGATCGTCCTCGGGAATGCCGGCTTCAACCTTGCCGACGAGATCGCCGCCGACGTCGGCGCCCTTGGTGAAGATACCACCGCCAAGACGGGCGAAGATCGAGATCAGCGAAGCGCCGAAGCCGAGCGCGACCATCGCGTCAACGACGGTACGGCTGTCCGCGGCCAGATGCAGCGAAAAGGTCAGGAAGCCGAAATAAAGCGTCACGCCGAGCAGCGCGAGACCGGCGACCAGAAGACCGGTGATGGCGCCGGCCTTGAACGCTAGTTCAAGTCCTCCGGCCAGCGAAACGGTTGCGGCCTGCGCGGTGCGGACGTTGGCGCGCACCGAAACGTTCATGCCGATGAAGCCGGCCGCGCCCGACAGGATCGCGCCGATGGCAAAGCCGACCGCGACGAGTATGCCGAGGAAGTAGGCAAGCAGCGCGAAAATCACGACGCCGACCATGCCGATCGTCGTGTACTGGCGCCGGAGGTAGGCCTGCGCGCCTTCACGCACCGCGGCCGCGATTTCCTGCATCCGCGGATTACCGGCATCCGCCTTCAAAACCGATACCGTCGCCCAGATGGCGTAAACGATGGAAAGCGCTCCGCAGAATACAATCGCCCATAATGCTGTCATTGAATTTGCCCCCGGATCTTTCTTGTTGCTTACTTGTTGCTTACCCCCCGCCGATCGCCGCGAGCGCGGCGGGCGCTTAAAAAAGGCCTCCCCTGCCCAAAAGGGCCGCCTCAAATCGGGCCGGACCATGCCAAAATCATATCGTCGGCGCAACGCCGTGGCCCGCCAAAATGGTCGATTTAGGCAGCTATTTAGTTCCAAACGGCCGCTTTTCGGCAAAATCCTAGAAGTGGCTGTAGGAGAGGCGCGGCAGCGGGATGTCCCTGCCCTGCGCATCGAGAAACCTGGGCGGAGACGCCCCGGCGATCACGGTCCCGATCGAGCTTACCCCCACTCCCGCGATACCCGCAGTTCGCGCAAACCGTTCAAACTCATCCTCGGGGATCGCGCACAAGACCTCGTAATCGTCGCCGCCGGCAACCAGTGCCTCCATGCCGACAGCGCCAGCGGCGAGCACTGCAGCGGCGGCTTTGGACAAGGGGATGCATGGCGCGTCGATGACCGCCGATACGCCGGACGCCGCGCAAAGCTTGGCCAGGTCGCCAGCAAGACCGTCCGATACGTCCATCGCCGCATGCGCATGGTCCCGGAGCGCCAGAGCCAGCGCATTCCGCGGCTTTGGCACCCGGTATCGATCGACCAGCATTTCTCGCGCCGCTGCGTCACCGGCAAGCACGGCGGCCACCCTGCCCCCCCTGAGAATGTCAAGGCCGAGCGCGGCATCGCCAATCGTCCCCGTCACGACAACGCGGTCGCCGGGACGGGCGCCGCTGCGGCGGACCATTTGGCCTGGGGGCACGCGCCCGAAGGCCGCGATCGAAATCATCAGCGGACCCGGCGTGGAAACCGTATCGCCCCCCAGCAGGGGACAGCCGTATTGCGTTGCGTCCTCGCCCAGCCCACGCGCGAACGGCGCGAGCCAGGTATCGTCGGCGCTGCGCAGCGCCAATGTCAGCAGGAAGCCGGCGGGTGTCGCGCCCTTGGAGGCGAGATCGGAAAGGTTCACCCGCAGCGCCTTGCGCGCGACGGTGTCCGGCGGATCACCGGAGAGAAAATGGACGCCCTCGACAATGGCGTCCGTCTTGACCACGATATCGTCGCCCGAGGGTTTCAGGATCGCCGCGTCGTCGACGAGGTTGAACGCGCCGGGATCGGTCGCCAGCGGCTTGAAATACCGCGCGATCAGCGCGTCCTCTCCGGATGCACCTGCACCGGGGGCGATCATCTCAGCGGCCCGCCCGCACAAACTCGTCGGCGCGAAATTGGCGGCCGATCTGGTCCAGCACCGCATTCACCATGCCGGTCTCATCCGCCTCGACAAAGGCGTGCGCGACATCGACATATTCCGAGACCACGACGCGGCCGGGCACGTCCTTGCGATGCTCAAGTTCGTAAGCGCCGGCCCGCAGCACCGCCCGCAGGATGGCATCGATCCTCTTCAGCGGCCACCCCTTCGACAGTGCGTCGTCGATCAAGGGATCAAGCTTGGCCTGATCGCGCACCACGCCGGACACGATGTCGCGGAAAAATGCCGCTTCAGCCGGCAGATATTTGTCGCCTTCGACCTCGCCGCCGAGCCAGTGGCTCTCGAACTCCGCGAAGATATCGTTGATCCCGGCACCGCCGATGTCCATTTGATACAGCGCCTGCACGGCGGCGAGCCGCGCCGCGCCGCGCCGGTTGGCTTTCCTGTCCGGACCTTTTGCCTGCTTCTTCTTGTCGTCTGTCATGATCAGGCCCGCGTCAGCCGGCGTTTGATCCGCAGCATGGCGAGCGCCGCGCGCGCGGCGTCGCCGCCCTTGTTGAGCTCGCTCGCCCGCGCCCGCGCCCAGGCCTGCGCGTCGGTGTTAACGGTAATGATGCCATTGCCGAGCGGAATCCTTCTTGCGACCGCAAGATCCATCAGCGCCCGCGAGGACTCCATCGATACAATTTCGAAATGGATGGTGTCGCCCCTGACGACGCAGCCCAGCGCGATCACCGCGTCATAGGGCTTGCCGTCCCTCTCGGCGGCATCGAGCGCGATCGCGATCGCGGCCGGGATCTCCAGCGCGCCAGGCACCGTGATCACCTCATGGGTGACGCCAGCGGCCTTCAGTTCGGCTACCGCGCCTTCCAGCAGCGCGTCCTGGATATCATCATAAAAACGCGCCTCGACGATCAGCGCGCGGGCGCCGGAAATGTCGGTCTGATCCTTTAACTGTGCGCGCCGCGCGTCTGCCATCTCGTTCCTGTTATATTTGATAGATCGGTGCGGGTTTTAGGCGCAGCAGCGTCCAAAGCCAAGACCCGCTCGATCAAGGGCCGCTTCTATTTCATTTCCGATAGCCGCGCCGCGTAGCGCGCCATCAGGTCGACCTCGATATTGACCTCGCTGCCCGCACGCCAGCCGCCAAGTATCGTCACATCGAGCGTATGCGGAATGATCAGCACCGAAAAGGCGACGTCGTCGACGGTATTCACCGTCAGCGACACGCCGTCGAGCGTCACCGAGCCCTTGGGCGCGATGAAACGAGCCAGTTCCCGCGTGGTGCGCAGTTCGAACCGCGCCATATCGGGCAGATCATCGCGTCTGACGATGGAGGCGATCCCATCGGCATGACCGGCAACGATGTGGCCACCGAGTTCATCGCCGATCTTCAGCGCACGCTCCAGATTGAGTTGGGTGCCGACGGTCCAGCGCTTCGCGGTGGTCATGCCGAGCGTTTCGGCGGCGGCGTCGACATCGAACCAGGTCTTGCCTTGTTCAACGCCAGAGGCGACCACGGTCAGGCAAACACCGTTGCAGGCGATCGAGGCGCCGTCCGCGATGGTGGAGCGGTCGTAACGGCAGGCGATGCGAAGCCGGTGCAACTGCCCCTGCGCGGTTGGCGTCAGGCTGACGATTTCGCCGACGTCGGTGACTATCCCGGTAAACATCAAGAGCGCTCGTACACGGTAAGAGTGTCCTTATCGAGGTCCTCGCTAGCACGAACGCGAAAGCCCGGCGACTGCGTGACTGTCGTGAGCGGCAAGGCGTCCAGCGCCGCGACGCCGTCGGCGCCAACGGCATCGGGGCCACGCAGCAACCAGAATTCGTCGACAAGACCTGCCGCAATAAAGGAGGCGGCCACGCGCGCGCCGCCTTCCACCAGGAGACGTGTGATACCCCGTTCCGCCAGTGCATGCAGCACGGCCGGCAGATCCAGCCCCGGCGGCGGCGTGGCCGTGGCGGCGACGCGGATCACCTGCGCGCCGGCAGCGCCCAGTTTCATGGCCGCCGGCGCCTCCGCAAGGCTCGACGTCATCACCCACAACGGCGTCACGCGGGCCGAATGCACCAACCGGCTGGTGCCTGATATCCGCAACGAGCGATCCAGCACCACCCGCACCGGCGAACGCGCCTCCATGCCCGGCAGGCGGCAGGTCAGCAGCGGATCGTCTGACAGCACGGTGCCGATGCCGACCAGGATGGCGTCGCATTGCGCGCGCAACAGGTGCATGCGCGCCTTTGCGGCCTCACCCGAGATCGCCACGGGCTTGTGGCCGGCGGCGGCAATCTTGTCGTCCGCGGAAACCGCGAGCTTGAGGATCACGTGCGGACGCTTGTCGCGGACGCGCCTGAAATGCCCGGCGTGATCGCGCGCGGCCTCACCCGCGCCGAGCCCGATATCGACCGCGATCCCCGCAGCGCGCAGCCTGGCGTGCCCCTGCCCGGCTACTTCCGGGTTGGGATCCTCGATCGCCGATACCACGCGCTTGATACCGGCGGCGATCACGGCATCCGTGCAGGGCGGCGATTTGCCGACATGCGAACATGGCTCCAGCGTCACGTAGAGCGTGGCGCCGCGGGCAGCCTCGCCAGCGCGCGCGAGCGCGAGGGGCTCGGCGTGCGGACGGCCGCCCGCCTCGGTCCAGCCGCGCCCGACGATGACACCGTCCCTGACCACCACGGCGCCGACGGCGGGATTGGGCCAGGTGCGGCCCTGCCCGCGCCGTCCAAGCGCCAGTGCCAGCTGCATGAAGCGCTGGTCGGCAGCCTTCAATTCCTTCGATTTTTGCGCGAGCTGCTCTTCCAGGATGCGGAAGATCATTTGCGTAACAAGGCAATCCGCGCGTCATCGTCGCCGGAAAGCTCGCCGAGCACCGCCTCGAAGTCCTTGGCTTCACGGAAATTGCGATAGACCGAGGCGAAACGCACATAGGCGACGTCATCGAGCTGGCGCAGATGCTCCATCACGATCTCGCCGATCGCCTCGGACGATATCTCCGCTTCGCCGCCGCTTTCGAGCTCGCGCACGATGGCGGAGACCATCTTCTCGACCCGCTCCGGATCGACCGGCCGCTTCCGCAGGGAAATCTGCAGCGAGCGCACCAGTTTGTCGCGATCGAATGGCACCCGTCGGCCGTTGCGCTTGATGACGGTGAGCTCGCGCAGCTGCACGCGCTCGAATGTGGTGAAGCGGAAATTGCAGGCGATGCATACCCGCCGCCGCCGGATCACGGCCGAATCCTCGGTCGGACGCGAGTCCTTCACCTGCGTATCGAGACTATTGCAGCTTGGACAACGCATCCGGCCTGAACCTTATTGATAGATCGGGAAACGATCGGTGAGCGCTTTAACCCGTTCCTTGATGGCGGCTTCCACCATCGGCGCCGTGCCATCCTGCGACTGCGCGATCGCATTCAACACTTCGGCGATCATGCCGGCGACCTGCTTGAATTCGGCGACGCCAAAGCCGCGCGTGGTGGCCGCCGGCGTACCCAGGCGCAGCCCCGAGGTGACGAACGGCTTTTCCGGATCGAAGGGAATGCCGTTCTTGTTGCAGGTGATCGCCGCACGCACCAGCGCCTTTTCCGAGACATTGCCCTTCAGCCCCTTGGGCCTGAGGTCGACCAGCATCAGATGGTTGTCGGTGCCGCCCGAGACGATGTCAAAACCGTGGGCGCGCATGGCTTCCGCCAGCGCTTTCGCATTCTCGACCACGTTCCTGGCGTAGATCCTGAAATCCGGACGCAGCGCCTCGGCGAACGCGACGGCCTTTGCCGCGATCACATGCATGAGCGGGCCACCCTGCAGGCCCGGGAAGATCGCCGAGTTCAGTTTCTTGGCCAGCGCCTCGTCATTGCACAGGATCAAGCCGCCGCGCGGACCGCGCAGCGACTTGTGCGTGGTGGTGGTCGTGACATGGGCATGCGGCACCGGAGAGGCATGCACGCCGCCGGCCACAAGGCCTGCGAAATGCGCCATGTCGACCAGCAGATAGGCGCCGACGCTGTCGGCAATCTCGCGGAAACGCTTGAAATCCCAGGCGCGCGAATAGGCCGATCCGCCGGCGATGATCAGTTTTGGCCGTACCTGCTCGGCCTGTTTCGCCACCGCATCCATATCGATGATCTGGTCCTCCCGCCGCACCGTGTAGTGCGAGGCCTTGAACCATTTGCCGGACATGTTGACCGGAGAGCCGTGGGTGAGATGTCCGCCGGCGGCGAGATCGAGGCCCATGAAGGTATCGCCGGGCTGCAACAGCGCCAGAAACACCGCCTGGTTCATCTGGCTGCCGGAATTCGGCTGCACGTTGGCAAAGCCCGCGCCGAACAGCTTCTTGGCGCGCTCGATCGCCAAAGTCTCGGCGACGTCGACCCATTCGCAGCCGCCATAGTAGCGTGCGCCGGGATAGCCCTCCGCGTATTTGTTGGTCATGACCGAACCCTGGGCTTCCAGCACGGCGCGGCTGACGATGTTTTCCGACGCGATCAATTCGATCTCGTGACGCTGGCGGCCGAGCTCGCCGCGAATGGCGGCGGCGATGTCCGGGTCGGCCTCGGCAAGCCCGGCGGTGAAGAACGAGTCGGGCGCGGAGGCGGTCTTGGCGCTGGTGGGAGAAGAGCTCATGGGCGAAATATCTCCACCGCCGCAACCAGATACGGGCATTGCGGTCGGTCACATGTGGCAGTCGAAAGAGTGTTTGCGGGATACCACATCGCCCGGCGATGGCCAAGCACTTGCGGTACAGGCCTGATATTTATGCAAGATATGGTGGGAATACCACCCTGGCGGGCGGGCGGCCGGGCCTGGCCAACCCCATCGCGGCTGCAGATATCCTCCCGGAACTGCACCACCCATCGGGCGTCGCCCGGGCGGTCACATGAGGCGAGGTAACGCGGAAGGCCCCGGCCATTGATCTCGCTTTCCGAGACTACGCACCGCCGCAGCTTTTGACGTCGTTGGGCAGACTCCAACTCTCCTTCGTCCGCAGATTCGTCGTCTTGTAGACGCGACCGCGAATATCCCCGGGCTGGCAGTCCTTGGGAATTTCGACAAGACACATGCTGACCTTGTCAAAGACCTGGGACCGAACGATCGCGCCCTCTTTCACCATCGAGACCTGGAAACCCGAGTTGCTGAATCTGACGAAGCTCCCTTTTTCGGATCCCTTTTTGGACGGCGTCAAATCCGCGCCAAAGCGGTCCGTAATCGAGGTGATGGTCGTGTCGGCACACTCACCGACCTTGCTCGGCAGAATGGAAGAAGGCGCTACCGATTCATCGACGAATACGGGATCGGGGGGCGGTTGCCACTGGTCGGCGGAAGCGCTGGCGATCGATTGATTGGTGGTTGCGCGACCGGTGGGCGAAGTCGAAACGCCCGGCTGCGAGCCGGTCGGCGAGTTCAAAAAGCTTGGCTGTGTACAAGCCGCCACCATCAGCAGCGGCAGCAAACCCAGTCGGGAAACTCGTTTCATCTTTTCCTGCTTAAGCATCAACGCAAAGTCTATTTCGCAAAGCGGTAGGCCCCGCCCTTTTCGATCGAACGCTGGAACGCCGGGCGCGCATGCATGCGCGTGAGCCAGACGGCAAGATTGGGATACGGCCCAAGCTTGTTGAACGCTTTGGCCATTTCGCCGACGAAGCTCATCTGAATATCGGCTCCCGTCAGCGCGTCGCCGATGAAGAACTCCCTCCCCTTCAGCGCGCCATCGACATAACCGAGATGGTTGTCGATCTCGCTGTCGATCCGCGGGTGCAAAGGCGCGCCCGCTTCCTTCAACCTGGAGACATAAAGGTTCAGCATCAGCGGCAGCATGGCCGAACCCTCGGAATAGTGCAGCCATTCATTATAGGCCTCGTAATCGACGGTACCCATTGCCGGCATCATCGTTCCCTTGCCGTAAGCGCGGATGAGGTAATCGACGATCGCGCCGGATTCCCCAATTCTGATGCCGCCGTCGGTGATGACGGGCGATTTGCCGAGCGGATGAACCGCCGCCAGTTCCGGCGGCGCCAGCCGCGTCGTGGCGTCGCGCTGATAGCGCTTAATCTCATAGGGCACTCCGAGCTCTTCCAGCAACCATAGAATCCGCTGCGAGCGGGAGTCGTTGAGATGATGCAGAATAAGCATGAGGTTCCCTCGCGATCCCGTTGACCGGCCGACGTTTATCAGAGGTCACCGCAAAAGGGCAGCGGGTCGGGCGAGCGTCCGCGCTCCCGCGGCGTGAAACACCCGGGTTGGGCATGAATTGTTCCGCCCCGGAGGGCGTGGGGAATGCCGGGTGCCCGTTGCACCCGCAGCCTCGCGCGCAAAGTGTAGAAAGCGCACGAGGTAGTCACCACGGTCGCACCGGGATCACCCGGCATTCCCGCACGCGATGGTTTTAACGGCTTCCTTCGCGCTCTCCTTGGTGACCGGGCTTTCTTGCCACCATCGCCGGCGAAAACTTGTTTTCGCCAACTTGACGCCAGCGTCGGGGCGTCAGGACCACACGACTTCTCCGTCCGCGAGCCGCGCGCTCGTCGAAAGCGCAGCCCGCGTCCATCGCATCCCGCTCCAACGTCCGTGACGATCGCGAAACGCCCCTCATGTGGGGCGGGACAACAGGGGATATATTGCTGATTTGGGTCCGGTGAAAAGAGTTATTTTCGGATTTTCCGAAATAAATTCGTCTGCAAAAAACGGCGCGGTCTCCGAGCGGCAGGCGCATCTTCGGAATCGCGCCATCGCTCGCCAATCGAGGGGGCTGAAAGCATGGCGTTGGATGACCCCATCTTTCCATCTTAAGGCCTTGCTTTGGTCACAACAGGATCGGGGAGTCTTGTCGAAAATCAGAGATGATCGGACCTGGGGGCATCCATGCATCCCACGACGAACGCGAAGGAAACACGGGATGCGTTGGTCTCACGCGCCGACGAACAGATCGCGCACGCCTATGAACAAATCAAGAGCGCCGACGACCAGCTCGCGCGCATGGACGCTGAGCTTTCCAGATTGGCGCGCAAGGCCCCGCCTGCCCATCCCCGGCGGTCGCGGGACCGACCGTGGCTGCGCGGCATCATCGGCTTGCTACTTGCAGCGTATATCGTTGCCGCTGCTCTTGTTTGGCAGTCCCCCTCTGGTGACGCAGTCGCGCGTTCTGCGCCGCAGCTCGTTTCAGCCTTAACGCTGCCGCTGGAGATATTGCAGCTTTTCATACCCCTGAACCCGCCTTCCCTTCAGTTGGCCGCAGCCGAGCCGGTACCGCCGGCCCAGATCGCGCCGCATGACGTCACGCCGGCGGCCGTCCCGGAGTTTGCCGAGCCGGCGAAGCTGCTCCAGATGATGGCGCGCGATCTCGCCAGCGTGGAGCGAGAGATCGAACAGCTGAAGGAGAGCCAGCAACAATTGGCCCGCGACAATGCAAAGGCCATGGAGCAGATCAAGGCGAGCCAGGAACAGGCGGCCCGCGATATTGCGCGGGCCGTCGACCTTCTCAAGGCGAGCCAGCAGCAGGTGGCACAACCCATCGCCAGGGCATCTGAACAAAACGTACGGCCCAGGGCATCTGCGCCACAGCCACAGGCCGCCCTTGGCACGCGCAAGCCCGTGCCGTTGCCTGTGGCGCCGCATGCGAACGCACATCCACAGGCCCCGACTCAGTTGCGGCCCGACGAACGCTAGGTATGTCACCTCTGACGGCACAAGATCGGACGCGCGCTATCTTGGCCATGGCAGCGAAAGACCTGATCGGCCGACGCTTCCTTAGCCTTTCGACGTGTTAAGGCTTTCGACTTGCCGCAACAAACGGATTACTCTCGATCCCGGCGCGGCTATTCTTCTCAAAACATCCCTCCAGGCGTTCGAGCGCCGCCGCACTTCCGTCAAGCGGCACCCTCAATGTTGCTCCTTCGCCTCTCACTTCGAGAGTATTGGCAATTCGCACTCTGTCGTTGAGGGGCTGGTCTGCCAGATCGATCGTGACGCTCTTGCTTTCAGCCAACGCCTTCGCGCGGATCGATCGCGAACCCGCAACCAGCGTTACGTCGTACGCCTTGCCACGCTCAAGCTTCCATTTTGATGAATCAAGAAGCAGGACCAAGCCGTCATGAGTCCGGACAAACGATATACCCAGATCGTTCCCAGACCGGCTCATGGTGCAGCTTTGAAACTTGTCAGCCCTGGAAGACGTAGCAATCGTCCACGGTCCCACGGAAATCGTCGCTTGATCTTGGGCATGGACGACTGGCGTGACAGAAGATAGCGCAAGGGTGAGTGCAACTAGCGACCGCATCGTTTCCTCCCGATATGAGGCAAGCAAGACGTTAAGCCCGCGATCACAATCCGTTTCGCCGGGTTCGGCGTAAGACTCGGAAGACCAGCAGAAAGTTCCGCGAGTTCACCTTGGGCTCCGCGGAACTCGAACCGCGCCGGTAACCTCAAACCCGTCAATATGGGCGATTTTGTACTTTCGCTGCGGATCGGATTCGCACCTCCGTCGCGGTAGGGGTCCTTGAGTCCGGGGCAATTTTTTGGCCCATGGAGTTTCCGCCTGGTTTGCCGTCTAACCGCGCCAGGGCGGAGTTCGCTGTTGCGCGCATCGAGGTCCCAAAGGGTTTCCCGAAAATACTGTCGCGGGTTTCAATATCTTCGCCTAGAGTGGATGTGCGGCCGGGATGTGTCACGAGGCATAGGCGGTACGAGCCGCATCGGGGTCGGATGGTTTAAATGTCGGTACGCTGCAGCCGTTCCCTGAAAATGCTGATGGTCAACAGCATGGCCATCTGCATGGCGCTTGCGATCGTGACGTTGACACCGGCCTCCGGCCAGCAATCCCCGCACGGCACCCCACCGAATGGTGTCCCACTAACGTTCGGCATGAACGCCGATGAGGTTTCGCAGGCTCTCGGCGTGCCGCTGAACTACGTTCGCGGCCGTTCCGGTGACGAGCTGTTTCTCGCAACATCGAATGTCCAGGGAAGCGCACTGGCCAGCCGCAGCGACGGGCTCTATCTGCAGTTTCGAAAGGGAAGGCTGGCGGGATGGAAAGGCGATTGGGGAACGATCAGACCATGAAGCAAAGCCCGGTCGCGCTGAAAGGAAGAAAACGCCTGTTGGTTGCGGCTCTAATGGCATTCGTGGCCATGACGCCCGCATCTGCCCAGAACTACGGCGATCGCCCCATCCGCTACGGCAACACCAGTGGCCATTTCTTTGATGGCCGCGACGACCACCGCGACTTTCCGACCAATGGATTTTTTCCGGGAAATTTCGCAGCAGATCCAATTTACGCCGCGGTCGGCGGGGCCGCCGGATTTCTGGAGAGCAATCCCCAGCGCTCCGCCGCGCCCTACCCGTCCCAAACCTACTCCGGGTTCGCGCGCGACGAGACCGATTGTCGAAGTCATCGTTTCCATGACGCGTTGAATGTTCGACGATGCGGGCGCGGACCTTGACGAGCGCGCCACAAGCGGCGGAAGCTCAAGCCGATCAGAGTCCCGTGTACCCCGCCTTGACCGGATCGCTCGAGCCGTCGAGCTCGCGCAAATAAGTCAGCCCGCATACGGTGAGCCGATTCATGTCCTTCTCGCCAGCCTCGAACAGCGTGGTGACGTAATCGGTCACCCTGGCGCGCGCCTCGGCGCTGGCCGCGGCAGTGCGGTTCATCAGGAGATCGTAGGTCATCATGATACGGTCGATGGCGGGTTGCATGAAATCCTCTTGGGTTAGACCAATTCTTCGGCTTCGAATTTCGCGATGGCCTTGTTGGCGAGCCTGATCCTGTTGAATTCGCCGCGCTCGAACATCTCCACGATGATTTCGAGCAGCGCCTCGTCGGTCGCAAGACCGTCGGCGATGGCGCCGGTGCGGCGCAGGTAGTTCGAGGCGATGGCATAGGCATCGCCCACCACGCCGACATTCATGACCCGCAATCCGCGCTCGACCAGCATGGCCGTCCTCCGATACAGGGAGAAAAGTCCGCATGCGGGCAAAAGTTCCACTTCTTCGAGAACCGGTTTTTGCATGACCGGCTTCTCCATTGTTTTGACGCGTTTTCTTCACGCGAACCGGTATCCAGCCCCGGATCAAGTCCGAGGGAATGCTTCGAAACGCCGTGAAAAACAAAACGCACCGGCCCGGAAAAGCCGGACCGATGCGCTGGGGGGAAGTATTCTGCTTTTGCGGAACGGCCGCCGGTCTTTTCAAGTCGCCGGCTTGGCCGAAAGAAATCTCAGAGCCGATAAAGGATCTGGTCGGTCCAGAACCGCTCGAGCCGGTGCAGCGACTTGTTGAGGGTTGCGAACTCCTCGTTCGAGATGCCGCCGACCTGTTCGACGGTCTTGACGTGCTTCTGGTAGAGCGCGTCCACGATGCGGCGAATATCCTGGCCCTGCGCGGTCAGGCGAATGCGAACCGAACGGCGATCGACGCGGGAACGCTGATGGTCGAGGAAGCCGAGTTCAACCAGCTTCTTCAGATTATAGGAGACGTTGGAGCCGAGATAATAGCCGCGCGTGCGCAGCTCGCCTGCGGTCAATTCCTTGTCGCCGATATTATAGAGCAGGAGCGCCTGCACTGAATTGATGTCCGCGCGGCCGCGGCGATCAAATTCGTCCTTGATGACATCGAGCAGGCGGCGATGCAGCCGCTCCACCAGGGTCAACGCTTCGAGATAGAGCGGCTGCACCGGAGCCTTTCCGGTAGCGCGCTCAGCGGTTTCCACCGCCGTTGCAACGGCTTTCATCATGACACTTCCCCTGTAGTCGTTTTATCGACTTATTCGACGAAACTTTTGTCCCGCCTGATAGCCGCAACTTAAGGGGCTCGTTTGAAGATCAGCTTAAATAAGACAATAAAGAGATCGTGAATTTAAGACAGTGAATCGCGGATTAAGCCCACCAGACAAGGGCTTTTCGCAACCTTTCATTGACGCTGCGCGTTCTCTGTTCACGCTTCGTTGGCAGGCGCTGTCACATATGGGAACAGGCTCGTTCAAATTCGAAACGCTCGCGTAACAGGTGTGGCCGCCGCGTCAGGGTGACCGAAAAGTTACCGCGAAAACTGCGGAAAATTTTATGCACCCTGCCGGGTTTGCAACCATATCACGGAATGCCGATCGCTATGGCGGCCGTTCGCGCGCCGCCATCCATGCCAGCCCGAGATAGGCCGCCAGCATCACGACTTCAAATCCCACCACGGCCAGGCTGCCGCCGTAGATCGCCGGAAACATCAACTCGATCACCGCCATCGACACCACGGTCGTCAGCCAAACCACCGCGCCCCATGGCGTCGCCAGCCAAAGCCCGACGGCGGCGACCAGTTCGATGACGGCGAAATAAACCGTGGCGGTTTGCCATGCCACCGGCTGGTTCTCGAAGGCTTCCTCTTCGCCGCCGATGAAGCCGGTGACCTGCGCCCAGTGGTAGAGACCCTTGGCGACGGAGATCACGGCCATGATGCGCAGGAACAGCACCAGCCGCCGGGTCCACACATTATCGTCGGATTCGATCCGCTCCGATGAAATCGCCGCCACCGACATGGCGTTGTCCCGCGACTGGTCGCGCGTTGGGGTTTCAGACATCAGGGAATGCTGCTCGTGGCCTCAGGAATGCGCCTTCGCGGGGACACTCATACCGGATACTCTTGCAAGATACTCTTGGCCCCTCGGCACGGCAAAATCAATCGGGCTTGCGGCAAGTTCGGTCGAACTTGCGACAAGTCAAGGCTGCGGTGACGGAACCCGTACAAAGTGCTAGGAGAGGATCAAAGTCAGCCTGCCGCTTGAGGAGAGAACATCAAATGGCGATCAAATTCGGGCGTCCGATCGAAATGCGCGATACGCCGCGCCGCGAGACCGCCCTCTCCGCCCCGAGCCTCGATCTGGTGGTCCGGCCACGCCGCAACCGCAAGGCGGAATGGGCGCGCCGCCTGGTGCGCGAAAACGTTCTCACCACGGACGACCTGATCTGGCCCCTGTTCGTGGCCGACGGCCACAACAGGCGCGCGGCCATAGCCTCGATGCCCGGCGTGGAGCGCCTTTCCGTCGATCAGGCGGTGCGCGAGGCCGAACGGGCGGTGAAGCTGAACATCCCCTGCATCGCGCTGTTTCCCTATACCGAGCCGGGCCTGCGCGACGAGCACGGCTCCGAGGCGGTCAACCCCGATAATCTGGTGTGCCAATCGGTGCGCGCCATCAAGAAGGAATTTCCGGGCCTCGGCGTGCTCTGCGACGTGGCGCTCGATCCCTTCACCAGCCACGGCCATGACGGGCTGATCGAGGAAGGTAAAATCCTCAACGACGCGACGGTGGCGGTGCTGGTGCGGCAGGCGCTGGTGCAGGCGGAAGCCGGCTGCGACATCATCGCGCCGTCCGACATGATGGACGGCCGCGTCGGCGCGATCCGCGAAGGACTGGATGCCGCCGGATTCATCGACGTGCAGATCATGTCCTATGCCGCGAAATATGCCTCCGCCTTCTACGGCCCGTTCCGCGACGCCATCGGCTCGGCCAAGACGCTGACCGGCGACAAGCGCACCTACCAGATGGACAGCGCCAATTCCGACGAGGCGTTGCGCGAGGTCGAACTCGACATCGCCGAGGGCGCGGACATGGTGATGGTCAAGCCCGGCATGCCCTATCTCGACATCCTGCGGCGCGTCAAAGACACGTTCGCGATGCCGACCTTCGTCTATCAGGTGTCCGGCGAATACGCGATGATCATGGCGGCCAGCAACAATGGCTGGATCGACGGCGAGCGGGCGATGATGGAAAGCCTGCTGGCGTTCAAGCGCGCCGGCGCCGATGGCGTTCTCACCTACTTCGCGCCGCGGGCGGCCGAGAAGCTGAAGGCGGAGAACTGATTGTCATTCCGGGGGAGGATGGACGCACACCTAAAATGGCTGGACACCGCCCCGCTCTTGCGGCCGCCGACAGCCATTCCCATGTCCTGCCAGGGGTGACGAGGAGAACCGGCATGTCTGACAGCGGCTACGGAAATACCGGCGGCGCCTGGCGCAATGGCGGCGATGTTCAGCCGCACGCCTTCGATCCCCAGTTGCAGCCCGAATTGTTTCGCGGCGTGCTGACGCGGCGGGTGTTCGCGTTCCTGATCGACCTCGTGGTGCTCTCGGTCCCCGTGATCGTCGGTTACCTGTTTATCGCGGTGTTCGGCCTGATCACGCTTGGGCTGGGCTGGGCGCTGTTCTGGCTGGCGTGGCCGGCTTCCGTCATCTGGGCCATCCTCTATTACGGCGCGTCCCTGGGCGGACCGTATTCAGCGACGCTCGGCATGCGCGTGATGGATCTGGAGCTGCGCACCTGGTACGGCGCGCCGGGCTATTTCGTTCTGGGCGCCATGCATGCGGTGCTGTTCTGGATTTCGATATCCTTCCTGTCGCCGCTGGTCCTGCTGGTCGGGCTGTTCAACGGCCGACGGCGCCTGCTGCACGATTTCGTGCTGGGAACCGTGGTCATCAACAGCTCGGTCCGCCACCCCGTAGCCGATCCGGCGCGGACGTTCTGACCCGCAGGGCCAACGCCCGCAAACGGTTTGCAAACCAATTGACCGTTAGCCTCGGCGGCGCGATGCTGAGGTCGGCTTCGCCTTTCGGAGACTGACGATATCCCGTGACCCAGCACTCGCGTGACACCCCGCAATTCTACCTGACGGCGCCCTCGCCCTGCCCGTATCTGCCGGGCCGGCACGAGCGCAAGGTGTTCACGCATCTGGTGGGCGACAAGGCCGGCGACCTCAACGACCTCCTGACCCATGGCGGCTTCCGGCGAAGCCAGTCGATTGCCTATCGGCCGGCCTGCGACCAGTGCCGCGCCTGCGTCTCCATCCGCGTGATCGCCAACGAGTTCCGGCCCTCGCGCGGCTTCCGGAAGATTCTGGCCCGCAACGCCGACATCACAGGCGAGCAGCGCAGCGCGGTGCCGACCTCCGAGCAGTATTCGATATTCCGAGCCTATCTCGACCAGCGGCACCGCCATGGCGGCATGGCCGACATGACCGTGCTCGATTACGCCATGATGGTGGAGGACAGCCACGTCGAAACCCGCATCATCGAATATCGTCGCCGCAACATCGATACCGGCGTCACCGGCCGGGGCAACGAGCTCGTGGCGGTCGCGCTGACCGACGTGCTCAGCGACGGGCTATCGATGGTGTATTCGTTTTTCGAACCGTCCGAGGAGAGCCGTTCGCTCGGCACCTTCATGATCCTCGACCACATCACCCGCGCCCGCAGGCAGGGGCTGCCTTACGTCTATCTCGGCTACTGGATCGAAGGCTCGAAGAAGATGGACTACAAGGGCCGTTTCCTGCCGCAGCAGCGGCTCGCGCCCTCGGGCTGGCTGCGGGTCGATGCGTCAGGCGAAGTGCTGGCCGAGCCGCAGGATTGATCTCCGCAAGCCGGGGCGACGACTGTCGGCTTCAGCCAAACAACGTGTCGAACAACAACTTGACGTTCAGGATCACGATGGTGCCGGCCACGATCCAGGCCGCGGCGGCAACGGGGCGCGATATCGCGAAATCGCCCATCTTCCGCCGGTCGGAGACGAACCGCACCAGCGGAATGACGGCGAACGGCAGCTGCATCGACAGCACGACCTGACTGAAGACAAGAAGCTGTCCGGTCGCGCGCTCGCCATAGAGCGCGGCGACGACGATGACCGGGACGATGGCGACGCCGCGGGTAAGCAACCGCCGCGCCCAGCTCGGCAGCCGCAGGTGAAGGAAGCCTTCCATCACGACCTGGCCGGCAAGCGTCGCCGTGACGGTCGAGTTGAGGCCGGAGGCGAGCAGCGCCACGGCGAACAGTGTCGATGCGATGCCGAGCCCCAGTAGCGGCGACAACAGCTCGAAGGCCTGGCCGATTTCGGCGACGTCGGCATGGCCGCTCTTGTGGAACGTCGCGGCCGCGACCACAAGAATTGCGCCATTGATGAAAAGGGCAAGCATCAGTGCGATGGTTGAGTCCGTCGTCGCCCATTTGATCGCGTCCCGGCGGCCGTCGTCGGAGCGCTGGTAGGCGCGGGTCTGAACGATCGAGGAGTGCAGATAGAGATTATGCGGCATCACCGTCGCTCCGATGATGCCGATGGCGATGTAGAGCATCTCGGGATTGGTGAAAATCTCGGTGGACGGCACGAAACCGCGCAGCATCGCGGCGACCGGCGGAGCGGCGGCGGCGATCTGGATAGCGAAGCAGACCGCGATGACGATCAGGAGCGCGATGACGAAAGCCTCGAGGAAGCGAAAGCCCTTGTTCATCAATAGCAGCAGCAGGAAAGCGTCGAGCGCGGTAATGAGCGCGCCACCGACCAGGGGAATGCCGAACAGCAGTTTCAGGGCAATCGCGGTGCCGATGACCTCGGCGAGGTCGCAGGCGATGATCGCCGCCTCGCAGGCCAGCCAGAGAAGCAAATTGACGGGCCGGGAATAGGTGGCGCGGCACGCCTGCGCGAGATCGCGATCGGTGACGATACCGAGACGCGCCGCAAGCGCCTGCAGCAGGATCGCCATCAGGTTCGAGAGCAGGATGACCGACAGCAGCGTGTAGCCAAACTTCGACCCGCCGGCGAGGTCCGTCGCCCAGTTGCCCGGGTCCATGTAACCGACCGAGACCAGGTAACCGGGGCCGGCAAAAGCCAGCAGCCGGCGCCACCAATAACCGCCGAACGGAACCGGAATGGAGCCGTACACTTCGGGCAGACTCCGCTGGGCGCCGTTGGCGGCGTCCGCACGCCAGCCGGAGGCGCTCCGCGCGGCCTTCTGCGGGGAATCAGCGGACAAATCGCGGGATGGGGCGTCCATTTGCAGACGATGGCCGATCTCGTATTTTATTGCAACTCATTTGCAACTGCATCTGGGTATCCCAGCGCCGGATTTCCCGCAATGCGGCCCGTTTAATGTAAAATTAACCATAACGAGCCCTTGATGAGGCGCGGCGCGCAACACTGACTCGCCGTCACGATCCGCGTGCAACGGAGACTGCGTCCACGCGCTTCAAGCCGCGTTGCGGCGCCGGCTTGGGGTCTGGTCATGTCCTCCAACCATCTCGGCCTCAGGCCGGTATCGGCGGCGGCGTCATCGTGCAAGATCTGTGAGGGGTCCTCGGAGCTTTACGGCGTGGTCGACCTTCATCGCCCCTGCGAAATTGCGGGCGGCGTGCGTCCGCCACTGTCGGGTGTGCCGGTCTACTATCGTCGCTGCGCGGCCTGCGGCTTTCTTTTCACCGACGCGTTCGATGACTGGAGCGAGGATCAGTTCAAGACTCACATCTACAACGACGGCTACCTCGCCTTCGATCCGGAATACCAAACCGTGCGGCCGAACGCCAATGCAAGCGTCATTGCGAAGCTTTGGGCCGCGCATAAGGCCAGCATGCGGGTGCTCGATTTCGGCGGCGGCAACGACGTATTTTGCACAGCTCTGCGCGTCAGTGGTTTTTCCGAGGCCGTGACATACGATCCGATGGTGCCGGAATATGCCTGCCGCCCGAAGGGGAAGTTCGATCTGGTGACGTGTTTCGAGACGCTGGAGCACCTCCCCGACCCCATCGCCGGCATCGCAGCGATCGTCGACTGTGTCGCGGAGCCCGGCGCAGTGTTTTATTCGACGCTCACGCAGCCGGCGGATTTCGACCGATACGGCGTGTCGTGGTGGTATGTCGGGCCGCGCAACGGCCATATCTCCATCTTCACCAAGCAAGCGCTGGCACTGGCCTGGGCCCGTCACGGGTTTAAAACCGCCGCGTTGAACGAAGGCACCCATCTGGCGTTTCGGACATTGCCGGAGAGTTGGGGTCTGACGATCAACTAGAGCAATTGCCGAAGACGCTGAGCCTGTCGGAAAACGGGTGGGTCTGACGGAGCGAATGCCGGACAAGAGTGGGTCCAATCGTCCCTTGGACGAATCCGCCAAGGAAACCTGCCGTGTCCGCCACTGAAAATACCCCCAACCTGCCCCCGACCTTCAACCGCCTGGCCTGGTCCAACCTCGCCGCGCAATCGGCCGAACAGATCGCGCTGGCGGCGGCTCCCATCGTCGCGGTGCTGGTGCTCGGCGTCGGCGAGGGCCAGACCGGGCCTGTTGCAGACCGCGCTGACGTTGCCGTTCATCCTGTTCGCCATCCCCGCGGGCCTGCTCGCCGACCGCATCTCGCGGCGCTGGTTGATGGCCGGCGCGGAAGCCTTGCGGGCGGCGGCGCTGCTCGCGATCCTCCTCCTGATCGGCCTCGACGGGCTGACGCTGCCGCTGCTCGCGCTAGCGGGCTTCATCGCGGTGTGCGGAACGGTCGCCTACAGCGTGGCGGCGCCGGCGCTGGTGCCCTCGCTGGTGTCGCCGCTTCTATTGCCCGCCGCCAATGCCCGGATCGAACTTGCGCGCACCATCGCCTTTGCCAGCGGGCCGGCGCTCGGCGGCGTTCTCGTGGGATGGCTGGGGGCGGCACCGGCGTTCGGATTTGCCGCAGCCCTCTCCGTGATCGCGGTGGTGCTGCTATCGGGGATCTACGAGCCGGCGCGCACACCCCCGCCGCGCCGCCATCCGCTGCAGGAGATCCGGGAAGGCGCCAGCTTCGTGCTGCACCACGCGTTGCTGCGACCGGTGTTCGTCACGCAGTTCATCTTCAATACCGCATGGTTCGTCATGCTCGCGGTTTTCGTGCCTTATGCGGTGCGTCGTTTCGGCCTCTCGGCATCCGGCATCGGCACGGTGCTTGCGATGTACGGCGTCGGCATGGTGGTCGGCGCGCTGGTGGCGACGCGGGTGATGCGGCGGCTCGCCTTCGGCACCGTGATCGGGCTCGGGCCGGTAACGGGTTTTGCCGCGGCCGTGGTCATGGCCCTGACCACCTTCATCCCGACGCCGTGGCTTGCCGCCCTGAGCTTCTTCCTGCTTGGCGTCGGTCCCATCCTGTGGGTGATCTCCACCACGACCCTGCGGCAATCGGTGACGCCGCCGCGGCTGTTGGGCCGGGTATCCGCCATCAACATCATGAGCTATGGCGCGCGCCCGCTCGGCTCCGCGCTCGGCGCCATCGTCGGCGGATTGTTTGGCGCGGAGGCATGCCTCTATCTGGCGGTCGCGATCTTCGGCGCACAGGCGCTGGTGATCCTGCTGTCGCCGGCGGTGTCGCTGGCGCGGCAGCCGGAAATGGTAACTGAAGCGGCGAAGGCGTAGCGCGGCTTTTCCCGTCGAGCGGCACCAGGAACTCTGGCGACTGTGCTGCGTGCTTCGCGAACAATTCACGATTTTTCCGCAACGACCACGAGGCCCGGAACGGGCACGCCTCTCTCGTGACGGGCCGATTGCTGTTCAAGCCCTAACACCACAAGACCGGCTGCCTCGATCGACGCACGCACATAGGAAGCACTGTGAGCATAGCGCCGGCCCTCGCCCATGATACAGCCGTCGCCCTCGTGCTTTTCAAAGGTGAAAGCCAAAAGGCCGCCGGAAGCCAGAACACGGCTCGCTTCCTTCAAAACGGGAAGGAGATCGGCGACATAGATCATCACGTCGGCGGAGAGGACGAGGTCTGCGCCAGAGTCAGGTATTGTGCGCAGACCCTCCAGCATATCGGTCACTTCAAGCCGGGCGTAGAGACCCGTGGCGCGGGCCTTTTCGATCATAGCCGGCGAAAGGTCGATGCCGATGAATCGATCGACCATTTCGGCAAAGGCGACCGCCACCAGTCCCGTACCGCAACCGAGATCGATCGCCTGCCTGAAATTGGCCGGCTTCCGATGCGCCTGGCATGCCGACAGCACCGCCTCAAACAACACCGAGGGTCCGCGATATCCAAGAGCCTTCACCAGGGCGGTGTCGAATGTCGCTGCATATTGATCGAACAGCAAACGCACATAGGCGGGTGGCATTTCGGACAATTCGTCAGCACCCAGCCGCATCAGTTCGACGCTCGCACCGAACGGATCGGAAGGATCTATTTCACGCGCTCGGCGCAAGGCCTTGATCGCACCGTCACGATCCCCGAGTTGCTCCAGCACCTTTCCAAGCAACCGCCAGACGGGCGCACGGTCCGGCGCCAACTCGGAGGCCCGCCGATAGACAGCCGCTGCCTCCGCAGCCCTGCCGAGATTGCGCAGGCAATCACCTTTGACACAGAGAACTTCAACCTGATCCGGGGAAATGGCCAACGAGAGATCGCACTTGGCGAGCGCCTCCTCATAACGGCCTAGTTCGAGCAGGACGCCGCCGCTCAGGGCTGCTGCGTCCGCGCTGCCGGGATCGAGCGTAAAAGCATGCTCGTAAGTCAGCAACACTTCGTCGTACCGCTGCTGTATTCGCAGAAGGTTGCCCAATTTGATCCAGCCCGCGGCGAGATTCGGAGCCAGCTTGATCGCGAGGTCGAAGCTTTTCCTGGCCTCATCCAGCTTGTTCCGGTGTTGAAGCAGATCGCCGAGATTCAGGAAATATTCGTGATTGTTCGGATTGCACCTGACGGCCGAGGCGATCAGATCAATGGCCAGATCCGGCCTGTTGGTCTGCGCATGAATCAGGCCAAGAAGATGGAGCGAATCCGCATGCTTCGGATCAAGCGTTAATGCCTGCCGACAGCGGTCCTCGGCCGGTCCATATCGTCTGGACAAAAAGTGGCGCACGGCTGCGTCGTGCAGATCGGTCAGCGAGCGCCTTGTTCCGCCCTGCTCATCGCTTTTGGCACGAGGTCGAAGACGGCTCATTGCATGCGTCCTTTGGAATTGAGACCCGACCAGCGTCTCGTTGCCCGAAAGACCCGAATCAATTCGAGTATAAATCCAACTCCTAACGAAGGGTTTAGCCGAGGACATCCGGGGCCTGCCCGGAGACACAGGCGTCGCCGGCGCGAATTTCACGCAACCCCATGCGATCCGACTGCCGAAGGCCGGGCTTCCCAAGGCCTTCTCTCCACATCATCGCTGGGGAGGAAACCGGATGTTCAAAATAGATCGTAGGAGGCGACCTACAAATTCTTCGGCGAAACCACCTCGCCGTCCTCTTTCACAAACGACTCCGCGGGATGATCGAGCAGATCGAGCACCTTCTCTGACGGCCGGCACAATCGTGTGCCTTTCGCCGTCACGACGATCGGCCGGTTGATCAGGATCGGATGCGCCAGCATGAAATCGATCAGCTCGTCGTCGCTCCACTTGGGATCGGCGAGCCCCAATTCCGCATAGGGCGTACCCTTCTCGCGCAACAGCGCACGAACGGAAATGCCCATTGCCTTGATCAGCTCGATGAGCCGCACGCGATCCGGCGGGTTCTTCAGATATTCGATCACCTCGGGCTCTTCCCCGCTCTGCCGGATCATCGCCAGCGTGTTACGCGAGGTGCCGCAGGCGGGGTTGTGATAGATCGTCACGCTCATGTCGGCGCTTCCTTGTTGACCGCTACGGCTGTCCTGGTACCGGACTCGTACCAGCCGCGCGACATCTTCACCAGATAGACCACCGAGAGCATCACGGGCACCTCGACCAGCACCCCGACCACGGTGGCGAGCGCCGCCCCGGAGTTGAGACCGAACAGGCTGATGGCGGCGGCAACGGCGAGTTCAAAGAAATTGCTGGCGCCGATCAGCGCCGCCGGCGCGGCCACGCACCATGCCACATTGAAGCGCCGGCTCAGCCAATAGGCGAGCCCCGCATTGAAATAGACCTGAATCAGGATCGGCACCGCCAGCAGCACGATCACCAGCGGCTGGGCGATAATCTGCTCGCCCTGAAAGCCGAACAGCATCACCAGCGTCGTCAGCAGCGCGACCAGCGACACCGGCTGCAGCACCCGCAGTGTCCGCGGCAACGCTGTCGCCCCCGCGTTGATCAGGGCACGCCGCCAAAGCTGCGCGACGATGACGGGCACCACGATATACAACAGTACCGAGATCAGCAGGGTCGCCCAAGGCACCGTGATCGAGGCTACGCCGAGCAGGAGGCCGACCAGCGGCGCGAACGCAAACACCATGATGAGGTCATTGAGCGCGACCTGGCTCAGCGTGTAATGCGGCTCGCCCTCGCACAGGTTCGACCACACGAACACCATGGCCGTGCAGGGCGCCGCCGCCAGCAAAATCAGGCCTGCGATATAGGACGGAATTTGCGCAGCCGGCAGCCATGGCGCGAACAGATGGCCGATGAACAGCGAACCCAGCAACGCCATCGAGAACGGTTTGACCGCCCAGTTGATGAACAGCGTGACGCCGACGCCGCGCCAGTGCTCGCGCACCTGGCCGAGCGCGCCGAAGTCGATCTTCAGCAGCATCGGAATGATCATCAGCCAGACCAGCCCGGCCACCGGCAGATTGACCCGCGCGATCTCCGCGCTGGCGATGGTTGCGAACAAGCCCGGCAAGAGATGTCCGAGCGCGACGCCCGCGACGATGCACAGGGCCACCCACAGCGACAGATAGCGTTCGAACAAGCTCATCGCGGTTACGCCACATCCGGGCGCAGCGTGGTGGCGCCCTCTCCCCGGCCGATATCGCGCAGCTTGGTCCCGAGCGACAGGCGATCGATGCTTTGCAACGGCAGGCTGGTGAAGACGGCAATGCGATTTTTGAGATAGCGGAAAGCCGCAACGAAGGCCGCTTCCTTCTCGAGGTCGGTGCCATCGACCTCGGCCGGGTCTTCAATGCCCCAATGCGCCGACATCGGCTGACCCGGCCAAATGGGACAGGCTTCGCCGGCAGCGTTGTCGCAAACCGTGAAAACGAAATCCATCGCCGGCGCATGGGGGCCTGCGAACTCTTCCCAACTCTTCGAGCGCAAATCGTCGGTGGGGTAATCGAGCCTCTGGAGCACCCTGATCGCGAACGGATTCACCGCCCCCTTCGGCTGGCTGCCTGCGGAGAAGGCGCGGAAATGGCGGTGGCCATCCTTGCGCAGGATCGCTTCGGCCAGGATCGAGCGCGCGCTGTTGCCGGTGCACAGGAACAGAACATTGTAGATGCGCTCAGAAATGGCTTTCTCAGACGCGGCTTTCTCAGGCATGGGCTTTCCTCTTCGGCTTCGGCTGACAGCAGGGCGTGAGGCTTTCGATCAGAGGCGCGCAGATCTCGGGCCGGCCGTCGCAACAATCCCTGAGCAGGAACAGCATAACGGCCCGAAATCGCCCGAGATCGGCGCGATAGACGATCGAGCGGCTGAACCGCTGCGCGGAGACCAGCCCGGCGCGCGACAGCACAGAAAGATGCGACGACATGGTATTTTGCGGCACCGCAAGGACTCTCGCGATGTCGCCGGCAGCAAGCCCTTTCGGCTCGTGCTTCACCAACAGCTGGAACACGTCCAGCCGGGTCGATTGGGCCAGCGCCGCCAGCGCGAGGATGACATTCTCAGATTCCATATATCCAGACTTATGGATATATTGCCTCCTGTCAAGCAAATCTCTTCGACCTCCCGGAAGAGCCCTTTATTTCGGTAATACTAGAAATACCGTTGACCAACGTGAATGCCTGTGAGACGATGTCGCCATGAAACTCGATGACGCCGCCGCACATCTCGAAGCCTTGGGCAATCCCACCCGGCTCAAGATCTATCGTACCCTTATTCGCGCTGGCGCCGCCGGGCTGGCCGTCGGCCGTCTTCAGGACAAATTGAAGATAGCGCCCTCGACCCTCTCGCATCACATCAAGGCGTTGGTGGTGGTGGGCCTTGTCACGCAGGTCCGCGAGGCAACCACCCTCGTATGTCACGCCAATTACGAAGTGATGCAGGGACTGGTGGATTTTCTTGTCGCCGAGTGCTGCGCCGATGCCGAAGGCAAGGATGCAAAGACCGCGGCGTAGTCTCTCGCCGCCACAAACTTCGATATTTCTGGTTTGATGGGAGAATATCATGAGCGAAGCAAGGACCGTCGCGATCATCGGAGCCGGCCCGGTCGGCCTCGCCGCCGCCGCGCATGTGCTGGAGCGCGGTCTTCGGCCGATCGTGCTGGAAGCCGGCGACAGCGCCGGGCATTCGGTGCGGCAATGGAGCCACGTTCAACTGTTCTCGCCCTGGGAATACAACATCGATCGCGCGGCGGCGCGCCTGCTGGCGCCGACCGGCTGGAATTCTCCCGAGCCCGACGAGTATCCGACTGGCGCCGAGTTGTTCGAACGCTATCTCGAGCCGCTTGCCACCAAAACCGTTCTGGCGACCCACATTCACACTTCCAGCCGCGTCACCGATATCAGCCGCGTCGGTTTCGACAAGCTCAAGACCAGGGGCCGGGAAGCCGCGCCTTTCGAAATCCGCTATCAGAACGGGCAAGGCCCCAAAGTCGTGCGGGCCGGTGCCGTCATCGACGCATCCGGCACCTGGCATTCGCCAAATCCGGCCGGGGCCAACGGCCTCCCCGCCATTGGCGAGAAGCAGGCGGCGAACAGGATCGCTTACGGCATGCCGGACGTGCTGGGAAAACACCGCGCGCGCTATGCCGGCAAGACGGTCGCGGTGCTGGGTGCGGGACATTCCGCGATCGGAACGCTCGCCGATCTCGCGAGGCTCGCGCAACAGGCGCCGGAAACCAGCCCGATCTGGCTATTGCGGGGCGACGATCCGGCAAAGGCTTTCGGCGGCGGCGCCAATGACAAGCTCGCGGCCCGCGGTGAACTCGGCGCCGCGTTCGCGGCGCTGGTTGCGGCCGGTCGGATAAAGGTGGAAAGCGGATTTCGCGTCTCGCATTTGGCCGCCGACGGCACCCGCCTCGTCGTCGGTACCGGTGCAGGCTGTTGCGGCCGTCAGGTCGTCGTCGACGAACTCATCGTTGCCACAGGTTTCCGGCCGGATCTGGATTTCGTGCGCGAACTTCGCATTGTGCTCGATCCCGCCATCGAATGCCCGGTCGCACTGGCGCCCTTGATCGATCCGAACGAACACAGCTGCGGCACCGTACGGCCCCATGGCGCGCGCGAATTGGCGCAAGCCGAGCCGGGCTTCTACTTCGCGGGCATGAAGTCCTACGGGCGCGCACCCACCTTTCTGATGATCACGGGATACGAACAGGTCCGCTCGATCGCGGCCGATATCGCCGGCGATCGCGAGGCGGCCGAACGGGTAGAACTTGAGCTGCCCGAAACCGGCGTCTGCAATCGGTCGGCCGTGCAGGACGCGAATAATTGCTGTGGTGGACCCGCATTATCGGCGGTTGACGCCTGTTGCGTGGCGGATGCAAATGCCGGGCAGGAAGGCAAAACGGGGTGCGGATGCGGATGACGCCGGCAAGGGATTTTGATGGCGCCTGAGCCAACCGCCCGCCAACTCCCGATCATTCTGGCGCTCGGCACAACGCAGACGCTGGCGTGGGCTTCGAGCTACTACCTGCCGGCGATCCTCGCCGATCCGATCGGGCGCGACCTCGGCGTCTCCTCGAACTGGATATTCGCCGCCTTCTCGGCGTCGCTGGTGATATCGGCGTTGCTGGGCCCGCGCGTCGGCAGACAGATCGACCTCTTTGGCGGCAGGCCGGTGCTGACCACATCAAATCTGATGTTGGCGGCAGGATTGGCGCTGCTCGGCTTCAGCACCTCGATCCCGGTGCTTGTCCTTGCCTGGCTGCTGCTCGGCATCGGCATGGGATGCGGTCTTTATGACGCCGCCTTCGGCGCGCTGGGGCGAATCTACGGCGACGCCGCGCGCCGGCCCATTACCGGCATCACGCTGATGGCGGGGTTCGCCAGCACGGTTGGCTGGCCGCTGACCGCCTGGGGATTGGAAAGCATCGGTTGGCGCAACACCTGCTTCGCCTGGGCGCTGGCCCATATCCTGATAGGCCTTCCCCTGAATTTCTTCATGTTGCCCGTAGTGACCGGCGCCAAGGCGGCGGTGGCGACGGCGATCAAGCCTCACATCCCGATCGACCGGACCATGGTCCTGCTGGCGTTCACTTTTGCGGCGGCGTGGAGCGTCACCGGCGCGATGGCGGCGCACATGCCCCGAATACTCGAGGCCGCGGGAGCGACGAGCGTGCAGGCGGTGGCGGCCGGCGCGCTGTTCGGACCGGCGCAAGTGGTCGCGCGCATCATCGAGGCGAGTTTTCTCAGCCGCTATCATCCGCTGGTGTCGACCCGGCTTGCCTGCCTGACGCACCCGATTGGCGCCGCCATCCTTGCCGTCGTGGGCGGCGCGGCATCCAGCGCGTTCGCGATCTTTTTCGGTCTCGGTAACGGCATCCTGACGATTGCGCGCGGCACGCTGCCGCTGGCGATCTTCGGTCCGGAAAATTACGGCTATCGCCTGGGCCTCGTCGGCGCGCCGGCGCGGATGGCGCAGGCGGTCTCACCGTTGGCGTTCGGTCTATTGATCGACGTGATGGGAAGCCGCGTCCTGATCGTGTCCTCCGCGCTCAGTCTTTCCGCCCTGCTGGCGCTTGGCCTGCTGCGACGGGACAGGGGGTAAGCGCGAGGACCAGCGGGCGGTCAACTACCCGATAAACTCGCCGCTTCCAATCTCGATCCATTTCAAGCAAAACCACGCCATGGAAACCAGTCCGGGCCCCGCCATCCGAAATTTTGCGCGCTGGGTAACCACGCCGCCGCAAGCCTACGCCGCCTATTTCGTCGCGCTCGTGCTGGTCGGGGTATTGTCGTTCTACGTCGGCACGCTCAAGCCCAAGAAGCCGACCGGCGTGGGACCGCCGCCCGTCACCGTGCCACGGAACTGAAACGCGCTCGCCACGCCGTGCAAAGCGAAGCTTTGCGCTTCCTCAGTCGTAGAACTCGGGCGACATCTTGAGGGTGTCGCGCTGCGCCTTGTCGTGGTTGATCCACAACTGCCCTTTATCCTTCGTCAGCGTGTCCGATATCTTCTGCATCGAGGCCAGCGTCTGCTCCTTGCTGAAGTTGTTGGCGGGGACGCCGCGGTTTTCCCAGTTGCTCTTGAAGTGGACGGCGTCGCCGGACAGCACGACCTCGCCGGTCTTCGGCAGCTTGACCAGCAGAGACTGGTGACCCGGCGTATGGCCGGGCGTGGAGAGAATGACGATGCCTCCATCGCCGAACACGTCACGATCCCCTTCGAGCTTGGTGACGGGGTGCTCCGGCTTGAAGCGGGGCGCGTTGTTGGCGCCGGGCCATTCATATTCGGCCTTCTGGACATAAAGCATCGCGGTCGGAAACATCTCGATATTGCCGATATGATCGGGATGGGTGTGCGACACCGCCATCGCCTTGACGTCGGATGGCTTGACCCCGAGTTGCTCGAGCTGGGCGGCGAGCGTTTTCGGGCGGCGCCAGGTGACGGCCTTCGGATCGGCCGGCGCGAGTCCATTCGGCATGGCCGCGACCGCATCGGCGACGCCGGTGTCCCAAAGGAACCAGCCCTGCGCATGCTTGATGAGATAGCAGTTGTCGACGAAGTCCATCGATTTGCCTTCGTTGACGCCAGGCGACCATCGCGAAATATCGCCGGCGACGCCTTCGCCGCAATTGAGAATGTAGAGTTTCTCGACGCCCGGCTTGCCGGATTGCGCAAAGGCAACATCGACCAGCACAACAGACAAGATCGCAGCGACCAAACCAACTGTTCGATTCATTTTATTCCTCCCCGGACGTCTGCCGCGTTTTGCTTCGGCGGATCGGATACCACTTTATCGTGTCCCTGGCCCTGCAAACAATGGTGAGCATGAAACCCCGGACGATGCATTGACAGCCCGCGCCGGTTTCGGCTGTAATCGCGCGATGGGGGCCTGCGATCCCCCCACCAGGCGACATGCCCAAGTATCGCGTCCCGTTTCTTTTGCGAGGGCGCAACCATGCCTTTCCCGACATCGATATCCCCTGACAAGCTTGCCCGGTTGATCGGAACGGCCAATACGCCTGCCCTGATCGACGTGCGCACCGACGAGGACTTTGCCGCCGACGAGCGGCTCATCCCCGGCGCGGTCAGGCGCAACCATCACGAAGCCGCCGAATGGGGCAAGGAGTTCGTCGGGCGTTCGGCCATCGTCATCTGCCGGCGCGGCCAGCAATTCGCGCAAGGCGCCGCCGCCTGGCTCAGACACGGCCATGTCAAGGCCGAGGTGCTCGAGGGTGGATTCGACGGCTGGAAAGCCGCCAGGCTTCCGCTGGTGCCCGCCTCGAAACTCCCCTCGCGCGACACGCAGGGCCGCACCGTCTGGGTGACCCGCGCGCGGCCGAAAGTCGACCGCATCGCCTGTCCCTGGTTGATCAGGCGCTTCGTCGATCCGAACGCGGTGTTCCTGTACGTCGCGCCTGCCGAGGTGGTCGCGGTCGGCGAGCGGTTCGACGCGGCGCCCTTCGACATCGAAAATGTGTTCTGGAGTCATCGCGGCGAGCTGTGCACGTTCGACGTGATGGTCGAGGAGTTCGCTCTCGGCACCCCGCCGCTATTGCGGCTGGCGACCATCGTGCGGGCCGCCGATACCGGGCGGCTCGACCTCTGCTCCGAGGCGCCGGGGCTGCTGGCGGCATCGCTCGGCCTGTCGCGGATGTATGACAACGATCTCGAACAACTCGAGGCCGGCATCGCGCTCTACGATGCCTTCTACCGCTGGTGCCGTGACGCAACCGGCGAAACCCACGGCCGGTAGGACAACGCGCATTCGCGCCACCCGCTGGCTTCTCGCAACCACAACGATGCCGTCCCCGCGAAAGCAGGGACCCATACCGCGTGATGTCGCGTTTTGACTCCGCGGCAAAGATTCTCTGCAACAACGAACGCCGGTGGTGATGGGTCCCCGCTTTCGCGGGGACGACCACCACAACTTACTCCACGGCGCGTCCGAACTTGTTCGACTTCGGCAGGCCATGCGCGAGGCGGCCGGCATCGGCGCGGTTGCCGCGCCAGTCGGACAATTCCTTCCAGGTCAGGCTCTGTTCGCGCCCGGCTGAATCCTTCCAGGTCAGCCCGGTCTTGGAATCGAAGGTAGCGACGTCCGACAGCGCCGCGCTGGTGTACTTCTGCAAGCGTACGCCGCGGCCCCGCGCCATCTCGGGCACCTGATCGATCGGGAAGATCACCATCTTGTGGTTGGTGCCGATCACGGCGACGCTGTCGCCGGTGACGGTGGCGATCGCACGGGCCTCATTCGGCATCTCGACGTTCAGGACCTGCTTGCCCTTGCGGGTGTTGCCCACACAATCGTCCTCGTTGACGATGAAGCCTTGTCCCTCATGGCTCGCGATCAGGAACTTGCGTCCGCCCTTGTTGACGAACAGCGACACGATCGCCGCGTCCTGCTCCATGTCGATGAACATCCGGATCGGCTCGCCATGGCCGCGCCCGCCCGGCAGTTTCGCGACATCGAGCGCATAGAAGCGACCGTTGGTGGCGAACAGCAGCAGCTTTGAGGTGCTCTCGGCCAAGAACGCATGGTCGAGCTTGTCGTCGGTCTTGAAGGCAAGGCTGGAGAGATCGGCGACGTGGCCCTTCAACGTTCGCACCCAGCCTTTCTCGGAAATAACCACCGTGACCGGCTCGCGCTCGACAAAAGCTTCCTCGATGGCGGCGAGATCGTGCTCGGGCGCGTCGGCGAACTGGGTGCGGCGCTTGCCGAGCGGCGTCTTCGGCCCGAACATGTCGCGCACTTTCCGCACCTGCTCGCCGACCTTGGACCATTGCTCGGCCTCGGAGCCGAGCAGCGACTTGATGCCCTTGAGCTCGCCGCGCAGGTTCTTGTCCTCGGTGCGGATTTCCATTTCCTCGAGCTTGCGCAGGCTGCGCAGGCGCATGTTGAGGATGGCGTCGGCCTGGATCTCCGTCAGCTTGAACGCCTTCATCAAGGCCGGCTTCGGCTCATCCTCGGTGCGGATGATCTTGATCACCTTGTCGATGTTGAGGTAGGCGATCAGATAGCCGCCGAGCACCTCCAGCCGATGCTCGATCTGCTCCTTCCGGTAGTTCGAGCGGCGCAGCAGCACATCGCGCAAATGGTCGAGCCATTCTCTCAGGCACTCGGCAAGGCCGAGCACCTTGGGGATGCGGCCCTTCACCAGCACGTTGAGGTTCAGCGGAATCCGGCTCTCCAGCTCGGTCAGCCGGAACAGCGATTCCATCATCAGTTCCGGATCGACCGCGCGCGACTTCGGCTCGATCACGAGGCGGATGTCTTCGGCGGATTCGTCCCTGACGTCGCCGACCAGCGGCAGCTTCTTCTCGTTGAGCAGTTCGGCGATCTTTTCCACCAGCCGCGATTTCTGCACCAGCCAGGGAATCTCGGTGATGACCACCACCCAGGTGCCGCGCGCGCCTTCTTCCTGTTTCCACCTGGCCCGGACACGAAACGAGCCGCGCCCGGTCATGTAGGCTTCGGCAATGCTCTCCTTGGAATCGACAATGATGCCGCCGGTCGGAAAATCCGGACCCTTGACCCATTTCAGCAGCGCCTTCGACTTCGCTTCGGGCTTGTCGATCAGGTGCAGCGCCGCGTCGCAAAGCTCGGCCGCGTTGTGCGGCGGGATCGCGGTCGCCATTCCGACCGCGATGCCTTGCGCGCCATTGGCGAGCAGGTTTGGAAAGCCGCCGGGCAGCACCACCGGCTCTTTCGACTGGCCATCGTAATTGGGGCGGAACTCGACCCCGTCCTCGTCGATGCCTTCGAGCAGGAGCCGCGCGACATCGGTCATGCGCGCTTCGGTGTAGCGGTAGGCAGCGGCATTATCGCCGTCGATGTTGCCAAAATTGCCCTGGCCGTCGACCAGCGGATAGCGCGAGGAAAAATCCTGCGCCAGGCGCACCAGCGCGTCGTAGATCGATTGATCGCCATGCGGATGGAACGAACCCATCACGTCGCCGACGATCTTGGCGCACTTCTTGAAAGGCGTGCCCGGGTCGAGCCGCAACAGCCGCATGCCATAAAGGATGCGCCGGTGCACTGGCTTCAGCCCGTCGCGGGCGTCCGGCAGCGCTCGGTGCATGATGGTCGAGAGGGCATAGGCGAGATAGCGCTCCTCGAGCGCGTCGCGCAGCATGACCTCGTGAACTTCGGCCGGCTCTTCCGGCGGTAGCTGTCGTTTTCCCATGGGGAGGCGTTAAACTCTCGCGGTGAATCGGGCAAGACGCGAATCACCGGCAATTTAGGCCGCGAATCGGGCTTACGGAACCGCCGCCCTGGCGCGGTGCCTGGTCACCGCATTGATAAAACCATCGCGGGCGTCGGAATGACCCTGCCCGCGCGGTTCCAGCACGTGGCGAAGCAGAAAAAGTCCCGTCAGCGCGAAACCGTCGCTCAGGTCCTGGTCCGACCAGCCGTTCGTCCCCCCTTCGTCCCGTCGCAGGAACGCCGGCAGCCGCAACAGCCGGTCGCGAAAAGGCGCACCGGCAGCCCGCGACACCGCGCCGCCGGATTTCGGCGAAACATAAATCAGTTCGGTGGTCGTCCCGGTCGCAGCGCAAGTCTCCAGATCGAGCCCGAAGCCGAGTTCGGCGAGCATGGCGAGCTCGAATTTGATCAGATGCGCCGCGGCTCCGCCGATGTCGTCGAAATCGTCCAGCGTGCGCTCGAGCATCTCGTAGATCTCTTCGTGCGGGTCGCGCTCGGGCAACAGCCGCGCCAGCGAGGCCAGATGCGTCACGCCGTAGACCGCATGCGAGGAGGCCAGCACCGTGGCCGCACGCAAGCGCGTTCCCTCGATCTGGTAATAGCCGAGATGCTCGTCGAGCCGCGCCCGCCATACCGCGGTGACGCTGTTGCCCGGCTGCAGCACCGGTCGCATCCGTTTGCCGGCGCCGCCGCGCACCAGACCGAGATGGCGGCCATGGCCGCGCGTCAGGAGTTCGACGATGGCAGAGGATTCGCCATGTCGCCGCACCCCCAGCACAAGGCCTTCGTCGGTCCATTCCATGGACGAGAGCTTACAGGATTCCGACAGGCGGCGCAGCCGCTTCAGAGCCATCATTCCGGGATGGCCCGAAGGACCAGACCTCAGATGTGCAATTGCACATTGGGGAATCTCGAAATTCCGGGCTCGCCGCTGCGCGGCGCCCCGGAATGACAGGGGTGATTCCTACGCGTTGAACCAACCCTGCGCGTCGCCGGTAAAGGAAAAATACAGCCCGGCCGCCGTCAGCGCGCAGGACACCACCTCCAGCGCACTATCAACCTTCATCCCCTCCTCGCCGACGATCTGGAACAGCGAGATGACGGAAAGCACCAGCGAGGCGACCAGTACCCAGCGCGGCCAGTTCTTCCGCCGCTGGGCGGCAAGCCAGACAAGGTAGCACATCAAGAGGATCAGACCGGCCGCCGTCACGTTCGCGAACAGGATCGTCGATTCCGTGAGATCGGCGCTTGGCGTCCGATCCTGAAAGGCGACCGACAGCGCGTCGAGCACGAGCGACATGTACAGCAACACTTCGAACCACAGCACGTTCCCGGGTATCTTCATCGCAGCGCCAGTCTTTTCTTGATTATTCTTTGGGAAATTCCAGTCCCATTTCACGGTAGCGGTCGGGATCATCGCCCCAGTTTTCGCGCACCTTCACGAACAGGAACAGATGCACGGGCACGCCGACGATCTCCGCGATCTCCTTTCGGGATTCCGCTCCGATCGACTTGATGGTGGCGCCGCCCTTGCCGAGCACGATCTTGCGTTGACTTTCCCGCTCGACGAAGATCGTCTGCTCGATGCGGATGGATTTGTCCTTGCGCTCGGTCCAGCTGTCGGTCTCGACCGTGGATTGATAAGGCAATTCCTGATGAAGCTGGCGGAATATTTTTTCACGCGTGATCTCGGCCGCCAGATGCCGCATCGGCGCGTCGGACATCTGATCCTCGGGATAGTGAAACGGTCCCGGCGGGCACATCTCGGCCAGCGTGCGGCGCAGATCGTCGACACCATCGCCTGACAGCGCCGAGACCATGAACGTCCTCGCAAAACCAAGCCGGTCATTGGCGGCCTTGGCGAGCGCCAGCAGCTTCTCGCGCGCAACCAGATCGATCTTGTTCAGCACCAGAATCTTCTGGTGCCGGACGGTAGCGAGTTTTGTGAGGATCGCGTCGGCTTCCTCGTCGATGCCTTCACGCGCATCGAGCAGCACGCAGACCAGGTCTGCGTCATGGGCTCCGCTCCACGCAGTCGACACCATGGCGCGGTCGAGCCGCCGTTTGGGCAGGAAGATCCCGGGCGTGTCGACCAGAATGATCTGCGCGTTGTTCTCGATCACGATACCGCGGATCAGCGCGCGGGTGGTCTGCACCTTTCGCGAGACGATCGTGACCTTGGAGCCGACCAGCGCGTTGACAAGCGTGGACTTGCCGACATTGGGCGCGCCGATCAGAGCGACAAAGCCGCAGCGAGTCGCCGCCGCCGCGGTTTCGTTGGGGGGATCATCCGTCATTGCTGCCACCGCCGACGCCTTCACGCTCGATCATCACGGAGGCCGCCACCTTCTCCGCGGCGCGTTTGCTGCCGCCGACGCCTTCGGCCGGGGCCAACCCCGGTAGCTCCACGGCAACCCGGAACTGCGGATCGTGATGCGGTCCGGTCCGTTCGATCTCCCGGTAAACCGGCGTCGGCAGTCCCTTGCCCTGCGCCCATTCCTGCAGCACCGTCTTGGGATCGCGCAGCGGCCGCCGCGGCTTGTGCATCCGCTCCGTCCAGTTGCGTTCGACAAACTGCGCCGCGGCGTCGTAACCGCCGTCGAGAAATACCGCGCCGATCACCGCCTCGCAGATATCGCCGAGCACGGATTTGCGCAGGCGGGCTCCCGCCCCTGCCCCGACAGCGCCAAGCTTGATATCATCGAGCAACCCAAGCGACTTGGCCACATCCGCGCAACTTTCCTTGCGCACGAGATCGGCGAGCCGTTTGGACAATTCTCCTTCATCGGCATTGGGAAATGCGCGATAGAGCATGTCGGACACGATCAATCCCAGAACGTGATCGCCGAGGAATTCGAGACGCTGGTAGCTGTCGCCGCGCTTGCGGGAGGATTTCAGCGCGGAAACATGCGTGAATGCCGTCGTGAGCAGCGTGGCATCGGCGAATTTGTGCCCGATGCGCGCCTCGAGCGCGGCCGTTGCGGCCCTGGCGCTGGTCTTGGACCGCCTTTTCTTTGCTGCCACAGGCTCACGCCCGGCGTCAGGCTGAAGACCAGCTTCGCCAGATGGAGATGATTTCTGGATATCCGGTGCGTCGTCGTTCATCGCACAATTGAGAATATGCGATTCCAGCGCACCGCGGTCGGCCAGCGCCAGAACATCCAGGCGTGCTCGCCCTCCGCAATGGAGAAGAAAATCATCTGCGCCCGGCCGACGATATTCTCGAAGGGCACATAACCCACCGCCGACAACACCCGGCTGTCGGTCGAGTTGTCGCGGTTATCCCCCATCATGAAGAAATGACCTGGCGGCACGGTGTAGACAATGGTGTTGTCGTAGAAACCGTTGTCGACGCAATCGAGCGACTCATAAGTGACGCCGTTCGGCAGCGTCTCCTTCCAGCGCTTCACCCGCGCAGTGGCGTCGGACCCGCAGGGATCCTCGCCGATGAAATCGCTCAGCCGCTCACGCTTCACCGGCACGTCGTTGATGTGGAGCAGCCCCTCCTTCATCTGGATGCGATCCCCGGGCAACCCGATCACGCGCTTGATGTAGTCGGTGGAGTCATCCTTCGGCAGGCGAAACACGACGATATCGCCGCGCGACGGCTCGGAGCCGAATATGCGGCCGGAAAACAAGGGCGGCGACAGCGGAAGGGAGTAGTGGCTGTAGCCATAGGAATATTTCGATACGAAAAGATAGTCGCCGACCAGAAGCGTCGCCTTCATCGATCCCGAAGGGATGTTGAAGGGCTGGAACAGAAAGGTACGGATCACCAGGGCGATCAGGAGAGCGTGGATGACGACGCGGATGGTTTCGCCCATGCCGCTTTCGGATTTCGTACCGGATGTCACGCTCATCGCTTCCCTACTTCCCCGCCGCAATTCCCGGCGCGGTGGCAGAACATCTTCCTTACGCGAATCGTTGTTGGCTCCGCGTCAAGAAAACGGTCTTGCTTCTGATGTTATGAACGAATTCCGGCACACTGTCCGGATTCGCCCTGCTTCGGTGTTCCCCGCGACGTTCTAGACGGTTGTTCGCAGCCGCGCAATCAACGGTCCCATCAAAACTTCATAAGACACTGAAAGATATCATATTTTAGTTTTGGCGGGCTCGCCGGGGCCGGCCGCCACGGACGCCTTATGGTTTGCTTGGCGCTATCGCCGAAATTATGACGAAAGCCTGCGCCAGGGGCCAATCATCGGTGATGCTGAGGTCGATCCTCGCCTCATGGCCCGGTGGCGTCAGCGCCTCCAGCCGTGCCAGCGCCCCGCCGGTCAGTTGCATGGTCGGGCGGCCGCTCGGCAAATTCACGACTCCCATGTCCCGCCACCAGACTCCCCGCCGGATACCTGTGCCCAGCGCCTTGGAACAGGCTTCCTTGGCGGCAAACCGCTTGGCGTAGGTCGCCACCACCATCTTCTCGTTTTTGGCGCGGCGTTCGGCCTTGGCTCGTTCGGCGTCGGTAAAAATGCGGTCGAGAAACCGCTCGCCGTGACGCTCGATGACCTTGGCGACCCTGCGGATGTCGATCAGGTCGGAGCCGATGCCAATGATCATGCCTTGCCCGCCTGTCTCGCGCCGCCTGGTGCGGAACTTCCGGCATCGTTGCGGCCTCGTTCCATCGCGGCCCGCATCGTGCGAACCGTCTCCCCGAGGCCAACGAACAAGGCCTCCCCGATCATGTAGTAGCCGATGTTCAGCTCGACGATCTCCGGCAGCGACGCGATCTTTTCCGCGGTCGCATAATCGAGACCATGACCGGCGTGAACTTCAAGGCCGACCGAGCGCGCAAGCCGCGCGCCGGCGACAATGCGCTGCCACTCCGCTTCCGCCTTTGCCGCATGGCCGTCGACCACGGCGTCGCACCAGGCGCCGGTATGGATTTCGATGACGGGCGCGCGCAGCCTCGCAGCCATCTCGATCTGGGCAGGATCGGCGGCGATAAACAGCGACACCCGCACACCGGCTTCATTTAACCGTCCGATGAACGGCTCAAGCGCATTGCGCTGCCCGACCGCATCGAGGCCGCCCTCGGTCGTCAGTTCTTCCCGGCGCTCCGGCACGAGGCACACCGCATGAGGTTTGGTCGCAAGCGCGATGCGCAGCATGTCCGCCGTCGCCGCCATCTCGAAATTCAACGGCTTCGAGATCTCGGCCTTCAGCCGCGCCATGTCCTGGTCGCGAATATGGCGGCGATCCTCGCGCAAGTGCGCGGTAATGCCGTCGGCACCAGCCTCGATCGCGACCAGCGCGGCGCGAACCGGATCGGGATGGTGCCCGGCCCGCGCGTTGCGAAGGGTTGCGACGTGATCGACATTGACTCCGAGGCGCAGCGGAGAAGTGGCCATAAGAACTCGCGGGAAACCAGGAGGTGATGCTATCCATTGACGCGTTCGACCCGTGCGACGACGGCTTTGGCGCGCAACTGGGCGATAATAGCGCTGAGATGCTTCAGGTCATAGACCTCAAGATCGATGGTGAGTTCGGTGAAATCGGGCGAGCGGCGCGACATGTTGATATTGTCGATATTGCCGTCGTGCTCGGCGATCACGGTGGCGACCTGGGCAAGGCTTCCGGGCTCGTTGACATTCTCGACGAGGATCCGCGCCGGAAAACGTTGCGGGGTTGATTCGTCGACGTCCCAGCGCACGTCGAGCCAGCGTTCCGGCTCCTCCTCGAAATCCTTCAGCGCCGGCGACTGGATCGGATAGATCGTGATGCCCTCGCCCGGGGAAACGATGCCGACAATGCGGTCGCCGGGCACCGCGCCGCCATTCGGCGCGAATTTCACCGGCAAATCCGAATTGATGCCGCGGATCGGAATGGCCGACGGGCTGCGTCCGGGATCGGATGGCGATTTCAGCTTCAGTTTGGCTGCAATGCCATTTTTTTTCGCGCCATATCGCGCGACCCGCTCTTCCTTGTAATCGGGATACATGGCGCGCGCGACGTCGGAGGCCTTCATCTCCCCGCGCCCGACCGCTGCCATCACGTCGTCGATCGAGGCGCGCGCCAGCCGAGGCAGCGCACCCTTCAGTTTGTCGTCGGCGTATTCGATTTTGGCGCGGGCGAACAGTCGCTCGACGATGCGGCGGCCGAGCCCGGCATACTGATCGCGCACCGCCGTGCGCGTGGCCCGCCGGATCGCCGCTCGCGCCTTGCCGGTGACCGCAAGCGATTCCCAGGCCGACGGCGGCGACGACTGGGCTTCCGAGGTCAGCACCTCGACCTCGTCGCCGTTCTGCAACTCGGACGACAGCGGCGCGAACTTGCCGTTGATCTTGCACCCGACCGCGCTGTTGCCGACGTCGGTATGCACGGCATAGGCGAAGTCGATCACATTGGCGTGTCGCGGCAGCGCGATCAGCTTGCCCTTCGGCGTAAAGCAGAACACCTGGTCGTGAAACAGCTCCAGCTTGGTATGCTCGAGAAACTCCTCCGGGTTGGCGCTGTCGGAGAGGATCGCGATGGTGCGGCGAAGCCAGGCGAAGGCATTGGATTCGCGCTTCAGGAGTTCGGTCGGCGAACCGACGCCATCCTTGTAGAAGGCATGCGCGGCAATGCCGAGCTCCGCGATCTGGTCCATTTCCCTGGTGCGAATTTGCAGTTCGACGCGCTGTTTGCCGGGGCCGATCACCGTGGTGTGGATCGACCGATAATCGTTTTGCTTCGGCGTCGAGATGTAATCCTTGAACCGGCCGGGCACCACCGGCCAGGTGGTGTGCACGACGCCAAGCGCGCGGTAGCAGGATTCGAGGTCCTCCATCACGACGCGGAATCCGAAAATATCGGACAGCTGTTCGAAACCGACCGACTTGCGCTCCATTTTGGTCCAGATCGAAAACGGCTTCTTGCGCCGGCCCGAGACGTGCGCGGTCAAGCCGTTTTTCTGAAGGTTCTTGGAAAGCTGGCTTTCGATCTCGCCGATCAGGTTGCGGTTGCGGTCGGCCAGCGAATCCAGCCGTTGCATCACCACCGAATAGGCCTCCGGATCGAGCGTGCGGAACGAGAGATCCTCGAGCTCTTCGCGCATCTCCTGCATGCCCATGCGCCCGGCGAGCGGCGCATAGATGTCGAGCGTCTCCTCGGCAATCCGCTGGCGTGCCGCGGGCGGCACGAACTCAAGCGTGCGCATGTTGTGCAGGCGATCCGCGAGCTTGATCAGGAGAACGCGCACGTCGTCGGCGATGGCGAGCAGCAGCTTCCGCAGGTTCTCCGCCTGCTTGGCCTCGCGCGACACCAGTTCCAGCCGCTTCAGCTTGGTAAGCCCCTCGACCAGCGCCCCGATCTCCTGTCCGAAGATCTGGTCAATTTCGGCGCGGGTGGCCTCGGTATCCTCGATGGTGTCGTGCAGCAGCGCCGCGACGATGGTTGCGTCGTCAAGCTTGAGGCCGGTCAGGATCGCCGCGACCTCCAGCGGATGGGAAAAATACGGATCACCGGAGGCGCGGGTTTGCGAGCCATGCGCCTTCATGGCGTAAACATAGGCGCGGTTCAGCAGGTCTTCATTGGTGTCGGGATTGTAGGAACGGACGCGTTCGACGAGATCATATTGGCGCATCATGCGCGGGCGCGGCGACTTGGCGGGCCTGGACTCAGCCGCGGTCCGCGCAGCCGAAGACGGTGCTACGGCAACCGAATCGGTCGCTGCCTGCATCTGCCCAAAGTGGCGTCGATACGCCATCGAATCAATGCCTTCACGTGCGGGGGCCGCGGATGCGGCCCGCCCCCCAATATGATTGGGATAATCTAGTGCGTTCCCGGGCCCAGCGGCACCCTTTTGGGCTCGCGGAAGGCTCGATTTCAGGAACCAGGGCCCAATCTAGCGCGAAACCGCCGGCCTGCCGATCAAATCGGAGACAGCCTTCGAAAGAATTCCTCCACGCCTTCCGCGAATGGTAACCATGAAAATACCAACAAATGCCAAAGGCCCGAACCAGTGTTCGGGCCTTTGGTAAATCAGATGGCGGGCAAGCTTGCCCCTGGAACGTAACGTGGACGATTTACTCGTCCTCTTCGGGCTGCTCTTCCGGGGGCGCCAGGCCTTCGAGACCTTTCAGGAGCTCTTCCTCGGTCATGCGCTCGACGGCCACTTCGGTATCGTCGGCATCCACGCTGGCCCCTGCCGAGCCGATCAAGGGAACCGTATCGGGTTCCGGCTCGTCGACCTCGACGAATTTCTGCAATGAATGAACCAGTTCTTCCCGCAAATCCTCGGGGGAAATCGTCGAATTCTGCGATTTCGCGCAACGAAACGACCGGGTTCTTGTCGTTATCGCGATCGACCGTGAGCTGCGAGCCGGACGAGATCATGCGGGCGCGGTGGGCAGCCAGCAGGACCAGGTCGAACCGGTTGTCGACCTTATCAATGCAATCTTCTACGGTGACGCGCGCCATCGACTGTCGCTCCGTTAAATGGGACGGAAATGTTGATTATCTGGGGGTAGTTATAGGGGTGGGCCTTCTTTCGCAAGACTAAATTGTGATTTGGCCTCTACAATCTGCTCTGGTAACCCACCTTTTAACCCATCCTGGGGGCTATTCGCGGAGCGTTCCAAGCCGTCACAAATCGGCCATACGGACAAGAAAACGCTTCATTGCGTCGTCAAGATCCATCTTCGATTATACTGATCTTCCCCATTTCCGGCGGTCTCTGAATGAGCAGACCCGCGGGGGACTTTTGGCAGAATCGCCTAATGAAACGCGCGGATCGCTGCCACTGCGCCAAAAAAGTTGCCATAACAACCACGTGAGAACACTGAATGTCCTCTGCTTCCAACAAGATCGCGCTCTTTATCGATGGCGCCAACCTCTACGCAACCGCCAAGACGCTCGGCTTCGACATCGATTACAAGCGCCTGCTCAAGGAATTCCAGAGCCGAGGGACCCTGGTCCGTGCGTTCTATTACACGGCGATTATTGAAGATCAGGAATATTCATCGATCCGCCCGCTGATCGACTGGCTCGATTATAACGGCTACACCGTCGTCACCAAGGCGACCAAGGAATTCATCGACGCCAGCGGGCGGCGCAAGGTGAAGGGCAACATGGATATCGAGCTCGCGGTCGATGCGATGGAACTTGCCGAGCATGTCGACCAGATGGTGCTGTTTTCCGGTGACGGGGACTTCCGCTCTCTGGTCGAAGCGGTGCAGCGGCGGGGCGTGCGCGTCACCGTCGTCTCGACGATTTCGAGCCAGCCGCCGATGATCGCTGACGAATTGCGCCGCCAGGCAGATGTCTTCACCGATCTCGTGGAACTGCAGTCCAAGCTCGGCCGCGATCCATCCGAGCGCCCGGCTCCCCGCGAGCCGCGGCATCACGCGCCGCAATTCCTGCAGCGCGCGACCACCATGGCGCCGAGAAGCGATGACGACGATTTCGACGATTAAGAACGATCCCGGGCGCGGCCTGCCGCCAGCAGCCGGCGCCCCCCTCCTCCGCACCGAACCCGACCGCAATTGTCCGCTCTGCCCGAGGCTCGCCGCCTTTCGCGAGACGACGCGCGCCCGTGAAGCCAAATGGTTCAACTCGCCGGTACCCTCGTTCGGCGATCCCGAGGCGCGTGTGCTGATCGTCGGCCTCGCGCCGGGCTTGCAGGGGGCCAATCGCACCGGGCGACCCTTCACCGGCGATTTCGCCGGTGATCTGCTCTACGCGACGCTGATCGAATACGGCTTTGCCAAGGGCGTCTATCAGGCGCGGCCTGACGACGGGCTGACCCTGGTCGATTGCCGGATCAGCAACGCGGTGCGTTGCGTACCGCCGCAGAACAAGCCGCTGCCTGCGGAAATCAAGGCTTGCCGGCCCTTTCTGTCGGCGACCATCGAGACCATGCCAAGACTGCGCGCGATCGTGGCGCTCGGCCGAGTGGCCCATGAATCAACCGTGAAGGCGCTGGGTCTTCGCGGCTCTGCCGCGCCATTCGCACATGGCGCGATCCACCAGTCCGGCGCGCTCAAGCTTTATGACAGCTATCATTGCTCGCGCTACAACACCAACACAGGGGTCCTGACCCCGAAAATGTTTCGCAGCATATTTGCCAAGGTGCGTACGGATTTGGCGTGAGCCCACCTTAGAGGTTGGCGAAGGCGCATCTGCGCGGGCTTCCCGGTGGATGTCCAGAACAGCAACATTGCCGATTTGCCCAATCTGCGAACCTCTCAAACCCGATTTTCCTTCAACCAGGCCAGCACATCGCCGGCGTTCCGGTCGGGCGGAAACACCGGGTAGAACACGTGGGTAATGCGTCCGTCATCCATGATCAGCGCCAGCCGCTTGATCAGGGTCAGGCCCGCGACCTCCATGGTCGGCAGGTTCAGCGCCCGCGTCAGTTGCAGTTTCTCATCCGACAAAACGGGAAACGGCAAGTGCAATCGCGAGGCCATCTCGGTCTGGTAGGCGTTGCTTTGCGTTGACAGCCCGAACACGTTCCGGGCACCCGCAGACTTCAATTCCGCGAACAGGTCGCGGAACGCGCAGGTTTGCGGCGTGCAGCCCCGCGCGCCCGGGATCATGTCCCAGTCGTCGACCAGCGCGATCTTGCCGGGCTCGCCGGTTCTTGGATAGGCGAACACCACGCTGCGCCCCGGCAGCCCGGACAGCGCCACCGACCTGTCGTCGGTGGCCACCAGGCTGATCGGGGGAACCGCCATTCCCACCAAATGGGCCGCCGCGCCGTCGTCGATCGGTGCCGGAATCTGGCTCCAGTCGACTTCGAGCAGATTTTTCTGGCTCATCGTGCCTCGTCTCGCTTTTGCTTCTTAATGCGTTTTCTTGACGCGATCCGGAGTCCACTTCGCTCGAAACCGCCTCATCCCCGCGCCCGCAGCAGGCGGCCCTTCTCCCTGCCCCAGTCGCGCTTTTTCTCGCTCTCGCGCTTGTCGTGCAGCTTCTTGCCCTTGGCCACCGCGAGCAGGAGCTTGGCGCGGCCGCGTTCATTGAAATAGAGCTTCAGCGGGATCAGCGTCATGCCTTCGCGGTCGACCGCGCCCATCAGCCGGTTGATCTGCTTCTTGTGCAACAGGAGTTTGCGCGGCCGCTTCGGTTCGTGGTTGAAGCGGTTGGCCTGCAGATATTCGGGAATATTGGCGTTGATCAGCCAGATCTCGCCGTCCTTGGAATCGGCATAGGATTCCGCGATCGTGGTCTTGCCGTTGCGTATCGACTTGACCTCGGTACCGGTCAGCGCAATTCCCGCCTCGACCGTGTCTTCGATGGCGTAGTTGAAGCGGGCCTTGCGATTTTCAGCGACGACCTTGATTGCACGTTCGTTCTTCTCGGCCACGTCACGCCTTCTTCAGGAGATCGCGAATCTCGGTTAGCAGTTCTTCCTGACGGGTCGGTTTGGGCGGCGGCGGCGGCGCTGCCTCGTCCTTGCGCTTGAGCTGGTTCATGAGACGAATGACCAGAAACAGCACGAATGCGACAATGATGAAGTTCAGCGTGAGCGTCAGGAAATTGCCCCAGGCCAGCACCGCACCTTGTTTTTTCGCATCGGCAAGATTGGTTGCCGTGACCGCCTTCGACAGGCCCGTGAAGTAATTGGAAAAGTCGAGGCCACCGGTGATCGCGCCGATCACCGGCATGATGATGTCGCCGACGAGCGAGGTCACGATGCCGCCGAAGGCCGCACCGATGATGACGCCGACCGCAAGGTCGACGACATTGCCCTTCATGGCAAAATCCCGAAACTCCTTGAGCATCTGCAGGCCCCTTCTTCAGCTTCACGAACCGAAGCACTCATGGCAGCAACGTCGAAGGCCTAGATTTGTTGTTTGAGCATGATCTTTTCGGAAAACCGGTCCCCACTTTTCCGGATCATGCTCAGTTGATCAGACCCGCATGCACCATGGCGCTGCGCACCGCCACGCGCGTCGACTCGGACACCGGCACCATCGGCAGGCGCAGTGTCTCGTCGATCTTGCCGAGCAGCGACAGCGCGTATTTCACCGGCGACGGGTTGGACTCGATGAAGAGATTGGTATGCAGCGGCATCAGCTTGTCGTGCAGCTTGAGCGCGGTCGCGACATCGCCCTTCTGCCAGGCCAGATGAAATTCCGAACATAGCCGCGGCGCGACGTTGGAGGTGACGGAAATACAGCCGTGACCGCCATGGGCCATATAACCAAGCACGGTGGCATCCTCGCCCGACAACTGGTTGAAATCCTCGCCCAGTCTGGCGCGCTGCTGGGAAACCCGCACCATGCTGGCGGTCGCATCCTTGACACCCGCAATATTCTTGAGTTCGAACAGCCGCGCCATGGTATCCACGCTCATGTCGATCACCGACCGCGGCGGGATATTATAGATGACGATCGGAATTCCGATCGCATCGTTGATCGCCTTGAAGTGCTGGTACATGCCCTCCTGGGTGGGCTTGTTGTAATAGGGAGTCACCACCAGCACGGCGTCCGCGCCCGCCTGCTCGGCGTGCTGGGCGAGTTCGATCGCCTCCCTGGTCGAATTGGACCCCGCGCCCGCGATCACGGGAACCCGGCCCGCTGCTTCATCGATGCACCATTCGACAATGCGCTTGTGCTCGTCATGGCTGACCGTCGGGCTTTCGCCTGTGGTGCCGACCGGCACCAGGCCGTGGGTTCCCTCGGCGATTTGCCAGCTCACCAGGGCGCGAAAGGCCGCTTCATCGAGCGCGCCGTTTTTGAATGGCGTGACCAAGGCGGTGAACGACCCCCGGAAATTCGTCTTGGCTGCCATGGATTTCCTCCGAACGCGCGGCCTTGCGGCCCTACCGCTACATGAATGACCACTTCATAACGGGTCTGACGTTCAGGCGAAAGGCCCGAACGCCCATAGTCAGCCGCCCCGCCACGCCATCCCCTGAAAGCCGGTTCCGACCTTTTCGGATCCAGCTCCAGCCGCGATTTTGCCGCGGTGATGGCGCAGACATCGGAATCCGCCAGCGTATTTGGTATTTTTCCACATATTCAATCAAATAGACCCAGGACCACTGCCGTCCGTGATTTGCCGCAAAGGAATGCCGTGCCCCAGTCCGCCCGCGCTGCCGCATTGCAATCGACGGCAATAGCGACAACCCTGGCGCTGGCCTTGGGATTATCGGCCTGGACGGCGGATGCCGCCACCAAACCCAAAGTTCCGCTGCCGAAGCCGCGGCCGATCGCCCGCAACGTCGTGCCCAAGACCACACCCGCCGAGATGACGGCTGCCAAGAGCCCACCTTCCAAGACTCCACTTGCCAAGACCACGCCTGCGGCAAATGCCGCCACCAAAAATACCCTGCCCGCCCCCGCGATAGCGCCCGCGACGCGCCAGCATGCCGCTTTGCCGCCCTCGCCCGCGCGCAAGCCAACCATCCCGGCGGCGGTCGCGGCGACCTCATCGACGTCGCAGGCCGATACCGACGCGCTGGAGAACGTCATCGAACTCGTGCGCAAGCACAAGCCGGCGGATGCGACCCAGGCCGAGGCGGCCATCTCGGATCCTGTGGCACGGAAACTCGCGGAATGGATCATCCTGCGCAGCGACGACAACGGCGCATCGGTCGAACGCTATCGCGCCTTCATCACCGCCAATCCGAGCTGGCCCTCGCAGACTTTCCTGCGCAGGCGCCTTGAGGCGGCGCTGTGGGACGACCATCGCGACGATGCAACCGTATGGGCCTGGTTCGAGAACGAATTGCCGTTATCGGCCAAAGGCAAATTCTCGCTGGCGCGTGCGATGATCGGGCGCGGCGACAGGGCCAATGCGGAGCGTCTGGTGCGCGACGCATGGCGCAACGATTCGATGTCGGAGGATACCGAAAGCACGGCGCTCGATCTGTTCGGCGCCTTGATCACGCCTGGCGATCACAAGGCAAGGATGGATCTTCTGCTTTACGGCAGCGAGCACGAAGCCGCGCTGCGCGCCGCCAAGCGACTCGGCAGCAGCGAGGTGGCCCTCGCCAAAGCCCGCATCGCGGCCTACCGCAAGGCCTCCAACACCCGCGCATTGCTCGAGGCGGTTCCGCGCGAATTGCACGGCGATCCCGGCTATATCTTCTCGAGGATCCAGCTTTTGCGCCGGGAAGAGAAATTCATCGAGGCCGCCCAACTCATGATGAGCGCGCCGAAGGACCCCGGCCGCCTCTACAATCTGGACGAATGGTGGATCGAACGACGGTTGCTGTCGCGCAAGATGATCGATGTCGGCGAACACCGCACCGCATATCTGATCGCGCGCGACGCCGCACTGCCCGCCCGCGATATCTACAAGACCGAGCAGGAATTCACCGCGGGCTGGATCGCGCTGCGCTTTCTGAACGACCCGTCGACGGCCGCGCAGCATTTCGCGCGCATCGGCGTCGGCAGCGCCAACCCGACCACGCTCGCGCGTGCCGGCTATTGGCAAGGCCGGGCCGCCGAAGCCGCGGGCCGTTCCCAGGAGGCCCGCACCGCTTATGCGTCGGCGGCGGAACAATCGACGAGCTATTACGGGCAACTGGCGCGCGCCAAACTCGGCCTGCCGCAGATCGAATTGAACGGCGCGCCCACCGCGCGCGGCCGCGCGATCGAACGGCTCGAGATTGTCCGCGCGGTGCAGCTGCTTTACGAACTCGATGAGCGCGAAATCGCCATCCCGATCTTCGCCGACCTCGGCGACAACGGCGATCCCGACGCGCTGGTCGGGCTTGGCGAACTGGCGTCCCGCCACAGCGATGCGCGCGGCATGCTGCTGATGGGCAAATCCGCCCTCAATCGTGGGCTGCCGTTCGATTTCTACGCCTATCCGGTGACGGGAATTCCGCCGTTCAAGTCGATCGGGCCGGATGTCGAGCAGAGCATCGTGTTCGCCATCGCGCGGCAGGAGAGCGCTTTCAATCCGTCGGTGGTCTCGCCGGCGCAAGCCTACGGGTTAATGCAGGTGACGCCGGATGCCGGCAAATATGTATGCAAGAAATACGGCGCGAGCTTCGACCTCGGACGGCTGAAGAGCGATCCGGTCTACAACGCGGCGCTCGGCGCGGCCGAGCTTGGCGGCCTGATCGAGGATTACCGCGGCTCCTACATCATGACCTTTGCCGCCTACAATGCCGGGCGCGGCAGCGTCAAAAAGTGGATCGATCGTTACGGCGACCCGCGCGATCCCAAGGTCGATGCAATCGACTGGGTCGAACTGATCCCGTTTTCCGAGACGCGGAACTACGTGCAGCGGATCATGGAGAACTTGCAGGTCTATCGCGCGCGCTTCGGCGGCGGAACGCGGCTGCAGATCGAGGCCGACCTGCACCGCGGCCGCACGGAGTAGATTCGGGCCTGCGGTCTATTCTTGCACTATTCGCCCGGCTTGATCGAAGGCCGAAGTGAATGCCGGTCAGAGAACCGCAATAGCCAAGAAAAATCCCCCTCCCGACAGACACCTGTCGAAAGGGGGATCTTTGTTACGTCAGAACTTCATTATTTGTGGAACATCGGGGCCTTCGGCGGCTCCTCGGGCGCCCAGAGGCGATAGCTGAGCGTCGCGAACACCGTCATACCCCTGGCGGATCAAGGAAATATCCTGTCCGGTCGCTGCGAAGCAGCGGCACCGGAGGCCTTTGCATAGACCTCCTGCGTCGCCCACACCGAGAAGCTCGCCGGCCCGAAGTTATATTCCACAAGACCGCCCAGGGCGAAAACCTGGTACCTCTGGGTGTTGAGCCAGGATACCCGAGGGGTGTGAAGGCCGTACATACGCCGACCGGACATTTGTCATCCGTAACCTGCGCGACGTAATAGCCTACAGGACCGAACGTCCACTTTCCGATGGTCTTGGTGGCGGTGAAGTCCACATGGAAAATGTCGCCGTTGCGTGTAGTTATCACGGCTGTTCGCCGTATTGAACTCTTCGTAGAAGAAGGCGGTCAGGTTCCAGCCATTCGCCAGATAGGAAATGGCCAATTCAGGCTGGAAAGTCCAATAAGGATTGCCTTGGTTGGCAAGGCCGGTCGGGCCCTGAATGGTGCCGGTTGGCGCGTAGAAACCAAGGCCCGACTTCACAACAAAGCCGCTGGTCCCGAGCTTCCAGGTCAATTCGACCGGAACGAAGTAGGTGTTAGAACATTCCGCTTGCTTGAGCGTTAACCGGCTCCCCGACACTGCTCATGACAAATGGCTGCACGATGAGGGCGTCATAGGTCGCACCCAGGAAGGTCCAGCCCGGAACGAAGATGAAGCCCTGTATGTCAACCGCCGCCTGCACCCCAGTCCTGGCACCGCCAAGCGCATTGTTGACTCCCGGCCCGGCAAGGTTCGCCTGGTAGGTGAACACCTGGTTGAACATGTAGATGCCCGGCGGCGGCATGCCGGCGCTGGCTCCGATAAAGATGCCCGGCTTCGTCTGCGCACTATGCCCCCTCATATGCGTTCGCCGGCGACAACGCGAAGGCGGCCACACCCGCCGCGGCAGCAAGAAGAGCTTTAAACGTTGAATTTCATGTGTCCCCCTAATAGTCCTGTGAAAACGCGAGTCCTTGCCCGTACTTGTCGGCACACCAAGCCTCGTCTGCGCAAACAACCCCCAGCACGACGAAGTCAACATGCCTATTTCTTGCACGAAGCGTCGCTGCTCACAGACGAAAAGGCAATTTAAACTTGTCTTATAAATCTTCGTCACAATCCTTTTTCCGATGGGTGTTGCAAATATGCACCCCCGCTCCCGATCCAGAAAAACAACTAAGTCTATGTTTTATCGGACATTTCATGACCCGCCGTGACTGCGCGGCGAATTGTCACGAGCCCTTGATGTATGATTTCCGACACAACGTTCGGTCTATTTGAGCGAATCCAGCGGTGCCGTGCATGCTTCGAATCGAAGCAAACCGTGGACAATAGATGCCCTATTTTGCGCCGCGCGGAATTCGGCCAAGCCCAGCACGGCAACCGGAAAACAACAAAGAATTGGTCATCCAAATTGCGCATCGATGAAGCGTGGCGCTGGCGACAGACCACCAACATTCGGCCGGCCGATCCGAGGCGTGAGTTGTTGGACCATCGCAAGGAAATCACCTTCCGCGTGCGATCATCGAGCGCCGCGTGCAGGCCGTTCTTTCGCTTCAAGGATATTGCACGATGCCCACCTGCCAACGTAGGTAGTTGGATCGTGTCGAACCGTTCGCAGCGACGGGAGAACCGGAGGGAATATGCGTTTTTCAGTGCTCCTTGCTGCCCTGGCCGTATCGTTTGTCCTCGCTGGGCAGGCTCGTGCCGACAGTCAAAGCGATCTCGACCGTTGCAAGTTTGCCGGAGAACTCAACAAGGCCGATGAAGGCATCGCGGCGTGTGACCGCGTGATCAACGATTCCAAGGCGACCGCGCAAACCCGCGCGGCTGCGTTCAGCAGCCGATGCGGATGGTGGTGGGCCAAGCAGGATCTGGATCGCGCCTTGTCGGATTGCAATGAAGCCATCCGGGCCGACAGCGGTAACGCCGCCGCCTTTCTCAATCGCGGCAACGTCTACCAGAGCAAATCGGACCTGGAGCACGCTCTCGCCGACTTCAACGCGGCAATCCGGCTCGATCCCAAGAACGCCTGGGCCTATGCCGCACGGGGCAACCTGTACAGGAACAAGGGTGACGCCGACCACGGCATGGCCGACCTGAGCGAGTCGATCAAGCTCAACCCCACCTATGCCATGGCCTTCTTTGCCCGAGGCGACCTGTACAGAGGCACGGGTGACTTCACTAGCGCCATGGCCGACATGAACGAGGCGATCCGGCTCGACCCCAACTATGCCCCGGCCTACTTCACCCGGGGGCGCCTGTCTTACATGCTGGGCAACAACCCGGCCGCGCTCGAAGACTTCACCAAATCGATCAAGCTCGACGCCGATGCCAACGCCTACTTCAACCGGGGCGTCGCGTATTATTTCGTCGGTGGCCGGACCGCGGACGCGGTGGCCGATTTCAGGAAGGCGGCCGAGCTCAATCCAAAGGACGCCTATGCCGCACTCTGGCTTGATCTTGCCGAACGCCGCAACAGTGAACCGAATCATTTGGCGGAAGCTGCGAACCAGCTCGACATGACCGTGTGGCCCGCGCCGGTAATCCGCCACTTCCTGGGCGAGCTCAACGCCGAGCAAACTTTCGCCGCGGCATTCGACACCGATCCGAAGACGAAGCTCGCACAAACCTGCGAGGCCAATTTTTACAGCGGCGAATTTGCCTTGCTGAAAAAAAACAAGAAAGAAGCCCGGCGCCTGCTCAAGCTGGCAGCCGATGATTGCCCGCAACGCTTCATCGAATCGACAGCCGCGATCGCGGAGCTGATACTCCTCAAGTGAGATCGCACGCCCGCGTGCTTCTCTCTGCTGGAAATGTCGCTCCCGGGCGCATCCGGATATCCGTGAAACGATGGCGCGGATCGGCGTTGCGGCTTCGCATCCGGTGGCGCGGCTCCCGCGAGTGCTGAGCAGGTTCCTTTGTCCCCCCAGGAACCTGCCCAGCCTCTCAGCGCCTTTGCCATCGCCCCCTCCCGCCTGAAAGCGGGAAACTTCGGCAAACCACCAAACGGGACGACATCGGGTCGCCCCCCTCCGTCGCACCACCAAAATTACCGAAGCGCTCTGCGCGCGCAATATAAAGCCGGCGCTCCCAGCGCTGCTTGATGGAGGTTTTTGGATGGCTGTTGCACAAATAGCACGCAATCATGGCCCGAAAGGCAAAACACGGCGCCATGACGAGAACAAACAGCTCGAAATCGGGCCGTCCGAAATCTGCTGCTTGCGGCTTGCCCTCGTGTCGGGCATATCGGCCACAACGGAGCTGTGGCCGAGTGGCTGAAGGCGGCGGTTTGCTAAACCGTTATAGGGTTGTAAAGCCCTATCGAGGGTTCGAATCCCTCCGGCTCCGCCAATTGAATTGAAATAACAAAATATTCTCAGGATCATAGACAAGAGCTGCGAATCCCGTACGGTTGCCCCGGCAGCGCTCAACTCGTTGTTCGCTGGTTGACGCTCCAGACGTAAAGAAAAGCGGCGGAGGCATCGCGTCAAACAGCTTCTTTTGTCACGTTCGATAGCTTGAGGTTCTGTGCATCGCGTAGCGAAGGAGTTGCGTAAAAAGCGTCCGGGGTTGACGTCAATGACACAACAGCCAAATCGGTAGCAGCCGACTTTTGCAACATGGGCAGGTTGGTCGAGCCGACGAGGTCCGTATCGCAGGGTAAAGTGGACGTTGCGACTGCGAGTGACCCGAAGCGCAGCCCGACACTCATTGATCTGTATCAAGTACGACGCACCTCGACGGGAACAGGTTTAAAAAGGCGAGCCGATGGTCTCACCCATGCCGCTTTTGCGGTGTGAGAGCCCGTCGAGGACGAGCGTATCGCACATTGTCGCTTTTGTGCTTTTGTTTGCCTCGCGCCTATTACGTTGTGACCGCGATGGACATTGTTACGACCGAGCAACCCCAGCAGTCCGTTGTTACCGATGGCAACATAGTCGCCGCTGGTCAGGCTGGCACGCTGTGGGATCTATTCTGCGAGTGCGTCCGGCGCTGTCCGACCGGCATTGCTTACCAAGTCTACAATCCTGTCGCCGAGAATTGGCGCGAACACACTTGGCACACAATTGCCGCACGCGTTGACCGGTTCCGCGCTGCACTCGCACAGGAGGAACTCAAGGCCGGAGACCGTGTGGCGATTCTGCTGCCCAACGGAATCGATTGGGTATGTCTCGACATGGCTTCCCTGCGTCGGGTTTGGTTGTCGTTGGACTTTATCCACAAGACAACGCAGCGAGGAACGCCTACATCCTCGGCCATTCCGGGGCCCGCCTGGTTCTTCTCGATAACAGACCCGCCGGCAATCACTCTGGCCGCTTCGTTCAGAATTCCCGTCGCTCGAACGCATGTGGATCCGCGACGTTGGTGCAGGCTTTGCTATACCAACTTCCGACCCCATCGTGAGCAAACTCGCCGATGTCCTCGCAAACGCCTCCGGGCCGCCGTTGCCGCATCCGGCAGCACCGAGCGATCTCGCTTCCCTGGTTTACACCTCCGGCACCACCGGCAGGCCCAAAGGCGTGATGCTGTCGCACTTCGCCCTGCTATGGAACGCCCAGGCTTCTGCCGCGATCATCCCGCTACGGCGGGACGATGTATTTCTGTCGGTTCTCCCACTTGCCCATGCATTCGAGCGCACCGTCGGCTACTATCTTCCCATGACGTTAGGCTGCACTGTCGCGTATGCGCGCTCGGCACAGGACTTGCGCGACGATCTCATCGCGGTCCGCCCAACGGTGATGCTCGGCGTTCCCCTTCTCTACGAACGGATGTCTGCCGCGATCCGCACAAATGTTGCGGGGGGCCTCGCAAAGCGGACTCTGTTGCGAATTGCCGCGTTTCTGGGTTGGCGCCGCTTTGAGGCAGCGCAGCATCGGGCCAGTCCGGGTTTTGCTGCGCGATTGCTCGGACCCGTCCTTCAGCACTACGTCGCGGTACCGGTGCTGGCGGCCTTCGGCGGACGGCTTCGTGTCGCGGTCAGCGGAGGGGCACCGCTGGATCAAGACGTCGCCCGGCTATTGATTAGTTTGGGCCTGCCGTTGGTCGAGGGATACGGTCTGACCGAGGCCGCGCCGGTGGTTGCGGCGAACAGCCTCGACGACAACCTGCCCGGCTCGGTCGGACGTCCTCTGCAAGGGGTTGAAGTGAAGCTCACTCCGGAAGGCGAACTGCTGGTACGCTCGCCTTCCATGATGACAGGCTATTGGAAGGATGATGGCGCGATGGCGCGCACGCTCGATCCGATGGGCTGGCTCTCGACCGGCGACGCCGCCGAGCTGAAGGACGGACGTATCTTCATCCGCGCCCGCCTCAGGGAGATGATTGTTCTATCCATCGGCGAGAAAATCAATCCGAACACCGTCGAAGCAGAGCTGACCCGCGATGGGTTGTTCAAGCAGGCCGTGGTAATCGGCGATCGCCGACCATTCCTGGTTGCCGTCATCGTCTTGAACGCTGACGCGTGGAAACGTTTTGCCGCTGAAAAAGGCCTTGATCCGGGGCGGCCCAATCACGCCCTTAGCAAGATCGAGTTGCTTGCAAGAGTCACACCGCTTCTCACCGCCTTGCCACGGTATGCGCAGGTTCGCGCCCTGCACTTGACATTGGAGTCGTGGACGATCGAGGCCGGGCTACTGACGCCAACCCTCAAGGTCAAAAGGGACGTCGTGCGGAGAATGTTCGCAGAAGAGATCGATGCTTTGTATACCGAGCCGCCCCGAAGCATCGGCATATCCTGATCCCGACTGATGGTTCCACAGTGGTTTCACGGGGACGGATTTTGCTCAGGCTTATCCATCCTGCGAACGACGGGCGCTCAGCGAATGATCCGCGCCGCGATCGATTTCAACTCGGGCCCGTATTGACGGGTTGCATCGCTGATGCGGCTCCCGGAAGTTCGACGACGCTCCCTTTCTCGTCACCGGCGTGGGCCACGATCCGGATCGAAACGTGGGTGGAGTTGTACCAGTTGATCAGCGCGCTGACCCCGACCATCACCGCGATGCCGACGACGGCCACCAGGAAGCGAATGATGGCGCTGTCCGACGACCCGACCACGGCGACGTGTCCGACGAAGGCCAGCGTCACCCCCAGGCAGAAGACCTCCAGCGAATGCTGCCCGCAGAGAATGAGCGGCTGCAGGACCCGCCAGGTCAGCGGCAGCCAGTCCCGCGGAATCAGCCGGTTGACGACGATAGCGATCGCCAGGAAATGCGCCAGGCGGAGCACGCCGAGGTTGGTCTTGCCGAACGCACGGGCGGTCCAGTCTGGAACGAAGGCACCGAGGTTCAGGCAATTCACGGCGATAAACACCGCGAAGACGGACAGCGCATAGACGGCTGCCAGGACCAACACCAGCCGCGATCGCACCAGCGACCACACCCAGTCGGCCGCGCCCAGGCCGCACCACGCGCCGAGCACGAACAATAGTTGCCAGGCCAGCGGATTGAAGTACCAGTATCCGTGCGGAAAGGAGGAGAAATTGAGCCCCAGCAGGTTGGCGGCAGCATAAACAGCGGCAGCCAGCGCCAGCGCCAGCGCGGGCGCCTTCCGCAACAGCCACAGGATCATTGGTGAGGCGGCCAGCACCACGATAAAGAGCGGCAGCACATTCATGTTGACCGGCATGAATTTCAGCTGCAGCACGGCCAGAATGCTTTCATCGGGCCGTTCGTGGAGGATGCGGATGTTCATCGCGTCGTCGAACGCATCCGACCCGTGCGACAGCCAGGCGACCTCGCCGACGAATACGACGAACAGGAACATTTGGGCGACGTAGGTCTCGAAGGTACGCCGCATGATCTGCGCGCCGGCCACCACGAAGCCGCGCTGTTCCATCACGCGCCCATAGACATAGGCGTTGGCGTAGCCGGAGACAAAGATGAAGACCTCGGTCGGATCGCTGAAGCCGTAATTCCAAGGCGTGATCTTGTTGAAAATCGTGCCGGGAACGTGGGCCAGAAAAATCAGCCAGAGGGCGCCCCCCCGGTAGAGGTCGAGCCGAAAGTCGCGTGGTATTTCGACTGGATTGACCTCGACCCTGTGTGTCGGCATGTGCGTCCCATTCCCCAATCGCCCGCTGGCGTCACGAGCTGGCACGCGCGTTGACTTGATCCGGCAAAAGCCGGCCGCGCGCCTTGACAAAGGTCAACCATCTTACCATCGGAAAGCACAGCAATCTTAACGGCGGAAACTGCCGCCACGACCTTGTGCCGGGACCGTCCGCAACCATCTATTGCTGGTAGGCGGGAGAGGAAGTGGCTCGCATGCATACTGTTTTGAGAAGCACTTGGAAATTGACCAAATGGGCTGGCGTGGCCGCGATGTTGGTCTACGCTGCGATATGCACGGGAATGTACGTGGCCCAGCGGACGCTGGTTTTTCCGAAGCTGGCGGACCACGTGACCGCGGCCGATGCGGGCTTCGGAGAGGCGCAAGAGGTCGCGTTGCAGACGTCCGATGGTGAGCGTCTGGTAGCGTGGTATGTGGCGCCCAAGCCCGACAAGCCTTTTTTCATCTATTTCCACGGGAACGGCGATACCCTTAACTGGCGGGTCGGCCGGGACCGCAGTCTCGTGGCCGACGGTAGCGGGCTGCTTGCGGTTTCATACCGGGGCTACGAGGGATCGACTGGAAGCCCTTCTGAAGACGGCCTGCATCTTGACGCCGAGGCGGCCTACGCGTTCGCAGCCGATCATCAGATTGCGCCGGACCGTATTGTGCTGTGGGGGCATTCGCTTGGCACCGGCGTCGCCGTCTGGCTCGCGGCCGAACGGAAGATCAAGGCGCTGGTACTGGAAGCGCCCTATACTTCCGTGGCGGACGTCGCGGCCATGAATTACCCGCTGCTGCCCGTGCGGTGGCTGCTCAAGGATCAATTCCATTCCGATTGGCACATCGGAAAGGTGACCGCGCCGGTGCTGGTCTTCCATGGGGACAAAGACACCACGATCCCGATCTCGTTCGGGCAGCGTCTCTACAGCCTCATCAAGGCGCCCAAATGCTTCGTCCGCTTTCCCCTTGGCGGCCATGGCGATCTCGATGACAGCAGGATCCTCGCGAGCATTCGCGACTTCATCGCCAGGCCATGGCGTCGCCCCGCCGAACCGGATGGCGCATACGGCTGCGAGCGCGGCAGCGTGGCGAGCTAGAGCGGTTTCCACTTGATATGGGTCACTACGTGTATCCGGCATGTCGAAAGTAGTTCGTGCACTGCTCGGGTGCAAATGTCTTGATGAGCTTGCCGATCAGCTTCATCAGCGTTGTCACGGTGCGAGCGGCACCCTTGCGCAGCGCCGTCTTCAGCTTCGAGAATGCCATTTCGATCGGATTGAGGTCCGGCGAGTAGGCCGGCAAATAGCGCACCTTGGCGCCGACCGCTTCGACCGCCTGGCGAACGCCGTCGATCTTGTGGGTGCGCAGGTTATCCATGAAGACGATATCGCCTTTGCGCAGCGTCGGCGCGAGGATCTGCTCAACATAAGCGAGGAACGATGGCCCATCCATCGCGCCGTCAATGACATAAGGCGCCGTCAGGCCATTGATGCGCAGCGCGGCAACGAGCGTCAGCGTCTTCCAGTGGCCGTGCGGCACGCTCGCAACGAGACGCTCGCCACGCGGTGAGCGGCCGCGATGCCGGACCATCTTGGTCGTAACCGCCGTCTCGTCGATGAAGACGAGGCGCGGCGCATCAAGCTTGGATTGCTCGAGCTTCAGCTCGGCACGCGCCGCAGCGACATCAGGACGATCCTGTTCGGCGGCGTGCAGAGTTTTTTTTGAACGTGATGTCGTGGCGTTCGTAGAAGCGCCAGACCGAGGTCGTACCGGCTTTCAGCCGCTTCTCGGACTTGAGCCGCGAGCGAATCTCTTCGAGCGTCAAGTCCGGCTCCGCTGCGACCAGATCAAGCAGCCATTGGCGATGTGCCTCGAGCGGCGAGCGACTGTGGCCCGTGCCGGGCAATGCCGCTACACTGCCCGTTGTTGCCCAGCGCTCGATCCAGCGGATTGCGGTCGAGGCGCCGACACCGAGCACCCGCGCCGCTTCCCGTCTGCTCTCGCCGTCTTCGACAAGCGCGACCGCCCGCGCCCTGAGGTCCTTCGAGTATCCCTTTGCCATCGCGCGACCTCACCGTTGCTGTCAAAGCAACCCGAATCTGATTTGCGCGCCTCTGGGAACCCCCTTAATTGTTCCGATTCACATCAACCGAAAACCGCTCTAGATTAATGCGCGGTCATCCAGTCGCGGGCCTCGCGCTGGGCGGCGGCGATCTCCGCCTCCGACATCATCTCGGCGACTTCGCGGCGCATCTGAATGGCATCGGCGCGGCCTTTCACGGCTGCGAGATTGAACCACTTATGCGCGGCGACCAGGTTGACCACGCCGGAACGACCGCTGGCCCAGTATAGCCCGCGCTCGAACAGCACGTCCGGGATCGCGCTTGCTTCCACTGCTGTCGCCGTATCCAGATCGATGTGCCCCTGAAACATCCGTCATCTCCTTTTTGTTTTTGTTGGCCAGCCCTGCTCCGAGCGCGGCCCCTGTCCACGTGTAAGAACGTCCCGTTATTCCAAAGCGCGACCATGCGCTCGCCGTTTGCCGGCTTGTTGGAATGATCATGACCGATCAAATTTGAAGGACAGTTTAAGTATCGCGATGAATCCGACGTAAACGCATTGCCGGCGCGCAGGCCCGTGAAATCAAGAGATCGCTCATTTCAAAGGGGTTTTTATCGGCTCGCGAAATTCGGTTTACCCTGCCGCTTCGCGAAACGATAACCATTGGGAGCAATGGACGAGACGCACCGCAACGCCCCCCGCTTGTTGGCGTCATAGCCCGCGAAAGCGGGTATCCAGTACGCTGCGGCCTCGCGGCCGATCGCCGACGCCCCGGAATACCGGATCGCCCGCTTTCGCGGACGACGACGGGCGGAGGAGGATTGTGAATGCCGTCACAACTCACGCAGAAACAACCCCGGCCCTCACAGGCCGTGGATGATCGGGACAGTCATGTTGACGGATTGGGGATTACAGCGCGCCGGGCGCAAGCCTCAACGGCTGGGAACGAGGGCGTCGGCGAACACGTCAGGACCAGATTTCACTTTGAGCTGGGAGCCCGTTGGAGCCCCGGCATCCGTGAAATTGCGGACCGCTGAGATCCGCACCGAACGAAGAAAACCTGTTTCTTCTGCCGGACCGTTTTCGAACGAGCAGGCTCTTTCGAAAATACGATGCAGCCGTTTGACCTGATGTCTCGCCGACACCCTCTTTCGTCGACTAGAGCCAATCCTTCAAAATCTGCTTTCAGAAAGCAAACCGTCCGAAGGGCTCGAGTGACGTGCCGGCATCAAGCCGCCGGCATTTTCTTCAAGCGAGATTTACTTCTTCTTCTTGGCGACCTTGCGGGTCTTCTTCGCAGTCTTCTTCACTGCGCTCTTCGCCTTCTTTGCCTTCTTAGCTTTCTTGGCCATGTTGCCCTCCTAATGTAGTGAGATGGCTTAATCGCTGCGTGCACTCGGGAATTGAAATGCACTACATCCCGAATACACCAACACATTGAAAAAAACAGCGTCCCGCTTAAGGAAGTGTTTACGCGGCGACGTGGGAGCGGGCGGCGCGCCTTCATCGACAACACAGGAAACCATTCGTGCGGCGCTGCAAATGATGCGCGCAACACTGCAATGGACAATCGACGATGTTGCAGGAAGCGGCTGCGCCACAGTGGTTTTCGCAATTCACTCACTCGATGACCGGCGTGACATCGAAGACGTCGCGCATCATCAAAACCGCGCGAACTGGCGTTGCGCGGACTCTGAAGTCGCGATTTTTGGCAATAAAAAAATTTTCACGCTCAGCGGCTTCGCGTCTCATCGTCGCTCGCCAAAACCGGTTTTTTGCGCGAATCGCGCGCGGCTGATTCGCAGGCCGCTTTGTCCCGCGCGCACGATGCGCAGCCGCTTATGGTGAATGAATGATGCACGCTCGTCGCCTTCGGGAGCGGGCAGGCGACGATGCCCGCGGTCGCGGGGCGCGAGCTTCAGATGCCGAGCTTGGACTTCAACAGATCGTTCACGGCTTGCGGATTGGCCTTGCCGCCGGACGACTTCATCACCTGGCCGACGAACCAGCCGATCATCGCCGGCTTGGCTTTGGCCTGCGCGACCTTGTCGGGATTGGCGGCGACGATATCGTCGACCACCTTTTCGATCGCGCCCAGGTCGGTGACCTGCTTCATGCCACGCGCCTCGACCAGCGCGCGCGGGTCGCCGCCCTCCTGCCAGACGATCTCGAACAGGTCTTTCGCTATCTTGCCGGAGATGGTGCCCTCGCCGATCAGATCGACGATCGCGGCAAGCTGCGCGGCCGATACCGGCGACGACGCGATGCCCCGGCCTTCCTTGTTGAGCCGACCGAACAGTTCATTGATCACCCAGTTGGCGGCAAGCTTGCCGTCGCGGGCCTTGTCGGCGAGCCGCTCCAGCACGGTTTCGAAGAACGCGGCGCTTTCCCGTTCGGCCACCAGCACGCTGGCGTCGTAGGACGAGAGGCCGAACTCGGTGATGAAGCGCGCTTTCTTCTGGTCCGGCAGTTCCGGCAGACCGGCCCTCAGCTCGTCGACAAAGCCTTGCGTAAATTCGAGCGGCAGCAGGTCGGGATCGGGGAAATAGCGGTAGTCGTGCGCCTCTTCCTTGGAGCGCATCGAGCGGGTCTCACCCTTGTTGGGATCGAACAGCCGGGTTTCCTGGTCGATGGCGCCGCCATCCTCGAGAATGCCGATCTGGCGCCGCGCCTCGTATTCGATGGCCTGACCGATGAAGGCGATCGAGTTCATGTTCTTGATCTCGCAGCGGGTGCCGAGCGCTTCTCCCGGCTTGCGCACGCTGACATTGACGTCGGCGCGCAGCGACCCTTTCTCCATGTCGCCATCGCAGGTGCCGAGATAACGCAGGATCGAGCGCAATTTCGTCACATAGGCCTTCGCCTGCTCCGACGAGCGGATGTCCGGCTTGGAGACGATCTCCATCAGCGCAACGCCGGAGCGGTTGAGATCCACGAACGACATGGTCGGGCTCTGGTCATGCAGCGACTTGCCGGCATCCTGCTCCAGATGCAGCCGCTCGATGCCTACGGTAACGCTGTCGCCGCCCGCCAGTTCGACCACCACCTCGCCCTCGCCGACAACAGGCGATTTGTACTGGCTGATCTGGTAGCCCTGCGGCAAATCCGGATAGAAGTAGTTCTTGCGATCGAACACCGAGCGCAGATTGATCTTCGCGTTGAGGCCGAGGCCGGTGCGCACCGCCTGCCTGATGCAGGCTTCGTTGATGACCGGCAACATGCCCGGCATCGCCGCATCGACCAGCGAGACATGGCTGTTGGGCTCGCCGCCGAATTCCGTCGAGGCTCCGGAGAAAAGCTTTGAGTTCGAGGTGACCTGGGCATGGACTTCCATGCCGATGACGATTTCCCAGTCGCCGGTGGCGCCCTTGATCAGCTTTGAGTTCGTCGCACTCATGCTTTTCCACTCCCGAGCAGCGCCGAAGAAATTCGTGCCCATTCGGCTTCGAGAGGACCTGTCGCTACCGGCTTTCCAGCCTGACGGTACCAATAGCCGGCGTTGCCGAGATCGCCTTCGACACGGTGCAGATGGGCATGGACCCAGGCGGCATCGGCGCCCGCTTCATCCTGGACGAGCTTGTGCGCGTGATCCCAGTTACCCTTGGCCGTCCACCACAGCGCCGCCAGCGGCGCGTTCACGTCCGGGGCGGGTGCTGCGCCTGAAAGGCTAGCTCTGAACTCCGCCATGTTCACCACCACCTCGCAGGCGTAAACCGTCCCGCCGCCTGCTCGATCACCTCGCCGAGCGAGAACAGCGTCTCCTCATCGAAAGGACGGCCGATCAGTTGCAGGCCGAGCGGCAGGCCCTGCGAATCCTTGCCGGCGGGAACCGCGATACCAGGCAGTCCCGCCATGTTCACGGTGACCGTGAAGATGTCGTTGAGATACATTTCCACGGGATCGGCGCCCTTTTCGCCGACACCAAATGCCGCCGATGGCGTCGCCGGCGTCAGGATCGCATTCACGCCGCTGGCGAAGCAATCCTCGAAATCCTTCTTGATCAGCGTGCGCACCTTCTGCGCGCGCAAATAATAGGCGTCGTAATAGCCGGCCGAGAGCACGTAGGTGCCGATCATGACGCGGCGGCGGACTTCTGCGCCAAACCCCTCCGCCCGCGTGTTCTCATACAATTCGCCGATGCTGCGCCCGGGCACGCGCAGGCCGTAGCGCACGCCGTCATAGCGGGCCAAATTCGACGAGGCCTCCGCCGGCGCCACGATATAATAGGCGGGAAGCGCGTATTTGGTGTGCGGCAGCGATACCTCGACCAGTTCCGCCCCGGCGGCTTTCAGCCAGGCCGCGCCCTCGCTCCAGAGCTTTTCGATTTCCGCCGGCATGCCGTCGAGGCGATACTCCCTGGGTATGCCGATCTTCATGCCCTTGACGGAGTTTCCGACCGCGGCCTCGTAATCCGGCACCGCGCGATCGACGGAGGTGGTGTCCTTGGGATCGTGGCCTGCCATCGAGCGCATCAGGATCGCGGTATCGCGCACCGTGCGCCCGATCGGCCCGGCCTGATCGAGTGAGGACGCAAAGGCGACGATGCCCCAGCGCGAACAGCGTCCATAGGTCGGCTTCATGCCCACGGTTGCCGTGAACGCCGCAGGCTGGCGGATCGATCCGCCGGTGTCGGTGGCGGTCGCGCCCATGCACAACAGCGCCGCCACCGCCGACGCCGAGCCGCCGGACGAGCCGCCGGGCACCAGCGCGGTATTGGCGCCGTCACGCCGCCACGGATTGACGACCGGGCCGAAGCACGAAGTCTCGTTCGACGAGCCCATCGCGAATTCGTCATTGTTGAGCTTGCCCAGCAGCACCGCGCCGTCGCGCCAGAGCTGCGATGTCACGGTCGACTCATAGGTCGGCACGAAATTGCCGAGAATCCTCGAGCACGCGGTGGTCCGCACGTCCCTGGTCGCGAACAGGTCCTTGATACCCAGGGGAATACCGGCAAGCGGGCCGCCCTCGCCTTTTGCGATCCTGGCATCGACTTCGCGCGCCATGGCACGGGCCTGATCCGGCGTTTCCAGCACAAAGGCGTTGAGCGCGCGCGCGGCCTCGATCGCCGAAAGGTGAGCTTCCGTCAGTTCGAGCGACGTGAACGATTTCTTCGCGAGGCCATCTCGAGCCTGCGCGAGGGTCAGCGATGTCAAATCGGTCATTTATTAACCGGGCTGCAGAAGAAGGGAGACAAGGTCTTGTCGTTGGCCGGGTCGTCGCGCACCGTCCTGTTGCTTGCCTTGTCGGCCGCCTCCATCGCGTCGAGCACGGCGTCAACCGCCTTGTCGGGATCGGCGGCCTTGCCCTCGCGCGCCACGGCGTCGAGATAATTCATGTAGGCCTGATAGGCCTTTTCATCGTCGCAGAGCAGACACATCGGAAGACTCTTTATATTGTTTACTCGACAACTTTCGGCACCAGGAAGAAATGCCCATGGGTTTCCGGCGCATTCCTGACGATGTCGTCGGCGATCTCGCCGTCATTGACCACGTCGGCGCGCTTCTTCATTTCCATCGGCGTGACGGAGGTCATCGGCTCGACCCCCTCGACATTGACCTCGGACAACTGCTCGACGAAGGCCAGCATCGCATTCAACTCGCCCTGCAGATGCGAAACTTCGGACTCCTTGACCGCGATCCGCGCGAGATGCGCGATACGGCGAACAGTGGCGGCATCGACCGACATTATATAGGGCCTTTCACGGCAAAACTCAGTCCGCCGTATAGCAGAGGGTGGTTTTGCGCCGCAACCGCGGGGGAGGCCTCTTAACCCGCCAGCCGGCTCAGCCGCGCCAGCGCCGCACCCGCCAGCGCCCGGGTCAGTTCGGCCGCCGGCATCTCCCGGCCGAGCCGCACCGCCTGCCCGGCCCAGAGATTGGTGAAATCGAGCCTGCCGAGCTTTTCCGAAGCCGCCTTCAGGGGCGCCAGGCCTGTCGCGGCGTGTGGAAAGGCCGGCGCATCCGGTGAAATCGGACCGACCTCGCGCATCACCCGGTTGGCAACGCCGCGCGCCGGGCGCCCGGTCATCACGTTGGTGATGACGGTAGAATCATCCCGTGCCTGGGCAAGAGCTGTCCGCGCCGGGCCGGTGACCTTCGATTCCGGGCAGCGCAAATAGGCGCTGCCGATCTGCACGCCCGCCGCGCCAAGCGCGAAAGCCGCCGCGATCCCCCTTCCGTCGGCGATACCGCCCGCCGCGATCACCGGAACCCGCACCGCATCGACCACCTGCGGCACCAGCGCGAAGGTGCCCGGCTGTTCGGCGATATTTTCGGTCAGGAACATGCCGCGATGGCCGCCGGCTTCCGCCCCTTGCGCGATGATGGCGTCGGCGCCGTGCTCCTCGAGCCAGATCGCCTCCTTTACGATGGTTGCCGACGAAATCACGATGCAGCCGGCATCCTTGACGCGCCTGAGCAGCGCGGAATCGGGAAGGCCGAAATGGAAACTCACGATTTCGGGCTTGAGTTCCTCGACGAGTTCGCACATCGCCCCATCGAACGGCGCGCGGTTGGCGGCATTGACCGGCGCCGCCGGGTCGAGCCCTAACTCACTATAATAAGGTGCGAGCCGTCCCCTCCAGGCGGCCTCGCGCGCGGAATCGGCGTCGACAGGCCGATGGCAGAAGAAATTCATGCTGACCGGCGCTGAAACGCGCTGGCGAATGATGTTGACCTGCTCGCGCGCCTTCTCGACCGAGAGCATCGCGCACGGCAATGAGCCCAGAGCTCCGCCCTGCGCCGCCGCGATCACCAGGTCCGCATCCATCACCCCCGCCATCGGCGCCAGCACAATCGGGAATTCGGTCTTGAAAAGATCGATCAATCGGCGGTCCGGCCACATGGTCTGCTCTTTCAGGAAAAAGGAGAAATCGGCGCGGGCGTCGTTGCCGGAACCTTGTGCAAGATTAGCACCCACAGCGGGGATGAGCTATGCATCCGGGAGCCGCCTCTGACCAAAGCGCCGCAGCGCGACGATGGTCCAGATCGCCTCGACCAGCCCGAACGGCCAGGCCCCCTGCAGAAACCCGTAAAGTGAACCCAGCGCGCAGGCGACCGCGAAAGCGAGGATGAACCAGCGGCTGCGATCCTCCAGCGCGTAGCTCACCAGCATCGCCGTGACCGCGAACAACCCGAAGAGTGTCAGCCCGTCCATCCTGACTTCACCTTTCCCGCTTTGCACGGATTGCGGCTGGCGTGTTATGCGACCGCATGCCCGCTCTCATTCTTCCGCTGATCGACGCCGCCGCGCACTGGCCTGAACGCGGCGCGCTGATCGGCCTCGATCTGGGCACCAAGACCATCGGGGTCGCGGCATCCGACCCCGACCGCCGGCTTGCGACCGGGGTCGAGACCATCCAGCGCAAGGCGTTCAAGGCCGACGCCGCACGCCTGCTCGCCATCGCCGCCGAGCGCGCCGCCGCGGGTTTCGTGCTCGGCCTGCCGATCAACATGGACGGCAGCGAAGGTCCGCGCGCGCAATCGACCCGCGCCTTCGCGCGCAATTTTTCCAGGCTCACCGAACTGCCCATCGCGCTGTGGGACGAGCGGCTCTCGACCGCTGCCGTCGAGCGCCAATTGATCGGGATGGACATGAGCCGCGCCCGGCGCGCGGAAGTGATTGACGAACACGCCGCGATCTTCATCCTGCAGGGCGCGCTCGACCGGCTGGCCAACGCACGCGACAGACGCTGACAGAGCCTTGAAATCTAGCCTGCCCCGACGAGCAGGTAGGTCTGCACCACAGCAGCCAGATTGTTGAGGCCGTGCACGACGATCGTCAGCCAGGTCGAATTGAAGCGGTAGCGGAGATAGCCGAGCAGCAGACCGATCGAAAATACCTCGCCGAAGAAGTACCAGTCATATTGCAGGTGCAGCGCCGTCCAGACCAGCGACGACAGGATGATGGCGCCCACGGGTCCGAGAAACGACTCCGACCAGCCACGATAGAGAAAACCGCGCGCAAAAAACTCCTCCGACATCGGAGCCGCGACGCAGAATGCGATCACCAGAAGCCACAGCGCGCCGTCCGCGCGCGCCGATCTCAATACGTCCATCATGAAGCCGGGCGCGGATTCACGCCCTGTCGCGCGCGACAGCACCTCCCATGCCCCGACCAGGATAGCGAGCGCGACGACCCCGATCGCAACGTTCTTCCACGAGGTCCAGCGCAACGCGAGATAATCGGCGAACGGCGTGCGCGAGAAGTGTATGGCGAGCCAGAGCGCGCCCAGAACGGCAGGCAGGCCGGTGATCACTGACAGCGAAATCGTCAGCCCCCCGCCCAGCACGTGGATCGCGGCGGCCATGTCGAGCGGCCCTTGGTGCCGCAACATGAACCAGGCCACCACCACCATTTGCCCTGCGAACATCGCGCCGAAGACGACCAGTCCCCACAGCGCGGTGCCCCAGAACTTCCAGATGCGGGGCGGACGTCGGGCGGGGATGACCGGCGCGAGGGGACTTGCGGGATCGAGGGAAACCATCAGCTAACCTTCATCAGGGTAACGCCCGGTCAAGCAACCGGACGACATCGTCGCGAGGAAGATCGACGGCGCCGTACATGCTGGCGTGATTCCCGGCAAGCCGGGTGCTCGCGAACAACTCGGCGTGCCGGGGCGAAACCTGGTTGAGCGCAGCCGCGGCGGCCAAGAGCGCAAGCCTCTCCACCGCCAACCGCGCCACGCGCTCGGAATCCGGCCGGCGGAATGCCGTCCCGATGAAGGCCACCGCGTCGCCGGCGCCCGGCAGGCCCGCGGTTTCCGCGGCGAGATCTTGCAGGATCGCCACGGCCGCCTCGGCCTCGCGCGACAGCACGCGCAGAACGTCCAGGCACATCACATTGCCCGAGCCTTCCCAGATGGCGTTGACGGGCGACTCGCGATAGTGGCGCGCCAGAATGCCCTCCTCGACATAGCCGTTGCCGCCGAGACACTCCATCGCCTCGTAGAGAAACCCCGGCGCGCTCTTGCAGACCCAGTATTTGATCGCGGGTGTCAGGAGGCGCATATAGGCCGCCTCGCCCTGATGCTGCGGGGCGCGGTCGAACGAACGGCATAGCCGCATGACAAGCGCAACCGCCGCCTCGACATGCAGCGCCATGTCCGAAAGCACCGCCTGCATCAGCGGCTGGTCGGCGAGGTGTTTCTGGAACACGCTGCGATGCCTTGCATGATGCAGCGCGTGGGCCAGACCCGACCGCATCAGGCCGGCGGAGGCGATCGCGCAGTCCTGACGCGTCAACTGCACCATCTGGATGATGGTGCGGATGCCCTTGCCCTCGTCGCCGACGCGTGTGGCGTAGGCGCCCACGAATTCGACTTCGGACGACGCGTTGGAGCGGTTGCCGAGCTTGTCCTTCAGCCGCTGGAACTGGATCGCATTGACAGATCCGTCGGGCTTGAAGCGCGGCATGAAGAAACAGGTCAGGCCTTCGTCGGCCTGCGCCAGCACCAGAAACGCGTCGCACATCGGCGCCGACATGAACCATTTATGGCCGGTGATGCGATAGGCGTCGCCGTCGCGCTCCGCGCGCGTCATGTTGGAGCGCACATCGGTGCCGCCCTGCTTTTCGGTCATGCCCATGCCGAGCGTCATGCCGCGCTTTGCCGGCCACGGCGCGAAGGTCGGATCGTAGGAACGCGTGCCGATGACAGGCATTGCCTTCGCCAGCAGGTCGGGCTGCGCCGCGAGCGCCGCCACCGACGCACGCGTCATGGTGATGGGGCACAAGTGCCCGGTCTCGACCCCTGCTGCCATATAGAACTTTGCCGCGCGCACCACTTCGGCGGTGCCTCCGGCCGGCCTGCCTTCGGCAGTCCAGGTCGAATTGTGCACACCGGCATGGGCGCTGCGCGCCATCAATTCGTGATAGGCGGGATGAAATTCGACTTCGTCGCGCCGGTTGCCCCTGGAATCGAACGTCCGCAGTTTTGGCGTGTTCTCGTTGGCGAGCCGTCCCCGTTCGGCCATAGCGGCCGAACCCCAGTGCTGCCCGAATTCGGACAATTCCGCATGCGCGGAGGCCCCGCCATTGGCGGCAACCGCGTCCGAAAGCGGCCGGTCAAGCGCGTACAGATCGACATCCGCCAATGGCGGCGACTGGTTGATCACCTCGTGGGTCGCGAATGAGCTTGGCGTCATGGCCGCCCTCTCGGTCGGAAGTTTCTTGAAGTGGGTTTACGCCGCAAAGCGCCCTGCGGTCAGACTCACCTGCCGCGCGGCGTTATCGGAAAATCATACGCGGGACCGCCTGCGCCGGGCAGCGAAAAATGCCACCATTCCTTGGCATAATTTACAAAACCTTGCTTCGCCATCGCAGCGACCAGCAGGTTTCGCCAGCGGCGCTGGTCTTCTGTGATGGACCGCGCAGCGGTATGCGCCTTGAGGTCGGAACAGTCGTAGCCGGTTCCCATATCGGCACTGGCTTCGGGGGCGCGGGCGGCCGCGGGCGCGGTGCAATCGGCATAAGCCTTGTTGGGGTCGAAGGCTCGGGAATTGTCGGCCTTCAGATCGACCAGGGTAAGGTCGACGGCAGCGCCGGTGGAATGGCCGGAGTGCCCGGCGATATAGCCGAGCCGGAACAGGTCTTTCTTGGAGAACGCCGGGTTATACCGTCGCTCGGCCGGCGTCTCGTGCCCGTTCCGTGCCCACAGCACCATGTCATGCACCGCGCGCGCCGGGCGGTAACAATCCAGCATCTTCAATGACAGGTGTTGGGAACCGAGTTCCACCTGAACGCGCTTCAGCGCCAGTCCGACATCACGCTTCACCACACATTCTGCGGAGCCATAGCCCGCGAGCGGCCGGCCGACGAAGTTATTCACCCCGGCGTAGCGAATGTCCTGGAGGATGGTCGGATCGATGTCGCGGAGATAGGCAAAACCGCCGGGCAAGGTCTGCGCACGGGCCGGGTTCACAAGCTCCATGGCCATTAACAGGACCGGAGTAAACCATTTCAAAATGCGCATGCCCATGGGTTGGCGATCCAATCGCGGCGACTTTGCGGCATGTCCGTTTACCGTGCCTCCGACATCTCGGGGGATAACTCGCGCGGCCCCTCTTGGCGCTTGCCCCCCGTTTGATCTCTCCCTATAGCTCTCGCTTTAATGACCCCTGCATCGAAATCGACCTTCGTCCTCGGTCACCGGCATCTGCTGGGAATCGAGGGCCTTTCCGCCTCCGATATCACCGGCCTGCTCGACCTCTCCGAGGAGTATGTCGAGCTCAACCGCCAAGTCGACAAGAAACGCACCTCCTTGCGCGGCCGCACCCAGGTCAATCTGTTCTTCGAGGCCTCGACCCGCACCCAGTCGTCGTTCGAACTCGCCGGCAAGCGGCTGGGCGCCGACGTCATGAACATGTCGGTGTCGTCGTCCTCGATTCGCAAGGGCGAGACCCTGATGGACACCGCGGTCACGCTGAACGCCATGCACCCGGACATTCTGGTGGTCAGGCACCATGCGTCCGGCGCGGTGGAATTGCTGGCGCGCAAGGTCGACGGCTCCGTCGTCAACGCCGGCGACGGCGCCCACGAACATCCGACGCAAGCCCTGCTCGATGCGCTCACCATCCGCCGCAACAAAGGCCGGCTCGAGGGGCTGGTGATTGCGATCTGCGGTGATGTCATGCATTCGCGCGTGGCGCGTTCCAATATCCTTCTTCTCAACACCATGGGCGCGCGCGTCCGCGTGGTGGCGCCCTCCACGCTGTTGCCGCGCGGTATCGAGCGGATGGGCGTCGAGGTTGCCCGCGACATGCGCGAGGGGCTCCACGGCGCCGACATTGTGATGATGCTGCGGCTGCAGCGCGAACGCATGAACGGCTCGTTCGTGCCCTCGAGCCAGGAATACTTTCACTACTTCGGCCTGGACCAGAAGAAACTGGCCTATGCCAAGCCCGATGCGCTGGTGATGCATCCCGGGCCGATGAATCGCGGCGTGGAAATCGACTCCATTGTGGCCGACGGCGCGCAGTCGCTGATCCGCGAACAGGTGGAAATGGGAGTGGCGGTGCGGATGGCGGTGCTCGAAGCGCTCGCCCGCAACCTGCCGAACGCGTGATGCTGACCGACCGCCGCCCGATCCTGCTCGCCAACGCCCGCGTGGTGGATCCCTCGCGCGATTTCGACGGCCCCGGCGACGTCCTGATCGCCGACGGGGTGATCCGTGACTTGAAGCGCGGGATAGGAGCCGCCGGGGTGCCCGAGGGCACCGACGTTATCAATTGCGCCGGCAAGATCGTCGCCCCCGGGCTGATCGACATGCGCGCCTTTGTTGGCGAGCCCGGCGCCAGCCACCGCGAGACCTTCGCGTCCGCGAGCCAGGCGGCGGCCACCGGCGGTATCACTACCATCATCTGCCAGCCCGATACTTCGCCTGTCATCGATAATTCGGCCACGGTCGATTTCGTCCTGCGCCGCGCCCGCGACACCGCGATCGTCAACATCCATCCCATGGCGGCGCTGACAAAAGGCCTGCGCGGCGAGGAAATGACCGAGATCGGCCTGTTGAAGGCGGCCGGCGCGGTCGCCTTCACCGACGGCAATAACAGCGTCACCAACGCGCAGGTGATGCGAAGGGCCCTCACCTACGCCCGCGATTTCGATGCGCTGATCGTCCACCATACCGAAGACCCCCATCTGGTCGGTGAGGGCGTGATGAACGAGGGCGAATTCGCCACACGGCTGGGACTGGCCGGCATTCCCAATGCCGCGGAAGCCGTGATGCTGGAGCGCGACATGCGCCTCGTCGCGCTTACCGGCGGTCGCTACCACGCGGGATCGCTGAGCTGCGCCGAGTCGCTGGAAATCCTCAAACGCGCGCGCGAAGCGGGCCTGGACGTCTCGGCCTCGGCTTCGATCAATCATCTGACGCTGAACGAGAACGACATCGGTCCCTACCGGACTTTCCTGAAACTGTCGCCGCCGCTGCGCACCGAGGAAGACCGTCTCGCGCTGGTCGCGGCGATCGCCTCCGGACTGATCGACGTGGTCATGTCCGACCACAATCCGCAGGACGTCGAGGTCAAGCGGTTGCCGTTCGCGGAAGCCGCCTCCGGCGCCATCGGGCTTGAGACCATGCTGCCGGCAGCACTTCGGCTGATCCACAATGGCGAAACGGATTTCAAGACCCTGATCCGCGCGATGTCGACGCGCCCGGCCGAACTGTTAGGCTTGCCGGGCGGATCACTGCGGCCCGGCGCGCCGGCCGACGTGATCGTGATCGACACCGACACGCCCTGGGTGCTTGATCCGGCCGATCTCAAATCACAATGCAAGAACACGCCGTTCGACGAAGCCCGCTTCTCGGGGCGCGTGGTGCGGACCATCGTCGGCGGACGGACCGTCTATGAGCACGTCTGACGCGTTTTCAAGAGCGAAGCATGCCCTCGGACTTGATCCGGGGGTGGACAACAGTTCGCCTCGAGAAAAGGCGTTAAAAAGGAACTCTGAGACGCGAGATATTTTCGGTCAAGGGAGGAGCGGAGATGCCAGCTAGTGCATGGCTGCCGGTAGCCTTCGTCCTCGGCTATTTGCTTGGCTCCATTCCCTTTGGCCTGATCCTGACAAAGCTCGCCGGCACGCAGGACCTGCGCGCCATCGGCTCCGGCAATATCGGCGCCACCAATGTGCTGCGTACCGGGCGCAAGGGCCTCGCGGCTACGACCCTGCTGCTCGACATGCTCAAAGGCACCGTCGCCGTCATGATCGCGGGCTTCTACGGCGGCCCCAATGCCGCGATGCTGGCCGCGCTCGGCGCCTTTTTCGGCCACCTCTTTCCGATCTGGCTGAAATTCAAGGGCGGCAAAGGCGTCGCGGTCTATATCGGCGTGCTGATCGGCCTGTTCTGGCCGGCCGCGGTGGTGTTTTGCCTGGTTTGGCTCGCCACCGCCGTGACCTCGCGCTACTCCTCGCTGTCCGCGCTGGTGGCGAGTTTCCTCACGCCGATGTTCCTTTGGTGGTTCGGCCATCCCGCGCTTGCCTCGCTGTTTGCGGTGCTGACACTGTTGTTGTTTTACATGCACGGCGGAAACATCAGGCGGTTGCTGGCCGGCACCGAGGGGAAGATCGGGGAGAAGTAAAAGACGTTCCCTCGCGGAGCGCTTCATCACCTTCTTTCCGGGGCAATGCCAACGGGTCCACGCAAAGCGCGGCCCGCTGACAAGCTCCGCATCGAACTACGATGTGCGATTGCACATCGGAGAGTCTCGCGATTCCGGGTCTGCGCCACGAAGGATGGCGTATCCCGGAATGACAGGGGCAATCCCCCTTCCCCACGATCTCCAGTTGATCCATTCTGCACGTAGGGGCACACATGGATACCAAAACGCCAACCACGACGCACCTCACCGATGCTCAGCGCATCGACTGGCTGCGGCTGATTCGTTCCGACAACGTCGGGCCGAGAACCTTCCGTTCCCTTCTCAATCATTTCGGCAGCGCGCGCGCCGCGCTGGAGCGGCTGCCGGAGCTGGCGCGGCGCGGCGGCGCTTCGCGCCCCGCACGGATCTGCAGCGAGGCGGATGCGCGCGCGGAGCTCGCGGCCAGCCGGCAGCTTGGCGTTCACCTGGTCTCGCCCGGTGAGGACGGCTATCCGCCACGGCTGGCGGTGCTCGACGATGCGCCGCCGCTGCTCGGCGTGCGCGGTTTGCGTGATGCGCTGATGCGGCCGATGATCGCGATCGTCGGCTCCCGCAACGCCTCCGGCGCCGGGCTGAAATTTGCTGGCCAGCTGGCGCGCGATCTCAGCGACGCCGGTTTTGTCATTGCCTCAGGCCTGGCGCGCGGCATCGATCAATCCGCGCATCGCGCCAGCCTCACAGGCGGCACGGTGGCAATGCTGGCCGGCGGTCATGACAAGGTCTATCCACCCGAGCATGAGGACTTGCTGGCCGCGATCGTCGCGTCGGGCGGCGCGATCTCCGAAATGCCGCTCGGGCATGTGCCGCGCGCCCGCGACTTTCCCCGGCGCAACCGGCTGATCTCTGGCGCTTCCCTTGGCGTGGTCGTGGTGGAGGCCGCGCTTCGCTCGGGATCGCTGATCACGGCACGGATCGCCGCCGAGCAGGGCCGCGAGGTGTTCGCGGTGCCGGGCTCGCCCCTTGATCCGCGCGCCGCCGGCACCAACGATCTGATCAAGCAGGGCGCAACGCTGATCACGGAAGCCTCCGACGTCATCCAGGCCGTCGAGCCGATCATGGGCCGGCCGATGGAACTGCGCGAGCCCGACGAGGACCCGCTGGCGCCCGAACCCGATGCGAGCGATCGCGCACGCATCGTCGGTCTATTGGGACCGACCCCGGTTCTGCTCGACGACTTGATCCGGATGGGCGAAGCTTCGCCGGCGATCGTGCGGACCGTGTTGCTCGAGCTTGAACTCGCCGGGCGGCTCGAGCGCCACGGCGGCGGGCTGGTGTCGCTGGTATAAGGCGCCGCCTGGGCCTGCCGTCTCCCGAAGTCTCTTTGTTTCGCGAGGCACGCTCCTTGCCGGAGGATGCGCGCTTGCTCCGGTCCCCCGCCTTGGTCAAATAGATCCATTTACGTGCATTTATCAAAAATGCCATCCTAAAGAGCGCAACTATAGAGAGTATTTTGCAACTCTTGAGATAGTGACTGACGGCCCCCGGGCGTGCTTTCAACACCTGTCGATTTGACAGGGGCCTCCTCTGCACCCATGTTCGGATCGAAACGGCCGACGCGAGTCTCGCGGAACCGGCCTTTATTTTTCCCGTAAGCCATTGGAATGACATGAATATCGTCATTGTCGAGTCGCCAGCCAAAGCCAAGACGATCAACAAATATCTGGGGGCCTCCTACGAGGTTCTGGCCTCTTTCGGCCATGTCCGCGACCTCCCGGCCAAGAACGGATCGGTGGATCCGGAGGCCAACTTCCAGATGATCTGGGAGGTCGACCCCAAGGCAGCAGGCCGGCTCAACGACATCGCCAAGGCACTCAAGGGGGCCGACAAGCTGATTCTCGCGACCGACCCGGATCGCGAGGGCGAAGCAATTTCATGGCACGTGCTGGAGGTGCTGAAGGAGAAGCGCGCGCTCAAGGACCAGACGATCGAGCGCGTGGTGTTCAACGCCATCACCAAGCAGGCGGTGACGGACGCGATGAAGCATCCGCGCCAGATCGATGGCGCGCTGGTCGACGCCTATATGGCGCGCCGCGCGCTGGATTATCTGGTCGGCTTCACGCTCTCGCCGGTGCTCTGGCGCAAATTGCCCGGCGCGCGCTCCGCCGGGAGGGTGCAGTCGGTGGCGCTTCGGCTGGTCTGCGACCGCGAACTCGAAATCGAGAAATTCGTGCCGCGCGAATACTGGTCGCTGGTGGCTACGCTCGCGACCAAACGCGGCGAGACGTTCGAAGCCCGCCTTGTCGGTGCCGATGGCAAGAAGATCCAGCGGCTCGATATCGGCACGGGTGCTGAAGCGGAGGATTTCAGGAAGGCAATCGAGGCCGCCAACTTCACCGTGACGTCGGTTGAGGCAAAGCCGGCGCGGCGCAATCCGCAGGCCCCGTTCACCACCTCGACGCTGCAGCAGGAAGCCAGCCGCAAGCTCGGCTTTGCCCCGGCGCACACCATGCGGATCGCGCAGCGGCTCTACGAGGGCATCGACATCGGCGGCGAGACCACCGAACTCATTACTTATATGCGAACCGACGGCGTGCAGATCGACGGCTCGGCGATCACGCAGGCGCGCCAGGTGATCGGCGAGGATTACGGCAACGCCTACGTGCCGGAGGCGCCGCGCCAGTACCAGACCAAGGCCAAGAATGCCCAGGAAGCGCACGAAGCCATCCGGCCGACCGATCTGTCGCGGCGGCCTGCCGACATGCGGCGGCGGCTCGATACCGATCAGGCCAAGCTCTACGAACTGATCTGGATCCGCACCATCGCGAGCCAGATGGAATCCGCCGAGCTGGAACGCACCACCGTCGACATCGCCGCCAAGGCCGGCTCCCGTATGCTGGAACTTCGCGCCTCTGGCCAGGTGATCAAATTCGACGGCTTCCTCGCGCTCTACCAGGAAGGCCGCGACGATGATGCCGACGACGAGGATAGCCGCCGCCTCCCCGCCATGAGCGAGGGGGAAGCGTTGAAACGCAGCGATCTCGCAGTCACCCAGCATTTTACCGAACCGCCGCCGCGTTTCTCCGAGGCTTCCCTGGTCAAGCGCATGGAAGAGCTCGGCATCGGCCGTCCCTCGACCTACGCCTCGATCCTTCAGGTGCTGAAGGACCGCGGCTACGTCAGGCTCGAGAAAAAGCGCCTCCATGGCGAGGACAAGGGCCGCGTCGTGGTCGCGTTCCTCGAAAACTTCTTCGCGCGTTATGTCGAATACGATTTCACCGCGGCGCTGGAAGAACAGCTCGATCGCATCTCGAATAACGAGATCTCCTGGCAGCACGTGCTGAAGGATTTCTGGACGGATTTCATCGGCGCGGTGAACGAGATCAAGGATCTGCGGGTCACCCAGGTGCTGGACGCGCTCGACGACATGCTGGGGCCGCACATCTACGCGCCGCGCGAGGACGGAGGCGATCCCCGGCAATGCCCGAGCTGCGGCACGGGCAAGCTCAACCTCAAGGCCGGAAAGTTCGGCGCCTTTGTCGGCTGCTCCAATTATCCGGAATGCCGTTACACCCGTCCGCTCGCCGCCGACAGCGAAGCCAGCGCCGATCGCGTTCTGGGCAAGGATCCACAGACCGATCGCGACGTGATCGTGAAGGCCGGACGGTTCGGGCCCTACATCCAGCTCGGCGAGCAAAAGGAATATGCGGAAGGCGAAAAGCCGAAGCGCGCCGGCATTCCAAAGAACATGTCACCATCCGACATCGAACTCGATATGGCGCTCAAGCTGTTGTCGCTGCCGCGCGAAATCGGCAGGCATCCCGAAACCGGCGAGCCGATCACGGCAGGGCTGGGGCGCTTCGGACCCTTCGTGCGCCATGAGAAAACCTATGCCAGCCTCGAGGCCGGCGATGAGGTGTTCGACATCGGGCTGAACCGCGCGGTGACACTGATCGCCGAGAAGGTCGCGAAAGGCCCGAGCGGCCGCCGTTTCGGCGCCGATCCCGGCAAGCCGTTGGGCGATCATCCGACGCTTGGCGCGGTTGCGGTCAAGAGCGGTCGCTATGGCGCCTATGTGACGGCCGGTGGCGTCAACGCCACGATCCCGAGCGACAAAACCCAGGACACCATTACGCTGCCGGAAGCGATCGCATTGATCGACGAACGCGTGGCGAAAGGCGGCGGCGCGAAGCGTGGCGCCAAGAAAGCCAAGGCCGCGAAACCCGCCAAGGCAGGGGTGGATGCCAAGGCAGCCAAACCCGCCAAGAAGGTGGCCGCGAAGAAATCCGCGGCAAAGCCGAAATCGGAGGCCACCAGCAAGGCGCGCGCGCCGGTGACGTCGAAAACGTCGCCTTCGAAAGCGGCAAAACCCGTCGCCAAGAAAAGCGCCGGCAAGGCAAGCGGATAGAGTGGCAAAACAACGCGACAGCGGTTTTCCGAGCAGAGACGCCATCGTCGCCTTCATCCGCGCGTACCCGGGAGAGGTCGGAACCCGCGAGATCGCGCGCGAATTCGGCCTCAAGAACGCCGATCGCGCCGAGTTGAAACGAATCCTGCGCGAATTGACCGACGAAGGCGCGATCGAAAAGCGCGGCAGGATGGTCAGCGAACGCGCTGCGCTGCCGGCGACCTTAATGGCCGACATCACAGGGCGCGACAGCGACGGCGAATTGATCGCGACCCCTGCCGAATGGGACGAGGTGGAAGGCGGCGAGCCGCCGAAAATCCGTATTCATATTCCACGGCGGCCGCAGCCGGGCACGGCGGCGGGTGTCGGCGACCGTGCGCTGCTGCGTGTGGAGAAACTTGAAGAGCGCGACCGCGAAGGCACGATCTATCGCGGGCGGGTCATCAAGGTCATCGACCGTGCCAAGACCCGCGTGCTCGGAATCTTCCGCGTCCTGCCCGACGGCGGCGGACGGCTGGTCCCGGTCGACAAGAAACAGGCCGGCCGCGAATTGAACATCGCCAAAGCCGACGCGGGTGGCGCGGAGGACGGCGATCTCGTCAGCGTCGACCTCATCCGCTCGCGCGGCTACGGCCTTGCTTCCGGCAAGGTAAGAGAGCGGCTGGGTTCGCTGGCAACGGAAAAAGCGGTCAGCCTGATTGCGATCCACGCCCACGAAATCCCCCAGGCGTTCTCACCGGCCGCCTTGCGCGACGCCGAGGAAGCACAGCCTGCCACGCTGAAGGGGCGCGAGGACTGGCGCGACGTCCCGCTGGTCACCATCGATCCGCCCGATGCCAAGGATCACGACGACGCGGTGCATGCCGAGCCAGATCCCGATCCGAACAACAAGGGCGGCTACATCGTCAATGTCGCGATCGCGGACGTCGCATACTACGTGCGGCCGGGATCGGCGCTCGACCGCGATGCGCTGACGCGCGGCAATTCGGTGTATTTCCCCGACCGCGTGGTGCCGATGTTGCCCGAGCGCATCTCGAACGATCTGTGCTCGCTGGTGCCGGGCGAACCGCGCGGCGCGCTCGCGGTGCGACTGGTGATCGGCAATGACGGCCGCAAGCGCTCGCACAGCTTTCACCGGATCCTGATGCGCTCGGCGGCCAAACTGAATTACGCGCAGGCGCAGGCGGCGATCGACGGACGGCCCGACGACACAACCGGCCCCCTGCTCGCCTCCATCCTGAAGCCGCTCTACGACGCCTACGCGGTCGTCAAGCAGGCCCGTGACGAGCGCGATCCGCTGGATCTCGACATTCCCGAGCGCAAGATTCTGTTGAAGGCGGACGGCACCGTCGATCGCGTGATCGTTCCGGAACGGCTGGATGCACACAAGCTTATCGAAGAATTCATGATCCTGGCCAATGTCGCCGCCGCCGAAATGCTTGAAAGGAAGTCGCTGCCGCTTATTTACCGGGTGCACGATGAACCGACGCTCGAGAAGGTTCATAACCTGCAAGAGTTCCTGAAAACCCTCGATCTGCCGTTCGCCAAGAGCGGCGCGTTGCGTCCCTCCTTGTTCAATCGCGTGCTGGCGCAGGTCAGGGGGCACGAAACTGAACTGCTGGTGCATGAAGTGGTGTTGCGCTCCCAAGCCCAGGCCGAATATGCCGCCGAGAATTACGGCCACTTCGGCCTGAACCTCCGGCGTTACGCGCATTTCACTTCGCCTATCAGGCGATACGCGGACCTGATCGTGCACCGCGCATTGATCCGCGGCCTCGGCCTCGGCGAAGGCGCGCTGCCCGAGACCGAGACAGTGGAAACGCTGACCGAGGTCGCCGCGCAGATTTCCGTCACCGAACGCCGCGCCATGAAGGCGGAACGTGAAACCGCAGACCGCCTGATCGCGCACTTTCTCGCCGACCGTATCGGCGCAACCTTTCAGGGCCGGATCTCCGGCGTCACCCGCGCCGGGCTTTTCGTCAAACTCAGCGACACCGGCGCCGACGGCCTGATCCCGATCCGCACGCTGGGAACCGAATACTTCAACTATGACGAAACCCGCCACGCGCTGGTCGGCTCGCGCAGCGGTGCCATGCACCGGTTGGGTGACGTCGTCGATGTTCGTCTGGTAGAAGCAGCCCCCGTGGCAGGTGCGTTGCGGTTCGAATTGCTGTCGGAAGGCCACGCACCTCCCGGCGGACGCAAGCACAGGACCGCGCGAGGACCTTCCAAGCCCCCGGTCAAAGCCCATCCGGGGCGCAGCCCGCGCAAGAAGGATCGCAAGCAGCGCAAGCCCAAACCGGGCAAATCGAAGAAAGGCAAGTCATGGAAACCGTGAGCGCAAACCAAATCGTCTGGAGCCGCGATACCGCGCCGGCCGAAAAGCGCAACGTCTGGACCGCCTTGAAGCGCGGACTGCGCGGCCGTTGCCCACGCTGCGGCGAAGGCAAACTGTTTCGCGCGTTTCTGAAAGTCGACGATCACTGCTCGGTTTGCGGACAGGATTTTACGCCGCACCGTGCCGACGACCTTCCGGCCTATCTCGTCATCGTCATTGTCGGCCACATCGTGGTGCCGACGATCCTGTGGATCGAAACCGATTATTCCCCTCCGGTGCCGCTGCAACTCGCGATCTACCTGCCGCTGACACTGGTCATGTCGCTGTTGTTGATACAGCCGGTGAAGGGCGCGGTGGTCGGAATGCAATGGGCGCTGCGGATGCATGGATTTGACGAAAACAACCCGGAGCCATAGACCGGGCGATCTTACGAACAAAAAGCGGCTATGGGCGGCGGGCGTGCGATGGGCGAAACCGGGAATATGGTGAAGGAGGCCGACCATCACCCCTATCGCCGCCCGGTCGACGCCGCCACGCTGATCCTGGTCGACCGCAGCTTCGCAACGCCAAAGGTCCTGGTCGGCAAACGCCACGACAAGGTGGTGTTCATGCCCGGCAAATTTGTTTTTCCCGGTGGCCGCGTCGACAAGACCGATAGCCGCATTCCCGTCGCCGCGCCTATTCCGGAGGCGCTTGAAGCGAACCTGCTGAAGGGCCGCCCGAGGATCGCACCGTCGCGCGCACGCTCGCTGGCGGTCGCGGCCATCCGCGAGGCCTGCGAGGAAACCGGCCTCTGTCTGGGACGCAAAGGCGTTGGCGCGGCGCCGGAGCTCAAGGGAGCATGGAGACCCTTTACCGAAACCGGCCTGCTGCCGGACCCGTCCGGCCTGTTCCTGATCGCGCGAGCGATCACCCCGCCCGGCCGCGTCAGGCGCTTTGACACGCGCTTCTTCACCGCCGACGCCTCCGCGATCGCCCATCGTGTCGAGGGCGTTATCCATGCCGATGCGGAGTTGGTGGAATTGGTGTGGGTCGAGATCGGATCGCAGCCGCTCGCCGACCTGCATCCCATGACCAAAAACGTGCTGAACGAGCTCGAAAAGCGCCTCGCCGCCGGCCCGCTGCGCCACGACGCCGATGTGCCGTTTTTCCACTTCTACGGTGGCAAGATGCAGAAGGATGTCTTGGGGGCGTGATGAGGTTCCCTCACGGCTGTTCCTGGCTGGCGGGGCCGAAAAACCGCTTCCTGGGGAGCTAATCGCCAGAATCCGGGGTCATTTCGGTCCCGAAATCCTTGACTTTGGGCGGATCGAGGCTAGGTTGCGCGGCGAATGCGCCCCCTGATGGGCTGGCGCCCGATTCCAGACATCAAGGGTTTTGCACATGGCCAAGGCGGTCACCATCAAGGTCAAGCTCGTTTCCTCGGCCGATACCGGCTTCTATTACGTTGCCAAGAAGAATTCGCGCACCATGACCGACAAGCTGGTCAAGAAGAAGTACGACCCGGTCGCGCGCAAGCATGTCGAGTTCCGCGAGTCCAAGATCAAGTAAGCGACGCCGGGACTACGGATGAGTTTTAACGGGGCCCTGGGCCCCGTTTCTATTTGCAGGGTCCGATTGGCGCGGCGAACCCGACGTCCGGATCAAGCCGCGGCCGCCACCACGCGGTTGCGGCCGTCATGCTTGGCGCGGTAGAGCGCGACGTCGGCGCGCTTGAGCACATCGGCCACGGCCTCGCCCTTGCGTTCAAGGGTCGCCAGGCCGATCGAGATCGTGACCTCGATGCGTTTCGCGCCCTTGTTGATCGCGAACGGCTCTCCGGCGATCGAACGCCGCAACCGTTCCGCCACCATGCCAGCGACGTGCGCGTCGGTTTCCGGCATCACAATGACAAATTCCTCGCCGCCATAACGGCAGGCGAGATCGATACCACGGATCGACTTGCGGACCCGGACGGCGAATTCGCGCAACACGTCATCGCCGGCGTCGTGGCCGTAATTGTCGTTGATCGATTTGAAGAAATCGATGTCGAGCATCATCACCGCCAACGGCTTGCCGCGGCTTGAGGCCTGCTCGGCAAGCGTGCCCAAATGGCTCTCCATGTAGCGGCGGTTATGCAGGCCGGTCAGCGCGTCGGTAATCGCCATCTCGATGGAGTTCTGCACATTGTCGCGCAGATGGTCGGTATAACGCCGTTTCCGGATTTGGGTCCGCGCGCGGGCCAGCAACTCGTTCTTGTCGACCGGGCGAAGCAGATAGTCGTTGACGCCGATCTCCAGACCGCGGAGCAGCCGCGTATTGTTGTCGGCGTCGGCAATGGCGAGGATGGGCACGTGCCGGGTCCGCTCCAGCGACCGTGCCTGGCTGCAGAGTCGCAGGCCGTCGAATTCATCAAGGCCGAGCGAGACGATCAGAAGGTCGTAATCGCCGTCGGCGGCGCGAAACAGTGCTTCCGCGGGGTTGGTCTCGACGTCAACGGTATGCTCCGTGCTCAACACCGGTGCCAGACGCTCATAGGACGAGGGCCGGTCGTCGACCAGAAGCACGCGGCCGCCCTTCCCGGTGTCGGCCACGGCGCTGCGCTCGGGCGCCTGCACGCCGATCTCGAGCGAGGTGATGGCGCGCATGCGCAGCTCATCGGTCATCATCTTCAGCCGCGTGAGTGAGCGTACCCGCGCGATCAGCACGATGTCGGAGACCGGCTTGGTCAGGAAATCGTCGGCGCCGGCTTCAAGCCCGCGCACCCGATCAGCGGGGCTGTCCAGCGCCGTTACCATCACCACCGGAATGAAATGCGTTGCCGGATTCGACTTCAGCCTGCGGCACACCTCAAAGCCGTCCATGTCGGGCATCATGACGTCGAGCAGAATGATGTCGCATTCGGCACGCGCGGAGACCGCCAGCGCCTCGGCGCCGTTGGATGCGGTCAGGACATCGAAATACTCGGCCGACAGCCGAGCTTCCAACAGCTTGACGTTGGCGGGGACGTCATCGACGACCAGAATACGCGCGGACATCCAACTCTCCCTATCCGATGAACCGTCGGACGGTTTCAATAAACTTGCCGACCGAGATCGGCTTTGAAAGATACGCCTCGCAGCCGCCTTCGCGGATGCGCTCCTCGTCCCCCTTCATCGCGAATGCCGTGACCGCGACCACCGGAATGGAACGCAACTCCGGGTCGTCCTTGATCCACCGCGTCACCTCGAGACCGGACACCTGGGGAAGCTGGATGTCCATCAGGATGAGATCGGGGCGAAGCTTGCGTGCAAGGTCGAGCGCCTCGAAACCGTTGCTGGTTCCGGAAGTCTCATAGCCATGCGCCTCGAGCAGATCGCGAAAGAGCTTCATATTGAGCTCGTTGTCCTCCACGATCAGGACGGTTTTTGCCATCCCGCCCCTCCAATCCCAGCTATAAAAGCTCAGCAGGCGGAGCATCCGGCGCCGCCGCCAAGCGTTTCAAAAAGTGAAATCAAACTAGCGCCAGATTCGCTCCAACCCGTTAAGCCCGGGTGCGTTCTATGCGAAGTGGTTTCCACTTGCTTGAACACCTTCCGCAAACTCGGGCATGATCTTTCCAAAATAGAAACCATAAGTTACGGAAAGGCAAATACGGCAGTTGAGAAAACCTGTTCACAATCCCCGGGAAGTAGCTGAAATCGTTGCGATTCAGGCGCTTTCATTTGTTGCGGCCGATCCTGAACGGCTGGGTGCGTTCCTGGCTGAAAGCGGAATCGGCCCGGAGACCCTGCGGAAAGCAGCCTCCGACCCGCATTTTCTCGCAAGCGTTCTCGATTTCGTGATGCGGGACGATGCGACCGTCAAGGCGTTCGCATCGGCCTCGCAGCTTCATCCCACCAACATTGCCGCCGCTCATCAGGCGCTGAACGATCCCAAATGGGAGCGCGACGTGCCGTGACAGCGTTGGTGGAGGGAACAACCTGCTTCTGCCGGGACTGCCTCCACGATCTGGACATTGCGGCCAGGCGATGCAGCGAATGCGGCTCGCCGCGCCTTGCGCGCCACCCCGCGCTGCCTTCTCTCGCGCTAGCCCACATCGACTGCGATGCGTTCTATGCGACGGTAGAGAAGCGCGACAACCCCGAGCTTGCCGACAGGCCCGTCATCATCGGCGGCGGCAAGCGCGGCGTGGTGTCCGCGGCCTGCTACATCTCCCGCACCTTCGGCGTACGCTCGGCCATGCCGATGTTCAAGGCGCTGGCACTGTGCCCGTCCGCGACCGTGATCCGGCCCGACATGGCAAAATATGTCAGGGTCGGCCGCGAGGTGCGCCGCGCGATGCAGGCGCTGACGCCGCTGGTCGAGCCGCTCTCGATCGACGAAGCGTTCCTCGATCTCGGCGGAACCCAGCGCGTTCACGGCATGATCCCCGCGAAGGTCCTGGCGCGTTTCGCCCGCGAGGTCGAGCGCGATATTGGCATCACGGTCTCCGTCGGTCTTTCCCGCAACAAATTTCTCGCCAAGATCGCATCCGACATGGACAAGCCGCGCGGCTTTGCCGCTTTTGATCAGGACGAGGCGCTCGGAATGCTGGCGGACAAGCCGGTCGGCTTCATCTTCGGCGTGGGACCTGCGACCCAGGAACGGCTGATCCAGCGCGGCTTTCGCACCATCGCCGATCTGCAGCGCGCCGACGAGGGCGAATTGATGAAGCAGTTTGGCGCGGAGGGCCGCAGGTTGTGGCGCCTGGCACGCGGCGTCGATGATCGCCGCGTGGAGCCCGATCGCGGCGCCAAGACGATTTCCAACGAGACAACATTCGAGAACGACATCCGCGATTTCACCACTCTCGAAAAGACGCTTTGGCGGCTGTCGGAGAAGGTCTCGTCGCGATTGAAGAGCAACGAACTTGCGGGATCGACCATTACGCTGAAACTGAAGACCGCCGATTTCCGGCAACGTACCCGCTCGCAATCGATTCACGCCCCGACCCAGTTGGCGGCGAAGATTTTCGCGGTATCGCGAGAAATGCTGGCGAAGGAAATCGACGGCACTGCTTTCCGCCTGATGGGCGCCGGCGTCAGCGCGCTCCGCCCGGGTTCGCAAGCCCACGACACCGACATGCTCGATCGCCGCTCGGCGGACGCCGAGCGTGCGATCGACGATCTGCGCAGGAAGTTCGGTCAGGCCGCCGTGATCAGGGGTATCGCCTATGAGGGGCCGGAGAAGCGGGATTGACGCTGGGATTCGTCATTCCGGGGCAATGCCAACGGGTCCGGCCTCTCGCCGGCCCGATGAGGCTCCGCATCGAACTACGATGTGCAATTGCACATCGGAGAATCTCGAGATTCCGGGTCTGGTCCTTTCGGACCATCCCGGAATGACGGCTGCGCCGTCACTTACAGGGCCTGGAATCCTTGACGTCGAACTTTCCCAGCGCGCCCGAGATCACAAAATCATTGTAGTCGAGCACCAGCGCCCGCGAGACACCGTTCTCGAACAGTTCGAACGACATCGCGTAGACCGGCGTCTGCTCGCCGTCAGCGGGTTTGGCGTCATGATCGTAATAGCTGACCGTGACCGGCCACCGCGTCATCGATTTCATGACATCGTTCTGGGTCGAGGGGTCCGGTGATGCAATCGTCCGGTCGCCAGGTATCGGTTGCCCGATCACGGAGAGGGTATTGAAGACCTTTTCTCCATTATCCGAGCCGTCATAGACCGTCAGTTCGAGCACCGATTTGCCCGCTTTCGCGGCGGCGATGATGCGCTGAATTTGCTCGGTCGGAAATACCGTCGAGCCGTCAAGCGTGAACGTCTTGGCCTGGGGCTGTTTCAATTTGACCGTGATTTGATTGCCGGCCCGCTCCGCGATCCCGTCGACCGGGCTCGAGTCGGTATCGTTCATGCGCGAATCGATCTTGAATCGGTAGCTCTTGCCTTCGCCGTCTTCCCACGACGTCGAGCGCAGGTCGCTGAGCGTTACCTTGCCCTCGCCGCTGTCCATCTCGGATACCTGCCTGAATTCGGAGGTGTAGCCTTCGCAGGCGCTGCCGGAAAAGTTATAGAGAATCCGCCCCCGCGCGCTGTTGATCGAGTTGGAACCGCGCGACTTCAGCAGGTTGAGCTCATAGAGCGCCTGATGCGGAAGAAACGCGCCGCTTGCAGCGGCATCGGCCTTCCCGGCCGCGAACCCCGTCGCCATCACGACCGCGGCAAGAGTCCGCGTCAACGATCTGGCATCACGCGACAAAATCCGGAATGAGCGAGCCATGGTCTTTTCCTTGGGCTGGAGCATGATCCGGAAACGCGGAACCCGGCTTTCCGAAAAGATCATGCTCAAACGAGAAGGCCTTCCACACACTATTCGCCGCCCCATTGCGCCGCAACTGCGGCCACATCACGGAAAAGTATGATTTGGGGACGGGCGGCCATGTTTTTTGGCATTTCCGTCACCGCACGGCCCTCGCTTGCAAGTGACGGCACGATGCGCGAAACAAAGCTGCCCCGATCAGACTTGGTTCGGGTGCACATCAAACGGGGACAAACATGGCGGGTACGGTCGAACAGAAACTTGCGGCACAGGGCATCGTCTTGCATGAGCCGCCGAACCCGGTCGCGAACTACGTCGGGTTCGTGCGAACCGGGAACCTGCTGTTCGTATCCGGCCAGATTTGCTTCAGTCCGGATGGCAAGCTGATCGCCAAGGGCAAGCTTGGCGCCGGCGTTACCGTGGAACAAGGCAAGGCCGCGGCGCGCGGTTGCGCCATCAATCTGCTGGCGCAGGTCAAGGCGGCGCTCGGCGATCTCGACAAGGTGGTCCGGGTGGTCCGCGTTGGCGGCTTCGTCAATTCCGCCCCGGATTTTCTCGATGGGCCGAAGGTGCTTAACGGCGCTTCCGACCTGATGGTCGCAGCCTTCGGCGACAAGGGCCGCCATGCCCGCACCACCGTCGGCGTCGCATCGCTGCCATCAGATGCCTCGGTCGAGGTCGAAGGGCTGTTCGAAGTCTCTTAGGCGCGCTGCCATGCGCGCGCCGGATTGGCTGACCGCGCGGCCGCTGGCCCACCGCGGCCTGCACGATCGCGCGCGTGGTATCATCGAAAATATGCCGGGCGCCGCCCTTGCCGCGATCGACCGAAATTTCGGCATCGAATGCGATATCCAGCTCGCCGCTGACGGCGAGGCGATGGTGCATCACGACGACGCGCTGGGCCGTCTCACCGAAGGTTCCGGCGCCCTGCTCGGCATGACCTCGGAAGAGCTCAAGGCGGTCAGGTTCAAGGATACGCCAGAGAAGATGATGTCGCTTGGCGATCTCTGCGCACTGGTCAAGGGCCGCGTCCCGATCGTGATCGAGGTGAAGAGCCATTTTGACGGTGACCGCAAACTGGTGAGACGGATGGCGGAGGTACTTGGCACCTATCCGGGGCCGGTGGCGGGAATGTCGTTCGACCCGGACCAGGTCAAGGCGCTGCGCGAGACGATGCCTGAACTTCCCCGCGGCATCGTCGCCCAGCGTGTCTATACCGAATCCGACTGGCCGGAGGCGACGGCGGCCCAACGGAACGGCATGCTGCATCTCAAGCACGCATTCAGCAGCCGGCCGCATTTCGTCGCTTACTGGGTGAATGATTTGCCGGCACCGGCGCCGTGGATCGCCCGCCATGTTTTCGGCCTGCCGCTCCTGACCTGGACCGTGCGGACACCGGAGCAGCGCGAGCGCGCCGCTCGCTACGCCGATCAGATGATCTTCGAGGGGTTTCGACCGTAAGTCTTCAGGCGCGTCCGCACCTTGAAGTCTACGATGCAATGCACGATCTTGGTATCGGTCACCACGGGCGATGGCTGATCGTAACGCGTGGCCGGTTCTGATCATCGATGGATTCATCCGAAATAACCCTCGAAGCGGTGTCGTCCGTCAGCCAGATCCCGGCTGAAGATTGGGATGCCTGTGCCAACCCGGTTCCGGAACCCGGCAGCCTCAATGGGCTGGACACACTGGCTCCGCATGCTTCCGACGGCTCCCGCCCCGGCTTAAAGTACCCCTATAACCCTTTCGTTTCTCATGCTTTTTTCTCCGCTCTGGAAGCATCGGGGTCGGCCTGCGCGCGAACCGGCTGGGGACCGCGTCATTTGCTCGCCCGGCACGACGGAATCATCGCCGGCATCGTGCCCTGCTATCTGAAATCGCACTCGCAAGGCGAATACGTGTTCGACCGCGGCTGGGCCGACGCCTATGAGCGCGCCGGCGGGCGCTATTACCCGAAGTTGCAGGCCTCGGTTCCCTTCACGCCGGCCACCGGCCCTCGCCTCATGATCCGCGATGACGTCGACAAGGATGAAATCGCAACCGCCTTGGCAAGCGGCCTGGTCGCGCTGTGCGAGGCGACCAACGCCTCGTCCGCACACGTCACCTTCGCGCGCGAGGCCGAATGGAAGTTCCTGGCTGAATACGGCTTCCTGCAGCGGACCGACCAGCAGTTCCACTGGCACAACCAGGATTACCGCCATTTTGACGATTTCCTCGCCACGCTGAATTCGCGCCATCGCAAGGCGATCAAACGCGAGCGGCGCGACGCGATAGCTGACGGCATCACGATCCACGCCCTCAACGGCAGCGACATCACCGAGGAGGCCTGGGACGCGTTCTTCGCCTTTTACATGGAAACCGGCTCGCGCAAATGGGGCCGGCCCTACCTCACCCGCGCCTTCTTCTCGCTGATCGGCGAGAGCATGGCCGACGACGTGCTGCTGATCATGGCGAGGCGCAACAACCGCTGGATCGCCGGCGCCATCAATTTCATCGGTTCCGACACGTTGTTCGGCCGCAACTGGGGCGCGATCGAGCACCACCCGTTTCTTCACTTCGAAGTCTGCTATTACCAGGCGATCGATTGCGCGATTGCGCGCGGCCTCAAAACGGTGGAGGCCGGCGCGCAGGGCGAGCACAAGATTGCGCGCGGGTACTTGCCGCAAACCACTTATTCGGCGCATTACATCGCCGACCCCGGCCTGCGCCGCGCGGTCGACGAATATCTCAGGCGCGAACGCGCCTATGTCGCGGAGGCCGCGCGCGAACTCACAGAGGCCGGGCCATTTCGCAAAAGCGCCGACGAACCAGCCAGCGAATAAAACCAGATCCAGGAGCCGCCATGCCAGCCTATGACGCCAACAACCCCTTCGCAAAGATCCTGCGCGGCGAATTCCCCTGCCACAAGGTATATGAGGACGACCACACGCTGGCCTTTCTCGACATCATGCCGCGTTGTCCGGGACATACGCTTGTCATCCCGAAGGCGCCGGCCCGCAACATCCTCGATATCAGCCCAGAGGATTTTGCCTATGTCGCGCGCAGCGCTCACAGAATCGCGCGCGCCGGGATGACGGCGTTCAAGGCCGATGGCATCACTGTGCAGCAATTCAACGAACATGCCGGCGGACAAGTGGTGTTTCATCTCCACATGCATGTGATGCCGCGCCACGATGGCGTGGCGCTGTTACCGCCCGCCAGCCGCAAGGAAGATGGCAAGGTGCTGGAGGAGAATGCGGCGAAGCTGATGGCGGCGCTGAAGTAGGTTCATCTGCGCCAGGCTTTCTCACCAGAACTGCGTAATCCACCCACCTTCGTCATTCCGGGATGCGCCGCTTGGCGCAGGCCCGGAATCCATACTCCCGATGGTGGTTTTGGATTCCGGGCTCGCGACTTCGCCGCGCCCCGGAATGACAGAGACTATTCCGTCTCGATATCGCCCGCCTTCTGCGCCGCCAGCGGCGAGAATTCGCAGCGGTCGGGTTTCAGATCGATCAGCGGGGTTTCGTCGAGGCAATCGAGCCCGCGTACCAGCACCGTGCTGCCCTCGATGCCGACCAGCTTGACGACCGACGTGCCGATCGGATTAGGCCGCACCGGCGAGCGCAGCGAAAACGTGCCGCGGGTCGATTTGTTGTTCTTAGGGCTTTGCAGCACCAGGTTGCGCCGCGAATGATGCAGCCAGTAGATCACTTCGAGATGTTCGTAGAATTCGACGCCCTTCAGCGCCGGCACCCACGGCTCGAAAATCTCGAGCCGGCAAACCGGACCGCTATGGCTCCCCTGCCGCGGCGTATCCTCGCGCGAGGTCCAGGGCGTGCGGATACGGCCGATAAAGACGAGGCCGGCGTCACGGGCTGGCGGCATCTCGACGGCGATTTCTCCCTCGCGAATTTCACTTTCCCGAACCATGTTTCAATCCAGTGAGATGTTTTGGGCCTTGATCACGGCTGACCATCGCGCCCGGTCGGCATCGATGAATTCCGTGATGGCGGCTGCGCTGCGCGGGCGCAGCACCGAATAGCCGATCTTCTCGAGCGAAGCGCGGAACGTATCGTCATTCATGGCCCGATCAAGGCTTGCCTTCAGAATTCGCGCGACATCATCTGGCACCCTTGCGGGCGCGACGACCCCGAACCAGACGCTGACGAGGTAAGCAGGATAGCCGCTCTCCGCAATGGTCGGAACATCCGGCAGATCGGGACTTCTGCGGGCCGAACTTACGCCCAGCGCCCGCAACATTCCGGACCGCACGGGCGGCAGCGCCGTGCCCAACGAGTCGAACATGAGCTGGATGTTGCCCGCCAGCAGATCGGTCAGCGCCGGTCCGGCGCCTTTATAGGGCACATGGGTCATCTCGATGCCCGCCATCTGCTTGAACATCTCGCCGGCAAGGTGAATGGTGCCTCCCGTCCCGGCCGAACCGAACGAGAGCTTGCCGGGATTTCGTTTGGCGTAAGCGACAAATTCCGCGACCGTCCTTGCCGGCACGGAAGGATGGACTTCCATCACCACCGGCACCTCGGTGATCAACGCCAGCACGCGAAAATCCGTGACCGGATCGTACGACAGTTTCTTGTACAGCAGGGGATTTTGCACGATCATCGAACCGGCCACGACCAGGAGCGTGTAACCGTCGGCGTCGGCGCGCGCCACCGTTTCGGCACCGATCGCGCCCTGGGCCCCCGGCCTGTTCTCGACAAACGCCGCCCGCCCCAGATCCCGGCCAAGGAATTCGCTCACCAGCCGGCCGAGGATATCGGTCGGACCGCCCGCGGCATAGGGAACCACCACCTTGATCGGACGGGTCGGAAACTCGGCCGCGCGGCCATTTGCCGTGACAGCAAAGGCCACCACGCCGACAAGCCAGGCGATCAAGGCCAACCTCGCGGGCAAATTCATGCCGTTTCCCCGATGGGCGTTTTGCCGGAGAGTACCGCAATGCGGGTTGGCCGCAATTCGGAAACCGCGGAAGAGGACTAGCTGATCAGCCGACCCACAATTTGCCGGCAAGCATCAGGAGTTCGCCCGAAACCACGCCGGCAAAGATGGAATGTCGTGTCAGCATGAACACGACGAATCCGCTGGCGACCGCAGCGTAGCGCAGCCAGTCGGGCACGCTTGCCAGGGCGCCAGGCGGCTGAACCAGAATCTGCGCGATGACGCCGGCCAGGATCGCGGTCGCCACCGCCCTCACCCACACCAGGAGTTGCGAGCCCTCATCGACGCCAGCGCCGAGCCAAAGCCCGATCAAGCGCCAGATCTCGTTGGGCAGGAAGCCCGCGATCAGGAGCACCAGCAGCGCATGCCAGTCACCGACGAAATGGGCCAGCCCTTCGTTCATTGCGGCTCCCGCCACCAGTGAACGGCGTAGGCGATGGTGCCGGCCGTCATGCCGCTGATCAGGATATCGACACCGGTGTGGAACATGGCCACGACCGGAAACAGCGCCAGCCCCAATACCAGCGCCAGGAGGTCGGCAAGCTGCCGGCAATTGCGGGCGGTCGAAAGCAGAAACGACAGTGGCGTCAAAAGCAGGATCGCGGCCGCGAACAGTTCCGGAAGATTGGCGGCGAGACCATAACCGATCGCAGTCGCCGTCAGAGATACCGAAACCAGACCGGCGCCAAGCCCGTGGACGAAAGCCACGCGTCGCTCGCGCGGCACCTGCGGCAGCAGGCGGAAGCATTCGACCCACAAGGTGACCGCGGTGAAATGGGTGGCGAGCACGAGATGCCGCCGCTTGGTCTGTGGCGTACGCAGCATCGGCAAGACCGACACCACCATCGGAAACAGCCGGATGGCGCTGACCGTGACCGCAACTGCCGCCTGCACCACGGTGGCGCCGGAACCGAGCGTCGAGAGCAGGATGATCTGCGCGGGGCCGGCCCAAACGAACAGCGTGCTCGCGAGCACCCAGCCCAGGCTGAAATGCGTATCGTGCGCAAGCGCGCCGATGCCGACATAAGTCGCAAACAGCACCAGCGTCAGCACCGTTGAGGTAACCGACCGCGTTCCCAAGGCGAACGCGCGCAGGGAGCTTTGCCACTGGGGCGAGTCGAGGGCGGGGAGAGCCAAGGGAAACCGGAAAAGTTGAGTCGCAGGCCGCATAACGCGGGCGAAACGAACCTGCGTCAAGCGAAGCCGGGCTCACGGCTGGCATGCAACGAAGTTGCCATTCCGGGGCGGTGCGTCGGCACCATCCCGCCATGAAAGCAAACTCACCCGATATTCATGTTTCGCAACACGAGGCACGCGCCGCCGGCGCGACGGATGCGCTTGCAGAGATCGTCGGCGGCGGGTCGCGTGTCGGCGCCGATCCGCACCTGATAGAATGTGCGGGTTCCCCGGCTGCGGAACAGCGAGCCGAGCAGGCTCGGATCCTGATCGCCGATCACGGCGCGCAACCGCGTCATCGCGCGTGAATACATCGCCAGGGCCCGGTCGCGGTTGAAGCCGGCGGCAAGCTGCACGCCCCACGGCCGGTCAGCGCCGAGCTTCACATGCTGTTCCAGCTCGGTGACGAAAGAATTGGGCGCGCGCTTGAGCAGCGCCATCAATTCACGACAACCGGCGTTAGCCGTTCGTTCTGGCAGCCTGACATTCTTGCCAGCCGCTGCCCAGTCATCGACCGTGGTGCCGGTAATGGCAGCGACATAGTTGCGCGTCTCCTGCGGCATCGGGCCGGAACCCGCGAGCCATTCCTGCACCCGCCGCGGTCCGGCATTGTAGGCGGCCGCCGCCAGCCCGAGATTGCCGAACTGGTTGCGCAACTCGTTGAGGAATTCGGCGGATTTCGGCAGCGCCTGCACCGGATCGAAGGGATCGAGCAGGCGACGCTCGCTCGCGGTGCCCGGCATGAACTGCGCGATGCCCTGCGCGCGCTGGCCGTGGCGCGTGAGCGGTCCCACCGCATCGGACTGGAAACGGCTTTCCTGCCAGATCACGCGCGCGAAAAACTCAAGCGGCAAGTCGTTGGCCTTCGCTGCCGCCTCGATCATCAGGCACACGGCTTGCCTTGTATCGGCCTCCCGCGCATCCGCCGCGGTCCTCTCGGCCGTTCCCGGCCTTGCATCCTCGGGCGTGGCAAGTTCCTCCACGCTCGGCCTTGCGATCCCGCCGCCTGTTCTCGCAGGCATCACCTCCTCCGCGGCCGTCCTCACCACCGGCCAGCAGAACAAGACGATCACAGCGCAACGCGCGGCACGCGGACACCTGAACATCTGCATCGCAGTCCTGTCCTCGGGCAGACCGTGCTTGACACGGGGAACCGGCAGTCTAGCTATCTCTGAATGATGGCGCGTCTATGAGGAGCGATAAGGACATGACGGCACCTTCAGACGACCAGCCTGGCTTTGCGCCCGACGACGACGCGCCCATCCCCTATATGGCCCGCACCCGGGAATATTACGCTGCAATCGGCTACACCACGCCCTATCGCTGGGCGCACCATGTCGGCGCGCCGTTCCAGCCCCTGCGCAAGCCGCTCGCCCAATCCCGCATCGCCATCATCACGACAGCAGCGCCGTTCGATCCCGCCAGGGGCGATCAAGGTCCCGGCGCCAAATACAATGGCGGCGCCAAATTCTATTCGGTCTACGACGGCGACACCTCGAAGTCGCACGATTTGCGGATCTCGCACATCGCCTATGATCGCGTGCACAGCTCGGCCAAGGACAGCGGCACCTGGTTTCCGCTGCCGCAATTGCTGAGGCTGAAGCGCGAGGGGCGGATCGGCGAAGTTGCTCCACGCTTTTTCGGCGCGCCGACCAACCGCAGCCATCGCGTCACGATCGAGACCGATGCGCCAGAAATCCTGGCCCGTTGCCAGGCCGACAAGGTCGACGCCGCAGTGCTGGTGCCGAACTGCCCGGTATGCCACCAGACCGTCAGCCTGGTCGCCCGGCATCTGGAGGCCAACGGCATTTCCACTGTCGTGATGGGCTGCGCCAAGGACATTGTCGAGCACGCCGCGGTGCCGCGGTTTCTGTTCTCGGATTTTCCGCTCGGCAATTCCGCCGGCAAGCCGCACGATGCGGACTCGCAGGCGTTTACGCTTGAGCTCGCGCTGCGCGTGCTGGAAACCGCCCCGTCGGCGCAAACCACGGTGCAATCGCCGCTGCGCTGGAGCGCGGATGCGGCCTGGAAGCGCGACTATAACAATGTCGCGGCGTTGAGCGCCGAGGAACTGGCGCGACGTCGGCGCGAATTCGACGCACAGAAGGAAATCGCGCGCGGATTGCGCGAGACCGCTGTTTAACCGCAGGCCATCTGCCGATTTACCTTAAGATCAGCATTGCAAAATTCCGTATTTTCTACTGGAGGTGGCACGCCTATTGTTAGCAAAGTGTTAATTCGGGAGTGACCCATGATCGAACGCCGTCAAAGCGCACGCGCACGCGTCATCTATGGCGGCGTTATCGCCTACAACCAGCGCCAATCGACGGTGGAATGCGTTGTCCGCAATTTCTCCGAGGATGGTGCGAAAGTGGAGTTCGACAATCCTGCGGTATTGCCGGATGTCGTCGATCTGCTGATCGCAAAGAAAGATCGGGCGTTCACGGCAAAGGTTGTTTGGCGCCAAATCAACCAAGCCGGATTGGCTTTCGACACGATCAGGCAAAATGCTCCGATTCCGCTCGACTGGGCGCGTCGATTGCGGGCCAGCGAATCCGAACGGCGCGAACTGCAAAACAGGATCGCCAGGCTGCTGTCCGAGCATTGAGTGAAACAGCCTGTGAGACCATCCAGAAGTCACATCATTCCGGACGTTCCTCGCCGCCGAGGTCAGGCGGAACCGGAATAGAATTCACGCTTCTCGCAGCGGCCGTCGGATTGATGATGGCGGTTCCGCTTTACTGCACCGGCGCCATGATCACCGACAAATTTGAGCTGCTTGCCTCGGCCCTGAAGCGCCAGAACCATTAATCATAACCTGTCGGATGGCTGGGTGGACGAACACAAAATCCGGGTGCGCGGGCGGTGGTCAATTTACGTTAACGCCGTATTTCGCCGGCTGCAGGCTTCCGCGACGGGCAAAGCCGCGTAAAAGACGACCTCTATGTGGGGAGTTTTTTGATGCTGGTTCCCGAGGATGACTCGATGCTGCTGGACGATCGCGCGAAAGGGACATTCCCTCCTCGCCAGGATCATCCGCTGGCGCGACAATTTCGTAGGCGTCGCGTTCAGCCCGGAATCTTCATACGAACTACCCGGCTCCGACCTTGCGGAGCGGTTGCGCAAGAGCGAAAAGAAAAAGCGCCAGCTGCAGCGCCGCATCAGGGAACTGATCGACGAAGGCTAGGCGCGGACGGGGTCGCATCGCCGACCAGACGGCCTCTTGTACGCCTCCCCTGTCTTGCCCATAATCCCGCGCCTTCGAAGAGGAAGCCCGGGACAACCATGCGCGCATTGTCATTGATTTTGTTCGCCACGCTGGGCTGTTTCGCCAGCGAGCCGGTGTCGGCGCAGACCGCGGACCGCACCATCGACGAGATCAAAACCGAGACGCTCGCGCGCGCACAGACCGGGGCATATCCGGCGCTGGGCATCCAGCCCGTCGACGCCGCTGACGCGCTTGGCCGCATCAATACGCGAGATCCGGACGAATGGGCGGCGGCGTGGAGCGCGGTCGCCGACGGCTACATGGCGAAGGCGAAGGCTGCGGCCGCCCCGAAGGAAGCCGACGCCAACTTCGTCCGGGCCTGGCGCCTCTATTATTTCGGGCAATGGCCGGCGCCGACTTCCGCAGGCAAACAGGCCGCGTATCAGCGGGCCATCGATGCCTATCAGCAGCATGCCCGATATTTCGATCCACCCCTCGAAGTCGTGCGCATTCCCTTTGAGGGCAAGGAAATCGTGGGCTACCTGCGGCTGCCTGCCAATGCCAAGCGCCCGGTGCCCCTGGTGCTGGCGATTTCGGGTCTGGACAGCCGCAAGGAAACGGTCGCCGAGACCTATGCGGCGGCGCTCTCCGAAGGCGTCGGGTTCTTCGCGGTCGATAGTCCCGGTACCGGCCAGGCACCGCGCAAGGCCGACGAGACCTCCGATCAGATGTACTCGCGCGTGCTCGATTACCTCGCGACGCGGCCGGAGATCGACAGGAATCGCATCCTCGTGCACGGCCAGAGCTTTGGCGCCTATTGGGCCGCGAAGCTCGCGCATACCGAGGCCAAACGCCTGGCGGGCGTCGTTACCCAATCCCCGCCGATCCACCGCACCTTCCAGGCGGACTTCTTCCGCGGCCGGATGTACACCCGCGAATATCTGTTCGACCTGCTCCCGGCCAGCCTGTTCGTATATGGCTTGAAATCGGCCGACGAGTTGATCGCCTTCCTGCCGAAGATGTCCCTGCAGGCGCAGGGCTTGCTCGGCAAGCCCACCGCGCCGATCCTGGTGGTGGGCGGAACGCGGGATACACAGGTGCCCATCGATGACCTCGAACTGCTCATCAACAGTGGCAGTGAGCCGCGCGAGGCCTGGATCAATCCGGCCGGCGGGCATATGGGCCGCACCGCCGGCACATGGCCCGACCCCGTCATCTTTCGCCAGGTCATTCTGCCCTGGGAAGTGCGCCGTCTGAACCAGAAGCCCGACGCGCCATAGGTCCGGTCGGGGCCGACCAGCCTCGAAAATTTCCAACCAAGGGCAGCAACGTCCACGCATTCGCGATCAAGCTGTGGTCGTGGGTGCGCGCGATGTCGCAGGCGCGAACGAGCGCCAACATCCCTCTGGCAACGCGACGGCTATGCTGTAAGCTCACGGCCGGATTGGCCAGCCCCTTTCGGGTCGCTGGACCGCAACAAACCAGACCAAAACAAAAAAAGATCTTTTGGAGGAATCCCCATGTCAGCCGCTCCGACGAGCCGCGCCCCGCTCAATCGCCGTACGCTTCTGCGCGCCGGCGCCGGCATGGCCGGTATTCTCGCCACCGGCCGCGCGCCGGCATTCGCGCAAGCCCAGCCGAAAAAACTGGTTTTCGCACATATCAACGCTGTGCCGGAATCGGCCGCGGTCGCGTTCGACTGGATGGCCAAAGAACTGACGGCGCGTTCAAACGGCGCGATCGAGATGCAGTTCTTCGGCAAGACCCTGATCCCGCAGGAGCTGGAGATCATGAACGCGGTCAAATCTGGCAGCATCGCGATGGGCAGTCCGGCCGGAGCGGCCGCCACCGTGTTTCCCGAAATGGGCGCGCTGCTCGTGCCTTATCTGGTGAAGGACTACACCTCGGCCTACGCCATGCTCAACGGGCGGATCGGCGACAAGCTCTCCAAGGAAATCGAGGACAAGTACAAGCTCAAGGTGCTCTGCTATTTCGATTACGGCTTCCGCCATTTCTGGACCGCGAAGAAGCCGATCGTCGAACCGAAAGACCTGCGGGGCCTGAAAATCCGGGTGCAGCAGGCCAAGATTTTCGGCGACACCATCAACGGGCTCGGCGGCAACGCGGTGCCGATGGCGTATGGCGAGGTTGTCACCGCCGCCAAGCAGGGCGTGATCGACGGCGGCGACCTGCCCATCGTCAATATGAAGGCGCTGAAGATCTACGAGGTGTCGAAATACGCCTCCCTCACCTATCACAATTACGGCCCGACCAACGCGGTGATGAACCTCGAAATCTGGAATGGGCTGACGGCCGATCAGCAGAAGCTGGTCATGGATCTTTCTCGCGCCGCGCAAGAAAAGATTCGGCAGGCGACCGAGACGGTCGACAATTTCGCCAAAGCCAGGGAAACGCTTGAACCGCTCGGCATGACCGTGGTCGAAGCCAATGTCGAGGAATTCCGCAAAGTGGCGCAACAGAAAATTTGGCCGGCCTACAAAGGCCAGTACGGCGCCCTGTGGGACGAGATCGAAGGCTTCAAGGTCTGACCTAACCGCGGGGCCGAAGCCGGCTGTTTAGCCATCGTTCGGCCCCTCGCCCATCATTTTCGGAATTCCATTGCGCATGCTGCGTCACCTCTCAGCCGTCCCGAAATTCACGGTCACGGCGCTGATCATCCTTGCAATCGTCAACCTCCTGGTCGGCGTCATCCTGCGCTATTTCGTCGGCGCCATCACCGACTGGCTCGATGTCGACCCGGTGCCGTTCACCTGGGTCGAGGAAGTCGGCGAGCTCTCCCTGGCATGGCTGACGCTGATCGGCGCGGCGATCGGAATCCAGTCGCGCTCGCATTTTGCCCTCGCGGTGTTCGTGCATCGCCTGCCGGAGACCGCGCAGCTCTGGATCCACCGCTTCAATCACGCGCTGATATCGGGCGTTGGTCTGCTGGTGGCGTGGTACGGCTTCAAGCTCTGCCTGCTCAACCGCACGCTGACGACGCCGGGGCTTCAGATCAATCTCGCCTGGCTCTATGCGTCTTCGGTGGCCGGCGGCATCCTGATCGCGGTCTACGGTGTTGCGATGATGATCTCGCCCTTGCCACACGGCGATCCCCAGCACTGAGGCGGACCATTCATGCTGCTTGCGACCGTCGCCGCCGTCTTCGTTGTCCTGATCCTGCTCTCGATGCCGATCGTGTTCGCGCTCGGCGTGGCCGGTATCGCCGGCCTGTGGATTGGCGGCTACCCGATGCAGCAGCTTTCCTCGGCGCTGGTGTCGGGATCGCAGAGCTGGGTGCTGCTCGCCATCCCCGCCTTCGTGTTTGCCGGCAATCTGATGGAGCGCTGCGGCATGAGCCACGCGCTGGTGGAGCTGGCGCGCGCCCTGATCGGCTGGGTCAAGGGCGGGCTCGGCATGTCGGTGATCGTGGTGGCGTATTTCTTCTCGGATATCTGCGGATCGAAGATGGCCGAAGTTTCCGCGCTCGGCTCGGCGCTGATGCCGCCCTTGACCAGGGCCGGCTACGACCGGCGCGATTCAGCCTCCCTGATCGCGGCAGGCACCGCGATGGGCATGCTGGTGCCGCCGGCGATCTTCATGATCGTGATCGCGCAGGTCACCAACACTTCGGCGGTCGCGCTGTTCGTCGCAGGCTTCGTACCGGCCATGGTCATCATGCTTTGCCTGATGGCGGTGGTCTACATCCGTGCGCGCCTGAACGACTGGCCGGTCGATTCCAGGCCAAGCCTCAAGCGTCTCGGCCGTGCCGTGCTGCACGCCGCCGTGCCGATGGTAGTACCGTTCGTGATCCTTGCCGGCTTCATCCTCGGCATCATCACCGCCACCGAGGCCGGTGCCGTGGTCGCGGGGTACGCCTTTCTCGCCGCCAAGCTTTATTATCGCAACGTCTCCTGGCGCGAGATGGGCAGGATCGCCTATGACAGCGCGATCCTCACCGCCGCGGTGGTGTTCCTGCTCGCGGTCGCATCCGTCTACCAATATCTGATGGGCGTGAGCGGCGTGCCGCAATTGCTTGGCCAGCTGCTCGGGCCGCTGAAGGCCCATCCGTGGCTGTTTCTGATCGGCACCGCCGTCATGAGCTGCCTGTTCGGCATGGTGCTGGAAGGCCTGCCCGCCGCGGTCGTGCTCATCCCTGTGGTATTTCCGATCTCTGAAGCGATGGGAATCGATCCGATCCACTTCAACATCGTGCAGACCGCGGCCGTCGGCATCGGCCTGTTCCTGCCGCCAATGGGCGTCGGGCTGTTAATGGCGCTGCGCTTCGCAAAGCTGAATGTCGGCCAGCACTTCCGTACCTATGTGCCGTACATGCTGGCATTGTTCGCCGGGCTCTTGCTCATCATCTGCATCCCCGAGATCAGCCTGACGCTGCCGAGGCTCGCGGGACTGATCAGATAAGCCACGGGTCCGACGCCGCCGCGGTCTTGGACACCCACGGAATGAAATTGATTGGGCCGGCGCCGCTCACTTTTCGCCGAGGTTGACAACGACCTTCTCGATCTGGCCGGTGAATTTGAACGGCACGTCATAGTCCTCGCTTACGGGCGTGCCGGTGTCTTCGCCGACATCGAAGGTTTCATCGAAGCTGAAGCGCCCGGGTATGGTAGCATTGATGCGGCCCGAAGCGACCTGCTTGCCGTCCACGCTTAGCGTGCCGGTGCCGCCCTTGCCGACGCCGCCGCCGTCGTATCTGAAGTCAAAAACAACGGCGTGCTTGCCGGGAGTAACGGCGTCTTTGGCCGCAATATTAAAGTGCGCCACGTTCGCCAGGTTGTAATGGAAAATCGGCTTTCCATCCTTGAACATCAGGGCGTAGCCGGCCGAGAGTCCGCCCTGTGTCAGCACAACGCCTTGTTCTCCTCCCTTCGGGAGGAGAACGCTGGCCGTGATACGGAACGATTTGTTCTTCACGTCGGGCGCCGCACCTTCAGGAATACGCGTAAGGCTTCCGTAGTAGGTGAACTCGGTGCGTCCTCGCGTCAGGCTGGGACGAAGGGCCACGTCCATTCGCGTAACCTTGCTGTCGTCCAGTGGCAACACGTTATATTTGGCTGCCTCCGCATAGAACAGCAACTGGAGTTCCCGGAGCTTGTCAGGGTACTTGTCGGCAACGTTGACGGCTTCGCTGAAATCCTCGGCGACGTTATAGAGCTCCCATTTGTAGCCGCCGATGATATCGACCTGGGGAGCGTTGGACTGGTCCTCCCAAGGCGCGAAGTGCGGGGTCGTACAGGCCACCCATCCATCGTGATAGATTCCGCGGTTGCCGAACATTTCGAAATACTGCGTCCGGCGCGTGGATGGCGCTTTGGGATTGTCGAAGGTATAGGCCATGCTCACGCCCTCGATGGGCTTCTGCGCCACGCCGTTGACGACAGAGGGCTGCTGAAGACCTGATACCTCCAGGATAGTCGGCACGATGTCGATCGTGTGATGCCACTGCGTCCGGATGCCACCCGCGTCCTTGATCTGGGCAGGCCAGGAAATGACCATCCCGTTGCGGGTGCCGCCATAATGCGAGGCGATCTGTTTGGTCCATTGGAAAGGCGTGTCCATCGCATGGGCCCAGCCGATCGGGTAGTGGTTATGTGTTTTCCACGTGCCCAGATCCTCCTTGTGTCTGAGGACCTCTTTGTAATCTTCCGGAATTCCGTTCATCATGGCTATTTCGTTGAGCGAGCCTTGTGTCAGGCCCTCGGCGCTGGCGCCGTTGTCGCCGACGACGTAAATGACGAGCGTGTTGTCGAACTGGCCCAATTGCGTGATCGCATCAAGAACCCTGCCGACGTTGTAGTCGGTCTGGGAAAGGTAGCCGGCGTATACTTCCATCATGTAGGCAAAGAGCTGCTTCTGCTCTGCGTTGAATGAATCCCAGGCCGGTATCCCCTGGCTGCGCTGGGTCAACTGGGTGTTGGCCGGCACGATGCCCAGGCTCTTCTGCCGTACGAGGGTTTCCTCGCGCACCTTGTCCCAACCCTGATCGAACCGGCCCTTGTATCTTGCGATCCATTCCTTCTTCGGGTGGTGCGGCGAGTGCGTGGCGCCTGGCGCATAATAGAGAAAGAACGGCCGGTCGGGCGCTACCGCCTTCTGGTTACGCACCCAATTGATGGCCTGGTCGGCGATGTCGTAGTCGAAATTGTAATCCGGGTTGCCCAGGTATGGCTGGATTGGCTTGGTGCCCTCAAACACCGCGGGCCGCCACTGATTGGTTTCCGCGCCCACAAAGCCATAGAAGTGCTCGAAGCCCAGACCAGTCGGCCAGAGATCGAACGGCCCGGCCTGGCTGCTCTGCCAGTCCGGCACGTTGTGGTTCTTGCCAAACCAGGCGGTATTCCAGCCTTTTTGCTTCAGGATTTCGCCGACGGTCGCGGTGTCCTTCCCCATCAAGCTGTCGTAGCCGGGGAAGCCCGTCGCCTGCTCCATGATAACTCCGGTATGTGCCGAGTGGTGGTTGTGCCCGGTCAGCAGGGCCGCGCGGGTGGGCGAGCAGAGCGCCGTGGTGTGAAACTGCGTGTAGCGCAGACCGGCTTTCGCCAGTTGTTCCAGTGTCGGTGTCTCGATCGGGCCGCCGAACGTGCTCGAAGCCCCGAAGCCGACGTCGTCCAGGAGAACGACCACGATGTTGGGAGCGCCTTTGGCGGCCTGCACCGGCATTGGAAAATCGGACTTCGAGTCCTTGACGCTTAGTCCAATCTGCCCTTCGAAGGGCGCCGGTGGAGTAGGCAAGACTTCCTGAGCCCGTGTAACGCCACTGATCAACGTCACGACTGCCAGCACCAACCCGACTGCCGTCCAGGAGCCTGCCTTGCGGAGCGCCGCGCCCATTGTGTTCATGTCGTGTGTGCGCATGCCAACAGGTCTCTTCGAAGAGAACTTCTGTTTAGCCCGTGACGTTGCCACCGCCTTGATCTGCATCAACAGGACGCATGCCGGACACGCAACTGCCGGCGAAGACTGGCCGCTTGCGCAGCCCAGAGCCCTTTCCGTTTCGATTGAATCAAAACGGAACTCTGGATTCCCGTTGACGCGTTTTCTTGACGCGAACCGGTCTCCACTTCGCTTGAAAACGCTCTATCGACCTTCCTGCAGTCCAGCCGCAGCCTTGGCGCGGATTGGCGCCACCGGACGACGCGCCTCGCCTGCCTCCAGGGTGAACCGCTGATCGAGCGAATACCAGGGCGCCGCAAAGCCCAATTCAGGCGATGGCTCCTCGTGGCGCATGTAATTGCCGATCAGGGCGCGAGTGACACCGAACTGCACATCTGAATCGATATGCGCGTCGTCGGGCGAGTAGACTTGCGAGATCAGGGTTTTGAAGCCGGGCTTGTAGACCATGAAGTGCAGATGCGCCGGTCGGAAATTGTGCCGGCGCGTGGCCCGCACCAGTTCTCCGACCGGACCGTCGATCGGTATGGGGTAGCCCGCCGGTTTCACGCTGCGGAAATGAAAGCGCCCGGCTTCGTCGGAAACAAAGCGCCCGCGCAAATTCATCTCGGCCTGCCTGGGATCCTGGTTCTCATAGAGACCTTCCGGCGACGAATGCCAGACATCGATTTCAGCGCCGGCGACGGGACGCCCATCGACGTCTTCGAGAGAAACTTGAACGACAAGTCCCGGACCCGGCGTCGGCGAGCGCACCAGCGTATCGCCGCTTGCGCTCAGTGGCTGATCGTCCCGCCAGAATGGCCCCAACAGGTTGGCCTGGGTCTCGGTCTGGCCATTGTTGCCATTGTTGAGCAGGCAGACGAGCGACGACACCCCCATCGAGCCCGCCATCAACACCACTTCGTTGTGCGAAGGAGTTGTCCTTTGTCCCATCGCCACGATGAGCCTGACTGCTTCCTGGAACTCGCGCTCGGTCAGGCGTACCTCGCGTACGAAGCCGTGCAAATGTCGAACGAGCGCCAGCAATATCTCGCGCAGGCGCGCGTTTTCCGTGCGAGAGACGGCTTCAAGGACCGCATCCGTCACCATGGTCTGATTTTCGATGATCATGTACGCCCCTGCGCCCTTCCTCAATCAGCTTGCATCGTATTTCACTGCGCGCCTGTCCCAGCAAAAAGCCGGCGGTCTTGCGACACGCCGGCTTCCTGTCTTGCAATATCGGCTTCTCAGACCTTGACCAACGGGCCTCGCGAGGCCGGGCCCTTCGACCCGCCGCTGGGACCATTCGGTTTCGGCTTGCGCGGCACCGTGCGCTTGCGCGCGCCGGGCAGTTTCTCCGGCTTAGGCGTGACCGGCCCCTCGACGAATTCGAAGCCGATCTTTTCCTGCGCCGAATCCGCAGCCGCCTCGTCCTTGACCAACACCACACGGACGTGACCGCCGCCCTTCAGCTTGCCGAACAGTACCTCGTCGGCCAGCGGCTTCTTGATATGCTCCTGGATCACGCGCGCCATCGGTCGCGCGCCCATCTGTTCATCATAGCCATGCTGCACCAGCCACACCTTGGCCGGCTCCGACAATTCGATGGTGACGTCACGGTCGGCAAGCTGCGCCTCGAGCTGCAGCACGAACTTCTCGACGACCATACCGATCACGTCGGCATTGAGATGCGCGAACGAGACGATGGCGTCCAGCCGGTTGCGGAACTCCGGCGCGAACTGCCGATTGATCGCTTCGTGATCATCCCCTTCCCGCTTGGTGCGGGTGAAGCCAAAAGCCTGGCGCGCCAGATCGGCGGCGCCGGCATTCGTGGTCATGATCAGGATCACGTTGCGGAAGTTGACCTGCTTGCCGTTGTGGTCGGTCAGCCTGCCGTGATCCATGATCTGCAGCAGCACGTTGTACAGGTCCGGATGCGCCTTCTCGATTTCGTCGAGCAGCACCACGCAATGCGGGTGCTGGTCGACGCCGTCGGTGAGCAGCCCGCCCTGGTCGAAGCCGACGTAGCCGGGAGGCGCGCCGATCAGGCGCGATACGGTATGCCGCTCCATATATTCGGACATGTCGAAGCGGATCAGTTCGACGCCGAGCGATGCCGCGAGCTGTTTTGCGACTTCGGTCTTGCCCACGCCGGTTGGGCCCGAGAACAGATAACAACCGATCGGCTTCTCCGGCTCGCGCAGGCCGGCCCGCGCCAGCTTGATCGAGGCGGAAAGAGCATCGATCGCCTTGTCCTGACCGAACACCACGCGCTTCAAGGTCTGCTCGAGATGTTTCAAGACCTCGGCATCGTCCTTCGATACGCTCTTGGGCGGAATCCGCGCCATGGTCGCGATCGTGGTCTCGATCTCCTTGATGCCGATGGTCTTCTTGCGCTTGTTCTCGGCGACCAGCATCTGCGCCGCGCCGAACTCATCGATCACGTCGATCGCCTTGTCCGGCAACTTGCGGTCGTGGATGTAGCGTGACGACAGTTGCACCGCGGCCTCGATGGCCTCGTTGGTATATTTCAGCCGGTGGTAGTCCTCGAAATACGGTTTCAGGCCCTTGAGGATCGCAATCGCGTCCTCAACCGTCGGCTCGTTGATATCGATCTTCTGGAACCGACGCACCAGGGCGCGGTCCTTCTCGAAATGCTGGCGATATTCCTTGTAGGTGGTCGAGCCCATGCAGCGGATCGTGCCCGACGCCAGCGCCGGCTTGAGCAGATTGGAGGCATCCATGGCGCCGCCGGAAGTCGCCCCCGCGCCGATCACGGTGTGGATCTCATCGATGAACAGGATGGCGTTCGGATGCGCCTCGAGCTCCTTGAGCACCTGCTTCAGCCGCTCTTCGAAGTCGCCGCGGTAGCGCGTGCCGGCCAGCAGCGTGCCCATGTCCAGCGAGAACACGGTGGCGGCCGCCAATACTTCCGGCACCTCGCTGTCGACGATGCGCTTGGCGAGCCCTTCCGCGATTGCAGTCTTGCCGACGCCGGCCTCCCCGACGAACAGCGGGTTGTTCTTCTGACGGCGGCAGAGCACCTGGATGGCGCGGTTGATCTCGGAATTCCGTCCGATCACCGGATCGATCTTGCCGTCGCGCGCCTTCTTGTTGAGGTTCACGCAGTAAGTGTCGAGCGCCTCGCCCTTCTTCTTGGAATCCTCGTTGCCTTTGGTCTCGGTCTCTTCATCGACGCCGCGGACGGGACGTGCTTCCGACACCCCGGGCCGCTTGGCGATGCCGTGACTGATGTAATTGACCGCGTCGTAGCGGGTCATGTCCTGCTCCTGCAGGAAATACGCCGCGTGGCTCTCGCGCTCGGCGAAGATCGCGATCAGCACGTTGGCGCCGGTCACCTCCTCGCGCCCCGACGACTGGACGTGAATGACCGCGCGTTGAATCACGCGCTGGAAACCGGCAGTCGGCTTGGCGTCGTCGGCGCCGTCCGTCACCAGGTTTTCAAACTCGGTCTCGAGATAATTGACGAGACTGGTGCGCAGCTTGTCGAGGTCGACGCTGCAGGCGCGCATGACGGCTGCCGCGTCCGAGTCATCGATCAGCGACAGCAGAAGGTGTTCGAGCGTCGCATATTGATGATGACGCTCGTTTGCAATCGCCAGTGCACGATGCAGGGATTGTTCTAGGCTTTGGGAAAAAGTCGGCATTCGCGTCCTCTGTGGCCCCCTGCCATCATGATCGTCGGCGCCCGCTCAGGCAACAACAACCTTTGTCATATAATTGGTCATATATAGTTACATCCGATCATGGCGGAAGACCGGTTCCCGCGAACAGCCGGGTTCTCCCCCACACGCTCGCGTGATTCTTTGGGGTTACCCGTGTTTTTTCCGGGTTCTCCGAATTTCAGCGACGTCCACCCGCGCCATCGACCGTCACGGATGCAAAACCCGTTCCGATTTTTGGCTGCGCGACGTTACTTCTTTTCCATCACGCATTGCAGGGGATGCTGGTGCTTGCGCGCAAAATCCATCACCTGCGTCACCTTGGTCTCGGCGATTTCATAGGTGAATATGCCGCATTCCCCAATCCCGTGATGATGGACGTGCAACATGATCTTGGTTGCGGCTTCGACATCCTTGTTGAAAAATTTCTCCAGGACGTGAACAACGAATTCCATCGGCGTGTAGTCGTCGTTCAATATCAGGACGCGATAGAGATTGGGCCTCTTTGTCTTCGGTTTGACTTTGGCGATAACGGATGTGGCGGGACCGCCGGTTCCGCCACCGCGATTCTCATCGTTGCCCATTCGGGGAGAAAGTGCGCCGACCGAAGGCACGGACGGATCAGATCTGGTCATCAATTGCAACATGGCACAGGTGTTCGAAGTCCCCATGGGAGAGCTGGTCGGTGACCGGACGATGTTCTCACAAGGGAGGCATCGAACAACTCCGGACACTTTTCCAGATCGCCGCTCCCGGCCGGCCTGACCCTTCGGCTGGATCGACAACAAGAATATGGGTCGACCTTCGGTTTGCCGCAAGCGCGCAGATATTGACCAACGCGGCTGGCGAAAGGCCCGATTCCCGGATCGGCGATCTTGGAAGGTTAGTCAATCCCGGCGGGTTTGACAAAGCGGGAAAATGTTGCGCCATGCGCCCGCCCCGGCGCAATCGCGAAATTTTCATTTCGCCGCCCGCCCGCGAATTGAGGCCCGGCCGTTCCGGGCAATAAAAAGCCCGGCCTGACGGGCCGGGCTTTTGAATTTTCGAAGGAACCGAGCTGCGGTTAGTGGCTGGCAGCCGGCGTAAATTTCGCGACGATGCTTTCCATCGGCTTGAAGGTCTGCTTGGCGAGATCGCCGTACAGGCCTGCAATCTTCTGCGACTCGGCCACGAAAGTCTCGTAGGCGGACTTTGCGAATTCCGTCTGCACTTCGAGCGCCTTGTCGACCGACTTGACGCCGGACAGCTTCTCGACGAACGATTTGGTATCCTCAAACGATTTCTTGGTGTAGTCGCCGTACGCGGTTGCGATGGCCTGGAAGCCGTTCTGAAGGCTGGTCGCCGATGCAACGACCGTCTCGAGGTGTTCTTTTCCGTACTGCTGAATGTCTTCGACCTTGACCATGGTGGAGTTCCTTTCCCAGACTGATGTCGACCTGACCTGCCGGGAGGTCCCGGCCCCCTGACAACTCACCATAATCGTGCACCGCACAAAAAAGTCAAGAAATTTGTGCATCGCACAATTTCGGGGTATTTCCATCGAATACCGGAGCGTTACGCAAGCCTTTCTTAATCCTTTGGAAACCCGGGCCACCTAACCTAAATCTTGGGCTCGTCCGGTTCCAGGCAGGCATCCGAAATCTGTTTGTGTACAGCGTCTTAGCTTGAATGGCGGACTGGTTCAGCCAGCCGGCCGGAATAAGCGCTCAGGGACGCCATCTGAACAGGCAAACGTCGGCTGCCGTTGGGCATAATTTGGCCTCACGAACCGGTGATCAAGTCAGAAATTGGGACGGGAAAGTTCATGCTTCGCACAACCTTGGCTTCCTCGCGTGTTATGCGAGTTTGCTTCTTCGGGTTCGTCGCGGTCGCAGCCGCGGTCACTTTCACCGCCGATACCGCCGAGGCGCGCCGTTACAGGCATCATCATTCTGCGCGCCACCACCAAGAGGCACGTGAAAGCTACAGCCCGGCGTTCTCCTCCATCATCGTTGACGGCAACTCCGGCGCGACGCTTTCTTCGAACAATCCCGACGCGAGCCGCCATCCCGCCTCGCTCACCAAGATCATGACGCTTTATCTGCTGTTCGAGCGCCTCGACGCCGGCAAGATGAAGCTCGATACCGAAATGCAGGTGTCCGAGCACGCCTCCGATCAGGCGCCTACCAAACTCGGATTACGCCCGGGCCAGACCATCCGCGTCGAAGACGCCATCAAGGGACTGGTGACTCGCTCGGCCAACGACGCCGCTGTCGTGATCGCCGAAGCCATCGCCGGCGACGAGGACGATTTCGCCACGCTGATGACCCGCAAGGCGCGCGCGCTCGGGATGACCAAGACGGTCTATCGCAATGCGTCGGGTCTGCCTGACGACGATCAGGTGACGACGGCACGCGATCAATCGACCCTTGGCCGCGCCATTCAGGACCGCTTTCCCCGCTATTATCGCTACTTTTCGACGATGGCGTTCACCTTTCGCGGCCATTCGATCTCTAACCACAACCATCTGCTCGGCTCCGTCGAGGGCGTTGACGGAATCAAGACTGGCTACACCCGCGCATCCGGCTTCAATCTCGTGACATCGATGCGCAGGGGTAACCGCCATCTGGTGGGCGTGGTCATGGGGGGCCGCAGCGGCAGCTCGCGCGATGCCATCATGCGCAACCTGCTGGCCGAGAATCTCGAGAAAGCATCGACCAGGCGCACCGTTGCCGCGGTCGCCGAACGCAATCCAGGCGAGACCAATGCCGATGTTGCGGAAACCGAAACCGCGGCGCAGCCCGCACCGACGGTTCAGGTCCAGGCCGCCATGCAGATCGCGCCGCTTTCGGCAGACCCGGCGGCTGCGCCGGCCTCACGTTCGGCCGCTCCGACGTCGCGAACAGTGACCTCAACGGCGGCTGCGGCTCAGCCCAAGTCGGATTCCAAGTCCGAATCCAGATCCGAGCCTGCGCCCCTGACCAGTGGCGTGATTCAAACCCAGCCGATCGCCGCGGTCCCCGGTTCGTCCGAGCCGATGAAGCCGGTCAAGGTGAAGACGGTCCAGATCAAGGCGGGACAGGTCAAGCTGGCTTCCGCAGGCCCCGCGCAGCCGGCTCCCTCCGTCACCAGCGCAATACCAGCCAGAGCGGAAGTGGCGGAGACGTCGAGCGCGGTCGTTACCAAGGCTGAAACCGGAAAGGCCGAAACCGGAAAGGCTGAGACCAGCAAAACCGAAGCGGCCAAGATCGAGGCCGCGAGAGCTGACATGCCGCCACAGCCGGCGAACCACGGTACTGGGAATGGCATCCTCGGCGTGTTGCCGGCATCGAGCGTCCCATCCCCGTCGACCTCGCAGGCAATGGCTTACGCCGATCCCGCCCCGCGCATCCAACCCCAGCCGCAGACCGCGCAGCAAAGCGGTGCCACCAAACCAGAAGCAACACACACGGGATGGATCATTCAGGTCGGCGCGCTGGAGACCGAAAGCGAAGCACGGCAGCGCATCCAGGCCGCGCGCAGCCAGGCCCACGGCCTGCTCAACAAGGCGGACCCTTTTACCGAACCGGTCGTCGCGAAAGGCGACAAAAAGCTGTTCCGGGCCCGCTTCGCCGGCCTCGACCGCGATCAGGCCGAAGCGGTATGCAAGACGCTGAAGCGCAGCGACATTTCCTGCATCACCGTTCGAAATTGATCGACCGAACTATCATGCCGGCGCCCGGAAAAAACCGGACCCTTGCAAACCTCTCGTCAAGATTTTGCGGTTAGACCTGCTGAATTGAACGATCGACCACGCCGGACAACGGCGGGCGGCCACGGGGCGTCAACCGGAATAGGAAGCAGAGCGGCTCGCAGTTACGTAGCGTTTGATGGCGTGCCGGAGTTAACTGTGATGCGTACGAAGCAAAACCTCCTTGGCCTCGTTTACACGGGCGGCGAGGTACGTCGACCCCCCTTGGTCGGGATGCAATTTCTTCATGAGGGCGCGGTGCGCCCGGCCGATCTCGTCGCGCCCCGCCCCCGGCTGCAGGCCAAGGATCTGATAGGCCTCCTCGTCCGTCATTTTGCCGCTCGCCGCCGGGCGGCCTCGCCCCCTTGCCGCGTCACCCTGCGCGTTCTGACGCCAAGCGGGAAACCTGCGGTCCAGATAGCTTTCAAGTAACGCGACGCTTTCGGCGTCCAGGCCCGGAATCATCGCCGTCAGCTGCGGCAGATCGAATTCCTCAAGGGAATGGCCGGCATTCGGCCCCGTCAGGATCTGGCCCGAAAGAGCGCCGCTGTCATGATCCAGCGTCATCTCAAAAAACCGGGAGCGGACGCGCGACGTCTGTCCGGGCGAGCGTTGTCCGCTTGAACCGCCGAACAACCCGCCGATCGTGGAAAAACCCGATGTTCCAAACGGCGACCAGCCCAATAGTCCTGCGCCAAAGATACCGAGCGGGATCGCGACTGCGAGTTCTCCCCTAAGGCCGGTAAAAGCGGCGACCGCGAGCGCCACCACACCTCCGCCGATCTTGACGGCGCGGGCAAGCACAACGGGATTGGCCGCGCGAAACATCTGCAGCAGCGAATAGAGAACGATAACGGCGACGACGCCGGCGATCAGGGTAGGCATGACGTCACTATAGTGCGATCAGCTGCAAAAAGCATGGCGGTCGGATCTACCCGGGAGACCGGCGATCACAAAAAGCTCGTTGGCGTTGCCGGCACGTAAGCCTTATTCTTGGCTCCTGCCACAGGCGGATGACGGTGGAGCGCGGGAATGGCGGCGCAGGGATTGACGACCATCAAGAGTAGCCACGGGCCGCAAGCGACCATGGACAGGCTCGAGGCGGCGGTAAAGGCAAAGGGCATGTCGGTGTTTGCCCGGATCGATCATTCAGCCGGCGCATCGGCGGTCGGCCTATCGCTGCATCCGACGGAAGTCCTGATCTTTGGAAACGCCAAGGGCGGCACGCCGCTGATGCAATCGGTCCAGACCATCGGGATTGACCTGCCGCTGAAGGCGCTGGTTTGGCAGGATGTATCCGGCGATACCTGGCTTTCCTACAATGATCCGGCATGGCTTGCGAAACGGCACGGGCTGAGCGGGACGGAAGCCCCGATCGGCAACCTCACCGCCGCGCTGGATGCGGTCGCGAAGGCTGCCGCTGCGGGATGACATAAACGTCCCGCTTCAAGCCGCCTATCGCGGCAATCGAGATCACTTCATCTGGCCGAGCAATCTGGCCGCACCGTTTGCGCTCTTCGAGAGCCGCAGCAGCGCCTCGCGCCCGCCGGCCGCGTAGGCCGCAACTGCACGGAGCAGTTCGCGCAATTGCGCCGCCGCACCTGGATCGAACCTGCACCATGCGCCGCCCGTAAGGCGAGCGATTTCCCGGAACGCATGTTCGGCGACATCGTCATGTCCCTCCTGAAACATGAAGACCGGTACCTTGAGCAGGCCAAGCTCGCCGGCCTTGACGCAGAGGTCGTCAACCCTCTCCTCCATCGCGTCGCCGACAAAGACCACTGCCCGCACCGCGGAGGCGACGGCCTCGCGTCGTGCTTCCGACAGCACCTTGCCGATCTGGGTGTTGCCGCCGCGGCAATCGATCTTGCCCATCAGCTTCGCCAGTTGGGCGCTGTCGGAAATCCACCCCGTGGCGCGGCATTCGTTGAGGCCGCGATAGTAGACGAGACGGATATCGAGGCTGCCCAGTGCTGCCGCCTCGCGGAACATGTCAGCCTGCAGCGCGCAGGCCATATCCCAGGTCGGCTGCCGGCTCATGGTCGCGTCGAGCGCGAATACCAGCCTGCCCCTGCTGCCTGCCGCATGCGGCGACATGGCGCGCGCCTTGGCGACGAAGGCAGCAATGTCTTCCGAAGCGGACGGCCTCGTCTCCGGCAACGAACCGGCCTCGCCACCTTCGGATGATTTGTCAGCAGATTTCGGTTTGATCGGTTCGCCGGACATACATGCTCGCAAGCTGGCTGCAAGCCATATGTGGGCCGCGATCTGAGGCGGGTCAATGCGCGGCCGGGATCAGACTTGAGCGGCTCCCTCGATCGAGGGGCGTGGGAAGTCGCTAGTTCTGGGACACCGGCGCGTAGGGCGCAACCGGCCCGGCATCCGTCATCGCCGGCGGCCCCTTGACGTCGACCGGCCTCAGCGGGCTGTCGTCATCGAGAAATTTGTCGAGCATCCCCTGGATCGACGCCTTTGCCTCATCCGGACCGGTATCGCGCATATCGTTGTGCTGGAACGAGGTGCGGACCACCGTAATGCCGGCCTTCTCGCAGACTTCATCGTCAGGAACCACGCCGGGGTCGGGTTTGAAGACGGGGTCCTTCGAACGGAACGAGAGAATCTTGAATCGGCCATCAGTCATGAACGGCACACGCAGATTGTCGAGCGTCACGACCTTCTTGATCTGGTCGGGATACATCTTGGCGAAGTACAGCGAAACGTCGGCCCCCATGGAGTGTCCCACCATGGTGAGATGGTCGAAGTCCGCGTTCGGCTGGACCTTCTTCAGCTTCTCGATCGCAAAGCGGATATTGGCTACGTCGCGATGGTACTGCGGCAGACGGCCGACATAGAGTTCGCCGACCTTCGTGACCATCGGCGCATCGGTCGGTAGATCATGCTGGATGCTGGCCACCAAATAGCCGCGGGCAGCGAAGAGGTTTGCCAGAAAAGAGTACTCGGTGAATTTGACGGTATTGCCGTGATTGATGATCGCTACCGGCAACTTGATCATGCCGGCATTCGCCTGCAATTCCTTGTCACGGCGTATGGCGACATCAACCTCGACCGGACGACCGCCGCGCTCCGCATCCCTGAACATCAACGTTTCGTGCCGGATCGCCCACTTGCTCGCCGTGAAATAAGCGGCCGAGACGAGCGCAGATAGCGAAAGCAGAACGGCAATTCCACGTCTCATATGCGTCCTCGGGATAACCGACTTCGTTGTTCCGAATTCCAGCCCGGATTCTGCGGTTGCATAACCATAATATAAGTCACGGCGACGTGACAGAAAGAGCAAATATTGTGACTTCGCCGCCTAGTCATTGTGCGGTGCACCCGTTTGCTGTGCAAAAGGGCAATCCGGGCTGAGCTCCATCCGTCTCCCCGAAAGGACACCAGAACGTCAAAGGCCGGTCCAGAACTTGAGTAAAGGCCAATTAAAACAATGACCTGATAAAGAAGCGACAATCGGCGGCTCGTTGCTTCGCCGATCGACCACGCGAATGCGCTTCAGAGGTTGGGCTGTCCCGACAGTAACAACTTACCGCAAAAGTCAGGCGCCGAGGATGTCGTGGATTTCGAGCGGCTTGTCGACCTGGCTGAACCACTCAGCGCGGTTGGCCGCGCGGCGACGTCCGCGCTCGTCGAGCGGCAACTTCAGCTGGCGCAGCAGGCTCGTGACTTCCTCGCGCGCCGTCACATGACCCATGTTCGGGCGGGTACCGAGCGTTGCCTCATCGAGGTCATCGAGCGCGGTCAGGCCGCGCGGAAAGAATTCGCGGTAAACGACACGTTCCGCGAACCCGTCAATCGAGCGGAAGCCGAGCCGCATCGACAGCTCATTGAGTCCATCGGCGACCAACTGCTTGTTACGGGATCCAAGCATCGATAGTCGGTTGCGAACGACGATCCAGTCGGTGCTCGCACCGTCAACCTGGCGACGCCTGCGCCGCATGTCTCGCACCATCTCCGCGTAATGACTCTCGCCGGTCACAGAATAGGTCTGGGGGTCGACGGTTCCGAGAACGTCGAAATCGAGGAAGCTGTCGTTGATCGGCGTCACCAGCGTATCGGCCATCGAGTGCGCCAGCCGCATCAGGTAACTGTCGGAACCGGGCGTATCGATGACGATGAAATCGAAGGTCTGCTCGACCGCGCTCACCGCGTCCGCAAATTGCTGGAATTCCGACGACTCATTGTCGGCGATCTGCATGGTCTGGCCGAGCATGATGCAGCGATGCACGGGAAGTTCGAGATCAAGCCCGGTGCGGCTTGCCCAGGCGCGCCGGTTATTGACGTAACGCGTAAAGCTTTGCTGACGGCAATCGAGATCGATGGTGGCGACCCGCTGGCCGGCTTTCATCAGGGCGACGGCGATATGCAAGGCTGTAGTGGATTTGCCAGAACCGCCCTTCTCGTTGCCGAGCACAACGACATGAGCCGAGCCGGATTGACCCTGACTGGTCTGCATCAACATTCTTCGTCCCCTCTCGGTATCTTCAAAGCACGCGCCACCGCGGTCAAGTGAAATGCACACATGCTCTTTCAAATCGGCGATCAAGTCCTGCTTCATCGTGAATCGCACGCGAGGCGCGGCGCGCCGGCGATGGACCGCCGGCTTCGCCGAGCGGCCATCGACGCAGGCTCGTCCTGTCGGCGCGTTGCCGAGCTTGGCGACGGGGCATCAGCCTTGATAAGATCGGCCTTCCCGCCGCAAGGCCTCCGACTTCCCGACCTCACAAATCGAGCCCCAATGTCGCCAAGCCCCATGATCGTTCGCACGATCCCTGCATTACGTCGCGCTCTCGACGGCCTTCGTGCGAGAAAGGCCTCGATCGCGCTGGTGCCGACCATGGGAGCACTCCATGACGGCCATGTCTCGCTGGTTCGGCTGGCGAAGCGCCGCGCCAGACGGGTCATCGTGTCGATCTTCGTAAATCCCGCCCAGTTTGCCCCGTCGGAGGATTTCGGATCCTACCCGCGCACCTGGAAGGCCGATGTCGCCAAACTCACTGCCGAGGGCGTCGACCTGATCTGGAATCCCGACGTCAAGACCATGTATCCGGACGGCTTCGCCACCCGAATTCTCACCGAAGGACCGGCCACCGCCGGCCTCGAGGACCGGTTCCGTCCGCATTTCTTCGGCGGCGTCACCACGGTGGTCGGCAAGCTGTTTACGCAGTGCCGGCCGGATTTCGCGATCTTCGGCGAAAAGGACTTCCAGCAACTGCGCGTGGTGACCCGAATGGCCGACGATCTCGACCTTGGCGTGAAGGTGATCGGCTCCAGAACCGTGCGCGAGCGGGACGGGCTCGCGATGTCTTCGCGCAACGTCTATCTGTCGCCGGAGCAGCGCCGCGCCGCGCCGGTTCTGTTTCGCGCCATGAAAGAGAGCGCCCGCCGCCTGCGTGCGGGCAACGACTTCGAAGCGGCCACGGCCGGCGGCATTGAACTGGTCACCGGCGCCGGGTTCATCGTGGACTATTTCGAGGTCCGGCACGCCAAAACGCTCGCGTCGGTTACCTCGGTAGACGACGGGCCGCTGCGGATCCTGGTCGCCGCGAAAATCGGAACGACCCGCCTGATCGACAATATGGCGGTCTGAAAGTCTTCTTCCGACTTCGTAAGCGAGACCTTAGAGCAGGCCGAGATCGCGCAATTCGCGCCGCATCGGTTCGGGCATCGCCGCGATGCTGGCGGTAGCCGCCTTGCCAAGATCCGGCGGAACCGCATCTTCAGTAAAGTAGCGCCACCCCTGGAATGCCCGCATCGGCCGCGGCGACACCGCGATCACCTTCGGCTGCATGACCAGCCGGCATCGCCCGATACCGTCCCGATCGCGGAAGGGTTCGATCGCGATGAGTTTTTCGCGGGCCGCAATTTCACCGCGAATGACCCAGTAGAGCGAGCCACCCGCGAGCAGCTCCTCGGCGCGCTTGGGCGTCATCCGCGTGATGTGAATGTGGTGAGGTGGCAGGCCTTTTTTCCTGGCCGCCTGGATGCGCTCGGCGACCCAGCCCTTGAGTTCTTTCACGGACTCGCAGCCGACGGCAAGCTTGATGAGGTGAAGCGGCATGTATCCAAGGTTAGCGATCAGCGCCGGCTTTTGGAAGAATCAATCATTCGAGGCTGCTGGGGCAGCATTCGCGGGGGGAGCAGCACTCGCCGGTGCGAGCGAAACCGGCGCGGGCGTTCGCACGGGTTTCGGCGCCGGCTGCTTCTTTGCGGCCGCCAGCGCAGGCGACGTCGCCGCAGCCGGGCGTGGCGACGGCGATGGCGTATTGGCGGCCGGTGCCGGCGCGCGCGGGGTCGATGAGGTCGAAGCGACGCCGGGCTCCGGCGTCATGATGCTAACCGGCGGGGTCGAGGCCGCGCTCGGAAAATCGGCGTTGGTGGGCTTGCCCGTCGGAACTCCCGGAATCAGTGCCGCAACCGGAGCCACCCCGGGCGTCGGTGGGGCATTCCATGTGGGCGCGTATCGCGAAATCAGTCCGTCATAGACCCGCTCATCCATATTGGCGACGATCTGATGCCGATCGGTCAGCGCCCGGAAAACCGCGCAGTCCGATGGCGTACAATGGTCACGCACGGCCAGCACGTAGGCCATCAATCCATAGCGATCGTGCTCAACCGCATGGCGCAGCGCCTGCAGCTCAGGCGTCACGTCATTGCTGGCGGCTGTCACCTCGCCGAATGCTGCCAGCCGGCTAATTTGCGAGGCCGCATAGGATACCGCCGCGGCGGTCGACTCCGCCGAGCCGAACAACACTTTCTCGCAAGAGTTCAGAACCGCCTCTCCGGCCAGATCGTCGATGCACGACAACGCCGGCAGGGCAGCGATCGCTGGCTGAGGGGATCGAACTTCCGCGCTCATGCCGGGGGTGATCGAATCGAATCCGCGAATGGTGGCCGCACCGGCGATCCCGACGGCCAGAATCGCGATGACCGTCAGCGCGCCCTTGGCCACCGATTTCTCGGCGCGCAACAGCGTAAGGAGAACGATAACCCCGAAGAATCCCGCCGCGGCCAGCGTCAGCCACACCGGGAAACCCGGCGAGCGCCATACCTGATCAAGCGAGTTGGCCCAAGCCCAGTTCATGCGCGATGTCCCTCAGCGCGGCATAAAGTGCATTCGGCGAAAGTGGATGCCGATTCCCCCGCACCCGGCTTCTCGCAGCATCATTCTGCGAACGGGGCCTTTTGACGGCGAACGAAATGGAAATCCACCTCGCCCATCCGTACCCACTATTTCAGGAAATGGCGAGCTGACTTTCCTTGGCCACCCGTTCGAACGCTTCGGTCGAGCTTTTGATCCTGTACTGACAGTCATCGCCGTCGGTCGGCAGCAGCCGGATCACCTCATAGGTTCCGCTCGCGGCCGGACGTGCGACGTTGCTGGCCGTAAAATAGACAGTCTCTCCAACGTTGTATTTATGCTTCAACGCCCTCTCCATCACGCAAAAACATCGGCTCCGCCCACGGTCCCGCTTGCGTCGGCCGACTAAAAAGCAGCGGCTGTATAGCACGGGGCATGTCTTCTTGGCCAGCACAACAGGGCATGGCAAATGCAATGATTTTGCAGGTTTTTCAGTAGGATAAACGCCGATTTGCTCGCTCTGGGCGAATCTGGCCCTCCGGTTTGGCCCCGAACTGCCTGAACCGGGCCGGGTCCCAAAGAAAGCCTTGCCCCGCCGCCAGCGAGGGCGGTTATGGCGGGGCGATCAGTAACGCCTCGATAGGCCCGGTCGAGGCGGAACCAACAGCGCGAAATCGGTCAATCCAACCTCAGGCGGAATGCGGCAGCTTGCCGTCCGGACTGGCGTGATCCACGGCCTTGGGAAGCTGCTGCGCCAAAATCTGGGTGATCTGATCGACCGGAATGTTGTACCTCGCGGCCAATTGCTTGACCGTGTCGCTACCCAGCACCTGCTGCAACTGCTCTGCCGTGATCGGCAGATTCTGACCGTTGCCGATCCAGGATTTGACCTGCTCGCCGAGGCCTGCCTGCTGCAGCTTGGCGACGATCGCCGACAGCCCGCCCTGACTGCCGTTGCCGAGCACTTCGCTCAACACAACCGGGAGCACCGCGCTCTCGATCTGGCCGAGTGCGCCCTTGAATGCGGGTGAGTTTTCCAGTGAATCGAGAATACCCATGGTCATACCCTTTTGCTGGATGAACGACGCCGGTGTACGATTCAGACCGCTTTCACAGGTTGCCGTCAAGGCATGTCGCGTCGGAAAACCCGCTGGCCGTGGGCTCACACCGTCTCGAATTTTTCAATCACGAGCGTTTCGGCAAGACCCGCGCCGGTCCATTCCTGAAAGGCCGGCAATGCCATCATCGCGTCCATGTAGCGCTTCACCTCCAGCGTTACCCCGATCGCGTAGGTGCGAAAGCGATGCACCACCGGCGCGAACATCGCATCCGCCCCGCCAAAGGCGCCGAACAGGAACGGCCCTGCCCCGGCATAACGATCGCGGCACTCGGTCCAGATCTCTTGAATGCGCGCGATGTTGGCGCGGGCGTCGGCCGACAGTTCTATAGCGCCAACCGGCCGATGCAGGTTCATCCCGCATTCGTTGCGCAGCGCCGCGAAACCCGAATGCATTTCCGCCGAAATCGAGCGGGCGTGCGCCCGCTGGACCCGATCCTCGGGCCACAAGCGCTTTTCCGGGAACCGTTCGGCGAGGTACTCGATAATGGCGAGTGAATCCCAAATCGTGACGTCGCCATCGATCAGCACGGGCACCTTGCCGGAGCGCGTGAAATCAAGAATCCGCTTCTTGTCGGCATCGCCGGTGTAGAGCGGAATGAAAATCTCCTCGAAGGCAATGTCGGCAGCGCGGAGCGCCAGCCATGGCCGCATCGACCACGACGAGTAATTCTTGTTGCCGATCACAAGCTTCAACGTCATGCCAAATGATCCTTCTTTGGTGTGTCATTGTGCCATAGCGTCAGGTCAACCTTCAAGGCACGCCGTCAGCCCGTTCAACCAGGTCGCTATCCTGCCCGGCTCCATGCCGCCGGCCCAAGAGCGCCTGGGCCAAAAGCCGAAGCGCATGCCATGCGGACGACAGGATTGTTCGAGGCCGCAGCGAGGCATTTCTATCGCGGCCAGCGCGCATTCTTCTTCGCGCCCGGCTATCTCGGCCGGTTCGTCAGTCCGCGGGTTCTGCTCGTATCGAGGTTCGCGGTAGCGATCGTCACCTGGCGCAGACAATTTGTCTCGAAAGCCTGGCGTACGATGGGGGGTCGACCTCTCAATCCCATTTCGGCGCAAAACCAAAATCAGTAAGCCGGCCCCTGGCGCTTCCCATCCCGGAGATCTGGCGCATCTCCTGGTCCGACAGTTCGAAGTCGAAGATGTCGATGTTTTCGGACAGCCTTTCGATCCTTGAGGTGCGCGGTATCGCCGGAACATTCTGTTGCACCAGCCAGCGCAGACAGACCTGGGCCGCGGTCTTGCCGTGGGCTCGGCCGATCCGAGCCAGCACCTGGTCGTTTTTGATCCGGCCTTTCGCAACTGGACTGTAGGCGACCACGGCCATGCCGTGGCGCGCACAGGCTTCCAGCACTTTGGTCTGGTCGAGATAGGGATGGTATTCGACCTGATCGCACGCCAAGGGTTCCGGACAGACGGCTAGGGCCTCCTCGATCAGCGCCACGGTGAAGTTCGAAACCCCGATATGCCTGCTCATGCCGAGCTTCCTGACATGCGCCAGCGCGCCCAGCGTCTCCGCCAGCGGCACCTGCGGGTTAGGCCAGTGCAGCAGCAACAGATCCACTTCGGAGAGCCGCAGTCTTGCCAGGCTTTCCTTGGTCGATCGTTCGAGATCATTCGGTGCGAAATGGGTGGTCCAGATTTTGGTCGTCACGAACACATGGTCGCGCCTGATCCCCGATGCGCGCAGGCCCTCGCCCACCTCGCGTTCATTCTCATAGACCTGGGCGGTGTCGATGTGGCGATAGCCGAGCTTTAGCGCCTGCTCGACAATGCGCGCACAGGTTCGTCCGCGCAGTTCCCAGGTACCTAACCCGATCGCGGGAATCCTGGCGCCATTGGCCTCGACGAACTGCATCACGGGATCTCAGGCGAACAGGGATCCATTATGTCGCGCTTGCGCTACGCTGCCAACAAGGGTCGCGCGAGACCTGTGCCTTTTCGCAATCGGGTCTCGATCAAGCTTTCTTCAAACCTTGGCCAACGCCGAAAACACCGTCTCGGGAGCGTGGGCGATCACGGCAAGAAGGGCCCGCGCAGGCCCGCGCGGCATGCGCTTGCCCTGCTCCCAGTTGCGAATGGTCTCGACGGGAACACCGAGCCGGCTTGCGAATTCCAACTGGGTCAGGCGGGCGCGGCGGCGAAGATCGCGTACCGCGGGAGCCGACGCCGCTTCCGCAGGCGCGACAGAAGGCCTTGCCGGTACGGCGAACGTCGTCACCGGCGGAGCGACCTCCAACGCCGGAGCCAGGGGAATTTCCCGCCCGTCTCGCAATTCGACGATCCGTCCGTCCGCTTTCAGCCGCAGGCGCCGCATGTTCCACCCGATTTCAAATTCGCGATCAGGGACACAAACCCGGAACCACCGTTGCGGATCGCGCCCCCAAATTGTCGGCGATGCGCCTTAAGGCCTGATTAACGATACCGGACCCCAGCCTGGCGGGTTGGGCAGGCGGCCGTATCGGGGCCTGCCTATATGAAAGAATTGCCGAACTCGCCTGAACCGCCGCATGACGTATATCAATGAGCGGCATCTGGCTTTGACCGATATTCGCAGCCACAGCGGACCCGGACGCTCATGAAAGTGCCAGGCGCAAGCGTCGTTATAGCAATGGCCTGGATCGCCGCGGCCCAGGCGGCGGACTGCCCGCGCCAGGGAACGCTCGGCACCTCCCGCATTCTCGGCGCCGACGCCGCCACCGCTCCGCGGGTCGGACTGAAGAGCTTTCCGCAGACACTGCCGCTCGGGGATCACGAGGTCGTGCTGACGTTCGACGACGGCCCTTGGCCACCGACGACCGCGCGGGTACTGGCAGCGCTTGCGCATGAATGTGTCCGGGCAACGTTCTTCCTGATCGGAAAGCATGCCTCGGAGCGCCCGGACCTGGTGCGCAAGATCGCTGCCGAGGGCCACACCATCGGACATCACACATGGTCGCACCGCAGCCTGATGCGGATCAAGCCGGGCGAGACGACCGAGGAAATCGATCGCGGCATCTCGGCGGTCGAGATGGCGCTGCATGGAGTCTCGACCACCACCCCCAGCACGCCTTTTTTTCGTTTCCCCGGCTTTGAGTCGACGCCGGCGACGCTTGACCTTCTGCAATCGCGCGGAATCGTGGTGTTCGGCGCCGATTTGTGGGCGAGCGACTGGAATCCCATGGCGCCAAGGCAGGAGCTGAAACTGGTCACCGACAGGCTCAAGGCCGCCCGCAAGGGAATTATCCTGTTCCACGACCCGAAGGCCCAAACCGCAGCCATGCTGCCGGCCTTCTTGCGCTATCTCAGGGAGAACGATTATCACGTCGTCCATGTGGTATCGGCGGCGCCAAGGGCGTCCACTGACCCGGAATCGCCTTTGAAAGCCGCCAATTAAGGCTGTGTTCATGTCGCGGTGTGCAATGATCGGGTCAAATCGGAATGCATGACGGTATTGATTTCATGATTGGCGGTGAGTTGGGTGACATTCGGATGAAGCAATGGGCGGCCCTCGCCGTGGGGCTATTTGCCTGGGCTGTCGCGCCGGCCGCGTTGGCTGCCGACTGCCCTGGCCATCCCGATGCACTCGGCACCTCGCGCACGCTGGTGGTCGATCCCCGCGAGCACCCCCGACTCGGCACCATGCAATATCCGGAAACGCTGCCGCTTGCAGATCACGAGGTGGTGCTGACGTTCGACGACGGACCGCTGCCACACAACAGCAATCAGGTCCTGGAAATTCTCGCCTCGCAATGCGTGAAGGCGACCTTCTTCACCATCGGCCGAATGGCCCAGGCCTCTCCTGAAGGCGTCCGGAAGCTCCGCGACGCCGGCCATACCATCGGCACTCACACCCAGGATCATCCGCTCAGCATGGACCGCATGCCGATCGAACGCGCCAGGCAGGAGATCGACGACGGGATTGCGTCGGTGAAGGCGGCCCTTGGGGACGGCGCTGACGCATCGCTGGCCCCGTTCCTTCGTATTCCCGGATTGCGGCGCGCCGACGATGTCGAGACCTATCTGGCCGCGCAGGGCATCCAGATCTGGAGCGCCGATTTTCCGGCGGACGATTGGCGGCATATTTCCTCCTCGCGCGTCTACGACCTCGCGATGAGCCGGCTCGAGGCCAAGGGAAAAGGCATCCTGCTGCTCCACGACATCCAGGCGCGAACCGTCTCGGCATTGCCGCGGATCCTGCATGAACTGAAAGCGCGCGGCTATCATATCGTCCATGTGGTGCCGGCGACGCCGGAGCGGCTGGCAACCTCGACGGAGCCGGAGCAATGGCGGTTGCACCCGTCGTCCGAAAACGTGGCGATCGCGCATTGGTCCAAAATCCCGAATTTCGTTTTTGCCGACACCGGCACGCTTCCAGCACCCTCGTTGTCGGATTTCGACTGGCTTGACGCGCAGCCAATTGCGCTGGCCGAACCATTCGATCGCTCAAGACGGCCCGCGCAAGGCGTTCCGCTGCCGCGGGAGGCGCCCTGGCCCCGGCTATCCGGGCTTCCACCGGAGCAGGCCGCCGTCACCCTGCCCGCGCCGGCTCGAAGCGTTTTTGAACTGCCGGAGGGCCTGCGCGTCGCCCTGCGCAGCGTTCCATCCGCGCGTCACGCGGAACAGGCCGGAGCAAGCGAGCATCAAACGCAAACAAGGCTGGTTTCGGGCGATGGCCGCGATTCGCGGCGCGCAACGCGCGGAAAGCTTCACCTCGGACACGGCCTTGCGCGTAGCCGGCAACACGGCAAGTCCAGGGTTGCAGGTCGCACACCTCCGCCAGCCGCGGTTGCCCATCGGGGCCCGCTGAAGCATTTGGTGCAGGTCAGAAAACGAAACGTTTGACGGCTTAGTCCGTCACGATCTTCGCCACGCACAGCAGAACGATCAAGGCGAGAAACAGCAGGTCGATATACGCCTTGATTTCGCCGGCATGACGCAAACCACCAACCTCGGCGACGATCTGCCTGCGCTGGGCCGACGCCGCAGGCCCCTCCCCGGCCAGCGCCGAGAGACGGCGCGCCTCACCCTCGAGCCGCTCGATGCGCTGATAGAAGTAAAACGACCGCAGCGCCGACGCCGCGCGCATCACGGCGTAGACCAGCACGAGGATCGCGACGACGGCGCGTTGCTGATACTTGTTCAGGAAATTCAGGCTGTAATAGACGAGCGCCAGAAAAATGAAATTGGAGAGAAACCGGTAGGCGTAGCTCAGGAATTTCATCCGCATGTCCCCATCCAGGCAAGCTGGCAGTTTTGATCCGGGCCACTCGAACGATTTCTGTCGTCAGGCCGGAATCGTTGGCGTCGGTCCCAACGCCTTTCGTTGTTACACCGAAGCAACGGATGCAAGCTTCACGTCGAATGCCGATTCCAGCCCCCCGCGGGAATTGCGCCACGCCGGCGGTCGTATGGCCAACTCACGTCCGCACCTCCCGCTTTGGGCCGGCGCCGCGTTCCAAGGATTTCTGGCGCGCTCGGAGGATGTCGATTCTTCGGGAAATTGCAAGACGGCGCCAACGACTCCGGCGCCGCCTGAAGCCCCATCCGTGCGGTCTGGCTCGATCGATTTCCGCCAATAGCCATCGGAGCCCCCAAGATCAGAACGTGGGGGCCGCTGGCCGGAAACCCCGGGCAGCGTCCTCTCCGCTTCATTCCATCGGCTTGTACCCGTCATTCAGGGTCTTCAGAAATGCGATGATGTCGGTCTCGTCCTGTGCCGTCATTGCCGGCGTTTCGCCGAGATGCCGGTCGAAGGGCGGATCGCTCACATCGACATTGGCCTGATACCGCGCCGGAATGTCGTTGAATTTCTGGACCGTCCCGTCAGCCGCGCGCGGGTAGATTTTCTCCGGGTTGGTGTCGCGGAAATTGTAGAAATCGAGCACCTGCTCCAGCGTGTGGAACACCCCGTTGTGGAAGAACGCGCGGCGCATGGCGGTATTGCGCAAGGTCGGCGTCACGAACATTCCGCAAAATTGCGTCTGGTCGGCGATGTCGGTGCGAACGGGTCCGCAAACCCCGAGATCGAAATACCGGGGGGCCCCGTTGTCCGCGAGCGCGGCATTGCGCGGCGCCCCCAGGGCTTCATACTGGTGATCGGTAAAGAGCGGCGGCAATCCATCGCGGCTCGGCTGCGAAATATGGCAGCCGCCGCAATTGGCCTTGTCCGGATCGTTGAACAGACGATAGCCGCGCATTTCGCTGTCGCTGAGGCGTGCCTTGCCCTCCAGCCAGTAATCGAACTTGCTCGTGTAGGGGTGAAAGCTCGGCTCCTCGATCTCATAGCGTGCGACGGCGAACATTGCCTCGGAAACCAGCATCTGCGGGCTTCGGAAAATGTTCTCGCCGAACAGGTCCGTAAAGCCTTTGACATAAGGCGCGCGACGCAGTTTCTCGGCGACTTTTTCGATGCTGCCGCCGTCCATCTCGCGCGGGTCGAGCAGAGGAACGGCCGCCTGGATCTGGAGCGTGTTGACGCGGCCGTCCCAGAACAAGCCGCCCTGCGGAACGATGTTCGCCGCGCTCTGCGACGTCTGCGTCGCGGTCTTCTGCGCGCGGCTCGATGTCTGGGCAACGGCGGCCATTTGCGCCAAATTCACGTTCTCGGATTCCCGGTCATCCGGGCCGATGCTGAATTCCGGCTGCCTTTCCAGATACGTCAGCGAGGGGACGGCACGCGCACCCTGCCGCGCCAGCGTGGGGCCGCCGAGCATGACCGGCTCGTCGTTCGGCGGGCCGTAGGCGTGGTCCGGACTGTGACACGAGGCGCAGGACAACTTTCCCGACGACGACAGGCTCGGGTCGTAAAATATTTGCCGGCCAAGTTGCGCCATCGCGGAAAGAGGCGCGACGGGGCGGCGGACGAGATGGATCGGATGCGGGTTTTCGCCGGGCAAACCTTGCGGTTCAGCCGCGAAGACGGCGCCGGCCCAGAGGCCGGCGCCGAGAAGCCACAAAAGTGTGCGGCTATGCATGATCGATCGCTCAGTGGCCGTGATCGTGGTCGTGGTCGTGCGAACCCGCAACCACGGTGCCCGTCGACGGATCCAGAATGAGCTTGTCGTCGCGATCGCCCCGACGGAAGTCGAACATGTCGTCGATCGAACCGGTGCTGGCGTCGAAGGATCCGCCGCCGATACGCTCGCCCTTAAGCCAGTTGTCCTCGATGAAGCGCACCACGGAGGCCTGGGAGATCCGTTCGTGGCTGACATAGTTAGGCTTGGCGTAGGGCGAAACCACGATGAACGGGATCCGCGTGCCGGGGCCGCAGCGTCCGTTTACGGGCTTGCCGTTGACGCCGTAGGGCTGAAGGCCCGTGCCGCACTTGCCGGGGCCGTTCACCTGATCGGCGGTGGCATCATACGACGCGCTCGTGGGCGGAACATAGGCGTGGTCGTACCAGCCGTCCGAGTCGTCATAGGTGACGATCACGGCCGTGTCCTTCCAATCGGGTTGGTGCTGCAGGAAGTTGATGAGCGAAACCACCCCTTCCTGCTCATCGAGCGGATCGGAATAGCCCGGGTGGCTGTCCTGATAGGCGGGCAGCTTGATGTAGGAAACCGCCGGATAATTGCCGGCCCTCACCGCCGCGTAGAAGTCGTCGAGGTCGTAGTTGTGATTGGCGGGGTCGGCCGCTCCGCCGTCATGCGTCGTGCTGTACCCGATCGCCTGGGTAGAACTCGGCCGGGCGTGGGTCGGATTGGCGGTCGAAGCGTAATACTGGAACCAGATATGATGCGGTATGTAATCGGTGACGTTGCCGCCGACGACGGTTGAAAAGGTGCTGCGCGCGCAGCCGGTGGTGCCATTCGCGTTGACCGTTTGCAGGTTGAAGCCACCCGCGAACGAACCCCAGCTGATGTGGGCCGCGTTGAGCAGATCGCCGACGTTCTTGCCGGTCATCATGAACTGGGTCGTCTTGCTCGAGCAGGCATCATAGCCGGGATCGCTATCGTTGATCAGCGTGAGGCCACCTGCGCCGTCATTGATGACGGCCGGGTTACCCACGATCACCTTCGCGCCGTTGGTCTGGCCGGCGATCACTTCGAGCGCGCCGGGGGTCGATGGACCGTAGGTGTCGGTATAGGCGTTGTCGCTCATCGCGAAATGCTGGGCATAGTTCCACAAGCCGGTGACCGTGTTGCCGTCGAAATAGCCCATCACCTGGCCCTTGGTGCCGAAGGCGCCGGCGCCGCCCGAGGTGCCTCTGCCGGTAAACTTCGGGAAGAGATCGGCCGCGCCATTGTCATAGGCCAGCTGCTCAGGCGTATAGGCATGGCCCTGGTCGGCCGTGTTCGCCTGCGTGCGATCGAGGCGGAACGGATTGGCGGCGTCGCTGCCGTTGGCGGCGTTGGTGAAGTTGGCGTTGTTGTTCAGCAGATACGGATTCGCGGCCAGATTGTTCACCGCCGGCGTATTCCGGCGCGGCTTGAAGACCGGCTCGCCCGGCGGATTGGTCGCGTTCGGGTAGGTGGCGAAGAAATGATCAAACGACCTGTTCTCGTTGAAGATGACCACCAGATGCTTGATCGGGGTCGCGGTCCGCGCCTCGTTCTGCGGGTTACCATGATGGCCGTCGTTGTCGTGCCGACCGAAGTCCGGGCCGCGGCCATCGAAATCATCGGCAGCGACTGGACCGCTCCAGCCAACAGCAGCCGCGACGCCAAACATCGCGACAGTGGAAAGTAAATTCTTTCTCATTTTGTCCCTCGAAAAGAAGATGGGTTGCACGCGAGGGCTTATATTCGGCGGCCAATGACGGCCGTGTGTCGGTTTGAAGTCAGGTCGACCGGGGCGCCGAAGTATCCCCGGGCGAAGAGCCGGTCCGTATGGGAAGCGTCCTGCCGCAGCACCGGGATGATCGATGCCGCGAATGCGGGAGCGGGGCTCGCAGATGGCGAGACGCCATGTTCGCCAGCGAGGCTTCGGATAGCGGGTGAAAAAAAGCTATCGAGGACCGAAACGAGACATCTGTCCCGCCGCTGATGACAGGGTACAGGCGCCAGAACAAAAACCTGGAGATTTCAGCCGAGTTGATGAGGTGGTGCGCTCGGAGGGACTCGAACCCCCACGATTTTACTCACTGCCACCTCAAGGCAGCGCGTCTACCAATTCCGCCACGAGCGCTAAGACCGATCGGCACGGGCTTGCGCCGGGCCGGATCAACGGCGCCGATGTAACAAATCAGGGATGGGGGGACAAGGCCTGCCGGCGAGGTGATTGTGGGTCCCGGCTTCAGCGGGCGCCGGGCAATTTCGGCAGCATTTGCTTGACTTCGACCGCAATCCGGTTGCGATCGACGAGCACGACGCCGCTGGCGACCGGCAGGGTATTGGCGAGGATCTTGACCTCGTCCGCCTCGGTGGCGTCGAGTTCGATGATGGCGCCCCGGCTCAGGCGCATTACCTGATGAATCGGCATCGTCGTGGTCCCGAGGACCACCATGAGGTCGACGCTGACTTTATCGAGGGTTGGCACTGGGGAAGCTACCCGAACGGACAAATGCAAAATTGCGTGGTTCCAGATCACCACGTTATGGTTAGCCAATGGTTAATGACCGCCAAAGCCTTGATCTATCGACCTTCGCGCGCACCGCCGACGCCGGCGCGGTGGAGTGGCTGATATCCGATGCACCTGTGCCCTATCCCGCGGCCATCGCGGCCATGGAGGCGCGGGTCGCCGATATCGCGGCGCAAAAGGCGCCCGAACTGGTCTGGCTGTTGGAACATCCCCCGCTCTACACCTCCGGAACCAGCGGCAAGGCCGCCGACCTGCTCGACCCCCGCTTTCCGATGTTCGAGACCGGGCGCGGCGGACAGCTCACCTATCACGGCCCCGGCCAGCGGATCGCCTACGTCATGCTCGACCTCAAGCTGCGGCGGCCCGACGTTCGGGCCTATGTCGCGGGTCTTGAGCAGTGGATCATCCGCACCCTGGCGGCGTTCAACGTGCGCGGCGAGCGCCGCGAGGACCGCGTCGGCGTCTGGGTGGCCCGGCCCGACAAGGGAGACGGCTTCGAGGACAAGATCGCGGCCATCGGCGTGCGGCTGCGGCGCTGGGTATCCTTCCACGGCATCTCGATCAACGTGGAGCCCGACCTGACCCACTTTGCGGCCATCGTCCCCTGCGGCGTGGCGGACCCGCGCTATGGCGTGACCAGCCTCGCCGATCTCGGCCATACCGTGACCACGGCGGATGTCGACATCGCGCTCCGGCAGGCCTTCAAGGAGGTGTTCGGCCCGGTGAAACAGTAGCTGCCGGAAGCGATATAGCTGCGCTCTTCGCGCGAAACCTGCTCGCCCGGAATGCCGAGGCAGGCTGCTGGTTTTATGTTGTCGGCAGCACCGAAAACTGCTCGCCCGCATGCCGCAGGCCCAACGCCTCGGGGCCCGAGGTTTCTTCCTCGACAGCGTCGACCCGCGCCGATGACGGTCCACGCCGGCACGAGGCGATCATGTCAGCGACAACGGAAGCAGGCCCCGCGAACAGCGCCTCGACGCTGCCATCCCTTCTGTTGCGCACCCAGCCCTCCAGCCGGAGCGCCCTCGCCTGATGCTCGACCCAGGCCCGGTAGCCGACGCCTTGCACCCTGCCCCGGATCGTCACCCGGCAGATCGCATCGCTCATTTATTTCGAGAGCCCCAGAAATTCTCCGCTGCGAGCCTTCACCTTTGCCTCCCTCGTGACCTTGCTGGTCAATTCGGCGGACGCGAGCCGCGTCAACGCCTTCGGCGGCAATCCTTCACGCAGCGCTTTGAGCGTCTCGTAGACGGCATTCGTCGCTGCCGCGAACGGCGCGTGGCCCTGCAGCGCGATCCGCACCCGCCGATCCCTGAGCCAGGCCGGATCGGACATGTTCTCGGGCGCGCCGCCGAGCACGATCGGCAACGTGGTCGCCTTCGCGATCGCTTCCAGTTCGCTGGAGGTCTTGATGCCGGTGAAGAACAAGGCATCGACGCCGGTCGCCTCATAGGCCCTGGCGCGCGCGATCGCGTCATCGAGCGAGGTGACCGATGCCGCGCCGGTGCGCCCGACGATCACCAGCGAGGGATCCCCGCGCGCATCCAGCGCCGCCTTCATCTTGCCGACGCCTTCCTCGAGCGAGATCAGTTGCGTTCCCGCCTCGCCATAGGCCTGGGGCAACAGCGTATCCTCGATGGTGAGGCCAGCGGCGCCGGCCGCTTCCAGTTCCTCGACCGTGCGGCGCACGTTCAGCGCGTTGCCATAACCGTGATCCGCATCGACCAGCACCGGCAATGCCGCCGCGCGCGACATCCGTCGCATCTGTTCGGCGAGTTCCGTGAGCGTGATCAGCGCGATATCGGGGTCCCCGAGCACCGCGAGCGAGGCCACCGAGCCGCCGAACATGCCGACCTCGAAGCCGAGATCCTCGGCAATGCGGATCGAAACCGCGTCATAAACCGAGCCCGGCCGCACGCATGCCGATCCCGACAGGACCGAACGCAGGGCATCGCGGCGTTTTCGGTACGTCATCGCAACTTCCTCAAAATCTCGGCAATGACGGCGTTCAAGCGAATTCGAGAATCAGCGCGTCGACGGCCAGCGTGGCGCCGGCGGTCGCGTGAATCTTCTTCACCGTACCGTCGCGCTCGGCGCGCAGCACGTTCTGCATCTTCATCGCTTCCACCACGGCCAGTGTTTCGCCCGCCTTGACCTCCTGGCCTTCGGCGACCGCAATCGAGACCACGAGCCCGGGCATCGGGCACAGCAATTTCTTGCCGGTATCGGCCGCTGAAGTCACCGGCATCAACCGCGCCGCCGTGGCCTCGGCTTCGGTGAAAACCTGGACCGCGAGGTCAAACCCCTGATGCGCGAGCCGGAAGCCATTGAGAACAGGCCGCACCTGCATCGCGACCAACTGGCCGTCCACCGTGCCCTGCCAGACCGGATCGCCCGGCGTCCACGGCGAAACCAGGCGGTGGGGATCGCCGAGCGCGCCATCGGCACCGACAAAGCGCACCGCCAGACCCTCGGCCTCGCGCGCGATTTCGAGCGCGATCTCGTCGCGATCGAGCCACACCGCGCGGCGGCGCTCGCGCTGCACCGGGCGGCCGATCATCTGGCCGGAAATCTGTCGCTTGCGTTCGCCGACCACATGATCGATCGCGGCGGCGACCGCCGCCAGCCGGCGCGCGACCTCGCCCTCCGGCACACGAACCGCAAAGCCTTTCGGAAACTCCTCCGATATGAAGCCCGTCGACAGCTTTCCCTCACGCCAGCGCGGGTGATCCATCAGCGCCGACAGGAACGGAATGTTGTGGCGAATGCCGTCGATGTAGAACGAATCGAGCGCGGTCGACTGTGCCTCGATGGCCGCGGCGCGCGACGGCGCGTGGGTGATGAGCTTGGCGATCATCGGATCGTAATGGATCGAGATTTCGCCGCCTTCCTGCACGCCGGTATCGTTGCGCACGGTAATGCCGTCGACGCCGCTCTCGGCCGGCGGGCGATATTTGACCAGCCGCCCGATCGAGGGGAGGAAATTGCGGAACGGATCTTCCGCGTAGACCCGCGACTCCACCGCCCACCCGGTCAAGCGTGACGTCCTTTTGCGATAGCGCGAGCTTCTCGCCGGCCGCGACCCGGATCATCTGCTCGACGAGATCGATGCCGGTGACCAATTCGGTCACGGGGTGCTCGACCTGCAGCCGCGTGTTCATCTCGAGGAAATAGAAGCTCTTGTCCTGGCCCGCGACGAATTCGACGGTGCCGGCGGAATCGTAGTTCACCGCTTTGGCGAGCGCGACCGCCTGCTCGCCCATCTGGCGGCGGGTGGTTTCGTCGAGCAGCGGCGACGGCGCTTCCTCGATCACCTTCTGATTTCGGCGCTGGATCGAACATTCGCGCTCGCCGAGATAAATCACATTGCCGTGCTTGTCGCCGAGCACCTGGATCTCGATGTGGCGGGGATCGACGATGAATTTCTCGATGAAGACCCGGTCGTCGCCGAACGAGGCCTTGGCTTCGGCCTTGGCGAGACCAAATCCTTCGGCGACTTCGGACGTCGAATAGGCGATTCGCATTCCCTTGCCGCCGCCGCCGGCGGAGGCCTTGATCATGACGGGATAGCCGATCGCGTCCGCGATCTTCACGGCATGCCTTTCGTCCTCGATGACGCCGAGATGCCCCGGCACGGTCGAGACGTCGGCCTTCGCCGCCGCCTTCTTGGATTCGATCTTGTCGCCCATCGCGGCGATCGCGCCCGGATTGGGGCCGATGAAGACGATACCGGCCTCGGCCAGCGCTCGCGGAAAGGCCTCGCGCTCGGACAAAAATCCGTAACCGGGATGCACGGCTTCCGCGCCCGTCTTGCGGCAGGCCTCGACGATCCTGTCGATCAAAAGATAGCTCTCCGCCGCGGCCGGCGGTCCGATCAGGACCGCATGGTCGGCCATTTCGACGTGAAGGGCGTCGCGGTCGGCCTCGGAATAAACGGCAACCGTCTCGATCCCCATGCGGCGGGCAGTCTTGATGACCCGGCAGGCGATCTCGCCGCGATTTGCGATCAGAATTCGTTTGAACATATGCTGGCTTACTTACAACCTCTGGGGCGGGACGGCCCCACAATCTGACACGCGGGGACGGATGTAACAATTCCGTCGTACAGCAAAACCAAATAGAGGCAACGGCTGATATGCCGGAAAACCAATTCTCCAGCAGCCGGCACGGGACGACCCGCGCCGGGGATCGCCCCGCGACGGCGGGCCGGAATCAGTGTGGCCTGATCTTCACCCCCACCATAAGATCGAATTATCGCGCTCCCTCATCGAAAGAGCGTTGCGATTTAAGAGCCCTTTACGATTTAAAAGCCCTGCCATTGATACGTTGGTTTATCCTGATACTGGCGATTTTCTCAGCCGGTCAAAGCTTCGCCGCCGGCCCGGTCGTCAGGGACGGCGCGACCATCGACCTCGCCGGTGTGACCTATCGGCTCAATGGCATCGACGCACCGGCGCTCGACCAGATTTGCATCGACGACCACGCCGATCCCTGGGCTTGCGGCGTTGACGCGCGCGACCATCTCGCCAGCCTGATCGGGGGCCACGAGGTCCGTTGCGAGGAACTCGGTCCGGATACCACCTACAAAAGGTGGCATACCGGCATTTGCACCCTCGAGGGTGAAGCCACCAGCCTGAACCAGCTCCTTGTCCGCCAGGGCCTTGCCCTGAATTCCCAACCCTCCACGGGAGGTCGATTCACGGCGGACCAAGCGGATGCCAGGGAAAACCGCCGAGGGCTCTGGAAGGGTTGCTTCGTAGCGCCGCAGGAATTTCGCGGTGGACGAAAGGACGGCGCCTTGCTGGGCGGGGCATGCCGGGCCGACAAGGAATCCGAGATACGCGCGGTTCTGTTCCCGGAATACCCCGCGATGCCGCCGGGTTGCAGCATCAAGGGAAAGTTTGCCTTGCGGGCGCGCGTCACCGGCAATGTGGGGATCTATCATGTGCAGGCGTGCCGCAGTTATCCGGCGCTGACCCGTCCGGATCGCTGGTTCTGTTCCGAGGACGACGCCAGGGCCGCCGGATTTCGCAAGGCCTATAATTGCCGCCCCTTCGTCCGGCCGCGTACGTAACAATTCCGTCCCATCGCAAACCCAGACCAACGCCACGTCAAAAAGTCGTTCGTTCGATTTTCCGGGAGTTTTTAGATGCGCCGTTCAGGAGTGATGCTGTCCGCCAGCCTGATGTTGATGTCCGCTGGCGCAGCGTTCGCGCAAAACACCACGCCGCATAACATCGTCCTGTTCGTGCCGGACGGGTTGCGCGGGCGGATGGTGACGCCGGATACCGCGCCGTCGATGGCCGATGTCCGCGACCACGGCGTCAATTTCAGGAATTCCCACTCCCTGTTTCCGACCTTCACCACCGCCAACGCCTCGGCGATGGCCACCGGCCACTACCTCGGGGATACCGGCGACTTCTCGAACACGATCTATACCGGATATCCCGTCGGCCCCATGGACGGCACGGTCACGCCCTTCCTCGAGATCAACCCGGTGATCCTCGACCTCGATGAACATTTCGGCGGCGACTATCTGAACGAGGAAACCGTGCTGAAGATGGCGCGCGCCAAGGGCTACAGTACGGCCGCGCTCGGCAAGGTCGGACCCACGCTGATTTTCGATCACACCGACAAGACCGGCGCCGACGGCCTGCACTCCATCGTGATCGACGACGCCACCGGCGGCAAGAACGGCGTTCCGCTTTCAGAGGAAATGAAAGCCGCCTTGACCAGGGCCGGACTTCCGCTCGCCACGCCTCCGCGCGGCGACAACGGCAAGGCCGGCGATGCCAGAACACCCGGCACCGTGGTGCCGAATACCGCCCAGCAGGCTTATTTTGCCGATGTCACCACCAGGGTCGTGCTGCCGATGTTCAAGGCGCGCAACAAGCCCTTCGTGCTGGTGTTCTGGTCGCGCGATCCCGACGGCAGCCAGCACAACAACGGCGACAGCCTCAACACCGTCACGCCGGGCATCAACGGCCCTACTTCGCTCGCCGGCATCAAAAATGCCGACAACAATCTGGCGCAACTGCGCAAGGCGCTCGACGATCTCGGTCTTGCCGCCACGACCAACATCATCATCGCTTCCGATCACGGCTTCTCGACGATCTCAAAGCAAAGCAAGACCAGCCCTGCCGCGAAGATCAGCTATGACGACACGCCGAAGGATTTCCTGCCGATGGGATTTCTGGCGATCGATCTGGCCAAGGCGCTTGAACTGCCGCTGTTCGATCCCGAACGACAAGAACGCGCGGGTGGCCGTGGCCGCCCATCCCAAGGCCGGAAACGGCTTGTTGGGACAGGACCCGGCAAAACCCGATCTGGTGGTGGCCACCAATGGCGGATCGGACCTGATCTACCTGCCAAACAGGGACAGGAAACTCGCGGCGCGCACCATCAAGGCCTTGCTGGAGCAGGATTACGTCAGCGGACTGTTCGTCGACGACAGGCTCGGGCGCTTTCCAGGCACGTTGCCGATGTCGCAGATGGCCCTCAAGGGCACGGCGGTAACGCCCAGCCCGTCGATCGTGGTCAATTTCCGTTCCTTTGTGGAGGGATGCGGCGAGCCGACCAATTGTTCCGTTGAGGTCGCCGATACCGTGCTGCGCCAGGGCCAGGGCATGCACGGCAGTTTCGGCCGCGGCGACACCTTGAATTTCATGGCCGCGATCGGACCCGATTTCAAAACCGGCTATATTGATCCGCTGCCGGTCAGCAATGCGGATGTCGGCATGACCATCGCCCGGCTTTTGGGATTGCATCCGGCAAATGCGGGCGGATTGACGGGGCGGGTGATGTCGGAGGCGTTGCCGAACGGCGTCATCCCCAAAGCTTTCGACGGAACAATCGTTTCCAAGCCCGCGGCGAATGGCCTGCGGACGGTGGTGAAATTCCAGCGCGTGTTATCGCAGCGCTATTTCGACGCGGCAGGCTTTCCGGGCCGGACCGTCGGGCTCGACCGATACTGAGGCCGGCCGGCAAAAAACGGCGGGGAAATAAGCCCGCCGTTCAGGCCGCAACCCGGCTCGGCCTGACGAGAAGATCGGCCGAAATCTTCCACGCTTCGCTGATCTTGTGAATCATCTCGACCGTCAAAGGACGCCGCCGATTTAACAATTCGGACGCACGTGATCGCGAGCCAAGCAGATCAGCGAGTTCGGCTTGCGAATGTCCGAGCTCTTCGATCGCATAATTTAGCAGGTCGATCGGATCGGAGATATCGATACTCGGCCAGCGACGGTCTTCATATTTTTCGACAAGCGTTGAGAGAATGTCGAGTTTGTCGCCCTCTTCGGTCCCGATTGCGGCGCCCCAAAGCCTTTCGATTTCCCGAACCGCTGCAGCGTGATCGTCGTCATTTCTAATGGGATGAATTTCCATGTTGCGCTCCTAAAATATTGCAACGGTCAGGGCGTCGATCCTGTCGTACTCGGCATGCGTCCCGATGAATTTGACGAAGCGAGTAGCCCGCATGAGCGAGCGACATGCGGGGTTGCCAATATCCCGGATATCGCTTCGCGTATCCGGGCTACGCTTGCTGACACTGATGACCGTAGGGCGCAATAGCGAAGCGTATTGCGCCGCATGACTAATAGGATGCGACTGAATGCCGTCCTATTGCAGCCACCACGAAGGCGGCGGATTACGCTCGTATTCGTGGAATCGCAGCTTTGCGCCGGCTTCGCTCGCAATGACGGCTTCAAGCGGACGATCCGTATTCCAGAGCCGTTGGTGATGAAGTCGGGGGGATCAAGATGACAGTGCGCAATTCGCGTACCGCCGCCCTCGATAAATTTCTGAATTTCCGAAATTTGGCTTGACCGGCGGGTAGAAGCAGGATTATAGCGATTCGGTCCCGCCTCCTCTCGAGGGGCGTTTCGCGATCGTCACGGACGTGAGGCGGGATGCGATGGACGCTTTGGCGGCGCGCTGACGAGCGACGCTTGAAGCGGACGGCGAAGTCGTGTGGTCCTGACGCCCCGACGCTGGCGTCAAGTTGGCGAAAACAAGTTTTCGCTGGCGACGGTGGCAAGAAAGCCCGGTCACCAAGGAGAGCGCGAAGGAAACCGTTAAAACCATTGCGCGGGGAATGCCGGGTGTTTCCGGTGTGACCGTGGTGACTAACGCGTGTGCTTTCTACCAATACACACGCGGCTGCGGGCGCATCGGGCGCCCGGCATTCCCTGCGCCCTCTTGATCGAGGGCGGGAATTTTCTGGCAAAACTCGCGCGGATCGTGCGGCGAGATCGTGAAGCTGTGTCTTTGGACAGAGCTGCTGTTTGAAATTTGAATCCTTGGCCTACCCCGCGGCCGTCATCATCCGCGATGCGGAAGCGGCAAACAAAAAACGGCGGGAGGTAGCCCCCGCCGTTTCGATATCGACCGTCGCGCGACTGAATTCACATACCGATGTCGAATACGTTCGGCAGCTGCGTCAACGGCAGCGCCGCGCCGACGATGGTGGCGACCAGCCTCATCAGCGTGCGGTTGCCGTGGCGCTTGCCGCGCATCTGGCTTGCAATCCATTCCAGCACTTCGGTATCGACCTTGACCGGCTGAGCGGGCGCCCAGCTTTCGATCGATGTTTCCGGCGACAGCGCGATGGTGCGCGGCGGCACCGACAGACCGGAGGCCGAGGCCGCGTGATGCACCACCGCCTTCGTCAGCAAATCGTCGAAACGTCCATTGTCGCTGCGTTCGGCCGCGGCGTCGTCGATCTCGAACAGCGCCTCGGCTTCCGCCCGGCTGACCGGCTGATGCTCCACCGCGGTCGCCGTCAGGATGCGCGCGCACCAGGCGGCGTCATCGGCGTCCAGCGCGCGGGAGAAGTGGACGCGGCCTTTGGTGGTGGGCCCTTCGCCGGTAATCACGCCGTCGCGCACGACGGTCAGGGCCAGGGCAGCGGTGTTCCGGCAGGAAATGTCAGATGGTTCAAGGGGGGCGATCGGTTCAGGATCGGTCACTAACGGGGCAGGCATCGGTAGTTACTCTTCTCGGTTTCTTGTTCTGGGTCACCATTTGCCCGCAGGCGTAAACGAGAGGTTAATGATTCGAAACCTCGTCTGCAGGCCTTCCAGAAAGTTGCGGATTTGTCGCCGTGACGCGTGTCACGGTTCAAACGGGATCGCCACCCGGCCGGGGTGATGGGCGCGATAAAAGGCAACATCAGGGCAGCCGGGATTTTCATGGCTGATGGGTTTTTTCGCCGCCACACGGGCGCGGATCAAAAAATGATGCTAGGAGATCGGTCCGCTTGAGAAATATCTACCCTTTTTGCCGCGGTCGTTCCGTTCGGCAATCCCTTCCCCTATATTGAACAACCAAATTCACCTGCAACTTGAATGGCATGAGGTCGTGATATGGCACTCCAGATTGGCGCTGTGGCCCCGGATTTCGAGGCTGAAACCACCGAGGGCAAGATCAAATTCCATGACTGGATCGGCAACAGCTGGGCGCTTTTGTTCTCACATCCCAAAGATTTTACCCCGGTCTGCACCACCGAGCTCGGCGCGCTGGCCAAATTGAAACCGGAATTCGACAAGCGCGGCGTCAAGCTGATGGGGCTTTCCGTCGATCCCGTCGACAATCACGCCAAATGGTCGGAAGACATCCGGGAAACGCAGGGTGCCGCGCCGAACTATCCCATGATCGGCGACACCGACTTCAACGTCTCCAAGCTGTATGACATGCTGCCGGCCTCGACCTCCGGCGACGCCACTACCCGCACCGCCGCCGACAACCTGACGGTCCGCAACGTCTTCATCATCGGACCGGACAAGAAGATAAAGCTGGTCCTGGTCTATCCGATGACCACGGGCCGCAATTTCCAGGAGATCCTCCGCGTCATCGATTCCCTGCAGATGACCGCCAAGCATCGCGTCGCGACACCGGCCGACTGGAAACCGGGCGAGGACGTCATCATCGCGGGTTCGGTTTCCGACGACGAGGCCAAGACCATTTACCCGGCGGGCTGGAAAGCGCCGAGGCCGTATCTCCGGATCGTGCCGCAGCCGAAGTAGCCGTGGCTGCGTAGAAACGAAAGGGACGCGTTTCGCGTCCCTTTTTTTCGTCGTTTTGCGGCATGACGACGATCAACGTCGCCGAGATGAACGCAACATGTCGCTTCCCATCGCCCACCTGCATGAAGTTGCAGCGCAGCAGGCAAGCGTGCGAGCTTTACATGCATCAGCCCCGATGAAAGCATCGCGCAGACGAATTTGAAGCGGAATCGCCGTCATGGACAGCAAAACTCCCCGAGACATGCGTTCTTCGGCATTGGCGGGCTTTCTCGTCGCCCTGTTACTCGCAGCCCTGCCGGTCGCGGTTTGGCTCGACCTGACAAATCTGGCTGAGGTGGCGCTGAGACGGCAGGCAAGCGACCTCAACTCCGTGGTCAGCAGCGTCCGGTCCTATTATGCCTCCAACGTCGTGGGCCGCGTCCTCGACCACCCCGGCGCGACCCAGGTCATCCACAATTATGAGGCCGTTCCGGGGGCGATTCCAATACCTGCAACCCTGTCGCTGGAACTCGGCAAGGTCATCAGCGAGCAGCAGCAGAATATCAACTACCGCTTCGTTTCCGACTATCCCTTCAAGAACCGCGCGCCGCATCAACTGGACGAGTTCGAGAAGGCTTCGCTGCAAAGCCTGCGCGCCAACCCTGACCAGAAGATCGTCGATGCCGCCAGTTCAATGTTCAGTGACCGGGTCCGGCTGATTGCTCCCGTTATCATGGGGCCCGCCTGCGTCAGCTGTCATAACGTCCATCCGGAAAGCCCAAAGAAAGACTGGAAGGTCGGCGACGTCCGCGGCATTCAGGAAGTCTCGATCACGCAGCCGATCGCCGCGAATATCTTCTCGTTCAAGTACCTGCTTGCCTATTTCGCGCTGGCCGCGATCAGCGGCGGGACGTTTCTCGGAATTCAGCGCCGCCAGGCCGGGCAAATCGAGGGCATGAACCGGGAACTGGAATCGACCAACGAGTTTCTCGCCACGCTCTCGCTGAAGATTTCGCGGTATATTTCGCCGCAGGTCTACAAGAGCATTTTCAGCGGGCAGAAGGACGTCACCATTCATACGGAGAGAAAGAAACTGACGATCTTTTTCTCGGACATCCAGAACTTCACCGCGACGACCGAGCGGCTGCAGCCGGAACAGATTACCCAGCTCCTCAACGAGTATTTCACCGAGATGTCCGTGATCGCCCAGGAACATGGCGGCACGATCGACAAGTTCATCGGCGATGCCATGCTGATCTTCTTCGGCGATCCCGAAACAAGGGGCGATCGAGCCGATGCCCAGGCCTGCGTACGGATGGCCTGGAGCATGCAGCGCCGGCTTCTCGAGCTCAATGCCAAATGGCGCGCCGCCGGAATCGAGCACCCGTTCAAGGCCCGCATGGGCATCAACTCCGGCTATTGCAATGTCGGCAATTTCGGAAGCTCCGATCGAATGGACTATACGATCATCGGCGCCGAGGCCAATCTGGCGGCGCGGTTGCAGTCGATCGCGGAACCGGGCGGCATCGTCCTCAGTTATGAAACGTTCGCCCTCGTAAGGGACGTCGTCACGGCGCACCAGTTGCCGCCAATCACGATGAAAGGCATCAGCCGTGAGGTCGTCCCCTATTCGGTGGATAACGTGCTCGATACCGCCATCAAGGGTGAGGTTATCGTCGAACGACTGGCAGGGCTGGATTTTTATCTCGATCCATCCATGGTGGATGCCCAGGCCGCCGATCGTATCCGCTCGATATTGGGCGAGGCCCTGGCGACGCTTGACCGGCGACAGCCAAAGCCCGCGCCATAGGATGGACCGCAAAATGGCCGAGCGCGATCTATCGGGCGATACCCGCCATTGAACATGTCACCGGCCAGCCAGCCCGCCCCACCCTGCATCGTCTGGTTTCGCGACGATCTCCGTCTCTGCGATCATCCTGCCTTGCATGCCGCGGCGCGCACGGGCCACCCGGTGATCTGTCTCTACGTATTCGATGAGCCGAACGGCCCGACAGGCGTGCGCCCGCTCGGCGGCGCGGCGCGCTGGTGGTTGGCGCAGTCGCTGCGAGCCTTGCAGAAGCGCCTCAACGGGCTCGGGACACAGCTGGTGCTGCGCAAGGGGCCGGCGGCAAGGATCATCACCGAGATGGCGCGCACGACCGGCGCCGGCGCGGTCTTCTGGAATGAGATTGCGCAGGCGCCCCACCAGGCCATGGCTGGCGAGGTCGCCGCCGCACTGAGGGAGATCGGCGTCACCTCGCAAAACTTCCCCGGTGACCTTCTGGTGTCTCCTGCCGATATCCGTAACAAGGAAGGCCGCGGCTTGCGGGTATTTACGCCGTTCTGGCGGCGGGTGCAGGCTCTCGGCGATCCGCCAACGCCCCTGCCGGCACCGCCAGAACTGCGTCCGGGGCCAAACCTCGCGAGCGATGCTCTCGAAAGCTGGGGTCTTGAGCCGACCCGGCCGGATTGGGCCGGCGGCTTGCGCGAGACCTGGGCACCGGGCGAGTCAGCCGCCCGGCAGCGGCTGGAAGCTTTTCTCCGAAGTGGAGTGACCGGCTATGCAAGCCGGCGCGACCGGCCCGGCAACGACGGCACCTCCAGGCTCTCGCCGCACCTGCGCTTCGGCGAGATCAGCCCTCGCCAGGTCTGGCACGCCGCGCGTTTTGCCCAGGCCGAGCGCCCTGCCCTGTCCGGCGACGTCGACAAATTCCTCAGTGAATTGGGCTGGCGCGAATTCTGCCGCCATCTTCTTTTTGATGTGCCGGACCTTTCGACACGCAATTTGCAGCCTTCATTCGACGCCTTCCCGTGGAAGCATGACGATAAGGCGCTCGGCGCCTGGCAGCGCGGCCGAACCGGTTACCCGATCGTCGATGCCGGGATGCGCGAGCTGTGGCACACCGGCGTCATGCATAACCGGGTGCGGATGGTGGCCGCGTCATTCCTGGTCAAGCATCTCCTGATCGACTGGCGCGAGGGCGAAAATTGGTTTTGGGACACGCTGGTCGATGCCGATCCCGCCAGCAATCCCGCCAACTGGCAATGGGTCGCGGGCTGCGGCGCCGACGCCGCACCCTATTTCCGGGTCTTCAATCCTGTCCTGCAGGGCGAGAAGTTCGATTCCGACGGCGCCTATGTCAGGCGCTGGGTGCCGGAACTTGCGCAATTGCCGACAAGCCTGATCCACCGGCCGTGGAGCGCCGCACCGATCGAGCTCGGAGCCGCGGGCGTGGATCTCGGCAAGACCTATCCGAAACCGATCATCGATCACAGCAAGGGACGCGAGCGCGCGCTTGACGCCTACGCCAAAGTTCGCGCGAGTTGAGTGAACACCGCCGTCTCTTTGAAAGTTCGAGAATTCCCGCTATCGTTGTCTCTTCGATGACTCTTGGGGGATGACATGGACGACGAAAAACCCATTCTTGAACTGACGACAAACACGATCCCGGCCGAGCCGCCGAAAATGGCGGCCAAAAAGCCTGCGGTGAAAAAGGCGGCAAAGAAGAAGAAAGCCGCCAAGAAAGTAGCGCCGAAGAAGAAGAAAGCAGCGAAGAAATCCAAGAAAGCCAAAAAGGCTGCCAAGAAATCCCCGACAAAGAAATCCGCCAAAAAATCCGTCAAGAAGACCGGCAAGAAAACCGCCAAGAAGAAAAAGAAGGCCAGGAAGTCCCGGCGCTGAGGGCATCCGCGCAAAGCCTCCGGACCAATTCCGGAGGCTTTTGCCCGGAGCATGGTCCGGACCCGAAGGGCCACGTTAGCGCAAAGCGGAAACCGGTTTTCCCTTGCGACACACGCGAAGCGTTTGCGCGGAGATCACGCCTGCAACGAGATGACCCGTGATCCGGCCATCAAGTCCTCACGCGCGCCGATTGACCACGAGCACCGCGGCGGCGCAGGCGATCATGCCTGTGATCGCAACCGGATCGAGCCGCTCGCCGAACAGCACGTAAGCCATCAGAGCGGTCACCGCCGGTACCAGGTAAAACAGACTTGCGACCGAGGTAGCCGCCGAACGGCGGATCAGCCAATACAACAGCCCGATCGACCCGATCGAAAGCACAACCGCGAGCCAGGCCACCGACAGCACGAATTCGCGGGTCCACCGCACCTCATTGTTCTCGAATATCCCGGCGGCGACGCCGAAGAAAATCATCACGGCTATGAATTGGACGAGGTTGCCGGCCCGCCAGTCTATCCTGCTGCAGTAGCGCCGCTGATAGAGCGTGCCCAGGGTGATGCTGACGAGCGATACGCCCGAAGCCAGCCAGCCCCAGCCCGCCTCCCCGCTCATCGGACGATCGTGCAGGATCAGCACCACGCCGGCGAGGCCGAGCAGCAGCCCCGTCCATTGCAGGGGCGTGACGCGCTCGCCGAGCCAGCGGTTGGCCAGCGTCGAGGTCAGGATCGGCTGCAGGCCCGGAATGAGCGCCGAGAGCCCGGCCGGAATCGAATGCGCGATCGCGACCGCCGTCCCGCCAAGATAAAATCCGTGCACCAGAACTCCCGAAACTACGCTGTGGGCCATGCCATGGCGATCGGGCCATTGCGGCCTTGCCACTGCAACGATGACCGCCATTATCGCCACCACCACCGCCATACGGATAGCGAGGTAGGTCAGCGGCTCGGCGCTGTTCAGCACGTATTTGGTGGCGATGAAGCCGGTACTCCAGAGCACGACAAAAATCGCCGGCGCCGCGCGCGCGGCCAAATTTTCGAAGTCTTTGCTCATTTGCGGCCTTGATTGCCTGAACATATGCTGTCCGGCAATCGAGAAACGCACTTGGCCGCCCGTCACCTATCGCATAACGAAAGCCGGGACATGAAACTGAACTTCGTCACCGTTGATGTCTTCACAGGCACGCAATTCGCCGGCAACCCGCTTGCCGTCGTCCTGAACGCGCAAGGTTTGTCGGGTGGGCAGATGCAGGCCATCGCCGCTGAATTCAATCTGGCGGAAACGACCTTTGTGCTGCCGCCGAAGGACCCCGCCCATACCGCCGAGGTGAGAATCTTCACGCCGCGCTATGAAATGCCGTTTGCCGGCCATCCCAACGTCGGCACCGCCTTCGCGCTCGCTCGCGCCGGGGCGAGCTACGGCCGCGCCGTCGAAGGCGACAGCGTCCTCTTCGAGGAGAAGGCGGGCCTCGTCCCGATCTCGCTCTTGAAGGATGGCGCGACGGTTACCGGTGCGCGGCTGGCCTCTCCGCAATTGCTGACCCTGGGCGCGGAAGTTTCGACGGAATTGATCGCTTCGGCCTGCTCCCTATCGGTCGAGGACATCGAAACCAGAAATCACCCTCCCCGCATCGCCTCCTGCGGTGCGCCCTTTATCCTGGCCGAATTGAAGGGGCGCGCAAGGCTCGCGGCGGCGACAGCGCGTTCCGACATCTTCACGCGCGAGGTCTCCAGACAACCCGCGACGAGCCTTCTCATCTATACGCAAGTGGAGGAAAGCGGCCTCGATATAAGGGCGCGCATGTTCGCCCCGCACCATGGAATTCCCGAAGACCCGGCGACCGGCAGCGCCAACGTTGCGCTCATCGGATTATTGGCAAAACTGCGACCGGACCCGGATTTGCGGATTTCAAAAACCATCGCGCAAGGTGTGGAGATGGGACGGCCGAGCCTTCTGGAAGCGGAGGCCGAGAAGAAGAACGGCACCGTGACCGCAACCTGGATCGGTGGGCGCTGCGTGCCGGTGATGTCAGGAACAATCGAACTGGCTTGATCGCCCGTGATAGGCCGCCTCTGGAATACCGGGTCGCCCGGTCAAGCCGGGCGATTAAAACCGCCGATCACCACTCTTCCGGACAGGGATCGACGATCTTCCAGAGGTCCTGGCCGTTCTTGATTTTCTTCATTTCGGTGGTGAGCCCGCCGTTGCGGCGAATCCAGTCCTTCACCGTATCCGGATAATAAGACATCAGGTCCGACGTCCCTTCGGAGCTGGTGACCTTGATGCCGAAGGTGAACGCCTTGTCGTAATAGGCCTGGTGGAAACCGAGGCTGGCACGCGGCGTCACGCATATCTTGTTCAAGGGCACGATGCCGAACACCAGCGTACAGGCCGAATTGCAGATGCCGTCGATGATGACGCGCTCGTGGCGGTCGCGGATGCGCGCGTACTTCGCCTTGTATTCCTCGACATACCCGCCATGGTCCCGGGTGATGTGCAGGTCCGCACGGGCCGGGCCCGCGCCCAGACACGACAGGAACAGCAGAGAGAACAGGGCGATGCGCATGGGGCGGTCGGTAACCGGAAGCCTTCCAGACGGAAAAACTGGTCCTTAGGCGGATCAGACGGCGCAACTCTGGCCAGAGTGTGTTGGAAATTCGTTAAGCATGCCGGGGGGACCAAAAATTCGCCGCTTGTGGCAAATTTTCCGCACTTTTCAGGCGATTTTCCCTCTGGATGGGAGCCCCAATTGGCTTAAAGTCCCATCGTTTTCGTCCGGAGACCCCCAATGAACAGACTGAAGCCCGCCTGCGCCGCCGCCATTCTCGCTGCGCTGGCCGCCATCCCGAGCCAGGCGCAGGCCCGCCGAATGCACGCCTACGCGCTACCCTACGCCATCAGCTACATTCATAATTACGGGCCCGGCCCCGTGCCCGGTACCTTCGCGTATTATGATGGTCCATCCACCAACTTTTGCCGACAGGGTTCGGCGGCCTATCTCGGACAGGACGGTCGACGATATCCCTGCTTTTGAGCAGCTCTGCTGAATGAACCGGCGCGATCGCCTGGACCAAGGCGACGCGCCTGGAAGACCGTTCGCCTCCCGGGAGCCGAACGGTCCGAGCCTGCTGGCCCTGCCCGGCCAAGTCTGGTAATCGAACCCACACACGCGCTCGTAGCTCAGCTGGATAGAGCATCGGACTTCGAATCCGAGGGTCGGGAGTTCGAATCTCTCCGAGCGCGCCAGTAGATTGCTTTATAGAACTATTGCAACCCATCCGACAGCAACCATCAGACGCACGAATCCTTGTGCAGCGTTGATTCTCCGCATCGCAGACGGTCGTTCGCGGTCGCGTTTGAACAAACGGGAAAGTTGAAAGTCGCTCGTGAGTAGCCGCGCCCCTGAGATGACCAACGACCCATTTCACCTAACAGACATAGGGCGCCGGACTTGGAGTCCGGGCCCCGGCTCTCGCGATTGATGAGTCACATTCGGTCAGCCCTGGCCACGAAGTCCCAGAAGCCGCGACGGAATGTACTCGACGTCGATGCTGATGCCGTCCCCGCTCAGAGGATTCGCCGTGTAGACTGCGGAGACGGACAGCTCGAACTGGCTCACTATCGTGAGGATGGCGATGGTGAGCCCGGTATCTCCGGCCGGGGGCGCTCCCAGCAGCATCTCTGCGATGCGGCAACAATCGTCCATCGTCGCCGCCAGCGGGGGAAGCTTGATAACCTCAACCTGGCGTCCAAGAAGCGTCGTGGCGTCGGCGACATTGGGCTCACGCGCAACAACGGCGCCCGAGTTGATCAAGGGCAGCACGAACTTCAAAACCGGTGCGGTCGCGAGATTGAGATTTTGAATGTTGATTTCGGTCGCGTACACGCCCGGCCGGGCGCCTGCGACACAACAGCAGTTTGTCTCGGTCTGCTTACCGCACACGATCTTCGCGCTGTACGCAAAGAGATTCTGGGCTGCAGCCGGTATGGCGCCGAGCTTCTCGAGAAGCGGATGCGTTAGCCGGTCGGCGCTTGAACCCGTTTGATTGGTAGCCATCTCGACCTCCATGAAGGGTTTGTGGGATGATGGGCGTTTGCTTTTTCAGCTAACTCGGCCTCATCAAACCCAGCCCACCATGGGCCCGCACGCCCGGGAGCATGTGTCGTCCGCCTCACATTTCACGAAGTCTTGACGGCCGTCGGCAGCGATATCTAACCGTAGATCGGCCATCGGTATCAGGCGTCGTTACCCGATCGGAGGGAACGTCAGCGCCGATCATCGGCCACCAATCCATCGCAGGCTTTACAATGCGCGCGAACCGCGACATTCAGTGCGGAAATGTGATCCTGCTCACATCCGTCAGCCGTGTTCGCGTGCAATGAATGGAAAGCAAATTTGACATCCTACAATAAAGGAATCCCGGCCGCGGCTGAATGATCCCGATCAATGCGCAACTTGAACCGGAACTCCACAAAGACCGCGAAAGCTTGGCGAGATGAGCTTTTCGATCAGCCCATCTGCCGATCTTCGTCAGGCTTGACGCGCGACTTTTCGTTGCCACCCATACCTTTGGGAGCCACGCATACCTTGGGAGCCTGGTTTTTCTTGTTATCTGCAAAAGCGATACGTCCCGATGAAAATTGAGCGAAATATCTCCGCGGCGTCCAAGATAGACGTCCCCGACATGCCTCTTCAGCTGTTGGAAGGGTCGGCGCCCTTGTTGCCGGCAAGGCTCGTGCACGCCACCTACCTGGCGGCTATCGCCTTGGCCACGCTCGGATGGCTCTGGCTTATTGGATGGATTCTGCTCCAGCTGGTCTGAATCAGTCTCCGGGTCTGGGCAGCAATAGATAGCCCATCAACGCAAGACTAGGCGTCCAAAAAACCTCCAGCCAGAAGATCGCCGTTTCCACCGTCTCCATGTTCGCCCTCCCCGAGGCATGATCAGTTTTTAATTCTGCCGGAATCCGCTCGATTGATGCGTCATCCGTTTTCGGAGCTATTCCTTTCCTGAACCCCTTCAGGAAATTCGTTCACGACGAAAAATCCTTTAACGCTCCACGCAGGTCTCCATCACAGGCTTTCCAGACTCGCTTGTGGTACAGGGATCGCTCTGCCTCTCTTCCTCGCCTGAACCGGGCATGTCTCTGCAGTCCATGAGGAGAGAACTTCGCTGTTAGATGGTGCGATGTCGACATTGTTGTGGTTATCCACACAATTTACAGCCCGGCTGCTCCACCATCTTTTGTGTCAACAATGAGGACGTCGACCGCCTGACTGTGTGCCGGCAGCGGTGGGAGCGATTATCATGTCCTCACCCTGATTCTGCGCTGGATGGCGCAAGAAAAATCCCATAATTTCATGGCCTTATTGAATCATCAGAGCTCGCCAAGTGCGTCACTGATCTTTGCCGGTCCGGACCACCGCGCGGTGCTGAACGATCGTTACGTGCATGCGCGCGTTCGCGGGCCCCGTTGGGCAGACCCGATATCTACGCATGACTGATCGTCGAAAATTGATCGGCCGCACACCATCAAGGGCCTGTCGCATGAGCGTGACAGGCTATTGAAGAGCAAGCTCAAGAGCATCTGCCGCGGCTGTCGAGCGGGGAAGCGCCAATCGCAGGAATTAGTGGACGCAAAAGCGGGTTGGCTCACCAAATGCTGCTGCCGAAAAGGCCAAAACGCGGTTGCTGCGCGACCCGAAGGGTCGGAGGACCGATGTAGCCCTTCGCCACGGTTTTGCGTTTCCGCTGCTGCTTCGCCTCCGGCTTTTTGGGGTCTGCCGGCTGAAGCTGGTTTGAACCGGACGGCGTTAGCTGCGCAAAGGCCTCCCGTACACGCACCTTCGCAGGGAGATCGGCAACGCCTGCCGGCGCCGGGACATTCGCCTCCGCCATTCCGGTTGTCGCGGGAGTGATCGTCGGGAGGCTGGTATCGAAGACAACGCGCTCCGGCAACTTCCGATCCGAACGAATTCGTATCATCGAAAGATTGGCCGCGGCATTTATCCGCTCTACAGCCGGTAATTTCGGCAGATATGAATCGACAACAAAAAGCAGCGTCAGTAGTGCTGCACCAACGAACACAAAATACCGCACCAAGGGCATTTCAGCATTGCTCCATCCGCGGGTCACGCGGAACACCGGCTCAACCGGTGATAGCGCGATTTGTTCCCGGCCTACGGGACGATGTAGAATGAAGTTAACGCTCCTTACGAGGATTTAAGTGGAGCTAGATATGGCTGGCCGCCAGCGGCGAGCACTTCACTTTGCTGGCATTGACGTTGACGAAGCCAACATGCATGCGGGTAAAGGTCTTCCGGCTCTTGCTATCGACGGTGTCATGAATCAAGCGCGTTCGGTCGGTCAAATGGCTACCGTCCGGGCGAGCGAAAGCGCAGAAGATCTCGATTTCCCTGACCGCGTAATCATTGGTATTGCGCAGCGTCAAGCTGACGAGCGCGTTGGACCCCAACCCGCCCCTGCGCCACGACTGCGATGAAATCCTCAGCCCATCGACCGGCGCGGGTTGCTCGGGCGTGATCGACTCGGCGGTCGCGGGATCGAATGTGGGGTCTTTGGCCAGACCAACCGCGACGGGCGCCTGGCTCGAGGCAACGGCCGCCAGATGAACCGGCTCACTATCTGCAGGTTTGCTGGCGTAACCGAACAGCAGCAGCCACCCCCCTATCCCGATGATCACCACAAGCGGCAACCAGCCAATTGCTGCCCTGAAATGGCTTACGGTCATCCTCCCAGGCCCGCCCGAAAAATGGCCGCTGGCAAGGCTCGCCAATCCAGCGAGCCCTGTCGATTCGAACTGGTAAAATCCTTCCTTCATTATCGGGGCCATACATGCCGCGGCGAACAAACCGGTCGTATTGCACCACAACAAAGGAGCCGCACGGGCACTACACCGCGCGGCTCCAAATTGCGCGGTTCTACCGCTGATCCTTAACCGACGAACCCGGAAGCGGTTGCATCGAAAAGCAATAATAATTGGACTCAAATCGGGTTGGCGATCGGGCAGCTGCGCGAAGGGGATAGCCACGTCCGAACCGGGCCGTTAAAATTGCCGGCGAGACCCATCGTATTTCCTCGTCGTCGCGACAAGCGACGCCAATCAGTCAATTGGAGACCACAGATGCCGGTAGTGACCTGGGACCACGTCCATCTGCGCAGTCCCGACCCGGAGGCGACGGCGGCCTGGCTTGAGAAGATACTCGGCGGCGAGATCATCCGCGGCCCCGGGCGTATCGACGTCAAGCTCGGCGGCGCCATGGTATTCATCGCACCGGTCACGACAGGCGACGGCGTCAATCCTTCACCGGTAACCCCCTATCAAGGGCTGGATCATTTCGGACTCACGGTAAAGGACATCGACGCGGTGGCCGCCGAGATCAAGGCCAAGGGCGTCGAGTTCACCAAGGAGCCGACCACTATCCGGCCCGGCGTGCGCATCTGCTTCATTCGAGGGCCGCAGGGCATCTCGGTCGAGCTCCTCGAGCGCGACAAGAAATACACTTAGAGCCACACCTCTCAAAACGGGCCAAGCCGGGTTCCACGACGCCATGGGCCCGATAGCGGTGGTAACCTGCCGCGTTGACGCCGGACGCCTCACTTTGGCATAAGACCTGATCGTCTCCGTGGTGACGGCGTCAGATCGGCCACGTCATGAAGAACGGACTATATTCGATCCATGTCAGCCTGCAGGACGGACGCTCCGGCAAGGGCAGCGGCGTGGTCATGTTCCGGGATGGCAAGATCGTCGGCGGTGACGCCTATCTCTTTTATACCGGCAGCTATTCGGTGAAGGGGAACACCTTCAAGGGCGAGGTTCTGGTGCAGCGCCACACTTCCAGTCATGACGCCAATCCGCTGTTTGGCGGGCCCAGTCCGGTCGGCATCGGCGTCTCCGGCACATTCACCGACACCGCAGCCGAGATGAACGGTACGGCTCTTGTCGGCAAGGCCAGCCAGATCTTCAAAGCGACATTGCGCAAACTCGCCGAGACCGATTAGGGCGTTTTCGGGCGAGGCCAGACGGCCGCTCCGGACCTGCTACTCCGCGGCCTGCTCGAGCGGCGCAACGCGCGGCAGGATGATCTGAATTCGGGTACCGCGGCCCGGTTGGGAATCAAGCTCCAGCCGGCCACCCAGACGGTTGGTCACGATACTGTAGACGATGTGCAGGCCGAGCCCGGTGCCTCCCTGGTCGCGTCGTGTCGTGAAGAACGGGTCGAACGCCCGACGCCGAACATCGAGACTCATGCCGCAGCCATTGTCGGAAAAGACGATCTCGACGTGGTCCCGGCCGAACTCGCTCACCTTGATATCGACCGAACCAGGCCTGCCCTCCGGAAAAGCGTGCGCCACCGCGTTGAGGAACAGATTGGTGAGCACCTGTCCATAGGGCCCGGGGTAGGAGTTCATGGTGAGGTTAGGCTGACAGTCGACGGTCAGCGTCAAATGGTGTTTGCGCAGACCGGGACGCAGACTCATGACCACCTGCTCGGTCAGATCACCGAGGTCGAACGTTCGCTGATCCGAGTAATTGCGATCGGCGGCGACCTGCTTGAACGACGCGATCAATTCGGCGGCGCGATTGAGATTGGCCACCAGCTGCGACGATGCGTCCCGGCTGGCTTCAAGGAACGCATTGAGGCTTGATCGCTTCAGATCGCCGCGCGCCACGTCGCCGGCGAACAGCGCGGTCTTGCGCTCCAGCGACGACGCGACCGTCAGGCTGATGCCGACGGGATTGTTGACTTCGTGGGCAACACCCGCCACCAGGCGCCCGAGCGCCGCGAGCTTCTCCGCCTCGATCAGCGAGTTCTGGGTTTCCCGCAAATTGCGCAAGGCAGCTTCGGCGGCATCCTTCGCCTTGCGCATCTCCTGTTCGCCACGCTTGCGCTCGCCGATGTCGAGCGCAACGGTGACGATGCTCTCGACCTCGCCGTCAACGTCGAGCAGCGGAAGTTTGTTCACCAGCCAATGCCGCAGATTGCCGGAAGCATCGAGATACTCTTCCTCATAGAATCCAAGCTCCTTGCCCGCCGCCAGCACCCGCCTGTCGTTTTCGTCGGTCTTCTGCGCGCCATAGCGCGACATCAGATCGGTCGTGGTACGGCCGATCGCATCTGTGGGCTCTACTCCGAATATGCCGGCCATGTAGCGATTCATCAGCACGTATCGGAGCTGTTTATCCTTGACGTTGATAACGGCGGGGACCGTATCGATCACCAGTTGCAGCAACCGTCGACCCTCGGCGATCGCCTCCTCGGCACGCCTCTGGTCCGTAATGTCGCGCACCGTCCCTTCGTAGCGAATGACCTCGCCCGTCTCGTCGCGGACAGCCGTGGCGCTGTCGGAGAGCCAGAGGACCGCTCCCCCGCGCTGACGCACCTGATACTCGAATTCGCGGACCATGCCGTCGCGCCGCATCAGGCGCTGGTATTCAGCGCGCGCGGCCGGATGAACGTAGACCGTATGCGCGATATCGGTGACGCCGCGGATGAGCTCCTCCGGCGATTCGTATCCCATCATCCGCGCCAGCGCCGGATTGGCGTTGAGGAGCACCCCAGCCGGTGTCGTCACGTAAATTCCATCGACGGAGCCCTCGAACAGCTTGCGATAGCTTTCCTCGGCCAACCGCTGTTCGGCCAAAGCGCGGATCGCCGCCTCGCGCGCGGTGTCGGCGTCGACGAGCGAACGACGAAACACCTCGGCGGCGCGCGCGATGTCCCCGATCTCGTTGTTCACACCGGTTGCGGGAATTGCAGTTTGCTTCTCACCGCCTGCGAGCGCGCGGATGGCTCCAGCGATCGCCTTGAGTGGCCGGACCGTCCTGCGCACCACGAACAGCGCGGCGGCGAGCCCGATCAGCACGCCGGCGAGGCCCAGGACAATGCTCTGCCATTTATCGTGGGCCAACGTTCTGGCGAAATCGCCCTCCAGCACGCGCGCCCTCCTGTCACCGAGGTCGCGCAGCAAGTCAGTCACGCGACTGATCATTTGTCCTTCGGTACCCAGCACCTCCTTGTCGAGCCGGGCAATCTGGCCTTCGGTCCCCGAGATCGAAATGATCGCATCGGCATAGGCATCGGTCGCGGCGCGAAGCGCGGGATCGTCGATCGAAAGCACCCGCATGACCTGTGCGGACCGCTCGGCAGCCTGCGGATCGTGCGACAGCAGGGCCGCGGCAGTCCGGTTTTGGGCCCGAAACAGCGCTCTCGCGGTGGCCCGGTCGGGTATTTCGGAGATTGCCTGCTCGAACCGCTCACGGATTGGCGGCAGGGCTGCAACCAGTTCTGCACGGCGCGCGATCAAGGCGGTCACGCGCTCCATGCCGTTGCGGTAGTTGGCCAGCCGCTGCGTGACGCCGTCGATCATCTCCTGTTGCTCGGGAGCTAGCCGCAACCGCGTTTTCTTCAACAGCGCGCTCAATGACGAAGCCGCCTCCCAAAACGGGTCAGAAGTGGCTGCCGGGTCTGTGACGAAATCGCGGGCCGCCAGCCGAAGTTCGTTGGTGCGGCGGTCGATTTCGTCGACCACATCGCCAAGGCTTTGAAGGTGCTGCAGCTCTGCAAAGGTCGTATCGATGTGGCGGATGGAGACGACGCTGGCAACGCTGGTCATCACGATCATGGCCAACAGGAGCAGGAAGCTGCCAAAGGTCAGCTGGCCGATCGAAAGCGAAAACGACCGGATCCGTTGGACGATTGCGGCGAAGGTCATGGGCATGGGGACCGGCTCGGGGAAGTCCTCGTTTATACGACGGAATCCACCCCCGGGGGAACTCGCCCATGCGCCAACGGTGCCGGCGGGCCGCTGCCTCCGGGCATGGCTAATGGCAGACCGGCAGATGCTCAATCCGGTGGGATACCCGCGTCCCTGATGACCTTCGCCCAGAGCGCGATGTCGGACTTGATGATGTCGGCGAACTGGCCAAGGGGCGCGCTCTTCACCAGGCATCCGGCAAGGTCGAGCTTATCGCGTACCTCGGGTGCGGCAAGTGCGGCTTCCAGCGCCTTGCTGATGCGATCGACAATCGACTGCGGCGTTCCAGCCGGTACCACGATGCCGAACCACGGGGTCACCTGCGCATCGGCAAAGCCCTGCTCCGCCATGGTCGGCACGTCTGGAAAGTACTTCGAGCGGCCGTCGTTGATCGTGGCGATAATTCTGATGGCGCCGGTCTGAACCTGCGCCAGCGCCTGGTTGGCGGAAAGGAAGGTCGACGTGATCAGGCCGCTGGATATATCCGCCACCATTTGCGGATAGCCGCGATAGCCGATGGGGGTGACATCGATCCCGGCCAGCCGCTTGAACAGTTCAAAGCCGAGGTGCCCTGTCGACCCCTTGCCTGGATGGCTGTAGTTCAGCGTGCCGGGCTTTGCCCTGGCCAGAGCCACGTACTCGGCCACGCTCTTCACCGGCAACGATGTGGGAACGACGAAGAAATTCGGAGCCTGGCATATCTGCCCGACGGCGGTGAAATCCCGCACCGGGTCCCAGCGCAAGGTGACGTTGAGCGAAGGGCTGGTCGTGAAGAATGTCGTTACCAATAGCCACGTGTATCCGTCCGGCGCCGCGCGCGCGACATCCTCGGCCGCAATCGAACCATTGGCGCCGGATTTGGCTTCCAGAATGATCGATCCGCTCCACTGCGCCGCCATGTTCTGGGTGACGATACGCCCGAACACATCGGCGACGCTTCCGGCCGAATAAGGAATGACGACGCGCACCGGATGGCTGGGGAAGCTTTCCTGCGCGCGTCCCGCAACCGACAGAGCGAGAGTGATCAGCCACGCCCCCATCATCACGCCAAAGCGTCGAATCCTCACGGTACGTGCCCCGCCCTGATCGCTCTTGCGACGCCTTGAAAGCGCGCTTTGCGGGCAGGATGCCGATAATTGCCGCAACCGGCAAGGGCGGTACCGGCGTCATTGCCGACCGCGCCTCACACCCCGCCGACTTCGAACAGCTCGCCGTCGTAGCCGGCCTCGGTTGGGATGCGAAGCTGCCGGCCGCCGTTCAGCATCGTCATGACCGGCATCACGGTGACGATCGGTTTGCCCCTGCTGTCGTCGAGTGCCGCCTTCACATTCGGCTGCTTGCCGAGCTTGATCAGATTGCGCGTGGTCGGGAATGGCAGTTTGAACCGCCCGCTCTCGCCGCCCGCCAGCGCCTCGCGCGGCGACAGCCAGATCGAATCGGTGGATTCCCTGCCGTCATGGGCGCCGACCTGTTCGGGCGGGGCGGCGGCGAGAAAGAACCAGGTATCGAACCGCTTCGGCATGCCCTCCGGCGTGATCCAGTGCGCATAGGGCACCAGTTCGTCGAGCGCCAGCAGCATTCCATTGTCGGTGAGCACCTTCAGGAAGGTGGTCTTGCCCTCGGACAGGACGGCGCGACTGGAAGCTTCGATCTCGGCGGCCCGCTTCGCATCGACGAGAGCCTTCGATCCCCGCGGGCGCGCGAGCAGGATGCCGCTTTCCTCGAAAGTTTCACGGATCGCAGCGATCCGGAAACTTAAAGCACCCGCATCAAGCCCCTCACCGCCGGCATAAAGCTCGGGCCGGGCAATGATTTCCTGATCGCCCTTGTCGACGCTGCCGCCGGGAAACACCAGCGCGCCGGAGCTGAAATCGATCTGATGATGGCGCACCATCATGAAGACCTCGATTTCCCCGCCGGCCGCTCCAGCACTGTCGCGGAGCAGCAGGATCGTAGAGGCGGGACGCGGCGGAACGACGGCCTCGGCCACGCGATCAGCCTGCGGCGCTGGATTGCGGCTGCAGATTCGCGCGTTTGTCGACCCGCGCGACGCGTGACAGCAGGTAATCCACTTCGGCCTTTGCGGTCGCGGTGATGCTCGAACCCGGCTTGCGCTGCGCGCTCGAGGCAATCACGCCGCGCTTCTGCAGTACGTATTTTCGCACCGCCAGTCCGATCCCCGGCTGCTGTTCGTAGCGGATCAGCGGCAGATGGGCATCGAACAAATCGTGCGCGGCATCGCGGCGGCCCTCTTTCGACAACCGCACGACGTCGATCAGCAATTCAGGAAATGCGTAGCCGGTCATCGCGCCGTCGGCGCCGCGCTCCATCTCGAAATCCAGAAACAAACCGCCATTGCCGGTCAAAATCGACAGCGGCCGCAGCGAGCCGTCCTTCTGGAAGCCGCGAAGCGCCGAAATCTTCTCCAGTCCCGGCCAGTCCTCGTGCTTGAGCATCACGCAGGACGGATTGTCCATCACGATCTTGCGGATCACGGCCGGCGTGAACACCACCGACAAGGTCAGCGGATAGTCCTGCAACACCCAGGGAATGTCGCTGCCGATAGCCTCCACCGCCTGCTTGAAATAGCCGACGATCTGATCGTCGGTACGCAGGCTGGGTGGCGGCGCGATCATCACCCCGGCGGCGCCCGCATCCATCGAGGCGCGTGCGAGAGAGCGCATGGCGGCAAATCCCGGCGCCGAGACGCCGACGATGATCTGCATGTTCCCGGCGCGCTTCACAAAGCGCTTTGCCACCTCCTCGGCTTCCGAGCCCTCGAGCTTCGGCGCCTCGCCCATGATGCCGAGCACCGTTACGCCATCGCACCCGACCTCGGCGTAGAAGTCGGTCAGCCGGTCAATGGATTTCTCGTCGATGCGACCGTCGTCATGGAACGGCGTCGGCGCGATCGCGAAGGTGCCTGCGGCCTTGTGGGTCAATTTTGTCATTTGTGCCTCTTATTGAGTTACTCCGTCGTTCCGGGATGGTCCGAAGGACCAGACCCGGAACCTCGAGATTCTGTGATGTGCAATAGCACATCGTAGTTCGATGCGGCGCGTCGCCCCCGAATGACGTTAAAGTTAGAATCGCCGCGCGCCCATCTTGATCTCCTCCTCGGAGAAGAAAATCTCCCTGGCGTGTTCAACCACGTCCTGGGCCTTCCATCCCGCATGCGGTGGTTTCCAGCCCGGCTTTTCCATCATCCGCATTTCGCGCACGCCGCGCGGGCCGGAAACGCCGAGCACCTTGCCGGTCTGGTCCCCGGAAAGGTCGCTGACCATATATAGCACGGCCGGCGCGATGCCGTCCGGCTCGAGCGCCATGCCGGGATTTTCGATATAGCGCGGCAGGTCCGACGTCATGCGGGTCAGCGCGCCCGGCGCCAGTGTCCAGACCCGGATGTTGTATTTGCGGCCTTCGACCGCCAGCACATTCGACAGGCCCCAAATCCCGCCCTTGGCGGCGCCGTAATTGCTTTGTCCGAAATTGCCGATCAGGCCCGAAGTCGAGGAGGTGTTGACGATGACGCCGCCCCCATTCTCGCGCATCCAGCGGAACACCGGCTGGGTGCAGCAGAACGTCCCCTTCAGATGTACCTTCAACACCTTGTCCCAGGCGGCCTCGGTTGCCTTGGCAAAGGTCTGGTCGAGCAGGATGCCCGCATTGTTGACGAGAATGTCGGCACGGCCGAAATGCTTGATGGCGTCGTCAAATACCGACTGACCGCCCGACATGGTCGAGATGTCGGCGCCATTGGCAACCGCGCGGCCCCCCTCCGCTTTAATCGCATCGACCACCTTCTGCGCCATCGAGACATCGGAACCGCTGCCGTCGCGCGGCCCGCCGAGATCGTTGACCACGATCGCCGCGCCCTCGCGCGCGAACAATTTGGCGTAGGCTTCGCCCAGGCCGCCGCCCGCGCCGGTGATCAGCGCCACCTTGCCGTCGAGTAGACCCATGATGCTAGCTCCCTTTTATTCACCGTCATTCCGGGATGGTCCGAAGGACCAGACTCGGAATCCCGAAATTGTCAGCGCGAGATTCCGGGTTCGCGCGTCGCGCGCCCCGGAATGACCGCCTAGGCCAATACCGTCTTGCCGCTCTTGATGACGGCGACGTTGCGCGCCTTCACCCTGGCCTCGAATGAAATCACGTTGCCGTCCTTCCACAAATCCAGCGTCACGGTCTCGCCGGGATAGACGGGCGAAGAAAACCGCGCGGCGTGCTGTTTGAAGGCGCCGGGATCGTAGTCCGCATAGGTCTGCAGAATGCCGCGGCAGGTGATGCCGAAGGTACACATGCCGTGCAAAATCGGCCGCGAAAAACCGGCACGCCTGGCGAATTCGGGATCGGAGTGCAGCGGATTGCGGTCGCCGCAGAGCCGATAGATCAGGGCCTGGTCCGGACGCGTCGAGATGTCGATTGACTTGTCCGGCTCGCGGGTCGGCACCTTGTGCGGTTCGGGCTGGCCTTCGGACGGTCCGCCAAAACCGCCATCGCCGCGCGCAAAGCGTGAGGCGACCAGTGTCGCAAGCTCCTCGCCCTTGTCGTTCTTGAGTACGGTCTGGTGCCGGATCACCGCGCCCTTGTCCTTGCCCTTGTCGAAGACGGCGAGCACGCGTGAATCGACAATGAGATTCTCGGCCACGGCCATAGGCCGGTGGAAGGTGATGTCACGCTCACCATCGACAACCATCACGCGGTTGAGATTCATCTCGCCGGGCCCGGCTCCCCACGCCGCGACGGAGGCAAATGTCGGGACTACTTTCAAGGCGCGCGGCGTCGCCGTAGCCTCATTGACGAACGCCAATTCCCTCTCGTCCATGGGATCGGCGCCCATCCCGATGCCGTAGGCGTACAGCATCACCTCGCGATCGCTGTAGGCGTATTTCTGGCCAAGATTCTTCAGCGCCATCAGCTCATCGTAGTTGATCGGCATTTTGTCGTCTTCTCCTGAACGTCTATTCTTTGCGGCGTCCGTTGCTGTGCCCTCTCCCCTTGCGGGAGAGGGCTACGCCGAAGCCGGCCTTGAACTCTACGGGGTGAGGGGTTGGCGCCACGGGTTGATATTGCCCCGCCGAAAGAAACCCCTCATCCGGCAGCCTTCGGCTGCCACCTTCTCCCACAAGGGGAGAAGGAAAGAAAAGCGAACTATACCGGCGTAAAGAATGGCAACGGTGCGCCATCGGTCGTCTTGAACACCACCTTGACCTTCTGTCCGATCCTGAGCTTGTCCATGTCGCAGTCGACGAAATTGGTCAAAAGCGACGGGCCTTCCTTCAACGTGACATAGCCGATCGCATAGGGCCCGCTCGCGGACTTGCGCATCAGGCTGAAGGTATAGATCTCGCCCTCGCCCGAACTTTCTTCCCAGACCGTCTTGTCGGAGAAGCAAAAAGGGCAGATCGAGCGCGGAAAATAATGCGGCTCGCCGCAGGCGGTGCAGCGCTTGATCAGGAGCTTGCCGTCGACGGTGTTCTCCCAGAAATGCTTCGTCTCCGGATTGCCCTGCGGCGTCGGGTATTTCACGGCACTGTCCATCACGCACGCTCCAGAATGCAGGTTGAGGCGGCATGACGAACGCCCAGCAGTCCGCCGGTGCCGTGGGCGATGGCGAGATCGCAGTTCGGCACCTGCAACTTGGGATGGGCCTGCCCGCGCAGTTGCCGCACCGCTTCGATGATTTTTGTCATGCCGCCGCGATTGACGGGATGATTGCTGCACAGCCCGCCGCCGTCTGTGTTGAACGGCAGCTTGCCGACGCCCGAAATCAGATTGCCGTCGGCCACGAACTTGCCCCCCTCGCCTTTCTTGCAGAAGCCGAGGTCCTCGAGTTGCATCAAGACCGTGATAGTAAAGCTGTCGTAGATCGAGGCATATTTGATATCCCGGGGCGTCACTCCGGCTTCCTCGAACGCCCGGGGCCCCGACCAGACGCCCGCGGAATAGGTCAGATCGAGATCCTTGCCGCCGCGCGGCCCCTTGAGCGCTTCACCGTGCCCGATCATGCGCACCAGCGGCTTCTTCAGGCTGCGTGCGATCGCTTCCGTCGTCACGATCAATGCACCCCCGCCATCGGTGACGACGCAGCAATCCATCCGGTGCAGCGGATCGGAAATCATCGGCGAGTTGAGCACATCCTCGACGGTGACGACCTCGCGAAGCATCGCGTGCGGATTGTATTGCGCGTGATGGGAGGCCGCGACCTTGATCCAGGCCAGTTGCTCGCTGGTGGTGCCGAACTCATGCATATGGCGCATGGCGCACATGCCGTAAACGTTGTGCGTGGTGGCCCCGTAAGCGGCTTCGAAATCGACCTCGGCGCCGCTCGCGCGCGGCGGCATGGCGCCGGTGCGCGGCTTGCCTGCGAGCGTGATCAGCGCAATCGAACATTTACCGGCGGCGATCGCCTCGGCGGCATGGCCGAGATGGACGATATAAGAGCAGCCTCCGGTATCGGTGGAATCGAAATGGCGGACCTTGAGGCCCAGATAATCGACCATCGCCATCACCCCGCCGGGGGCGTCGCCGGCGCAGAAATAGCCGTCAATATCGGCCTTGGTCAGGCCTGCGTCTTCCAGCGCTCCCTTGGCGACCTCGGCGTGCAGTTGGGCTGTGGATTTATCCGGGGCGTGCCGGGTTGGATGTTCAAAGATCCCGGCGATATGGGCCTTGCCCTTGATGCTCAAATCATTCTCCGCTGAGGTTTCCTGTTCCCAAGCGGTTTTTTCGCCTTTCGGCGTTGCCTTGGCAAGCACCGAAATATTCCGCCGGGCGAGACGCTACACCTCACCTGAAAGAGCGGCTGCGCAAAGGATGGGCCAGAACAAGACCACGACGAGGCTGCCCCCACGCCTGTTCATTCTCGCGGCGACGAAAGCGCCCGAGTTGTTGCGAGAACCACCCTCGAGATCAGGAGGGCGCAGGGAATGCCGGGCGCCCGATGCGCCCGCAGCCGCGTGTGTATTGGTAGAAAGCACACGCGTTAGTCACCACGGTCACACCGGAAACACCCGGCATTCCCCGCGCAATGGTTTTAACGGCTTATAGCGCGCTCTCCCTGGTGACCGGGCTTTCTTGCCACCATCGCCCCCAAGAAGCTTGCTTCTCAAGAACTTGACGCCAGCGTCGGGGCGTCAGGACCACGCGACTTCGCCGTCCGCAGGCGCGCACCCTCGTCAGAAGCGCCGCCGGCGTCCACCGCATCCCGTCCCGCGTTCGTGACGATCGCGAAACGCCCCTTTGTCGGGCGGGATGAATTTTTTCTATTGCTGTTTCTACCAAACGACAAAGCGAAAAATTTTTCGCTGAGGGGCTGGACACGAAATCGCCAACGGCGCCCGCCGGGCAAATCACGGCGGCGATTTCGCAATGGATGCGACGCACCATCACCTCTCGTCTGTAGCGTTTGCCATTTGACAACGGGTTGCAGCGGCGCATTGATACCCGCCTTCCCCGACGGCGGGTGGGTCGCCCGCTAGAATTGGGGCATCACAGGGAGGCATTCATGAAGCTTCGTTTTCAAACGACGGTAGCATTGCTGTCGCTAGCGGCCTGGCCCGCTGTCGCGCAGCCTGCGCCGTCCGCGCCGAGCACACTCGAAACACTGGGCGCAATGCATCAGACCGGCAGCACCGCTGATTGGCCCGAAGTACCGCAGACCGGCGCGAAAGCCGATCAGGTCAAACAGAACCTGACCAAGGTGAAATTGCCGCCTGGCTTCCACATTTCTCTGTACGCCCTGGTGCCGGATGCCCGCCACATCACGGTCGGCCCGCAGGGCGTCGCGACCTTTGTGGGCACGCGCAAATCGAAAGTCTGGGTGGTGACCGACCGTGCGCGCAGCGGGGTGGGAGACGAAGTGAAGGAGTTCGCGCCGACGCTGCCGAAGAAGATACCCAACGGCGTGTGCTTCTCGAAGGATGGCTTCCTGTACATCGCGGAGCAGAACCGGGTGCTGGAATATGCGGCGGCCGAGTTCTTCTATGAAAGCCCGGATGTCGTCGCCGGCAACGTTGTTCCGGAAGGCGAGCTGATTCCGAAGGGGGATGAGAGCTACAATCACACCGCGCGGGTTTGCCGGGTGGGACCGGACAACAAGCTCTATATCCAGCTTGGGCAGCCCTATAACGTGCCGGCGAAGGACAAACTCGACGCCTACCGCAAGCTCGGCATCGGCGGCATCATTCGCATGGACCGTGACGGCAAGAATCGCGAAGTCTATGCCATCGGACTCCGCAATCCCGTCGGCATGGACTTCAATCCAAAGGACAAGACGCTGTGGACCAACGACAACCAGGTCGACGGCATGGGTGACGATATTCCTCCCGGTGAGATGAACCGCATCACGGCTCCGGGCCAGGACTTCGGCTTCCCGTGGTATGGCGGCGGTCACACGCGCACCAACGAATACAAGACCGAGACGCCGCCGGCCAACGTGATCTTCCCCGAAGTGGAACAGGTTGCCCACGCGGCGGATCTCGGCTTGACCTTCTACACCGGCAGCATGTTCCCCAAGAAGTATCAGGGCGCGATCTTCTCGACGCAGCACGGCTCGTGGAATCGAACCGTTCCCGTCGGCGCCCGGGTGATGGTGACATTCCTCAAGGAGGATGGCCACGTCGCAGGAAAGTCCGAGCCGTTCGCCGAAGGGTGGAACGACAATGGCTACTATCTGGGACGCCCGGTCGATGTGGCGCAGCTGCACGATGGCTCGCTGCTCGTTTCCGACGATCTCGTCGGAGCACTCTATCGCATCTGGTACGACGGCAAGTAACACCTCGATCTGGCTGATGGCCCCCGGCACGGGGCCATCATGCCTTCCACAGTGCAAGGCAGATGAGGTGTTAGGGTGATTTCTTCGCATCCCGGGGCAATGCTGCTCATCCGTTTGCTCGCGTCAGCGTGTCTTCTCTTCGCCAGCGACGACGCGTGCAGGGCTGGCGACGTAAAGGCGGGCCGCGCGAAGGCGCTGATGTGCCAGGCATGTCACGGCCTCGATGGTTTATCAAAGACCCCTGACGCACCGAACATCGCCGGTCAGACCGAACCATACATCGTTGCCCAGCTTCAGGCGTTCAAAGCCGGGGCGCGAAAGAACGACGCGATGTCGGTGGTCGCCCCGTCCCTGTCGGACAAGGATATCGAGGATCTTGCCGGCTACTTTTCGGCGATCGAGATCAAGGTCGTCAAAATTCCCGGCGAATAGCGAATATTGGTTCAGCGACACGCGAAGACCGGTGGTCGCTGCATCAGGAAATGCTCAGCGAGATCCCGTCTTCCACCAGACCGCCTTCCAGCGCACGTCCCCGAATTGAACCACTTCCCCGCGATCCCCGGAATGCGCAAAAACAATGATCCAGCCTGTCCGCGTAAGGCTCAAAGCAGGTGACAGGGCAACCCGATCGATTCATCCGATCGAGCCCGCGCCGGAGACCATGAGCCATCCTCACCGCACAAAGCCGACGCCCCGTCGCTTTTACATATTCGCGTCGAGGGGCCCCCCTCGGTTAGCAAATCGTTTCGGGATTGCGGCCGATTTCGGAAGTGTGGTTTACCGACTTCTCACGACTTGTCGCTAAATTGGAACAAATAATGGGCGGCGCCACACCGCGAAAGTGTCCACGAGAAATACATTGAGCGAGCGCCATATCACGATGGACGATCGAAGATCCAACGGCAGAACGCGAACTGCCAAGGCCGCATCGCTGTTCTTTGGCGGGAAAACCGGCGCACGATCTTGCGACGTCAGCGTAACCGACATCACCAACGGCGGGGCCGGAATCTACGCGCGTAGTCTGGCGGTCCTGCCACTGACCTTTGAGCTGTCCTTCAACAGTCTGCGTCGCAAGTGCCGGCTGGTCTGGCGCAACGGCAACTTCTTCGGCGTGACATTCGAGAACCAAAGCACACCGATCCATGACGAGACAAACAGCGACGCAAATCGCGCTATCCCGGAGCCCACGTTCCCGGCGCCGGACCAGCCGCCGCTACTCGCCCATTTCGACGACGCCGGAGGGTTGGCGGAATCCACCTCGAAAATCGCGGATCGAGGTCAAACTGAGCGCCGGGACGACCTGCGGTTTGCGATCGGCGTCGCCATCGCGCTGGCTCTGCCGGCGTTGATCGGCGTGGGCGTTTACATTTCAACGACCGCCATTCTAAGAGCGGGTTGACCGGGCACCATGAAAGGCAAAACCTACTCCGCCGCAATCTGCCGCGGCGCGGACGGCGGGTTCGCGAGATCGGCGGCGAGCTGCGCATAACGGGCTTTTGCCTCCCGCACCGCTTTCTCCTTCACCGGCCCATAGCCGCGGATGCGATCCGGCAGCGAGAGAATTTCGATTCCCGTGTCCAGCGTCACCGGCGACAGCACGGACAATATGTAGGCGACATCCTTCTCATAGCCGGCGATGAGGTCGCGCTCGAGCCTGCGGTCGGCGCCATAGCCGAAAATGTCGAAGGCGGTCCCCCGCAAGCCGCGCATTTTCGCAAGCAACCGGAACACCGGCATCATCCAGGCGCCGAAGGCGCGCTTCTTCGGCCGCCCCAAGGCGTCGGTGCGGCCGCCGAGCAGCGGTGGCGCGAGGTTGAAGCTGATCTTGAACTCGCCCTCGAACTGGTCGCGAAGCTGCCTTTCAAAGCTGCCGTCGGTATAAAGCCGCGCCACCTCGTACTCGTCCTTGTAGGCGAGCAGCTTGGCGTAGTTGATGGCGACCGCACGCGGCAGAGCGTCACCGAAGCTGCCATTGAGCGCGGCGTCACGCACCTGTGCCACCAGCTTGCTGTAGCGCGCGGCGAGCTTTCGGTTCTGATATTTTGTCAGCAACGCGCTGCGGTGGGCGATGATCTCGTCAAGCGACATCGCATCCAGCGTCTTCGGAGCAACCGCCTCGTCCTGCCCCTTCATCATCGCGGCGATCCGCGCCGGATCGACCGCGGCCAGACGCCCGAGCCGGAAGGCCTGCGTGTTCATCTTGATCGCGACGCCGTTGACCTCGATCGCCTGCTCGATCGCGCCGGCCGACAGCGGCAACAGCCCCTTCTGATAGGCATAGCCCATCATCATCATGTTGGTGGCGATGGAATCGCCGAGCAGGGCTTCGGCCGGCCTGGTGAAATCAAGGAACGAGGAATCCTTGCGCAAGGCCGTTTCCAGCACGTGATTGACCTTGCGGGTCTGGAAATCGAAATCGCGGTGGAGAATGAAATCGGCGGTCGGGATGACGTGACTGTTGATGACGCCGGAGGTACGGCTGGAATCGCAGAGCGTCATGGTCTCCCTGGCGGCCGCCACGACTTCGTCGGCGGCGATCACGAGATCGGCGGTACCGGTGACGATGCGCGAACAGGTGACGTCGGCGGTATGTTCGGACAGCCTGACGTGGCTCAATACCGCCCCGCCCTTTTGCGCGAGGCCCGACATGTCGAGGATCATGCTGGCCTTGCCCTCGATATGGGCGGCCATCCCGAGCAGCGCGCCGATGGTCAAGACGCCGGTGCCGCCGACGCCGCCGACGGCCACGTTATAGGGCCGCTCCAGCGATGGCCTCGAGGCGGGCTCCGGCAGTTCGCCGAGATCGCCGAGATCGGCCGGCGCGCGGCGGCGCGGCTTGCCGCCGTCGACGGTGACGAAGGACGGGCAGAAGCCCTTCAGGCAGGAATAGTCCTTGTTGCAGGTCGATTGGTTGATGGTGCGCTTGCGGCCCAGCTCGGTCTCCAGCGGCTCCACCGAGATGCAGTTGGATTGCACCGAACAATCGCCGCAGCCTTCGCAGACCGCGGGATTGATGAGGACGCGGCGCGGCGGATCCTCCAGCGTTCCCCGTTTGCGGCGGCGGCGTTTTTCCGCCGCACAGGTCTGCACGAAGACGATGGCGGAAGCGCCCTTCACCTGGCGCAGCGTCTTCATGACCGCGTCGAGCTCATCGCGGTGGGCGGTCCTGGTGCCCGGGGCGATGTCGGACGCCGGATAGGCGTCGGGGTTTTCCGACACCAGATAAATATCGCGGATGCCTTCGCTATGAAGCTGGAAGGTGATCTGCTGCGGCGAAAGTTCGCCGTCGACATGCTGGCCGCCGGTCATCGCGGTCGCATCGTTATAGAGGATCTTGTAGGTGATATTCGCCTTGGAGGCGATCGCCTGGCGGATCGCAAGACTGCCGGAGTGGAAATAGGTCCCATCGCCGATATTGGCGAAGACGTGCTCTTCGTTGGTGAAGGGTGCGACGCCCACCCATGGCACGCCCTCCCCGCCCATATGGGTGAAGGTCTCGGTGTTGCGGTCCATCCATAGCGCCATGAAGTGACAGCCGATGCCGGCGAAGGCGCGGCTGCCTTCCGGCACCTTGGTCGACGTGTTGTGCGGACAGCCGGAGCAGAAATACGGCGTACGGGTGACCGGCGCCACCGCCTGCATCTGGCTGGCCTGACGGCCGTTGAACCAGTCGGCTTTCGCACGCAACATCGCGGCGATTTCGGGATTGAGGTTCAGCCGCAACAGCCGCTCGGTCAGCGAGCTTGCCAGCGAGGCGACGCTCAATTCCTCGGCAAAAGGCAGGAAGCGCTTGTCGTGCTCGTCCATCTTGCCGACGATGCGCGGGCGGACATCGTCGCGCCAGTTGAACAGCTCCTGCTTGACTTGATTCTCGACGATCTCGCGGCGTTCCTCGATGATGAAGATTTCCTCCAGCCCGACCGCGAATTCGCGCACGCCTTCCGGCTCCAGTGGCCAGGGCATGCCGATCTTGTAGAGTCTCAGTCCGATCTTTGCGGCGACTTCGGGCGTGACGCCGAGTTCACGGAGCGCCTGCCGGATGTCCTCATAGCTCTTGCCCGAGGCCATGATGCCGAAGCGGGCGTTCGGCGAGTCCATGGTGATGCGGTTGACCTTGTTGGCGCGCGCAAAGGCGATCGCGGCAAAGCCCTTGTAGTCCTGCAGCCGGCGGTCCTGCTCGTAGCGGTCGTCGGGCCAGCGCAAATTGAGGCCGCCGGGCGGCATTTCAAAATCAGCGGGAATGACAAAAGGCTTCATCTCGTCGGTGAGATCGATCTCGGCCGTGGTCTCCACCGTCTCGGTGATCACCTTCATGCCGACCCAGCAGCCGGAATAACGCGACATCGCGATCCCCAGGAGCCCCATCTCGATCATTTCGTGGATGCTGGAGGGATAGAGATAGGGCATCAGCGCGGAGATGAAGGCGTGGTCCGACTGGTGCGGCACGGTGGAGGATTTCGCGCCGTGATCGTCGCCGGCGAGGCACAGCACGCCGCCATTCTTCGCCGAACCCGCGGCATTGCCATGCCGGAAGACGTCGCCGCAGCGATCGACGCCCGGGCCCTTGCCGTACCAGATGCCGACCACGCCATCATGCCGGGCGCCGGGCGAGAGATTGAGTTGCTGCGAGCCCCAGATCGCGGTGGCCGCGAGGTCTTCATTTACGCCGGGCTGGAATTTGATGTTGTACTGCTCGAGGTGCTTTCGCGCCGCCACCAATTGCTGGTCATAGCCGCCGAGCGGCGACCCCCGGTAGCCCGTCACAAAACCTGCGGTGTTGAGGCCGCTGGCGCGGTCGCGGCGAATTTGCGCCATCGGCAGGCGAACCAGCGCCTGAATCCCGGTCAGGAAGACGTGGCCGGACCCCTGGGTGTATTTCTGATCGAGACTGATCGGACCTTGGTTGATTCCCATTCCACCCTCTTAAGCCTTGGTTCCGCCGGCTCTTTTTAGCTAGTCATGCCGTTCGACAAGACCAGTCTATGTCGGTTTTCGCAATGCCCGCATCACAAATCTGGGGCGAGGAGACCTCCGGCGGCAAAACGCAATTTCGTGCTGGCAGAGGCCGCCCCTGTTTTCGGGTTGTGTCGTGACGAAATGCCGCCACGAAACGACATGACGCACGCGCCGGCGTATTTTCACGCTATACTGCCGTCATAGGAGACCCACCGATGCAGGGAAGGCATTCCGGAAGGCTGACGATTCTCGCAGGCATGGTTTTGTGCGCTGCATTCAGCCTTGCATTCAGCCTTGGCACGGCCCGGGCCGAACCGTCGGTGGAGACGGTCGCGCGTGGCCGGCTGCTCACGGACGCCGCCGACTGCGGAAGTTGCCATACCGCCGATCCCTCCAAGCCCTTCGCCGGCGGCAAGCGCATCGATACCCCATTCGGCGTCATTTACTCCTCAAACCTGACGCCGGATCGCGATACCGGTCTTGGCGCCTGGAGCGATGACGACTTTGTCCGCGCGTTCCGCTTCGGCGTCGCGCCTGACGGCTCGCGCTATTATCCCGCGTTCCCCTATCCCCATTTCACGAAAATCATAAAGCCGGACATCCTGGCGATCCGGGCCTATCTCGAAACGTTCCCGCCGGTCAGAAATACGCCGCCGTCGCCGCAATTGCGCTGGCCGCTGAACTACCGCGTCCTGATGCGCGCCTGGAATTTCCTGTTCTTCCGGCCGGGCATCTTCGAGCCCGATCAGAGCAAAACCGCGGAATGGAATCGCGGCGGCTATCTGGTCGAAGGCGTGGCGCATTGCGGCAATTGCCACACGCCGAAGAATCTCTTCGGCGCCGAAAAGCGCGGCCAGGAATTCGGCGGCCGCCCGTCCGGCGGCTGGTTTGCGCCGCGGCTCGATGGCGCCGAGCGCAGCGGGCTGAAATCGTGGAGCGTCGAGGACATCGTTGAATATCTGCAGAGCGGCCGCAACGCGCGCAGCCATGCCGACGGGCCGATGGCCGGGGTCGTGCTCAATTCGACCTCGCGGATGAGCGATGCCGACCTCCGCGCGATCGCCGTCTATCTGAAGGATCTTCCGCCGGGCCAGCCCGAACCCGCGATCACGCCGCCACAGCCGGAACAGATGGCGAATGGTGAAAAATTATACAAGGCAGCCTGCATCGCCTGCCACGAGGCCGACGGAAGCGGCGCGCCGCGTATCTATTCGCCGTTGCCGGGCAACGCGAATCTGCAGTCCGTCGATCCCGCCAGCACGCTTCGGATCATCCTGGACGGCGCTGAAACGATAACGACGCCGCGCGCGCCGAACAAAGGATCGATGCCGGCTTACGCCGCGAAAATGTCGGATCAGGAGATCGCCGACGTCTCCACCTACATCCGCAACTCCTGGGGCAATGCCGCCCCGCCGGTGGTGCCGGCGCAGGTGGCGAAGGCGCGGCGGTAGGCGCTTCCCCCTCGAGGGGCGCGGCGCGGGAGCGAGTCCTACGTCTCAGCCTCATGGAAGAGATGTTTCGGCCTTAGGTGGCAGGCTCCGTTCCGAACAGATCATCCCTTCAGCTGAACATCTTGTTCAATTCGCCGCCGGGATAGCCCTTGGCCAATTCGGTGAACGTCCCCTGCTCCGCGATCTCGCGCGCGGCCTGCATGAAGCCGGTCCATGCCGCGCGCGCCAGCGAACCGCCGACGCTGATCCGGCGGACGCCGAGATCGGCCGCCTCCGCAACGGACAGGCCGGACGCCCCGATCAGGAGATTGACCGGCTTGGGACTCACCGCCTTCACCACCGCGGAAATCTGCTCCCTGGTCCTGATACCCGGCGCATAGAGGCAATCGGCGCCGGCGTCCGCATAGGCGCACAACCGGTCGATCACCATGCCCAGATCGGTCTGGCCGACCAGAAACCCTTCGCAGCGCCCGGTCAGCAACACCCCGCTCTTGTCGGCATCGATGGCGGAGCGCGCCGCCTTGATGCGCTCGATCGCGAACGCGCGCTCGTAAAGCGGCGCCGTCGCATCGCCGGTGGAATCCTCGATCGACAATCCGGCCACGCCGGTCCCGACGGCACGGCCGACATTGACGGCGACCTTCTCCGGCTTATGCGCGAAGCCGCCTTCGAAATCGGCATTGACCGGCAGATCGACGGCGGCGCACAGCGCGGCGAGATGCTGCAGCACTTCCTCGACCGTCACACGATTGTCGGCCCTGCCGATCGACCACGCAAAGCCCGCGCTGGTCGAGGCCAATGCCTTGAAGCCCAGGTGCTGCAGCGCCTTCGCGGTTCCGACATCGAAGGGATTGGGCAGCACAAAGCACCCGGCCTCGTGCATCTTCCGGAACGTCACGCGCTTTTCCGCCGCCGTAATCGACATGGTCTTTCCTCGTTCTCTGGACGGCTTCCTGCCGCGATACTAGCCACGCGCGCTATCTCGCGCCAGTGCGCGCTTAAGCAACCACCTTCCGCAAGAACGTTCGCTCCTCGCCAAGGATGAATTTGTGTTCTTCGGCAAAATTGAAATTGGCGATACCTTCGGCATCAGTGCGTAGCCGCGCGCGGTAATTCTCGTAAGAAGCGAGACTTTCAAAGGAAATCAGCGCAAACGCGATGGTGTTGGTGCCCTCATGCGGCATCCAGTAGCCCACGAGATCGCCGCCGCATTTCGGGATGATGGTGAGCCAGCGCTTCGCATATTCCTCGAACATCGCGCGCTTGAACGGATCAAGCCGGTAGCGGATGAAAACGGTGATCGCCATGGGAGCCTCTCCGATGTTTGCTGCCACAGCCTCGACAATAGCCGCTTGATCGACGTGGATGCTTCGTCTATCATCGAACTATGAAAGCAGGCCCCGATATCGCCATGGTCGCCTCGCTGGTCGGCGATCCCGCCCGCGCCAATATGCTGACGGCGCTGATGACCGGCCGCGCGCTGACCGCGAGCGAACTCGCGCAGGAGGCCGGCATCACGCCGCAGACCGCGAGTTCCCATTTGGCGAAGCTCGAGACCGGCGGCCTGATCGAGCAGGAACGGCAAGGCCGCCACCGCTATTATCGCCTCAGGGATCCCGACGTCGCCGGCGTGCTCGAGGGGCTCGCGGGGCTGGCCGCCCGCGCCGGCCACATGCGCGTGCGCACCGGACCGAAGGATCCGGCGTTGCGCCGGGCCCGGATTTGCTACGATCACCTGGCGGGCGATCTCGGCGTTCAGATGCTCGACAGCATGAAACGGCAGAAGCTGGTTCGCCAGCACGAGCACGACATCGAACTCACCGCCGAAGGCCAGCGCTTCCTGACCAGGGCCTTGCAGATCGATCCCGCGACGCTCGCCCATCCGCGCCGCCCGGTGTGCAAGGCCTGCCTCGACTGGAGCGAGCGGCGCCATCATCTTGCCGGAACGCTCGGCGCGGCCTTGATGACCCGCTTCACCGAGCTGAAATGGGCCGCGCGCGACACCACGCCGGGCAGCCGGGTCATCAATTTCAGCCGCAATGGCGAAAGGCGATTCGCGGCCCTGTTCGGGGATGGCCAATAGCCGCTCCGTCTGCCACTACGGACAAGCAGTCGTGAAGCCGAGCTGTCTTCCCATCGCCATGGCTGCGGTATCAATAGCGAACAGAACTATCCCCTGGAGTAGTCGATGAACCGTATTTTCCTTCACCTGACCTTCGCCGCCGCCGTCCTCGCCCTGCCGCTCACATCGGCCCATGCCGCCGAGCAGCGCGAACCCTATGGCATCGGCCTTGAAGGTTATGCGTATCCCTACCCCGTCAGCATGTTGCCGCTCGTCAATGACGGCGAGCAGCTCCGGATGGCCTATATGGACGTCGCGCCGGCACAGCCGAATGGCCGGGTCGTCGTGCTGCTGCACGGCCGCAATTTTCCGGCGAGCTATTGGGCGCCGGTCGTCAAGGTCCTCACCGATGCCGGATATCGCGTGGTGGTGCCGGACCAGGTCGGCTTCGGCAAATCATCCAAGCCCACGGGCGAACTGCACTTCGACAACCTGGCGCGCAACACCATGGCGCTGCTCGACCATCTGCAGATCGCCAAAGCCGATATCGTCGCGCATTCGCTCGGCGGGATGCTCGGGGTGCGAATCGCGCGCGCCTATCCGGACCGGATCAACCATCTCCTGCTCGCAGCGCCGATCGGACTTGAAGATTACCGGATGTATGTGCCGCCGACGCCGACCGAGAAAATCCTGGAGAACGAGGACAAGCTCACGGCCGAAGGCTACCGCAAGCAGCTCGAGAACAACTATTCGCCGAAAATCCCGCCGGACCAGATCACGCCGTTCATCGACGCGCGTTTCAATATCAAGGGCTCCGCGGAATACCCGCGCTGGCTGCGCGCCTTCGTCAGTTCGGGGCAAATGCTCTACCGCGAGCCGGTGGTGCACGAAATTCCGCTGATTGCGGAACCGACGCTGTTCATCATGGGCGCCGACGACCACAACGCGCCGGGCAGACCGAATGCGCCGGAGGCGCTGCGGCCGAAGATGGGCCAGAACGCCGACCTCGCCAAAGCGCTCGCGGTCAGAATGCCCAACGCCCGCGCCGAGGTGATCCAGAATGCCGGGCATCTGGTGTTTCTCGACGCGCCCGCAAAATTCAACGAGCTGATGCTCGCCTTTCTGGCGAAGTAATTGGCGCGTGGCGGACGCATTCATGACGGCAAAACCCCGCTTCAGGCGGGGTTTTGTTTGACGATTCTCGAAAACCCGAAAGCAAGGAGGGCGGGAATTCCCCGCCCTCCTCACGCATCCTCACCAGTTGCGGAAGCAACGGCGGCCGAACGGGCCCGGATGCCAGCCGGGAGGGCAATTGTACATCGGACGGCAGCCGCCATAGGGCCCGCGGTGCCAGCCCGGTCCGCAGCCGCCGGCGACGCGGATGGTGTCGGCCGAGGCGGCCCGATCGAGCGGGGCCAACGGCATCGCCTGCGACGCGGTCATCGCCGCAAAACTGAGACCGATGGCGAATGCGGATGCAGCAAGAAACTTCATAGACTTTCCTTTCCTGTCGTTACGCGATGAAAATCGGATTACGTGAAGATGACCAACGAGCCGTTGACCTCACCAGCGGTGATGGTGCCAATGCCGATGATGCCAATGGCGGTGGTGCCAGCCCCAGTGATGGCCGTGCCCGTGATGGCCCCAGCGCACTTCCTCAGGCTTGAGGTGATCGACTTCCGCTTGCGAGACAACTGCGGGCGCCGCGCCTTCCCGGTGCGCAAGCACCAAACCCTGTTCTGCTGAAATCGGCGGCAGCGGCGCTGCTTGCGCGCTCGCGGCAAGCGCGGCCGCGCCAGCAACCAGACCAACAGTAAGCTTTAGCAAGCGTCGGCGTGCCATGACTTCCGTCCTTTGCATCTCGTGTGCGACGGAGGAAGTTTTGCTGATTCAACATGAATGATCGCTGAACTCGACGTTCATGACGTTCGCACTCATCGTCGTCCCTGCGAAAGCAGGGACCCATACGCCGTGATGGAAGAAGTGAAAAAGACCGGCGTCGAACGCCTCGCATAACGCCAGCGCTGGGGGTTATGGGTCCCTGCTTTCGCAGGGACGACGCGGCTAGCCGCAATCGCCTAAATCCAGCCGCCGCGCGTCATGATCGCCGCACAAGGCAGGATGATGACGACCGGCAGCCCCCCTAGAATGTAAACTGCTTGCCGACAGCAGTAGGTGCCAGCGCATCCGGAAATGCCTTCGCCAGCGCGGTCATCGCGCGCCAGCCCGTGCAATGCCCGGCGGCGATGGTCTTGATGCCGAACTCCCTGAGCCCTTCCACCGTCTGCGGAATGATCGCTTCATTCGCGCCGGACAGATGCAAGCCGCCCATGACGGCATGGATTGGAATATCCGGAAATGTCGCGCGCGCGTGTCGGCAGACATTGACGATGCCGGCATGCGAGCAGGCCGAGAGCACCACGAGGCCCTTTCCGGCAATGTTCACCGCGAGCCAGCGCTCGTCCATCAACAGCTCATCAGGCTCCCAGCCGTCGGCGGTGCGCTTCACCTGTCCGGGATAGCCGCGCTCGAAGCCCGACACGCGCGGAATTTCACCGCTCACATAGAACAGTCCGCCAAGCAGCGTCTGCGGCTCCGTGGTCACGACCATCTCCGCGCCGAAATCCGAAAGCTCGATCACGCTGGGCACATCGTCCATCCGGCGCACCGAACCATTGGCCTGGCGGACGCCGCGCGTCACGAACATGCCGGGATGCGCATAGAACGGCACCTTGCGGCCGCCATTGCGGCCGCGGATCATGCCGAGCGCCAGCAGCATCGCGCCGGAATGGTCCCAGTGGCCATGCGAAAGCACGATGCTCTCGACCGCGCCGAGATCGACGCCGAGCCTCGATACGTTGCGCTCGAAGGCGTAGTCCTCAGGGCCGGTATCGAACAGCACGGCATGGCTTTTCCCGCCGCGGTGAACGGTGACGAGGCATGACAGGCCGTGCACCGCACAGCACAGGCACCGTGCCGAACTGGTAAATCCGCGCCGGATGATAAAAGCAAACTCGCTTTCCACGAAAGGCGGATTCGACGAAAGCGTATCGGTCGCGTTGTCGACCAGGATGCGGATTTCAACCTTGTCGGCAGCCTCTATGGTGGACATGCAATGTCCTCACAACGGCAAATTATCGTGCTTCTTCACGGGCATTTCGACATGCTTGTCCCTTAGCATCCCGAGCGCGCGGGCGATGCGGCGCCGCGTCGAGTGCGGCATGATGACGTCGTCGATATAGCCGCGCTCGGCGGCGATGAAGGGCGACAGGAAGCGGTCTTCATACTCCTTGGTGCGCGTGGCGATCTTGTCGGGGTCGGCCATGTCGGCGCGGAAGATGATCTCGACCGCGCCCTTGGCGCCCATCACGGCGATCTGCGCGGTCGGCCAGGCGTAGTTCATGTCGGCGCCGATCTCCTTGGAGGCCATCACGTCGAACGCGCCGCCATAGGCCTTGCGGGTGATGACGGTCACCAGCGGCACCGTGCATTGCGAATAGGCGAACAACAGCTTCGCGCCGTGCTTGATCAATCCGCCGTATTCCTGCGCGGTGCCCGGCAGGAAGCCCGGCACGTCGACGAAAGTGACGATCGGAATATTGAAGGCATCGCAAAAACGGACAAACCGCGCGGCCTTGCGCGAGGCATCCGAGTCGAGCACCCCCGCCAGCACCATCGGCTGGTTGGCGACGAAGCCGACCGTGCGGCCGGCGATGCGGCCGAATCCGGTGACGATGTTCTTGGCAAAGGCCTCGGAGATTTCAAAGAAATCGCCCTCGTCCACGACCTTCAGGATCAATTCCTTCATGTCGTAGGGCTTGTTCGGATTGTCGGGGATCAGCGTGTCCAAGGACATATCGACCCGGCCGATGTCGTCAAAGCTCGGCCATTCCGGCACGCCGTCGGTGTTGTTGGCGGGCAGGAAATCGATCAGCCGGCGCATCTGCAACAGCGCCTCGACGTCGTTCTCGAAGGCCCCGTCGGCGATCGAGGAACGGGTGGCGTGCACGGACGCGCCGCCGAGCTCTTCTGCGGTGACGACCTCGTTGGTCACGGTCTTCACCACGTCGGGGCCGGTGACGAACATGTAGCTGGTGTTCTTCACCATGAAGATGAAGTCGGTCATGGCGGGCGAATAGACGTCGCCGCCGGCGCACGGCCCCATGATGACGGAGATCTGCGGGATCACGCCGGACGCGATCACGTTGCGGCGGAACACATAGGAATAGCCGGCGAGTGCCGCGACGCCTTCCTGGATACGCGCGCCGCCGGCGTCATAGAGCCCGATGATCGGCGCCCGCGCCTTCATCGCCATGTCCTGGATTTTGACGATTTTTTGCGCGTGGGTTTCGGAGAGCGAGCCGCCGAACACGGTAAAATCCTTGGCAAAGACAAACGTCTTGCGGCCATTGACGGTGCCCCATCCGGTGACGACGCCGTCGCCCGGCACTTTCGTCTTTTCCATGCCGAATTCGGTCGAGCGGTGTTCGACGAACATGTCGAATTCCTCGAAACTGCCCTTGTCGAGCAGGAGCTCGATGCGCTCCCGCGCGGTCAGCTTGCCGCGGGCGTGCTGCGCCTCGATGCGCTTCTCGCCGCCCCCCAGCCTTGCGCCGGCGCGCCGTTCCTCAAGGGTGTCCAGGATATCTTTCATGTCTTTAATTCCCGCCAATTTCGTTGTGCGTTCTAACACGGCATTTTGCCGGCGGGAAACGCCCTTCCCGGCATTTGGCAGCGCCGCCCGGCGCACGTAATATCCGGACCTCAACCCCGGGGGAAAGCCAATGGCCGATACCGCAAGCCAGGAGACAATCCAGGCGATCACAGGCACCGTTTCAGGGGGGCCGCGCACGCTGCTCCGTCTGGAGGGGCTGACGCTGTTTGCCGGGATGACGCTGTTATACGCGCTATGGGGCGGATCGTGGTGGATCTATTTCGTCCTGTTTCTTGCGCCCGATCTCAGCTTTCTGGGCTATCTCGCGGGCCCAAAGGTCGGCGCGATCGTCTACAACGCCATGCACAGCTACATGGCGCCGATGGCGCTGATGACAGCCGGATTCGGTTTCGCGCCGCCGCTGGTGCTTTCGATCGCGATGATCTGGCTCGCGCATATCGGGTTCGACCGCGCGCTCGGCTACGGCCTGAAATATTCGGCCGGATTCGGCTTCACCCATCTCGGCCGCATCGGCAAGGACGCCAGGACCGGCGCGGTTTGACACCCGCTTCCCCGCTTGTTCTATTCCCGCGCAACCTGTCGGCAAAAGCAGGAATCGGGGGAAGCGATGCAAGTAGGCGTACGAACAGCGATGGCTGCCTGGATCGTGGGTGCCGGCATTCTGCTGGCGGACATTGAGAGCCATGCGCAGTCGATGCCGAAGGATATCGCCGCCCGCGTCGAACTCTATCCGATTCCATCGCTGACCCTTTCGGACCAGCAGTTCCTGAGCGGCGACGCCAATGGCAAGCCGGTCACGGTCGCCGGCGAATTTCGCATCGCCCAAGGTGCCGGGCGGCTGCCGGTCGTGGTGCTGATGCACGGATCGAGCGGCGTCGGCGCCAATATCGAGCCGTGGACGCGTCAGTTCAATTCGATGGGCATTTCGACTTTCGTGATCGACGGCTTTTCGGGCCGCGGCCTGACAGTGGTCGGCCCGAACCAGGCGCTGCTCGGCCGTCTCAATCTGATCATCGACATCTATCGCTCGCTCGAAATTCTCGCAAAGCATCCGCGCGTCGACCCCGACCGCATCGTGCTGATGGGATTTTCGCGCGGCGGACAGGCCGCGCTCTATGCGAGCCTCGATCGCTTCAACAGGCTCTGGAACAAATCGGGCCTGCAGTTCGCGGGCTACATCCCCTTTTATCCGGATTGCTCGACGACCTATCTTGGCGATACCGAGGTCGCGGCCCGCCCGATCCGGATCTTTCACGGCACGCCGGATGATTATAATCCGGTAGCGAGTTGCAAGGCCTATGCGGCACGTCTGCAGGAGGCCAAACGCGACGTGTTGCTCACGGAATATCCGGATTCACAGCACGCCTTCGATCTGGGCCTGCTCGGCGTCTCCAGCATGGTGGTTTCCGCCAATGCGCAGACCGCGCGCAACTGCCATATCAGCGAAGGCGACGGCGGCGTGCTCATGAATGCCGATACGCAAGCCCCGTTCACCTACAAGGACGCCTGCATCGAGCTCAACCCGCATGTCGGCGGCAATCCGGCAACGGCGGAAGCCGCGCGCAAGGCGGTGAGCGACTTTTTGCAGGCGCTGTTCAGGCTGGGGTAGTCGAGCAGAGGCGCTGGTCGCCTCATCCTTCGAGAAGCCGGCGTGTCGCGCGCGCCGCCCGGATGAGGATCTGGCTCTCATGGCGAGAAGCGCCAACGCCACGATCTCGAACCATGGATGCTCGCTTCGACCGGAGACGCCGCCGGCCCCTACTTCTCACCGTCCTTGAACGGAGGCTCCCTGCCGGGAGGCACGGTTTCCTCCGCCATCGCCAAGACCATCGCCACCGTGACGTAGGTGCCCGCCAGCGCCGTCAGGTCCACGATCTGCTGGTCCTTGAACGCTTTCTTGGCCCGCGCATAGGTTTCGTCCGAGACGACATGGGTGGTGGTGAGCTCGGTGACAAAATCGTAAACCACCGCCTCGTCCTCCGCCATGCTGGACGGCCGCTTGTTCGCCTTCAGCTCAGCGAGAATCTCGGGCGACAGGCCAGCCTTCTGCGCCAACGGCGCGTGCGCGGCCCACTCGACCTGCGAGCGCCATTGCCGCCCGATAATGCAGATCGCAAACTCATTGAGCTTGGTGGGCACCGAAGTTTCCCAGCGCAAATAATGCAGCAGGTCGAACATCCGCTGCCCGAGCACGGGACTGCGCATCAGCGGGTTGTAAGGCCCACCGATCCCCACGCTCGAAATTTTCATGATCTGCTCGCCGAGCGGTTTTTGCGCCTCGCTGAGCTGGTCCATGGTGAGTTGCGGAAAGCGCGGCTCCTTGCCGGTCGCGGGCGCCGCGAACATCGTGGCGGCGAACCAGCCGCCGGCCGCGGCGATCGCGAGCGACGATAAAAAGACGGCAGATTTCATGACTTCCTCCCGGGCGTTTCTTGATGGTCGGGGATGCTAGTTCAGCCGCGCTTCCCGCGCCAGCCGGGTCAGCGAATATTTGCCCTTCAGATCGCGCCGATATCGGCGAGGCACGCTTGCGTCAAATTCATGCGGTCGGCGATATGACGCGGCTCGCGAACATCCAGATTGAGCGCGAACACGGTGCTCGCACCGCCCTTCTCGGCCCAGCCCACCAGCCAGCCGAGCGAGGGCTTGCCGACCTCGGCGCCCAACAGGCCTGACTTGGCGCGGATGATCGAATTGCCCGACCTGGTGACCGGGAGGATATCGGCTACCTGTTCCTGGCTGCGCCTGGAGACCGGCAATGCGCCGCGCCGCAGGCGGTCGACGAAATCGATCTGCTGGATCGGATCGATCCGCAAATTTCCCGTCAGCCAGAACTGGTCGATGCCACCGCCGATGTCGCGGTTGCCGTATTCGAACAGGTCGAGATATTTCTGCATCCGCTCCGCGCCGATGCGCCGGGCGATCTCCTGATAGACCGGCACGGCGGAAGCGGCGATGGCGGAACGCAGCGTGTGGTCGCGATTCCAGGCCTCGAAGCTCCTGGTAACGCCGTCCCACTTGAAGACGTCCTTGTCGGGATCGCCGACGACGCCGGTCTCCAGCGCGATCACCGAATTCGGAATTTTGAAGGTCGAGGCCGGCAGCTTCGCCTCGCCCGAACGATCCCCGTCGCTCGCAATAACGAGATAGTCGTCGACCTTGTAGCCGACGAATGTCCCGGCCGTTCCCGCATCCGTAAAGCGCTTGGCCAGATCGGGACGAATCTCGCTGCGCGGGGGCGCGACATTGGCAAAGCCCTGCGACGGCAACATGGCCGCACCGGCGAGAACCCCAAGAACATGGCGGCGAGCAATCATGACGACATCCGATATGGCCCGAACGATGCCGGCAACGATGCGGACGATATCGTGGTGAAAAAATGACGGTGGGATAAACGAACGACTACTGCCGTCGTCCCTGCGAACGCAGGGACCCATACCGCGTGATCTGCCGAGAAGACACAGTGGCCGACATTCTTCGTAAATCCAAAGCCGGTGATTATGGGTCCCTGCGTTCGCAGGGACGACGGCTGGGGAAAAGCGAGCAAGCCCGCTGACAATGCGACGCAGTCAAAAACCGTCCCGTTCTAGCGGACACGCCCCGACAGCCGCAGCACGAAAATCAGCACTTCCGCGACCGCCTTGTAAAGCTCCTCCGGAATTTCATCGCCGAGTTCGACATTGGAGAGAGCGCCCGCCAGCACTTCGTTCTCTTCGATCGGAATGTTGTTGGCTCTCGCGACCTCGACGATCTTGTCGCCGATGCTTCCCCTGCCCTTGGCGACGACGCGCGGCGCGCCCGACTTGTCGTAGTGCAGCGCGACGGCGATCTGGCTTCTTGTTTTCACGCTCATAGCGCGCGATCCAGAAAATGGCCCGCGGGCGCCGATGCCGGCTGCACCGGCGCGCCGTCGCGGACCATGATATCGCCCGGCAGCAACTCGGCGCGGCTCAAGGCCTGGCTGAGTTGCGACACGCCGGAGCGCAATTGCGCCGCGGTCGCGGGCCGTTCCGCCCACATCCGTACCGATGTCCGCTCCCCGCTCAGCGAGACCAGCGCGTGGATCGGGCCGGCGGGTTCGACGTCGATCGAGAACCGCGCCCGCCAGACCTGCCTGGCGGCATCCACATTGCGACCGCCGCCATCCCGCGAGATTTCAAATTGCGCCATCGCCGTGCCTTGCGGCGTCGCGAACGGAATTTCGAAATTCCAGCGCGGCACACTGGCATCGAGCTTTCCCGCCGTCGTATCGGTTTGCCCCGGAAGCGAAGCGACCTGCAACAACGTCTGTCGCGCGATTGCACCGTCGGTGTCGTTAAGCAAATGCTGCAGCGTCGCTTCAACCGGCGCGTGGGAAGCGAGCGTCGCCGGCATGACCGGCTGCGCCGACGGCAATGCGCCGTTGATCGGCGGCGGCGGCAGGTTGGTGCGGGCAAACCCGGCGTCGTCGATCGCAGACGTCCGCGCAGCCGTCACCGCCGGCACCAGCGAAAGCATCTGGCTGTTTTCGAACACCAGTTTCGACGAATTTCCTGCTGCAAGCGGGCCTGCCTGCAGCGCTTCCTGCAACAGATTGAGCGCCGCACTACTTACAGCAGCTCGCGCAGCTGCATCCGCCGGCGTCGATGGCGGCGGGAGAATCTCGTTCGCCGCAGCGCCGAGGTCGATAATTTCCGGCGTCGTCGCTGGAGCCGCGGCTTGCGGAGCAACGGACGCGGGCGATGCGAACGTCAAGAGCGGCGCGATCGTGGGTGATCCAATCTCGGGCGTTTCCGGTCCGGCGATAATCATGACCGGCTGCGGCGAAACCTGAACGGATGGCTGGCCGGCCTGCGCCAGCACCACGCCCCCCGGGGTCGTGCCCTGCTGCGCCACGACTTCCACCGGCGTCGCGCCTTGCGGAACCACGACCGTTGTCGCGCCCTGCTGCGCCACTGCCACCGCAGCCGGCGCATCGGGCGTACCCGGCGTCGCCGCCGCGGACACGCTGGCAAGCGATGTCGTCAGCGCCTGGCGCAGCACGATCAGCGCCGCCTTGAGATCCGGCGCGACGGCCGACGACGAAACCGATCCGGACGCCAGCGATGCCTCGAGAAACAACCCGGAATTCTGAAAGGCCTGTTTGATGTCGCCGCCGGTAAGGTTTTGATCGAGGCTGGTCTGCTGCGCCAGCACCTGCGCCACCGCCTGCTGGACCTGCGGTGGCAAGCCCGGCAATCCGGCGGCGACGCCGAGATTGGCGAACAACGGCGCCAGCGATGTCTGTTGGGTAGCCGCCGTCTGGGCCGCGAGCGACACCGCAAGCGTCTCCAGCGGGCTGAGCTGAGTGTTCGGCGTGATCGTGCCGGGCGTCGCAATAGCCGCAATGCTCGCCGCCGCCTCGGGCGCCAGCGCGATGGTATCGAGTGTCGCGGCCGCGCCGGCGGCACCCTGGCTCGCGGTGGCGCTGCTCGGCTGGTCGACGACCGCGAGGCCTATTCCGCTGGCGGTCTGCGAAACCTGAAGCTGCAGCGCCTGGCCGGCCTGCAGCGGGACCTGCGACTGGACGTCGATCGACTGGCCGCCGATCGCAATCCGGACCTGATCGTTGCCAAGGATCTGCACCACCCGGGCACTGATCACGCTGCCCGGCTGCAGGACAATATCGGCCGTCGTCGCGCCCGGCGCGGCGAGAGGCGGAGTATTTGGCGTAATGACAATCGACATGAAATTCACCGGGTCAGGCCCGGCTGAAGCTAACGAGGTGTCGTAAACCCGTCGTTAACCCCGGATCGCACCTGGCGGATCATGCGCCCTTATTCAGGACTTTCAGGATGTTCGCGGCGGCCTTGAAGTCGATCAGGCGCGCCGCACGCCGCGCGGCCACCTCCTCATCCACTCCCCATTTTTCGATGTTCCAGTCCTCTTCGACATGGGCGGCGGCCCAGGCCTGGTCCTGATCGATGACGCCATGGAAAAGCGCCAGGGCGAGCAGCGCCGAGCCGGTCAATGTCGTCATCACATGCAGGGCCGCGATCGACCACGCATCCGGCGGCAACGCCGCGCGCGCGGCAGCGACCGCGGAAGCGGGCTGACGGGCGTGCACGATCCCTTCGGCGAGAATGAAATGGGCGCCCAGCGCATCCGCCGCCCAGAACAGAATCGGGTCCCAGTGCGCGGCCTCGCGCGCGACCAGCGCCTCGGGGTGGCCGGCGCGGTAGAACAACAGATCGGATCCCAGATATTTCGCGACGTCGTCGGCAACCGCTTCGACCTTGTCGACCACCCCTTCAATGACGCTGTTGGCGAAGCGCGTCAGCGGCATGGTCAGGGGATCGATAGTGTCACCTTGCGCATTCCACTCCGCCGCGATCGCTTCCGCGATCGAACGTGCGGGCGCAATCACCTGTCGGCCAGAGGGCGTTTTGATCGGCTTGCCATCGAGCGTGACGGTGAATCCGTTTTCCGCCTCGCCAACGCCGGCGCTGGCATAAAAGCGCTTGCGCTGGGGTCCGCGCGTCGTGCGCCGCACGGCCTCCTGCGGATCAAGCGGGGATTTTCCGGCCACTTCATCGAATAGCTCACGCATTGCCGTTTTCGGCTTTCATCGTTGGTGATATCTCTCCGCAGGGTACGATAAGCACGGTCGCAAATAAAGCGAACAGGCAGCCGATGGCGAAGGTCGCGCGTGCTTCTGGCGCAGATTGAAGCGCGCTTCTGCTATCGATTGGCGCAGTTGCGCGAATACACTTCGCGGTCGCTTGGGCCAAGCCCGGCCGCGGCGGCATCGTTCAGGCAGCCCGTGATCCGGTCGCTGAAGGACGGAGGCTGTGCCGGCAGATAGTTATAGCTCGGCAGCGCATCCATCTTCGGGATAACCGGAACCTCAATCTTCGGCGGTGGCGGAGGTGGCGGCAGAGGCAGAGGCGGGTTGAACTGCGATCCGCCCGGGGCAATGATCTGAGCCGATGCGGCATCCGCGGCGACCAGCGCCGCAACAACCGCAAAGGCAACGATCGATAGCCGTTTCATGAAGGCTATGTCGTGACGCCCCTGCGAAACCGCAAGTTAAATTATTCTTCAGGCGCGTTCTCGATCGGGTCGAACCGGTCGGCCTCGAGGCCGAGCAGGTTCCACGACTGCAGCATGTGCGGCGGCAACGGCGCGGTCACATCGATCACGCCGCCGCGCGGATGCGGTATCACGATCCGCCGCGCCAGAAGATGCAGCCGTTTCTGCAAACCGCCCGGCAGCTGCCAGTTTTCCTTGTTGAAATATTTGGGGTCGCCGACGATGGCGTGATCGATATGAGCCATATGCGCGCGCAACTGATGCGTCCGTCCCGTGACCGGCTTCAGCGACACCCATGCAAGCTTCTGCGCCGAGGTCTCGACCACGGCATAATAGGTCACGGCATGGCTGGCGCCCTCGTCGCCATGGGCGGCGATCCGCATGATGGTATCCTCCTCGCCCTCTTCCTTGGCGAGATAGGTCGAGATGCGGCCCTGCTTCGGCTTCGGCACCCCGGCCACCAGCGCCCAGTAGATCTTGCGCGCCGAGCGATGACGGAACGATCCGGTCAGCGCGGTGGCCGCGAACCGCGTTTTCGCGACCAGCAGACAACCCGCCGTGTCCTTGTCGAGCCGGTGCACCAGGCGCGGCTTTTGTCCCTTGGCGTCGCGCATCGCTTCCAGCATCTGGTCGATGTGCCGCGTGGTGCCGGAACCGCCCTGCACCGCGAGACCCGCCGGCTTGTTCAGCACCATGACGTCGGCGTCCTCGAACAGGATCATGTCCTTGAGCGCGGACAACGTCTTGGCCGCGGCTTCCGAGAGCGGGCTAACGCCCTTGGGCGCATCGAGCTTGAGCGGCGGAATGCGGACGCTCTGCCCCTCCTCCAGCCGGTCCTTGCTGTCGGCGCGCTTGCCGTTGACGCGCAACTCGCCTTTGCGAACGATGCGCTGGATGTGGGAGAACGATAATCCGGGAAAGCGGGCTTCCAGAAAGCGGTCGACGCGCATGTTGTTCTCGTCCGCCGTCACGACGACGGTCTGGACCTTGGTCGGCAACGGCGCCGGTTCATCGGCAACCTTCGCAGGTTGGGCGATGAATGGAACCGGCTTCTCGGCGCGCGGCGCGGAAAAGCGCGCGGGCTTGCCGCCGGGACGGTGCCCCTGCGCCCGCTCGGCTTGCGAAACCCGATGGGGCCGCGCGCCCTTCGGGCGATCGCCCGAGGCGCGTTTCGCCAGGGGTCTTTTAGTGCGACGGCTCATGATTTCTTTCCACTTCTCAGCTTCGCCCAATAGTCCAGCCGTTTGCGGATCTCGCGCTCGAAGCCGCGATCGGGCGGATCGTAGAAGGTTTGATGTCCCAGCGCTTCCGGAAAATAGTCCTGTCCGGAAAAACCTTCCGGCGTATCGTGGTCGTATTCGTAGCCGTCGCCGTAACCTTCCGATTTCATCAGCTTGGTTGGCGAATTCAGAATATGCTTGGGCGGCAGCAGCGACCCGCCCTGTTTGGCCGCGCGCATCGCGGCACCAAAGGCCTTGTAGGCGGCGTTCGATTTCGGCGCGGTGGCAAGATAGATGACGGCTTGCGCGATCGCGAGTTCGCCCTCGGGAGACCCAAGAAAGTCGAACGCGTCCTTGGCGGCGTTGGCGACCACCAGCGCCTGCGGGTCGGCAAGACCCACGTCCTCAACCGCCATGCGGACCACGCGCCGCGCCAGAAACAGCGGGTCTTCCCCGGCATCCATCATGCGCGCGAGGTAATACAGCGCCGCATCCGGATCGGAGCCCCGCACCGATTTATGCAGCGCCGAGATCAGGTTGTAGTGGCCGTCGGCCGACTTGTCGTAGATCGGCGCCCGGCGCTGCAAAATCTCCTGGAGCTCCGCGGCGTTGAATATCTCGCCCTCGCGCGCGGCACGCCAGACCTCTTCGGCCAGCGTCAGCGCGGCTCGGCCATCGCCGTCGGCCATGCGCGCCAGCACGGCGCGGGCTTCCGCGTCGAGCGGCAGCTTCCTGCCCTCGACCGTCTCGGCATGGGCGAACAGCTTTTCGATCGCAGCATGATCGAGCGAATGAAACACCAGAACGCGCGCCCGCGACAACAGCGCGGCGTTGAGCTCGAACGAGGGATTCTCGGTGGTGGCGCCGACCAGCACCACGGTACCGTCTTCCATCACGGGCAGAAACGAATCCTGCTGCGCGCGGTTGAACCGATGAACCTCGTCGACGAACAGCAGCGTTCCCTTGCCCATCTCGCGCCGCGCGCGGGCCGCGTCGAACGCCTTCTTCAGATCGGCGACCCCGGAAAACACCGCCGAGAGCTGTTCGAAATGCAGTTCGGTGGCGTCCGCCAGAAGCCGCGCCACCGTGGTCTTGCCGGTGCCCGGCGGTCCCCAGAAGATCAACGAGCCCAGCGTGCGCGTCGCCAGCATGCGCGTCAGCGCGCCGTCCGGCCCCAGAATGTGATCCTGTCCGACCACCTCCGACAGCGTTCGCGGACGTAATCTGTCCGGGAGCGGATGCGGCGCATCCTGCTCCATCCCCGCGGCGGCGAACAGGCTCGCACCCTCGCGTGGTTTTTTCGGGCTCATCCGCCCAGCGTAACGTTGATCTGCTGACCACCGCGCACCAGCGTGATACGCCATAGCCGGGAGGTGTCGCGCGTCGCTTTTTCGAGATCGCTGGTCTTGAGGATTTTCTGACTGTTGACGGCCAGGATAATGTCTCCCTTCTGGAAGCCGACATTGGCGGCTGTTCCGCCATCTGCCAGTTCGGTGATCACGACACCTTCGGTGTCCGCATCCAGATGCAGATCGTCGGCGACCGCAGGCGAAATATTCGCAACCTTCGCTCCCTGGAACGGCGAGCGCCCGGTCAGGACGATTTCGTTGCGGCCGGTATCGGGCGCCGTTTCCAGCGGCAGCGTCAGCTTCACCGTCTTGCCGGCGCGCTGCACGTCGATCTGCGAGGTACCGCCGAGCGGACGTGTCGCAAAATGATAATCGAATGCATTGGGGTCCTCGACCGCATGCCCGTCAATCGCGACGATCAGATCGGACGCCTTCAATCCTCCGCGCGCCGCCGGGCTGTTCGCGACAACGCTGGCGACCAGCGCTCCGGTCGGCAGCTTGAGCCCGAGCGTTTCGGCGATCTCCGGCGTCACCGCCTGCAGGCGCGCACCGAGCCACGGCCGTTTGACGGCCTTGCCGCCGCTCTTGGCCGAAGCCACCACAACGCGCACCATGTTGGCGGGAATCGCAAAACCGATGCCCTGCGAGCCACCGGAGCGCGAGAAGATCGCGGTATTGATGCCGGCGAGCTTGCCTGTCATGTCGACCAATGCGCCGCCCGAATTGCCGGGATTGATCGCCGCATCGGTCTGAATAAAGAACTGGTAGTCGGTGATGCCGACCTGCGTGCGCGCCAGCGCCGAGATGATGCCGTGGGTGACCGTCTGCCCGACGCCGAAGGGATTGCCGATCGCAATCACGACGTCGCCGACCTGCAATTCGTCGGAATTGGCAAAATCGAGCGTCGGGAATTTTTCGCGCCCGTCCTTCAGCCGCAGCACGGCAAGATCGGTGCGGCTGTCCTTGAGCACGATCTCGGCCTCGAATTCGCGCTTGTCGGCGAGCGAAACCTTGACCTGATCGGCGCCTTCGATGACGTGGTTGTTGGTCACGACCAGGCCGGATGGATCCACCATCACACCCGATCCAAGGGATCGCTGCATCTGTTCGGGTTGCTGGCCGGGCACACCGAAGAATCGGCGGAAGATCGGGTCATCGAGCAGCGGATTGCGGTTCTGCACCACCTTGGCGGCGTAGACGTTGACGACCGCCGGTTGCACGCGCTGCACGATCGGCGCGTAGGACAGCCTGACGTCCGCCGTCGAGGCCGGCACACGCCGGTCCTGGGACATTGCCGGGGCCGCAGCCAACAGGACGAACAATGCCGTGAGAAAACGAACAGCGGTCATAAGGGGGATTCCAGGGGATTGAGATCGCACGTATATAGGCTCCCGGACCCGCGATTAGAAGTGATTGGCGGGCTCCGCACGGCCATTGTAAGTCGATTCGGCGCGACAATTCCCGGCAAGCCGCCGGGCGGCTACTTGCAATTCCGCGGGCGGAACCGAAGGTAATAGCCGAGAGCAGCGTTCCTGCTGCCGCTGACCAGGGAGAGCCGCCAGATGAAGGCCGTCGGATACAAGAAGTCCCTTCCCATCGACGCCGCAGACGCCCTGATCGACTTCGAGACCGCAAAGCCGGAACCGAAGGGCCGCGACATCCGCGTCGCCGTCAAGGCGATCTCCGCCAACCCGGTCGATTACAAGGTGCGCAAGCGTGCCGCGCCGCCCGAGGGCGAGACCAAGATCCTCGGCTACGATGCCGCCGGGGTGGTCGATGCGGTTGGCCCCGACGTGACGCTGTTCAAGCCCGGCGAAGAGGTTTTCTACGCCGGCTCGATCCTGCGGCAGGGCACCAACTCGGAATTTCACCTGGTCGATGAGCGCATCGTCGGCCGCAAGCCCAAGACACTGTCTTTCGCGCAGGCCACCGCCCTTCCCCTCACCTCGATCACCGCGTGGGAGTTGCTGTTCGACCGGCTCGATGTCGTGCCTGGCCGAAGCGTCGATCCGCGCACGCTCTTGATCACCGGTGGCGCCGGCGGCGTCGGCTCGATCCTGATCCAGTTGGCGCGCCGCCTCACCGGCCTCACCGTGGTCGCAACGGCGTCCCGGCCGGAGTCGCAAAAATGGTGCCTTGATCTTGGCGCCCATGCGGTGATCGATCACGCCGAGCCGATGAAGGCGCAGATCGAAAAACTGAAAGCGCCGCCGGTCGCTCTCGTCGCCAGCCTCACCTTCACCGACCAGCATTACAAGGCGATCGCCGATTTGATGGCGCCGCAGGGCAAATTCGGCCTGATCGACGATCCCCCGGAATTCACCGTCAGCGCCTTCAAGGGCAAGGCGATCTCGATCCACTGGGAATTGATGTTCACCCGCTCGTCGTTCCAGACAGCCGACATGATCGGCCAGCACATGCTGCTGAACGACGTCGCCGACCTCATCGACAAGAGCGTGCTGCGGACCACACTGGACCAGACCTTCGGCACCATCAACGCCGCCAACCTGAAGCGCGCGCATGCGCTGCTGGAGAGCGGCAAGTCGCGCGGCAAGATCGTGCTGGAGGGGTGGTAGTAGGATCGGCTTAGGGTGGGTTAGCGCAGCGTAACCCGCCATTCCTCATCGCCCCAACGTATCGATGGTGGGTTACGCCTTCGGCTGACCCACCCTACGGTCTCGAGCTTGTAACCCTTCGCCGCCATCAGGCTGGACAGAGGACTTCCACCTCCAAGCTGTCGTTTACTCGGCACACCAATAAAAAAGCGGCGCTTAACGCGCCGCTTTTGAAGTTCGAATTTAGAGAAGTTACGCCGCTTCCGCGGCCTTCTCCTGCACCGGACCCGAATCCTGGCCCTTGGCATCGACGTCGCGGTCGACGAATTCGATCACCGCCATCGGCGCGTTGTCGCCGTAGCGGAAGCCGGCCTTGATGATGCGGGTATAGCCGCCCTGGCGGTCCTTGTAGCGGGTGGCGAGAACGTCGAACAGTTTCTTGACCTGATCGAGATCGCGCATCTCGGAGATCGCCTGGCGGCGCATCGCAAGGCCGCCCTTCTTTCCAAGCGTGACGAGCTTCTCCACGATCGGGCGCAATTCCTTGGCCTTCGGCAGCGTGGTGACGATCTGCTCGTGCTTGATCAGCGCCGCGCACATATTGGCGAACATCGCGCGCCGATGCTCGGCGGTGCGGTTGAGTTTCCGATGAACCTTGCCGTGACGCATGGTATATTCCTCTGTACTTGTTCTGTCGCGACGGCTCGTCGGACACGTTGCTCAGGTGGGCCGCCTGCGTTCGCCCGGAATGGCGAATAGTGAGTAGCGAGTAGCTTCTCTCTATTGGCTATTCGCCACTCCCAATTCGCTCAGTAATGATCCTCGAAGCGCTTGGCGAGCTCGTCGATGTTCTCCGGCGGCCAGCCCGGCACTTCCATGCCGAGATGCAGACCCATCTGGGCCAGCACTTCCTTGATCTCGTTCAGCGACTTGCGGCCGAAATTCGGGGTGCGCAGCATTTCCGCTTCCGACTTCTGCACGAGATCGCCGATGTAAACGATGTTGTCGTTCTTCAGGCAGTTGGCCGAGCGCACCGACAATTCGAGTTCGTCGACCTTCTTGAGGAAGGCGGGATTGAACGCGAGATCGGGAATGATCTCCTGCGCGACTTCCTTGCGGGGCTCTTCGAAGTTCACGAACACATTGAGCTGATCCTGCAGGATACGCGCGGCATACGCCACCGCGTCGTCCGGCGAGATCGCGCCGTTGGTCTCGATCGTCATCGTCAGCTTGTCGTAATCAAGGATCTGGCCCTCGCGGGTGTTCTCGACCTTGTAGGAAACCTTCCGCACCGGGGAGAAAAGGCTGTCGACCGGGATCAGGCCGATCGGTGCGTCCTCGGGACGATTGCGCTCGGCGGCGACATAGCCCTTACCGGACGAAACCGTGAACTCCATGCGGATCTCCGCGCCCTCATCGAGGGTGCAGATCTGCAAATCCGGATTGAGCACGGTGATGTCGCCGACCGTCTGGATGTCACCGGCGGTCACAACGCCCGGGCCCTGCTTCTTCACGACCATGCGCTTGGGGCCTTCGCCCTGCATCTTGATCGAGATGTCCTTGATGTTCAGCACGATATCGGTGACGTCCTCGCGCACGCCCGCGATCGAGGAGAACTCGTGCAGCACGCCATCGATGTGCACCGACTGCACCGCCGCGCCCTGCAGCGACGACAGCAGGATGCGGCGCAGCGCGTTGCCCAGCGTCTGACCAAAGCCGCGCTCGAGCGGCTCGGCGACCAAGGTCGCAAAACGGTTCGCGTCGGTGCCCGGAGTTACCTGCAGCTTGTTCGGCCGGATAAGTTCTTGCCAATTTTTCTGGATCGTCACTGTTTCACCCATGGGCCAGTTAATTTGCAAACCAAATCACTGGCGTTGGAGACCTGCGGATCAGTCCGCGGCTTGCAATACTTCTCAAAACCATTGCAGGCGGCAAAGCCGCCCGTACTCAATGCATCAAACCCGCCGGCGCTTGCGCGGCCGGCAGCCATTGTGCGGGATCGTCGTCACGTCGCGAATCGACGTAACGGTGAAGCCCGCAGCCTGCAGCGCCCGAAGCGCCGATTCACGGCCCGAACCCGGGCCTGCAACTTCAACCTCCAGCGTGCGCATGCCGTGTTCCTGCGCCTTCTTGGAGACGTCCTCGGCCGCGACCTGCGCGGCATAAGGGGTCGACTTGCGCGAACCCTTGAAGCCCATCGTTCCCGCCGACGACCAGGCAATGGTGTTGCCCTGCGCGTCGGTGATGGTGATGGTCGTGTTGTTGAACGACGAATTCACGTGCGCAACGCCCGATGCAATGTTCTTGCGCTCACGGCGGCGTACGCGGGTGGCTTCCTTGCCCATTCCAGAACCTTTCCTAACGATCTCAACGCCGCCGTAATGCCAGCGGCTACACCTAGACGGCGAATGGTGAGTGGCGAATGGCCAATAGTAAGGATCGATCCCTACTTGCCATTCGCCATTCGCTACCCGCCAATTACTTCTTCTTGCCGGCGATCGACTTGGCCGGCCCCTTGCGCGTGCGCGCGTTGGTGTGGGTGCGCTGACCGCGCACCGGCAGCCCGCGGCGATGGCGAAGGCCGCGATAGCAGCCGAGGTCCATCAAACGCTTGATGTTCATGCCGGTCTCGCGACGCAGGTCGCCCTCGACCATATAATCGCGATCGATCACTTCGCGGATTTGCAGAACTTCCTGGTCGGTCAACTGATTGACGCGGCGGTCATCGGGAATCTTGACCTTCTCCATGATCTCGGCGGCATTCTTCTGACCGATGCCATGGATGTACTGGAGCGCGATCAACACGCGCTTGTTGGTCGGAATATTCACACCGGCAATACGGGCCACGGACTTCTCTCCTGTCGCCGATCCCTCTGGGACACGGCCATTTTTTGCTATCTCGGGCAGGTGTTCACAAACGCGAACACGACGCCCTTCCCCTTGCTATCTCGGGGCCCGGCATCGTCTGAAACTATCCGACTGGATGCGGGCTTATTAAAGGATTCCACCTGGTTTCGTCAACCGTCTCTACGCTTTAGCTCGCTTTTTCGTGACCTTTTTCGCGACTTTCCGTCCCCTCCCGGCGGGACGCTTCCTGGAACCCGCGGACCCTTTGCCGGAAGACTTCCCTGCACCCCTCTTTGCGCCTTTGGAGGCCGGTTTCCCGACCTTCCGAGCCTTCTTGGCGGCCTTTTTGGAGGCGCCGCGCGTCCCCCGGGCCGGCTTGGAGGCCTTCCTGGCGGCCGGTTTGACGGTCTTTGCCGCCCTCTTTGCCACCTTCTTGGCCACCTTCCCGGCCTTACCGGCTTTCCTGGATGCCTTCGTTTCCACAGCGCCGATGGCGGCGAGGATCCGGCTAATCTCCTCCGTGACGTGCTCGATGGCCATCATGCCATCGACCGTCAGCAATTTACGGCGTTCCGAATAATAGTGGATCAGCGGCTCGGTCAGCGAACGATAGCTCGCCAGCCGATTCGTCAGGACCTCGGGGGTGTCGTCGGCGCGCACCTGCTCGCCGCGCGCCCGCATCTCCGCGACCCGGTTTTCGACACGCTGCAACAGCGCGCTTTGATTGACACGCAGTTCGATTACGGCGTCGAGTTCGATGTGCTTTTTCTTCAGGAGTTCATCCAGCGCCTCGGCCTGCGGCACGGTGCGCGGAAAGCCGTCGAGGATAAAGCCTTTCGCCGCGTCCGGCTGGTCCAGCCGGTCGGAAATGATTCCGATGACGATTTCGTCCGGCACCAGTCCGCCGGATGCCATGATGTCCTTGGCCCTGAGGCCGACCGACGTCTGCGCTGCCACCGCTGCGCGCAGCATATCACCGGTCGAAAGCTGGACGATGCCGTAGTGATTGATCAGCCGCTGGGCCTGGGTACCCTTGCCCGAGCCCGGAGGGCCCAGAAGAATCAGTCTCATATGCGTTCGCCCCCCCGGCTCGGTGAGCGATTGACCGCACACCCGAGATTCACAATCAACTACTGGCGCCAATTACACCAAGCGCCGGGCGGAATCGCGAAAACGACGCAATGCAACAGTCGCAGCGTCAGCGCCGACGCCCCCTCAACTTCGATTTCCTGATCAGCCCTTCATACTGGTGGGCCAGCAGATACCCCTGAACCTGCGCGACGGTATCCATGGTCACGCTGACAACGATCAGCAGCGAAGTGCCGCCAAAATAGAACGGCACCGAGGCGTAGGAAATCAGAATTTCGGGAATCAGGCAGACGATCGCGAGATAGATCGCTCCCAACACCGTGATTCGCGATAGCACGTAATCGATATATTCCGCGGTGCGCTCGCCCGGCCGGATGCCCGGAATGAAGCCGCCATGCTTTTTGAGGTTGTCGGCGGTCTCGGTCGGATTGAACACGATCGCGGTGTAGAAGAACGCGAAGAACACGATCAGCGCCAGATAAAGAATCAAGAACAGCGGGCGGCCGTGGCCAAGCTGCGTGGTGATCCATTGAAACCATTCCGGTCCGCGGCCCGCATTGAAATTGGCGACCGTGGTCGGCAGCAGCAGCAGCGAGGAAGCGAAGATCGGCGGGATCACGCCTGATGTGTTCAGCTTGAGCGGCAGATGCGAGGACTGGCCTTCGAACATCTTGTTGCCGACCTGGCGCTTCGGATACTGGATCAAAAGCCGCCGCTGCGCGCGCTCCATGAACACGATGAACGCGATTACCGCCACCGCCATCACGATCACGACCAGAATGAGGCCGGTGGACAACGCGCCCTGGCGACCGAGTTCCAGCATGTTGGCGAGCGCCGAGGGCAATTCCGCGACGATGCCGGAGAGGATGATCAGCGAAATACCGTTGCCGATGCCGCGCGAGGTGATCTGCTCGCCAAGCCACATCAGGAACATGGTGCCGCCGGTCAGCGTGATCGTGGTCGAAAGGCGGAAGAACATCCCGGGGTCGCTGACGACGTTGCCCGCGCCTTCAAGTCCGACCGCGATTCCATAGGACTGGAACGCGGCGAGAATTACCGTGAGATAGCGGGTGTACTGGTTCAGCGTCTTGCGGCCCGCCTCGCCTTCCTTCTTCAGCGCCTCCAGCTGTGGCGATACCGTGGTCAGCAGCTGAATGATGATCGAGGCCGAGATGTACGGCATGATATTGAGGGCAAAGATCGCCATGCGGTGGATGCCACCGCCCGCGAACATGTTGAACATGCCGAGAATGCCGCCGGCCTGGGAACGGAAAACCTGCTCCCAGATATTGGGATCGATGCCAGGCAGCGGGATGTAGGTGCCAAGCCGGTAAACAAGCAGCGCACCCAGCGTAAACCAGATCCGCTTCTTCAATTCGTCGGCTTTGGCCAGCGCGCCGAAGTTCAGATTTGCCGCTAATTGTTCCGCTGCTGAGACCATGTCCGGCTTTCTCCCGCGCGCCCCTCTCGCCGTTTCTCCCCAACGCCGGGGCCTTCAGCGGACGCCGGGCATTATTTGGTGCTCGGCTTCGATAAGTCCATCATCCGTCGTATAGATCGGCCGCTTGCGGCGGCCGATGACGCAGATGTTACGCCGCCTCGCCTTCGTCCTTCTTTGCCGGGGCGAGGATTTTCACCGTGCCGCCGGCCTTCTCGACCGCCGCGATGGCGGATTTCGAAGCACCGTGAACCTCGATGTTCAGCTTGGCCTTGAGTTCACCGCGACCAAGCAGCCGTACGCCATCCCTGGCGCGCCGGATGACGCGGGCCTTCACCAGCGACTCGGCATTAACAATGGCCTTGGCGTCGATCAGCTTGGCATCGACGGCCTCCTGAATGCGGTCGAGATTGATCTCGGCGAATTCGAGCCGGAAGATGTTGTTGAAGCCGCGCTTGGGCAGGCGCCGATGCAGCGGCATCTGGCCGCCCTCGAAGCCCTTGATGCGCACACCGGAGCGCGCGGTCTGGCCCTTGCCGCCGCGACCGGCCTGCTTGCCCTTGCCGGAACCGATGCCGCGGCCGACGCGCATGCGCTTCTTGCGCGAGCCGGCATTGTCGGCGATATCGCTGAGCTTCATCGTTCGCTTCCTGTCTTACTTCTCGCCGACGATGCGGACGAGATGTTGAACCTTGGCGATCATGCCGCGAACCTCAGGGGTGTCCTTCAGTTCGGTCGTCCGGCCGATCTTGTTGAGCTTGAGGCCGATCAGCGTCTCGCGCTGCGAGTGGTGGCGGCGGATCGCGCTGCCGGTCTGCTCGACCTTGATCGTCTTTGCGGCCTTGGCCATCGTCTTGAACTCCGTAACGCGCGAAAGGCGCGATTTCCCTATTCAGCAACCGCTTCGGCGTCGCCGCCGACCCGGCGCGACTGCAGCGTCGACACCTTGATATTGCGGCGCGCCGCTACCGAACGCGGCGAATCCTGATGCTTCAGCGCGTTGAAGGTCGCACGAACCATGTTGTAGGGATTCGACGAGCCGATCGACTTGGCGACAACGTCCTGGATACCCAGCGTCTCGAACACCGCGCGCATCGGACCGCCCGCGATGATGCCGGTGCCCGCCGGCGCCGCCCGCAGGTAAACCCGTCCCGCGCCATGCCGACCAGCGATATCGTGATGCAGCGTTCGGCCTTCGCGCAGCGCCACCCGCGTCAGATTGCGCTTGGCCGATTCGGTTGCCTTGCGGATCGCCTCGGGAACTTCGCGCGCCTTGCCGTGGCCGAAACCGACCCGGCCCTTCTGGTCGCCGATCACGACCAGCGCCGCAAAGCCGAAGCGCTTGCCGCCCTTGACGACCTTCGCCACACGGTTGATGTGGACGAGCTTGTCGACGAACTCGCTGTCGCGTTCTTCCCGGCCGCCCCTGTGGCCGCCACCGCGTTCGCGTTCACCTGCCATGGTGTTTTCCGATCCTTGAAAGACTTGCCTCGAGAGGCCCAAGAGCCCCAGTACTCGTGTCCGTTAAATCCAACTAGAAGCTCAACCCGCTTTCGCGCGCGGCATCCGCGAGCGCCTTGACACGCCCGTGATAGAGATAGCCGCCGCGATCGAATACCACCTCGGTGACGCCGTTTTTCACGGCACGTTCCGCCAGCAGCTTGCCGACGGCTTTCGCCGCATCGATGTCCGCCCCGGTCTTGCCGCTCTCGCGCATCGCCTTCTCCAGCGATGAAGCGGAGGCGAGCGTCTCGCCCTTCAGGTCGTCGATGACCTGGGCGTAGATGTGCTTCGACGAGCGGAACACCGACAGACGCGGGCGACCGCCGGCAGAGCGGCGCAACGACAGCCGCACGCGTTGCTTGCGCCGGGCATTCGTAATCTTGAGTCTCGACATGACCGGCTCCGTTACTTCTTCTTGCCTTCCTTGCGGAAGATGAATTCGTCGGCGTATTTCACGCCCTTGCCCTTGTAGGGCTCCGGCGGACGATAGCTGCGGATCTCGGCGGCGACCTGGCCGACGCGCTGGCTGTCGTTGCCGACGATGACGATCTCGGTCGGCTTCGGCACCGTGATCGCGATCCCTTCCGGGATCGGATAGACGACGTCGTGGCTGTAGCCGAGCGCGAGCTGCAGGTTCTTGCCCTGCAGCGCGGCGCGGTAGCCGACGCCGGTGATTTCGAGCTTCTTCTCGAAACCCTTGGTCACGCCGGCGACCAGATTGGCCACCTGCGCGCGCGCCGTGCCGTACATCGCCTGCGCACGGTTGGTCTTCACCCTCGGTGCGACCTTCACGGCGCCGTTTTCGAACTTCACCTCGACGTCGTCATGGACAACGAACTGAAGCTGGCCCTTCGGCCCCTTCATTTTCACCGTCTGCCCCTCGACGGTCGCGGTAACGCCCGACGGGACCGTCACAGGCCGCTTGCCAACACGTGACATGGTTGATCCTTCCTCAGAACACCGTAAAGAGAATTTCGCCGCCCACATTCGCGTCGCGCGCGTCGTGGTCGGCCATAATTCCCTTCGGCGTCGATAACACCGAAATGCCGAGACCGTTGTTCACGCGCGGCAGGTTCTTCACCGAGGCATAAACCCGCCGCCCCGGCTTCGACACCCGCTCGATCTCGCGGATCACAGGCTCGCCGTCGAAATACTTCAGCTCGATCTCAAGCTCGCTGCGTCCCGAGGCATGCTCGACGCTGGCGTAGCCGCGGATGTAGCCTTCCGCCTTCAGCACCTCGAGCACATTGGCGCGCATCTTCGAGCCCGGGGTCGAAACCTTGGGCTTGGCGCGCATCTGCGCGTTGCGGATACGGGTGATGAGATCGCTGATCGGATCGTGTGTTGACATGTCCGACCTCCTTACCAGCTCGACTTCACGAGCCCGGGAACCAGGCCCTTGGAGCCGAGTTCACGCAGCGCGATGCGGGACAGCTTGTTCTTGCGATAGACCGAGCGCGGACGTCCGGTCATCTCGCAGCGATTGCGGATCCGCGTCGCCGACGAATTGCGCGGCATCTCGGCGAGCTTCAGCGTCGCCGCGAACCGCTCTTCCATCGGCTTGGTCTTGTCGGCGATGATGGCCTTCAGCTTCGCGCGCCGGGGCGCTGCGTTCTTGGTCATCCGCTTGCGCCGGTTGTTCTTCTCGATCGAACTCTTCTTTGCCATGCTTGGCTCCTGGGTTTCCGCGTTTGAGAGGCTTTAAGTCAGCGTCTCACTGCCGGAACGGGAAATTGAATGCGGTCAACAATGCCCTTGCTTCGTCGTCGGTGGCCGCGGTGGTGCACACCGTGACGTCCATGCCCCACGTCTCGCCCATCTTGTCGAAGTCGATTTCGGGGAAAATGATGTGCTCCTTGATGCCGAGCGAATAGTTGCCGCGGCCGTCAAAGCTTTTCGGATTGAGGCCGCGGAAGTCGCGCACGCGAGGCAGCGCGACGTTCACGAGGCGATCGATGAACTCGTACATCTTGGCCTTGCGCAGCGTGACCTTGCAGCCGATCGGCTGGTTTTCACGCAGCTTGAAGGTCGCAATGGCGACGCGCGAATAGGTCACGACCGCCTTCTGACCGGCGATCAGCGACAGGTCGGCCGCCGCCAGTTCCGCCTTCTTGCGGTCGTTGACGGCCTCGCCGACGCCCATGTTGAGCACGACCTTGTCCAGGCGCGGAACCTGCATGACATTGGCATAGCCGAACTGTTCGGTCAGCTTGCCCCGGATGCTCTTGTCGTATTCCGCGCGCAGGCGCGGGGTGTATGCGGTATCAGCCATCGATCTCTGCTCCCGAGCGCTTGGCAACGCGTACCTTCTTGCCATCCGCCTGAATCTTGAAACCTACGCGGGTCGGCTTGCCGTCCTTGCCGACGATCGCGATGTTGGACAGGTGGATCGGCGACTCCTTCGAGATGATGCCGCCCTCCTGCGCCTGGGTCTGCTTCTGGTGGCGCTTGACGAGGTTGATCCCGCGCACCAGCGCCTTGCTCTCGGCGGGACGCACTTCGAACACCTCGCCGGTGCGACCCTTGTCGCGACCGGACAGCACGATGACCTTGTCACCCTTCCGGATCTTGGCAGCCATCACAGCACCTCCGGGGCGAGCGAAATGATCTTCATGTGATTCTTGGCGCGAAGCTCGCGCGGCACCGGCCCGAAGATACGGGTACCGACCGGCTCCGACTGGTTGTTGATCAGAACAGCGGCGTTGCGGTCGAAGCGGATGACCGAACCGTCGGCGCGGCGGATATCCTTGCGGACCCGCACCACGACAGCCTTCATCACGTCGCCCTTCTTCACCTTGCCGCGCGGAATTGCTTCCTTGATCGACACGACAATAACGTCGCCCACGGTGGCATAGCGGCGCTTCGAGCCCCCAAGCACCTTGATACACATGACACGGCGTGCGCCTGAATTATCGGCCACGTCGAGGTTGGTCTGCATCTGAATCATTGATGCACCTCGTCCTCTTTCTGATGCGCAAAGTCGCGCCTAAAATTTTCCCAAGATCGTCCGGCCAAAGCCGGACCTGCCTCAGGCCGTTTTCTGATGCTCGCCCCGGACCACCGTCCAGCGCTTCAATTTCGAGATCGGCTTGCTTTCCTCGATCCACACCATGTCGCCCGGCTTGAACTGGTTGCTCTCGTCGTGCGCGTGATAGTTTTTCGAGCGGCGGATCGTCTTCTTGTAGATCGGATGGGTGAAGCGGCGATCGACGCGCACCACAACCGTCTTGGCCTGCTTGTCGCTGACGACCACGCCCTGAAGCGTACGTTTCGGCATTTTCAGCCCCCTACTTCTTCTTCGCGCGCTGCTGCGCGGCAATGGTCTTGATCCGGGCGATGTCGCGGCGGGCTTCACGCAGCCGCGAGGTGTTCTCCAGCTGCCCGGTGGCGCGCTGGAAACGCAGATTGAAGCGCTCCTTCTTCAGATTGAGGACGGCGTCATCCATCTGATCGGGGCTCATCGCGCGGATATCGGCGGGTTTCATCTCGGCCATGACCACTTCCCTATTCCGCAATGCGCGCCACGAAGCGCGTCTTGATCGGCAGTTTGGCGGCGGCGAGCGTCAGCGCTTCTTTCGCAGTCTGCACCGTCACGCCGTCGATTTCGAAAATCACGCGGCCGGGCTTCACCCGCGCCACCCACAATTCAGGCGTACCCTTGCCGGAGCCCATCCGCACTTCGGCCGGCTTCTTCGACACCGGCACATCCGGAAAGATGCGGATCCAGACGCGGCCGGCGCGCTTCATGTGACGGGTCAGCGCGCGGCGGGCGGCCTCGATCTGACGCGCGGTAATGCGCTCGGGCGCCATCGCCTTCAAGCCGAACTGACCGAACGACAACGTCGCGCCCGAAGTCGCGGTGCCGTGGATCCGGCCCTTATGCGCCTTCCGGAACTTCGTTTTCTTTGGTTGCATCATGGCTTACGCCCTCAAACCTTCTCTATTTTGCTCAGGCTGCGTCGCGGCGGGGGCGCGCGGTGTCGCCTTCGGCCATCTTCTTGTCCTGGGCCATCGGATCATGCTCGAGGATTTCTCCCTTGAAGATCCAGACCTTGACGCCGCAGGTACCGAACGTGGTGAACGCGGTCGCCACCCCGTAATCGATGTCGGCGCGCAGCGTATGCAAGGGCACGCGGCCTTCACGATACCACTCCATGCGCGCGATTTCGGCGCCGCCGAGACGACCCGAGCAATTGATGCGGATACCCTCGGCGCCCAGACGCATCGCCGACTGCACGGCCCGCTTCATCGCGCGGCGGAACGCGACGCGGCGTTCGAGCTGCTGCGCGATCGATTCGGCAACCAGCGTGGCGTCAAGCT